>DALS01000019.1:44226-55910 GCA_002499445.1 Methanosarcina sp. UBA293
AGGTTTTCTACAGAGCCGAAAAATAAGTTAGTTATATAATTTACCTAAGTTAATAAACTGTGTCAAAAATTCATAAATTATATTTAAAGTCCATAAGTTACATTTACGCTAAAAGTTTATTAAAAGAATGTTGGGTTAAAGATGTAATTGATTGAGAGCCCTGTTTGATGACCCTTGGGCTCTCAATCGGTGAAACCCCCTTTGAAGAATACCCCCATATATTCTCCGTATAGTCGTAAGAGAAACAGCTCAAAGATCCAATTGGTTGTGATTGGTTGTGGTGATTGATTGAGAGCTCCTATATGACCCTTCTTGAGCCCTCAATCGATGAAACCCCTACAGAAAACTTCCCATACGCTATGCACAAGTACATTATTGCGCTTCTCTTACAACTACATCTTTCTAATGCTTAAATCGTATATATAATAAATTACGTCAAATATTCAATTGCCTAACGTTTTTGCCTTAAAGTAAAATTTTAAACAGGGGAAGAATTTACGTTGTACTTCAAAAATATAGCCTATTATTAAAATGTGCTGACATCTAATTTCTCGATGTCTTTAAATTTTAGAGCGAAGAATTAACGAATTGAAATTGAACGAAAAAAGAATATCGACCATTGAGGTCGATAATACTATCCTGGTGGTTAACCTTTTAGTATTTTACCAATTGCTGTCTTCAATCAGTTGCTATTTTCATCCTGCTTTTTAAGAAGTTCCACAGCTAGATCCCTGAGTTTGTACTTTTGAATCTTACCACTTGCTGTTAGAGGGTATTCATCCACGATGAAAATATGCTTTGGAACTTTATAACGGGCTATCCTGCCTATGGCATAATCCCTTATGTCGGCCTCGATAAGATCTGCATCTTTTTCGAGAATTACAAAAGCTCCTACGAGTTCCCCGTATTTTTTGTCCGGGATTCCCACAACCTGGGCATCTTTGATTCCGGGCATAGCATGCAGGAATTCCTCAATCTCCCGTGGGTAGATGTTTTCTCCTCCCCGGATTATCATATCTTTAATCCTGCCTGTGATCCTATAATAGCCGTTCTCGTCGCAGGTCCCTAGATCTCCGCTATGCAACCACCCGTCTTCATCAATCACCTTTCTCGTTTCTTCGGGCATTTTATAGTAACCTTTCATAATGTTGTATCCGCGACAACAGATTTCTCCGACGGTATTTGGAGGCACTGGTTCATTGGTATCAGGATCTACTACCCTAACCTCAACTCCGGGGAAACTTTTTCCTACAGTTTCCACCCTGAGTTCGACAGGATCATCTACTGCGGTCTGAGTCATGCCAGGAGAGGCTTCAGTAAGCCCATACACACTCGTAATCTGGTGGCAATGCATGTCTTTTACAACCTTCTTCATGGCTTCTACAGGGCAGGTCGAACCAGCCATAATCCCGGTTCTCAGGGAGGAGAGATCGAACATATCAAACATTGGATGTGTGTACTCGGCAATAAACATCGTAGGCACGCCGTTGAGAGCTGTACACTTCTCTTTCTGGACTGCTGCAAGCACAAGCAGAGGATCAAAAACTTCGAGCATAATAAGCGTTGCTCTGTGAGTCAGAATTGCCATAACTCCGAGTACGATCCCGAAGCAGTGAAAAAGAGGCACAGGAAGGCAGAGCCGGTCTTCATGGGTAAATTTCTGGCGGTCGCCTATAGAGAGTCCATTGTTCAGGATATTTTTGTTGGTCAGCATGACCCCTTTCGGAAAACCTGTAGTTCCTGAAGTGTACTGCATATTGACAACATCATCCCCAACTACACTCGCCATAACTTCCCTGAGCTCATCATCTGGATAATGGCTACCAAGAAGCATAAGCTCACTGGTGTTATACATACCCCTGTGTTTTTCTTGGCCTATGTAAATTATACTCTTAAGACATGGGAAGTTTTTACCTTTCAGGCGCCCTCTTTCAGAGCTTTTAAGCTCAGGGACCAGTCCATTAATTATCTCAAGATAATCAACATCCCTGAAGCCATCAATAAGAGCCAGGGCCTTCATGTCGGACTGTTTTAATACATATTCGACCTCGTGGCTCTTGTAGGCAGTATTAACAGTAATAAGCACTGCTCCTATCTTTGCCGTGGCAAACATGAAGGTAAGCCAGTCAGGAACGTTTTTTGCCCAGATTCCTACATGGTCTCCTTTATTTATCCCAATAGCTAGCAGCCCTTTTGCAAGGTTATTGACTCTTTCATTGAACTGTCCATAAGTAAAACGGAGATTTCGGTCTGGGTAAATAATAAACTCGTGGTCAGGATCTACAGCCACCTGTTTTTCAAAGTACTTACCGAGTGACTCTTCTATAAGATGCATAGTTTTAGCCTCTCACTTTTATTATCTATATTTAGAAACGGTTGGCTTACGAGCCGAGGTATTCTCCCTCAAAGCCCGTTTGCGGGAGGCAAGTATATTCAGATTGAGCAAGGAGAATCCGCATCAGTTTCATCAGAATCCAACGCAGGAAGCATATGCGCTTTCAGAACTTCCCGGATCGAATCAGGAAGGGGAATTGCCTTCTGGAGCTTGAAGTCGTAATAAACCAGTACTGCCTGACCCTTGACCTTTAGCTCTCCTTCCTGCCAGGCCTCGTGCCCGACAGTAAAGGAACTGTTTCCTATCTTTGCAATAAAAGTTCTGATCTCCACTTCAGACCTGAAATACATCTGGCGCAGAAAATCAAATTCCGTCCTGACCAGAATAAGATGCCATACATCAGGACTAAGGTCAAGGTCTGGTGAAAAAAGTCGGAATATAGGGTTTCTTCCAATTTCAAACCAGACTGGAAGGACAGTGTTATTCACATGCCCAAGCCCGTCTATGTCCCCAAAGCGCGGACTAACAGTCGTACTGAACATTTTTTATTCCCTTAACTCTAAAATTTTTGTTTCTCTTAACTCTGAAAATACTTGTATCTAATTTCTCAAATCCAGAACATTCTATGGGTTTGAGTTAATTCTTATTCTTTTTACTCTACCTGACTGCTGCTTTACAGCGGAGCATAGACTACAGCCAGAATTTTTGCATCCTCTTCTCTTGCTGCATGGACATCATGCGGAACAATCGAATCATAATAAATACTGTCTCCTGCCTTCAGCCTCTGAACATCCTTTCCATAAAAGATCTCGATTTCTCCTGACAGAACATAGATGAACTCCTCTCCTTCGTGGGAAGAGAGTTGATGGCTTTCGTTGGGAGAAAGATGAATGTCAATGATAAAAGGTTCCATCTGGCGGTCTGCTTTATCTGAGGCAAGGGAATAGAACTCAAGAGCACTCTTTTTAGGCCTTTCAGTCTTTCCTGAAAAACGGACTATATTCTCAGATCGTCCTGCTCTAACAATTACAGGCCCATTTTGGGGCATATCGTCCAGAAAAGTACCGAGGCGGACGCCTAAAGCCCGGGCAATCTTTAAAAGAGGGGTTAAGGATGGAACCAGGGCTCCGTTTTCTAGCTGCTGGATTAATTCCTCGCTGCTCTGACTGGCTTCAGCCAGTTCTTCAACGGTCATTTCCTTTGCTTCTCTAAGCTGGCGTATCTTACTGCCTATACGATTCTCTTCTGACATTTTTTAATTTCCTCATAAATTTTCTTGGGTAATGGATCCGGCGTAAAAATGTAACCGGAATTACGTTGATAGCCTTGAAGGCTTATCTCTTTTGCATCTACCTATTATAAAAAATATACGTTAAAGTTCGCTTTCAACCATTGCGCCGGTTGATCACGCCGATAGGGTTTGGGGATAAGGCTCTTAAAATTAACCCCACCGTTTCATAGAGCTACAGCACTAAATAAATCCATAAAAAATAGTCATGAGACTAGTTATGAGACAACTCATCTAAAAAATCTTAAAAATATGAGAATTTCTGCGGGGTTCTTAGGAGCGACGCAAATGTGACAGTAATTCTGACCCTCCCAGCAGCCTCCTGAAGGTCCGGAAAACAGAACAACCTTACAAAAGTAGTACGGAAGAGAGGGTTTTTGCTTCCTCGCCAAGCTAATGGGTCTTTAAATTACTATTTAACCAACCTTAACCAACCTGAAAAAAATAAACTCAGGATTGTTTCATAAAATTAAAAAATTAATCACATTTCAACCTCATTCGGTCAAGCCTTTTCCCAAAAGGGTTGTGATCAAACACAACCGTTGCGCCGGTTGATCACGCCGTAGCCAGGGGTTTTCGATCAAACCTTTTCTCAAAAGGTTTGCGTTTGATCACGCCGCCACCAGGGGTTTTGATCAAACTTTTTTTGNNTTTGAAAAAGTTTGTGGTCAAGCTTTTTTTTGAAAAAGTTTGTGTCTCAAACCGGAAGTACATCAGATCCTTTACTCAAACTGGAAGTGACAACTTATGCCCTCTGGATCAAAACAGAGATTACAGGATACACACCTTGCCTTTTCAACCTTCCCTGATTTGAACTTCAATACAATATCTGGCTCGCTGATAAATGCTCTGCTCATAGAAATCAGGTCTGCAAATCCGTTTTCAAGCAGGTAATTAATAACCTGAAGTGACCTGATGCCACCCACAAGAATAACTGGAAGATTTACTGCACTTTTTATTGCTTTGGAATAATCCTTGAAATATGCTTCTTTGGCAGGAGCGTTGATTGCAGTTTTTATAGTTACTCCACCTGCCTCACTTATTCCTCCGCTGACCTCAATTGCACATACTCCAGCTTTTTCCAGAAGCTTTGCAGTTTCTACAGCCTGTGAAATATCAAGCCCAAGTTCAGCCTTTGAAGAACCAGCCCGGAAACCATCGGTTGCATTTAATTTGACCAGGATGGGAAAAGAATCTCCTGCTTCTTCTTTTATGCGCCTTACAATTTCCGTGACTATTCTTGCCCGGTTTTCTACTGAGCCACCCCAGCGGTCAGTCCGCCTGTTTGTATAAGGTGAGATGAAATTACTTAAGAGGAAGCCATGGGCACAATGAAGTTGCAACCCATCAAAACCTGCTTTTTTTGCCCTGACAGCCGCTTTTGTAAAAGCTTCAATTATTTCCAGGATTTCCTGTTCGGTCATTTCCCTGGGTACAACTGCCGAGTGCCCGTCTTTTACTTCCGAAGGAGCCATGGGGATCGGATATTCTTCCGAAAGGCTTGCCTGCCGCCCTCCGTGTACGATCTGGAGCACAATTTTGCTTTTATACTTGTGAACTCTTTCGGTTATCTTCCGATAGGGTTCAATGAAACGGTCATCATAGATGCCCTGTTGGTAGATATCACTCTGCCCGCCCGGAAGAACATAGGAATAGCCGGTTATGATTAACCCGACCTCATTTTTTGCAAGTTCTTCGTAAAGATCTCCGAGCCGGGAAGTGGGTGTCCCGTCTTCTTCAGCCATAAACTCGTGAGTTGCAGACCTTACAAAGCGGTTCTGGAGTTCAAGGTTGCAGACAGTAATAGGGTCAAAAATCATGAGGAAAAATGGGTGAGGGAGAGTAAATAATTATCCCGGATTCCAGGAAAAAGAGAACTTTGTGTTAAAGAGCAAATTTTCTCTAGATGTGAAATGAAAAAGAAAGAAAAATTTACTCAGGAAACTGTAATTCCGAATGTAACAGGATTTTCTGGATCATCAGAAATGTAGATGTATAGCATTTCTGAGGAGCTAACCTCAGCGGCGTAATCTGCCTGTACTTTCTGTTCAAAAGTAAATTCATTATCCATAATAATTTCATACCTGTATTTTCCCAGTTCAGCATCTATTTTTGGTGAGGAGATCTCATCTCCAGGGTTCATGGTATAGTTTTCTTTGAATACGGACTTATTATTAAAATCAAAAATCTCAATAGACATTATATGTTTTTTGGAATCACTGTTTATGAGGAAAAATTGTAAAGGATCGATTTCCATCTTTTCCAGCCTTTCCTTTTCTTTTTCCCAATCTTGTATAAATACTATGTAAACTGTTTTGCCATTATATCTTTCATTAGTGGGTCTAATGTTATATGTCACATTCCTGGGTTTACCCAGCCCAACAGATCCACAAAAACTGTTTTCTTGTAAATATAAGTCAGCTCTACTCTCATTACTCCCTACAACAGGTCCCGCATAAAAGTATTCATCTTCAGTGTATCTGGACGCCTCCTGGATTTCAACTTCATATTTCTCTCCCATTAATCTAAGAAATACATGGCCGTTATCTGCGGCTTTCCTGAGTTTATCAATATCTATGGTTACTGTTTCAAAACCATCCCAAACTTTTGAGAACTCAAGAAAACTGCTGTTGTTAATCTCTATTTTTTGAATTATATCGTTGTCATCCAAGATGTCTTCGTTGCTGGAACCAAAATAAATAGAAAAAACGGCAATCCCCAATAAAATAAATATTGCAACGGCTAGAATTTTAAAACGCATAACATTTCCTCAAAAATTGATAAGTCCATGTCTGTATTTAGTTTTATGGTTAGCAAATAATCTAACACAACTTAAGAGGACAGAAAAACAGAAATATATTTTAGAGTGATAGGCCGCACCAGTTTAAGCGCCGTTCCGTTAAAAGATCCTTTTGGAAGCTATGTATCTCATTTGGAGAATTGTAACGGCTTATCTACTTTCAGTAATTATTTCCTCAAGCCCTGGAGTACATTCTGCAGAAAGCCTTTCTTTTCAAAATATTGTTGATGGTACTTCTCAGCTATATAAAATTCGGAAACCGGCACGATCTCGGTCACTATCGGATTTTTGAAAGCCCCAGATTTCTCGAATTTTTCTTTTGAGGCAAAGGCAGTGTCCTTTTGTTCCTCATTATGATAAAAAATGACTGAGCGGTACTGATTTCCGATATCTGGGCCCTGCCTGTCCTTTGTGGTTGGGTCATGGTTTTTCCAGAAGACATCAAGTAAAGTCTCGTAAGACACCACATTTGGATCAAAAATGACCCTTACAGCTTCGGCATGCCCGGTATCAAGAGTACAGACCTGTTCATAAGTGGGGCGTTCAAAATGCCCGCCGCTAAAGCCAACTGCAGTTGCAACCACACCTTTAACCTGTCTGAAAGCTTCTTCAACGCCCCAGAAACAACCAGCAGCAAATGTTGCTTTTTCCAGGCCGCCTCCGGGGTTTTCAAAAAAATCCGGGTTCGTTTCAGCAGTTTGATATTCTTCCACTCTCTCCCCCCTTAAAAATCATATTCTGCAAATCATATTCTGCAAACCATATTCTGCAAATCATATTCTGCTATATTTTCCCATTAATTCCCCTTCAGCAATAATGTGCCCTATCATTTTATTTTCAACCTCTTTTCTTCCTGCCCCTGCTTTAAGTTCGAGCTGTCTGTCCAGAGCATATACCCGGAAGAAGTACCTGTGTGTGCCTGAAGGGGGGCACGGTCCGCCATATCCTATTTTCTTGAAATCGTTCTTTCCCTCAACCCCGGGTATACTGTCTTCTTCTATTTTCGCTACAGGCTCTATGTTCCAGACAATCCAGTGCGTAAAAGTTTTCATGGGAGCATCAGGGTCGTCTACTATAAGCACTAAACTCTCAGCCTCTTGAGGAATGCCTTCAAATTCTAGAGGCGGATTTATATCCTGCCCGTCACAGGTATACTTTTCTGGAATACTACCATTCGATGCAAATGCACTGCTAAAGACCTTTATATTCTGAATATCCATCTTCTCACTCCCTTTACTGGTTTCGGAAGACTCTTTATTTACAGGTGATTTTGCTTTTTCATTTTGAACACATCCCGAAATCAAAAGTGTTCCTGCAAACAAGATTACTAGAACAACTATGCTGTTCTTTCTATTCATATATGGCACCAGCTCCTGACAGCATAAAAACTGCTTGATAACCGCTTGATAATTGCTTAAAACTGCTTAATAACTGCTTAAAAATTGCTCAATAACTGCAAATACTGCAATATTAAAGTTAAAGAAATATAACCTTAAGGCACACATACATGCCATATTCTGAAGTTTAATCTCAAAAGACTGAGCTTACAATGCACCTCGAAATTTGATTTATGGTTAACTTGAGGTTTACTTAAGGTTTGATTTTCCAGATACATTGGAATTTCAACTGGAGGCGGGCAGAGCTAAGCAGGCTTCTAAGCTAACCTAATTAACCGGAAGGAGATCTCAGAAGAAAAAGCTCTTCAGCCATTTCAGGAAGTCACACACTGAAATCCTGGATGGATAAGGCTCAGTCTTCTACCTCAAGAGATTGAATTACATCGAGGACTGTAAGTTCCCCTTTAGCCACGCGTTGGATAAGCGGATAGATAAATGAACAATCATCAATTGCAGCCCAGCGTGCTTCTCCTACCCGTCTTACAACTTCATCCAGTATATCACCGCATGTCTTGCAGTACCTTCCTTCACTCTCTACTCCACAGCTTTCGCATTTCATTAAAAATTCCCCATAATCAATGGGAAAGTCGACAATAAATAAATTATGGTGTAATACTCAAAACTCCCGTGCAGTCTTAAAACTCCCATTAATAATAATAATAATGCAAGCTAATATATAATCAGGAATATTGCGAGCTTTTAAAAAGTATTAACTAACTCGGAAGAAAAGTATAAGTTAACTTGGAAGTTATCATTCCAAGTTACTTCAATAAACAAATTCGTATCAACTCTATGGAACTTGTTTAATTGGAAAATTATCAGGTACAGGGAAATTACGGGTTAAGTTTACACTCACACATTTCTATAAGTGCTCCTTCTCCGATCCTTGAACCACGTGCAATAAGCATATCTCCTGCCTGGACAACCGTATTGCCTTTTGGAGCATAAACCCAGCGGTCAGCCCTTTTGATTGCCATCACATGCAGCCCGGTTTCAGTTTCAAGCTTCAGTTCAGAGAAAGTTTTTCCAACTATAGGAGAGCATTTCTCGACCTGGAGCCGCGTTATAACCTCTTCGGAATTCCTGACTGCAAGAGTGATAATTGGGTGAAGTTCTATGTCCCTGAGCACGGTATCCGCAATTCCATAAGCAGCATCGGAAATAGCTTCAGAAGCACTTGCAAGGTGCAGAATCCCTCTAAGCTGGTTTACATCCTCAACATGCTTTGCGGTTTCAAGTACCCAGTGCTGAAGTTCATATTTCATTGAATCCATCTCGGATTCAAGGGCACTGACTTCGTATGCGATATCTTCGTTATCAAAAAGAATAGCAGAATATGCAAGCCCTACTGAAAGTTCGGACATATTCTTCATATCCACGATAATATCCACAGCATGCTCAAGGTCTTTTAATAGCTTATTGTGCTCTATCTCTCTTGGGATGAATTTTTTTGTCGTGGCCATTTCGAAGAAGAGGGTAACTCCTTCATCATGCCCTCTGGCAATTAAAACATCTCCCTGCCGGATGCGGGTTTCCTTGTCAGGATCATAAATCCAATCTTCGTTTCTTCGGATCGCAATAACCCACATGCCGGTCTCAAGATCAAGTTCTAGGTCACCAAGCGTAATTCCTGCCATTGGAGATTCTGCAGCAACTGTTGCTCTGACTATGGTTTCTTCCGCTTCCCTGAGGGCTACTTTCAGTTCCATCGGAATGCCCATATTCATAAGAACTATTTTGGCAATATCCCCTGCGGCGTTTGCGATATTTTCCGAACACGCGGCAACCTGTAAAACTCCGAGAAGTCCTTCGGCCTCATCAACCCTGCGTGTGCTTAACATCGAGGCCATCTTCATGTGGTAATCAAGGGTATCCATCTTATCTTCAAGATTGAGCACCTCTTCTGCAATGTCCTCATCATCATAGATCATTGCAGAATACGCAAGGTCTACCATGAGTTCGGAAGTGTCCTTCATCTCAGTCAGAAGATCCTTAAGGTTCTTTGGACTGTATCTGAATTCTTTAGGGAACATGGTCTATATATCAACTCTACCTTATGCTGGTGTGTATGAGTATATACTTCATAGTAATTATTAATTTTTAAATTATTCAGATTTTTAAGAACCTGAATGAATATAATAAGAATAAATAACAATAAAACCCGCCCTCAATTTAAGGGCACTATTACAGGATATTCAACAGGTCCAGGGCTATGAAAATCCCTGCAACCCCTACCAGGTCTCCAAGGCTTGCTATGAAAGGAATTACAGTGTCATCAGGATCGATTCCGAACCTGTGGGAAGCAAAGGCTATGGCCACCGTTGCAGAGTATACAACGGAAAGTTCTATGAAAACGGATATGAGACTGATTGCCAGAAGGATGTGAAAAGGCATCCCGATGCCAAGATAACTGCTTGCCAGATAAACAAGTATGCTGACAGAAATTGACGAGACTAACCCTACAATTGAAGCCGCAATAACGCTGTTGTGTACGACCGGGTTACTTCTGAGATTATCTACTAGCCCCATATGGAAAGCCGATGAAAGCCTGGCTCCGAGCATACTGCCGGTATCTCCTCCAATCTTGATAAGGGAAGGAATTAAAATCAGTATCGCTGGCATGGATATGAGATTTTCTTCTCTCGAGTTAAGGATCTGCCCTACAAGAATTCCCATTATACACGTGATTAGAAGCACAGGAAGCCCACGTCGGATGATGCCGTTAATTGTGTAGTAAGGGGTTTGATGTCCTGCTTTCATCAAAACATCACCACCAGTTTTGCTGAGAGGAAAAGCATGAGCATGGAGGCAATGTCCCCAAGGGTTGCGATAGAAGGCGTGACAACATTATCAGGATCAAAACCAAATCTAAACATTCCTATAGCCATCAAAGCTGCAATGAATGAGAGAATTATTCCGGACGTAAAGGATGCAATCACGCAGATAAGGACAAGTTTAAAGACACCGGCACTTTCGAAACCCAGAGCAAGGGTTACAAAGTGCCCGAGGATTCCGAGCATTATAGCGGCAATAACACTCAGGATCAGGGAACCGTAGATATTATTCATGAGTTCGGGATTATTCCTATCAAGGTCCGTAATTAAACCAAGGTGAATTGCACTTCCAAGCCTGGAGCCAAGGGTAGAAGAAATATTTCCTCTGAGCCCTAGCACACCGGGATAAATTACAAGCAATCCTGGTATCATCTCAAGCTCATCTGTCATTCCCGAAAGAATTATCCCTGCAACCACTCCTCCAACAGTTGCAATAAGTTCAAAAGGCAGCGCCTCACGTACTATCGACGAAATACTTGCATACTCGCTAAGATATTTATCAATGTACTGGGACTCGAAAATATCTTCATCCCTTTGAGGCTCTGAAGGCATGCGCCTGTATTATACATTTATACTATTAAAACAATGGGTTGTTTCAAAAGAGTGAGTCTGTGAAAAGTTTCTTTGTTAGATATGTGTATAATCTTTGGAGCAAATTCTACAGAAATTTAGGCATATTATCGGAAAAAATAGAAGATTTAACACTAAATTATGCCTTAAAACACAGAAAAAAATTATGGAAATAGAATTTAAAGCAATTTCACAATGTTTAAATTCGTTTTTAAATAACTCATATGGATGAATTCTACAGTATTATCGAATTATACATCTTCTGATTTTTCTTATTGGAATATAATAGTAACAGTATTAGCCATAATGATAGGGTCAGGATCAATACTAGCTTTATATTTTCAAGACAGGATAACAAAAGTACGTTCAACTCAGAATAAACTTAGAGAGGATAGACGGAAATTCTATTTGGAATTATTAGATCCTTACATATTTTTGACTCTGTAGAAATCCTCTATAT
>DALS01000059.1 GCA_002499445.1 Methanosarcina sp. UBA293
AGCTTAGAAATCAAGTAAAAGAAGTAAAAGTTAAACTGATAGTCTATAACATAAACAAAAAAGTAATAGAGATTATCTATATCAAATTAAGGATTTCTACAGAGCCCAAAAATGAGAATTATCTTGCTTATGCTACGTTTCGCATGTGCATGGATTAAATTCAGAGCAGCAGGACTTTTCGGATAGGCTTTAAGTCAAACAGTAGGAATTAGCACTACTGCAATTGAAAACAATATTACAAAACTAAAAGAAAAAGGTATTTTGAAGAAGATTGGACCAGATAAGGCGGATATTGGGAAATTAATCTGGAAAAACAGAGAACTTAACTCCTGATAGTAAATCGGGAGAAAAGTTTGAATATAGAATAAATGAGGCTCTGGTAGCGTAAAAATGGAAGAAAAATTTGGATGGATAACTACAGAATTAAATCAAGTAGCTGAAATTATAATGGGGCAATCGCCACCATCTTCAACCTACAATGAAAATGATATCGGACTTCCGTTCTTTCAAGGAAAGGCGGAGTTTACTGAACTGTACCCCATTGTTTCAAAATGGTGTTCAGAGCCAAACAAGATCGCTGAATCAAACGATATTTTAATTTCGGTTAGAGCTCCCGTTGGAGCAACAAATATCGCTAACCAAAAATGTTGCATTGGCAGAGGATTAGCAGCTATTCGTTATCCCGATTGCAATAAGTATGTGTTCTACTTTTTGAGATTAATTGAAAAAGAGTTAGACAAAAAAGGAACTGGGACCACATTTAAGGCCATTTCAGGTTCAGTTTTAAAGAGTGAAAAAATCCCTTTAGCCCCTCTTCCCGAACAACGCGTCATAGTTTCAAAAATCGAGCAACTCTTCAGCGAACTGGACAACGGTATTTCAAACCTCAAACTGGCACAGGAACAGCTTAAAGTTTATCGACAGGCGGTGCTGAAGAAAGCTTTTGAAGGTGAACTTACCAAAAAATGGCGGGAACAGCAGACAGATTTGCCGGATGCTGGGGATTTACTGGAGCAAATCAGGAAAGAAAGAGAAGAAGCTACAAAATCTTCAGACAAGAAAGGAAAGAAGAGTAAGCCTCCCACGGGGACGGAATTAGCAGACTTGCCAATGATCCCTAAAAAGTGGATGTGGGTAAAGTTAGATTATCTTGGTGATTTGGGTAGAGGGAAATCAAAGCATAGACCAAGAAATGACAAAATACTTTTTGGAGGAAAATATCCTTTTATTCAAACTGGTGAAGTAAAAGCAGCCAATCATACCATCAAATCTTTTGAAAAAACATACTCCGATTTTGGTTTAGCACAAAGCAAGTTATGGCCAAAAGGAACATTATGTATTACAATCGCTGCAAATATTGCTGAAACTGCCTTTCTTGGTTTTGATGGATGTTTTCCCGATAGCATAGTTGGTTTTACTGCTACAGAAAACATAATTATGAAAGAATACATATACTATTTTTTTAAAGTTAATCAATCAAAAATAGAAGCATTTGCACCTGCAACAGCCCAAAAAAACATAAATCTTAACACATTAGAAAATCTTATCGTTCCTTATTGTTCCCTCCTAGAACAAAAAGCCATCGTTCAGGAAATCGAAACTCGCCTTTCAGTCTGCGATAAGATAGAGCAAGATATTGAAACGAATCTGGAAAAAGCCGAAGCACTAAGGCAGAGTATTTTGAAAAAAGCGTTTGAGGGGAAGTTGCTTAATGAAAGGGAGCTGGCAGAGGTTCGAGGGGCAGAGGATTGGGAGCCGGCTGAAGTTTTGTTGAAGAGAATAAGGGCGGAAAGGGTGAGAAATGGAAAGAAGTGAGGAAATATGATTTCCAATAATTGAAAAGAATCATCCGGCGTGGTAAAGGGCTGACCTCCCCAAGTTACCCAGCAAGCTACCGCGTAAGCCACCACGTAAGCTACTGCGCAAGCTGGCAATAGATATTGAAAATTAAATTTAGCAAGGAAGCAAAAACAAAAATTACACTCATCTCAAGGATTTAAACCATGTCTGAAAATACCTCATCCATCGTTTCTAAAGTCTGGAGCTTCTGTAACGTCCTGCGGGACGGGGGCGTGAGCTATGGCGATTATCTGGAACAGTTGACTTATCTCATATTCCTGAAAATGGCTGAAGAATTCAGTAAGCCGCCGTACAGCAGAAATATCGGTATTCCTGAGGAATACACCTGGGACAAATTGAAACAGCAGCGCGGAGCTGAACTCGATACTCACTACAAGAAGCTGTTAGAAGAACTTGGGAAAAAGCCTGGAATGCTCGGGCAGATCTTCCTCAAAGCCCAGAACAAGGTCAGCGACCCTGCCATGCTGTACAAGATCATTGACATGATCGACAAAGAAAACTGGGTCATGATGGGCGTGGATACAAAAGGAGAAATCTACGAAGGGCTCCTGCAGAAGAATGCCGAGGATACAAAAAGCGGAGCCGGGCAGTATTTCACTCCAAGGCCGCTCATCAAAGCAATGGTTCACTGTCTCCAGCCCGAACCCCTGAAAACAATCGGAGATCCCTGCTGCGGCACAGGCGGGTTCTTTTTAGCAGCCTACGACTTCCTTACCTCACATTACCGGCTGGACCGGGAACAGAGCCGCTTCCTGAAAAACAAAACCTTTGGAGGCAACGAAATCGTTGCAGGAACCCGGCGGCTTGCCCTCATGAACATGTTCCTGCACAACATCGGCGAAATTAACGGGGAGCCCATGATCTCAAATTCCGATGCTCTCATAGCCGATCCTGGCTACCGTTATGATTACATCCTCACAAACCCGCCTTTCGGAAAAAAGAGCAGTATGACCTTCACCAATGCAGAAGGCGAGCAGGAAAGAGAAGACCTCACCTACAACCGCCAGGACTTCTGGACAACCACAAGTAACAAGCAGCTAAACTTTTTGCAGCATATCCATACTATCCTCAAAGCAGGCGGGCAGGCAGCAGTTGTCCTGCCGGATAACGTCCTCTTTGAAGGTGGAGCAGGAGAGACTATCCGCAAAAAACTGCTTGAAACCACAGACCTGCACACAATCCTGCGCCTGCCGACAGGCATTTTCTATGCACACGGCGTAAAAGCAAACGTGCTTTTCTTTGAAGCAAAACCCGCAGACAAAGAGCCCTGGACAAAAGAAGTGTGGATCTACGACTACCGCACAAATGTTCACCACACCCTAAAAAAGAACCCTATGAAATATTCCGATCTTAAAGACTTTATCAAATGCTACAATCCCGAAAACCGCCACAACCGTAAAGAAACCTGGAGTGAAGAGTCTCCTGACGACAGGTTCCGGAAATTCAGTTATGAGGAAATTGTAGCAAGAGATAAAACGAACCTGGATATCTTCTGGCTCAAAGACCAGAGCCTTGTTGATCTCGAAAATCTTCCTGATCCTGATATTCTTGCAAATGAGATAATCGAGAACATGGAAGCTTCACTGGAGAGTTTCAAGGAAATCATGGCTACGATCAATGGAAACGGAGAATGATGGTTGAATCCACTTCTCCCAAATGCATTTCTCAGGATTTTACTGGAGGGGTCCGATCTTAACCCTGATGAAAAAAAAATCTTTACTTTAATGAAATATCTTGACCCTGATCCCCCTGGTCCAGTACCGAGACCTTAGTGATTTGTGCTCTCCAGGATTTCCGCTCTCCGGAAATCTCCCTTCTTTCTTGCTGGAATGTGCGGAGAAATGGTTCAATTATATTTTCCGAACATTTCCACTCCTTTACACCTTCTGCCTTTTTGCCCATTCTAGCCGTCGTTCATGAGCCATTTTCATCAGGAAATCCTCGGCAGCTTCCGAGGAATTGCAGTATTCATGCCAGATCCAGCCGCCCGGCTGTTCAGGAACCACAATGATTCCTTTTTTCTCTGCAACGCCCTCAAGGATTATTCGTGCGGCTTCTTCTGCCGGAATTGCATCTTCAGGGGTTTCCAGCTCTTCATGGACCGGGCCCAGTATCGGTTTTTTCCAGATACGCGAAACAACAGCTGAGGGACATGTCACTGAAAAATGAATGCCTTCTTCTGCAAATTCGTACCGCATGCTCTCACTCATCCCGACAACTGCGTATTTTGTGGTGCAATAAAGAGCCTGGTATGGGAACGGTACCAGTCCAGCAATGGAAGATGTATTAACTATGTGCCCTCCGCCCTGAAGGCGCATGATTGGAAGCGCAGCGTTAATGCCGTATATCACGCTCCAGAGATTGACATCAATAATAGACTTCCAGTGCTCGATTGTTGCATCAACAGTAGGCATCGTGCCCCCTATCCCTGCATTGTTAAATAGAAAATCAATTCTGCCTTCCTGAGCAACCATATCCTGAACAGCTTTATCTACTTCTGGCTGTTTTGTCACATCAACAAGTGAAATACGAATCTGTCCGGAATATGCGTCAAGATTTTTAGCTGCTGATTCCAGGCTTTCTACATTCCGTCCAGCCATGAAAACTATAGCTCCTTTTTCCAGCAGCGCTTCACTTATTGCATAGCCGATTCCGGAGTTTGCGCCAGTTACCAGGCAGCATTTATCCTTGAAATAGTCCTCAACCCCCATTTTCACTCCTCCTTTCATTGGTTCTCATCAGTTCTACTTTGAATTCTTTTTAGTTTGCTTTCTTTTATATTCGGATCAGGGCCCTAGCTGACGGATTATCGCCAGGCGGGCTACAACATAAGCAACCGGACCGGTATAGATCACCTTGAACAGTGCCAGCCTGTAAACAGAAAGCTCTGTAATGTCCAGCAGGGAAAACAGGGAGACGGTTAAAGTCACCATAAGCAGTACCGTACAGATGAACAGTACCGTACCCAGTAATCTCCCTTTCCTCGGCAGCCGCGACAGTACCGGTCCTGATTTGGGCAGGTTTTCATTTTTGAAACGGCCTGCGCGAAGAAGCTGGCGATTAATATCAGCTGCTGAGAAAACCGTCACAAGCCAGGTCATCACTATTGAGGTAATTATTGTGTCAACTATAATTCCGGATAGAGAAACACTTTCCGCGTTCCTGTTGATCAGAAACGCCAGAATAGGGTTCACCACCATATTTATCAGGGCAGCCGCTAGAGCCTGTTTATGAATATACGAATCAATAGAGCTCAGGCTTACCAGACCTCCGCTCCACTGCCAAAGTGGGCAGTGAAGATCTTGCCGGGATCTGCTGTTTCCTTTACATTTGGTATCCTTTGTGCTTTCAAGCTCCCGTATCCTGCAGGGACATATAATGTGAAATTGAGAAGGTCTGTTCCCTCAGAAACTGCCTGATGGTAGTTTTTAATAGAATCGGGACTGCTGGTCAGCTGGTCCATGCTTCCGGTATAGGCTCCTCCATTTATGGTCTTATCTGCATACTGGAATGCTGCGCCGTACAGGGATTGGAAGTTAATGCTTTCAGGTGACTGAGAACCATAGATACCGTTAGTGAGCTGGATATAGGTTGCCAGCTGCCAGCTCGGCCACATGCCTTTGCCCCAGTTCATCCCGGGAATGAAGGGGTCTTCACCTCCCTCTTCAGACTGTGACATCTCAAAAGCCTAGGTTGCTATCGTCACAAGAGCATACTCCTGCCCAAAATCATGCCCCTGAGGGTTCCAATCTTTACGGGAAGGCTTGAAACCGAAATCGGCAATAGAATAAAAAGTCCCTTTGAGATTGCCGTACTCTTCTGTCAGCATAATGTCATAAGAATGGTTCAGTATCCTGAAACCCGGGGTCCAGTACCCTTTTCGCCCGTTCTCGTCGTAATCTATTATCCCGTCATTGTTCTCGTCGAAGCTGTCCATGAATTCCTTTAAAATAGAGGAGCCGGTCAGCTTATCGTGGGCATCTGCATAACTCAGGAGAGTCTTCTGCATGTCCCAGAGCATGCATGAAAGGTTGTAGTACATCGTCTTTGTCATCAGCTCCTGAAATTTTCCATCCTCTATCCTGCCCAGATGACCTTCCAGGGAAGCCATTGGTGTCTCTGTCAAAGCGTCCCAGCCGACGACATAGTATTTCTGCTGCCCTACACCTCTCGCTTCAGCATAACGGTACAGGTTATACCTGAAAAGAGGCGAATCAAGACCTTCTTCGGTTATGATGTTTTTCCCGTCAATTTTTGCCACAGGTACATGGTGGACGAACTCTGTGGGCCAGCCGTTCCCTTCTTTGAGTTTCAGCGCTTCATGAATGGGTACCGTTTTGAAGCAGTATCTTGCACATAGGAGGTCGAGAGCCACACAGTCCAGGGATGACCAGACATAACCTTCAGGAATTCTGACAGCTCTGCCGTCCGGGTTATGGCAGATATTAATCATATCAATTCCGTCACTGGCGTGTACCATGAACACGTTCTGGTTCTGCACTGCCCTGATAACATCTGCCTGGGTTCCCGGCATTCCTGCGGTTTTTGTTGTTATGTATTCCCCTTTTTCATTTCTTACAGGCAGGTTGGTGTCATCATCCATTTTAACAATCCACGGCATATGCGGCAGCTCACCTTTATAAGATGGAACCGATCTGGAAGGGCACGCATATTTCCATTTCCCATCTCCCCTATCTTTCCCTTCGCAGGGTGCCTGCGTGGGATAAAGGCCGATGCCCAGGTTCTTGATAGTATTTGTGATAAGGTCCTGGGCATGGATCTTCAACTTGGGGACATTAATAAGGACACAGCCCGGGTAGTTTTTAAGGTCTTCACTATCGTCCGGGTTTCCCCCGACTATTGCTTTGTGCAGTGTAATCTCTTTGTAGTTGGCTCCGTCCGGAACTTCGACAGTCCTTCCTCTGGATACGTCTTCGTCAAGTTTGTTCAGGTCGTAGATCATCAGCCGGTCTCCGGATTTGCCTGGAGGAAAATACCTTCCTGCAACACTGTCCTCGTAGCCTTTCATGGGGTCGTCTTCATGGGAGGTAGGATGGCGCTCGGACAGATATCTGCGGATAAAGAAAAAAGCCCAGCCTCCATAGAAATCTCCACTCCTCCCTTCAAAAAGAGCTTCGGTAGTGATATCTTTCCCGGATGCCAACCTGAAAGAGACCGTCATCAGCAGGGCTGAAGTTGAAGCCTCTCCAAGAGCCATCTGATAATACTGTATATCAAGCCTGTCATGGAACCACCTCATCAGAGCGGCTATCAGGGGCCATTCGGTACAGATGGAAGCACCCAGACCTTCACAATGGGTTCCGGCATCAATAGCGACAGGACCTACCAGATTGGGTTTGAATAACAATTTCTTGCCAGCTTGAACCTGTGATTTCACCTCGCTGGCAAAACCTGTTTCGCGGTCTAGCCCGCATAGGGAATAATCAAGATTGGAGTAAATGTAATCTATTTTTTCGACTATTTTCTCCCAGGCTGCCGTATCGTTTTCGTTAATTACCTTCTCGAGCAAACCCGGGACTCCAGAATAAGCTTTTGAGGTATCCATCCTGCTGCCAGCTACCGGTGATCCCTCAGAATCGATCTTCCTCTTATCCAGCTGTGAGTATACATATTCACTTTTTGGATAGCTTTTATTCTTTGCACTCATCTTCTCCCCCCCAATTTATGAGAAGCGGATAACACAGCATCCAAAACTTTTCAATAAAAAGACAAAAATTCCAGTAAATTCTACAATAAAACGGTAGATTTTATACCTTCTAAATCTTTTTTAACCCATTCTTTGGTCCCATTTTTACTGCATATCCGCAAATCTATTGTTTCTAATATTTTATCAATTAACTTAATTCAAATATTAGATAAAGCAAATCATATATCTTATATTTATTATATGCATTACATATATTATATCGTATAGTTATATTCTAAATAAGGGGGGCTTGATCATGTTTCGATTTGAAGAAAATAAATGTTATAGAATGCCAGCCCATTTTGGCGGTTTTGACTGCCCTGGACCTGATGCAGCACTGTATTATAGGGATGCAGTTTCTGTGTCCTTCACGTATACCACCGATAAAGACCAGCTGGAAAGTTATGTGCCCGAAGGCTTTGAGCTTTTACGGCCCGAACTGAATATATCGTATAGTCAGTTGAGAGAAATCGACTGGATGGCGGGAGGAGCATATAATTTAGTTCAGGTCAGTGTTCCGGCCCGCTTCAACGGTAAACGTGACCGGCTGGAAGGTCAATTTATTCTGGTAGTCTGGGAAAATAAAACGGCTCCTATCCTTGGGGGTAGAGAAGAGACTGGCATCCCAAAAATCTATGCCGATATCGAAGATCTGCATACCATCAAGCCAAACTACTATACAACCGCCAGTCATGAAGGAAATACTTTTCTGCGCCTGGAAATGCTTGGGGCAAAGCCTGTGGAGGGACAGCTATTAGCAGATGCACAGGCTTTTGCAGCCACAATCAATGCCCTTGGATGGCGTTATATCCCTAAAGTCGGCGCTCCTGGAGCGGATTTGAGCCAGCCCATATTGTATCCTCAGGGTGCCGAGATCCACAACGCCTGGGCAGGCAGTGGCACTGTCAAATGGACTCAATTGAGCTGGGAGCAGAACCCAATGCAGTGGCATATCATCAAAGCACTGGCAGAACTGCCCATGCTCGAGATGTCTCCTGCCATTATGACGAAAGGTATTGTTATTTTGAAACCCAATAACGGACGTGTTCTTGAGTAATTGGAAGCCTGTTGCTGCAGTTAGTAGGTATTTCTTAATTTTCTTTGTAAGCTGGTACCCGAAACAATACTCTTTCATTAGGGAAGCCAGGTTCCGGTCTTAAATACTATATCATATGCTGTAGTACGGAAAACCAGTTCAACCGAAAAGAGACATGGAGTGAAGAATCTCCCTAAGGCAGGTTCAGAAAATTCAGTTACGATGAAATTGTATCAAGGGACAAAACGAATCTGGATACCTTCTGGCTCAAAGATAAAAGCCTCGCTGACCTTGATTACCTTCCTGATCCCGATATTCTTGCAAATGAGATTATAGAGAACATCGAGGCTTCACTGGAAAGTTTCAAGGAAATTATGGCCACAATTAACGGTGAAAATGAAGAGACTTGAAAGGTAATCTTGATGTGTACTAATAAGTCAAAAACGAACGCTTTGTGGAAATTCTATTCAAGTCGGCTACAATCGAAGGGTAATTTGATTCTCGCGCGATTAAAACAGAATTACCCTGCCCTTTTTGAAACGTCTGATTAAGATTCTTCTCATTTTAGAATCTGTACAAAACCCCTGGTACCATCAACACGGACATACTGGCCGTCTTTTAAGATTTTGGTAGCATTTTCTATACCGACAACAGCAGGGATACCGTACTCTCGCGCAATTACAGAGCCGTGTGTCATCATACCGCCAATTTCCACCACCAGGGCTTCAACAGAATAAAACAGGGGAGTCCAGCCCGGATCAGTAAAAGGCGCTACTAAAACATCACCTTTATTCAATTTTGCGGTTTCAGGTTTGAGGATAACCTTTACGTACCCTTCTGCAACCCCAGCGGAAACAGGAGTACCGATTAAAGCGCCTTTCGGAGCCTCAACATCGCTTCTCACACCCGTAATGACTTCTCCTTCACTGGTCATAACCCTGGGAGGAGTCATCTTCTGGTACTGCTCATAGGCTCTTTTACGGGAGTCTATAAGACGTCTCAGTTCCTCACTAAAACGGTTTTCTAACAATGCAATCAGCTCATCGAAATACAAATAAAACACATCTTCTTCCCTCTCCAGAACCCCTCTTTGATGTAAAACTCGTGCCTCTGAAAGGATAGCCTGCCGATATATATCAAAAAACCGAACAATGACATACTTGGGAAATTCACGTAAGCCTGTAGAATTTCGATAAATAGAAAGAAGTCTGGACATGAGTCTTACTTTGAGGCTTCCGGCAGGGGTATTGTTAATACGTTCCAGAAGTTTTTGTACAGCTTCCTCAGCTTCCTTCCGGCCTTCTCTGAACCGATCTCGATGTTCACCCGGAGCATTACTTTTCATGTGGTTTATAATGGATGGAACAAGCAGGTTAGGGGCTTCCCACCATCGAGTGTTTGAAATATCGATCTCACCTGGGCAGCGTATGCCATACAGTTCCATGAACCTGTCCAGTTCGATTCTGAATATATCCCCGCCCTTTACTTTACTGAGCTCCTGATAGAAAGTGCTGTCTTTCGCTCTTTCCAGATAATCTACCACTTCAGGATATTTTCGTGCTGTATCGGCCAGGTCCCCAATCATTAACCCCATTTCACCGGTCACGTTTCCAGGAGGAGACTTACTCAGCGTGTCAACATCAAGGTCCTCACCCAACCATAATCTGGTTAGACGGTTAGCGATGGGCAGAACAATAAATGATAACGGTACATACATCATACTACTATTCAGTTCCTGCAATAACTTTCCAATACTTTCCTGAACTCTTTTAATCCGCTCTGTCCCTGAGACCTGCAAGATACTGTGCCTATACTTATTCATAATCTGCTCCAGAGGAGTTGTGGCTCGCTCAATAATGCCTGAGGGGTCGAGGAAGAATAAACTGTTAACAATGACCGGGATACCCTTAAGATAAAGTGGAAGCATTGGTTTGAATAATTCAAAAATCTGCTTTGTTGTGCCTTTGCTTGCTTTAGCTTCCTGTTGAAAGATCTCGCTTGATACTATTTTTGCCAGAGCATCTCTCATTAGCTCATCCACAATAGCAATTCTCCAGATAAAATATCGCCGGAAAGCTTTATTGTGCAAAAAAGGAGTAACATCGAAAAAAAGCCTGTCTCCTGCTTCCACAATCACTGAATTGGGAAAGAGTACAGAATCCTTTCCCAAGGGGAATATTCCCCGAAAAATAGAAATCCCCATAGGTTTCATGGCATCTGTCATCATTTGCAGGTGAGCAATAGAGAGAAATACGTGAAGTTCATTTCCATATACATTGGGAATAGGATAAAGAGTAGTAATAGGGCGGCTTTGTAAGATATAGAACCTATCATCTGCCAGACACCACTCAATGTCCTGTTCTGAGCAGTAGTGTTTTTCTATCCTTTGACCGAGTTGAGCCAGCTCCAATATTTTGTCATCAGAAAGAGCCTGTTTGTTTTGGAGTTCAGGAGCAAGTTCCCTGGTCACTGTTCCCCCTTCTGTGACCGGATAAACAGCTTTCTTTTTTTCCGCGATTTGCTTTTTGACAATCTGACCCTCGCGGACCTGATAAGAGTCGGCAGAAACAATTCCTGAGACCAGAGCCTCACCCAATCCGAAGCTGGCATCAATGGAGATAGTATTCCTATGTCCAGTGACCGGATCCACGGTAAACATAAGTCCGGAAACTTCCGGAAATATCATTTGCTGCACTGTTATGGATAAATAAACCGAACTGTGACTAAATCCGTTCTTGATACGGTAGATAATTGCCCTGTCGGTAAATAGTGAACTCCAGCATTTCCGCACAGCCTGAAGGAGTTGATCTGCTCCTTTTACATTCAAATAAGTATCCTGCTGGCCGGCAAAAGATGCAGTCGGCAAATCTTCGGCTGTGGCGCTGGACCGAATGGCATAAGCCCTTTCTTCCCCTATTATTTTCCACGCATCAAGGATGGATGATTCAATTATTTGGGGTATGGGGATAGTTAGTAGTAAGTGGCCCCTGATCAGCTTTCCCAGCTTGCTAATTTCGTCTTGTTGATTCGGTTTTAACTGGTCAAGCAAATCCAAGAACCTTTCTATCTCATTGCTTGCTGCAATAAAGTCACGGTAAGCTGATGTTGTAATGCAAAACCCCGAAGGGACAGGAAATCCCGCCTTGCTCATTTCTCCCAGATTAGCGCCTTTTCCCCCAACCTCAGGCAAATTTGTCCTGTCGACTTCATTAAAGTGCATTACATAAGCGCTCATGTGAAATACACCTCGAAAAATGAAATCTTGATTTCTATATTATATGCTTTTATAGTATAGGACTTACTCGGTAATCTGCTTTGCAGGCGGCTTTTGAATTAACCTGATTTTTCCTATACTTTTTTCACCTTTAGCTTGGTATGAAAGTGCTTTCAAAGTGCTTTCAGGCACTTTCATTTACTTATGCTTATTATTCGAAGAATTTCATGTATATTTTTTAAGTAATTGCTGTTATACTTCAGGGCAATAAATGCATAAAAAAGCTCATTGGGGTCCTTCCAAATCAATGTAAAAATTAAGGATATGGAGTGTTTATTTTGGATAATAAACATTCATTAGACTTTTCCCAATGATTCAGCTACAAGGAAATTGTAGCAAGGGTATCCTATTGAAACTAAGCTTTCTATTTTTTACAATAAGTTAAAATGTTTATCAGGCTGTAACAAAAATTTGATGTAGTCAAATTGATATTTACGGAGGTTTTATCTCATCCTGATAAAATCCTTTGAAATACCACCTAAGCCACCTGTTATTATATATTAATATTGCGCAGCGTTATATATAATTAAGTGTATTATTTTAGCATTATAAAATGCTTCTGACGTAAACAATTGAACTGAAAAATCAATAAAATTAAACCGCTAGCGGTCTAAAATGTAATAAACTCAGCCTTTATCCTTAAACAAATTTTCTAAAAATCCAGAATTATATAAATGTTAAAAATTTGTTTGCTGATTTTAAACATCAATATTATTTTTAAATAGTTTAAGAAGTGAAATATAAAAGTTTAAGGGGTGCAACATAAATGAAAAGGGGGGACAAAGCGCACTCGTTAGTTTCAGCTTCAACAGCTCTTCTCTTATTTTTAATTATCTTTTCATCTACCGAGCCAGTATTCGCTGTACAAAGTGACTTGTCTGCTGAGTATGCATACGTGCCGAATGAGAAAAGTAACACTATCTCTGTAATTAACACAACAACAGACACGGTTATCTCCACAGTACCTGTAGGAAATGTTCCTGTGGGAGTTGCAGTCAGCCTTGATGGAACAAAAGTATATGTTACTAACTTTGGTAACGACGATTTTCCCGGGCGCACTGTTTCCATAATTGACACGGCCACTGAAGAGGTTACATCCATGAACGTAGAAGAAGGCAGGCCAGGCAAACCTTCTGGAATTGCAGTCTATCCGTATGGACAAAAAGTATATGTGGCAAAATTTTTGAATGAAAAGGTTCGTGCAGTTGATCTAACAACCAACGATGTTCTCGATATACGTGTAGGGAAAGATCCTCATGGAGTTGCAATCACCCCTAATGGATCAAGGGTATATGTGACGAACCGGGGTGATAATACTGTCTCTGTGATTGACACGGCAACAAACAATATTACAACAATAATTGTAGGAAATAAACCTTATGGAGTCGCAGTCAACAAGAATGGAACAAAAGTATATGTGACGAACATGGGTAGTGATAATGTCTCTGTAATTGACACAGCAACCAACAAAGTTACAGCCAATGTAAGTGTAGGTAAATATCCTCATGGAGTTGCAGTCACTCCAGATGAAAAATGGGTATATGTGGCGAACCACAACACTCCCATCGGCACAGTTTCTGTAATTAACACAACTACAAACAATGTTACTGACACAATAATTGTAGGAAATAAGCCGTGCGGAGTTGCAGTGAACCGGGATGGAACAAAGGTATATGTGACAAACTCCGGCAGCAACACTACCTCTGTAATTGACACAGCAACCAACAAAGTTATGAATCAGACAATTTCTGTAGGAATTTGTCCTTCTGGCATAGGTCAATTTATAGGTTCTGTTCAAGATTCCAGGATCGAAACCATGACCACTTTAGCTCTTTCCCCCAATCAATCCCCAACCGGGGAACCAGGAACGCTTACAGTTACAGTTAGTGCAACGTCTCAAGGAACAGAAAAACCTTCAGGCACAGTTACTTTCATCATGGACGGAACTGATCATATAGATAAGGATATAATTTCTGGAAACGCAACTTTAGATATTTCATCGCTTTCAAATAGCTCACATTCTATAATAGCGGGTGCTCCAGTTATATTTAGTT
>DALS01000012.1 GCA_002499445.1 Methanosarcina sp. UBA293
GATAATTTATAAGAAATAGTTTGGGGACAAAAAAACGGACCCATTTAACTAATAGACGTAATCAGGAGTAATTTTAGATGAAGTTCGGAATTGAATTTGTGCCGAGCGATCCAGCTTTAAAGATCGCATACTACGCAAAGCTCTCAGAACAGCAGGGATTCGACTACGTCTGGATCACTGATCACTACAACAACCGTGATGTTTACTCCACTCTTACCGTTCTCGCTCTGAATACAAACAGTATCAAGATCGGTTCCGGTGTTACAAACTCCTACACCAGAAATCCCGCAATTACTGCATCAAGCATTGCCTCAATTGCCGAGATTTCAGGCGGAAGAGCAGTTCTCGGTCTCGGACCCGGAGACAAGGCAACCTTCGATGCCATGGGCATTGCATGGGAAAAGCCTCTTGCAACCACCAGAGAAGCAATTCAGGCAATCAGAGGTTTCATCTCTGGCGAGAAAGTCTCCATGGACGGAGAAATGGTTAAGTTCGCAGGTGCCAAGCTAGCCTTCAAGGCTGGAGACATCCCTATCTACATGGGTGCACAGGGTCCCAAGATGCTCGAACTCGCTGGTGAGATTGCAGATGGTGTCCTTATTAATGCTTCCCACCCGAAGGATTTCGAAGTTGCTGTCGAGCAAATTAAGAAAGGAGCCGCAAAAGCTGGCCGTGACCCAAGCGAAGTCGATGTTACAGCATACGCTTGCTTCTCAATTGACAAAGACCCTGTAAAGGCAGTCAATGCCGCAAAAGTAGTGGTTGCCTTTATTGTTGCAGGTTCCCCTGACCTTGTTCTCGAGCGCCATGGAATTCCAGTCGAAGCTAAGAGCCAGATCGGTGCAGCCATTGCTAAAGGAGACTTCGGAGCTCTCATGGGCGGACTTGTTACTCCTGAGATGATCGAGGCTTTTGCTATCTGCGGAACTCCTGAGGACTGCATGAAGAGAATTAGAGACCTTGAGGCAATCGGAGTTACCCAGATTGTTGCCGGATCTCCGATCGGTCCTAACAAAGAAAAAGCAATAAAGCTTATAGGTAAAGAAATCATTGCAAAGATGTAATTTTATTACATCCTGCATAATATTTTTTAATTTTTCTTTATTATATTTTTTAAAAACGTCTTACCTTTAAGGTAAGCAAATCAAAGCGTTGGAGGTAACTAATTGCCACCAAAGATTGCAGAAGTCATTGAGTATGACGTATGCGCAGCCTGTGGGGCATGCGAGGCTGTGTGTCCCATAGGGGCTGTAACTGTAAAGAAAGCTGCAGAAATCCGTAATCCCAATAATCTGGAATTGTATAAAAAAGGAGCTGGGTATCTAGTTTGTGAAGGTTGTTTAACCTGCAGCAGAATCTGTCCAGTAGTGGATGGCTTCATCGAGGATGAACTTGCAAACGTGCGCAAGTTTTTTGCCGCAAGATCTAAGGACAGTGCCGGCAGCCAAGATGGAGGAGTAACCAGCGGTATTCTTAAATCCCTTTTCAAACAGGGTAAAATCGATTGTGCCGTCGGAATTACTCGAAACGAGAAATGGGAACCTGAAGTAGTTCTATTAACAAGTGCTGAAGACGTCGAGAGAACAAGAGGAACTAAATATACTTCTGACCCGGTTATTGCTGCTCTCAGGGAAGCCTTCGAAAAATATGACCGGATTGCAGTTGTTGGGGTGCCCTGTCAGGCTCATTCTGCAAAGTTAATCCGGGACAACGTAAGCGAAAAAATAGTCCTCATCATTGGATTACTCTGTATGGAAAGTTTCAATCGTGATGTAATGCTTGAGAAGATAATCCCAGAGATTATGAAAGTAAAGCTTGAGGATATCAAGAAGATGGAGTTTACCAAAGGTAAATTCTGGGTCTATACCAATGACGATGAGGTTCACTCTGTGCCTATTAAGGATGTAGCCAAATACGCCCGTAACCCGTGCCATCACTGCTGTGATTACACCTCGGTTTTTGCAGACATCTCGGTGGGCTCAGTAGGTGCTCCTGATGGATGGAACTCGGTCTTTATAAGGACAGAGATCGGAGAGGAATACTTCGATATGGTCCGCGATGAGATGGAAATTATGGAAGATCCCAAGCCAGGTCTTGACCTTGTCGGAAAGCTTATTGATATGAAGCGCAAAAATAATGCTGAACATTTCAAGGAAGTCTGTAAAGAGTTCAGCTTTGAGACCGGAATCCGTAATGAAACGGTCTGATTTCAGAATATATTGGGATAAATTACCCTATTAGAAATTACCAAGGTATGGTTGGAGGTTTGAATCCGGGATGGTGCGAGCTTTTTATATTGGACGTTTTCAACCGTATCATTTCGGGCACCATGCTATAATTAAGCAGATTGCGGAAGAGGTTGACGAACTGGTTGTAGGCATAGGAAGTGCCCAGAAAAGCCATGAAATCACTGACCCATTTACTGCAGGGGAAAGAGTGCTGATGCTGTATAATGCACTTGAAAATCTCCCTATCCGACACTATGTTCTTCCCATTGAAGATGTCAGGTACAATTCGATCTGGGTCCATCATGTCGTGTCCCGGACGCCTAATTTTGAAGTGGTATACTCAAACAATCCTCTGGTTATTCAGCTCTTCCGGGAAGCCGGTTTCTGTGTAAAAGAATCCCCTCTCTATGTTCGGGAGAGATATTCAGGTACGGAGATCCGGAGACGGATGATTGCAGGAGAAAAATGGGAACATCTTGTTCCAAAACCAATTGTCGAAGTAATTAAGGAAATAGACGGGGTAACTCGCCTCAGGAATGTTTCTGCCAGCGACAGTAATTTCTCTTTATAATGATAATTCTTAAGTCAGTAATTCTTAAGTCAGGGCATTTTTGTAATGACTTTAGAGTCATTATCTTCCTGTCAATTTAGCATTTCTTAGCTTTTACTGTTAACTTGTCTTTAACTTATCTTATTCTTTTCTTCAGTTTTCTTCTTATTTCCCCTACTCTTTATTTCATCTTACTCTTCCTCCTTCTTCGCCTCTTGGCGTTTTTTTCAGTTCATTGAACTTAATTCCTAAGCATGATTCTTAAGCATTAATTCTTTAGATTCGCACAAATGCGTATTAAGTAATAGCCTTGAATCTTCTAATCTACACATAATCCTCTTTGTTTATTTATTACTTATAGTTATTAAGTTCTTTTTATAATTATTAAAATTGAAAAGTGTAATATTTCATAGGGTAAAATTTTTATAAAAGAAGACACTATTTCTATTTAATGCACTGTTAGAAATTTTTGATATTGATATAGGTCATTTTCTTTGTGTCCTGTGATGATATGCTTCAATGTTTAACCTTGATTTAACGTCTCATGGTAATTGCTGCAATCGATATTACAACTATGCACACTGATGATTTCCTATATTATTGAGAAGTTAAAGGTGCATAAGATCTCAAAACAGATGGTTTAATTTAAAACCGTCTATTAAGTGATAACGCAAAAAGATAGCTCAATCATATGAAAATATATCTCCCTGATAATTAGGGGGTTTAATCCGGAAGAGTATATTTTCACTGCTGTTAAAACTTGGACTTAAAATCCAATAGCTTTGAAAATTTTATGATTGAGTGTATACTTTGGAGGATAAATTATGCGAAAAATTGGATTCAAGATAATGTGTGTTTTCACACTAGTCTTCTTTGTCATGTCAATGACAGGAGCAGCAGCATGTCCTAAGTGTAAAACAGATGCAAGAGATGATAAATTTACCGTTGATCTTTGTAAAAAATCTAATTGCTTTAACGTACTAAAAAATGACAAAGGATGTGGCCTTAAAGTCGTGACTACCGGGTATATCAAGACCGCAAAAGGTGGTCAGGTACTGATGAAAAGCGATGGCAGTTTCTGCTACGTAAAACCAGTTTCCTGTTCTAGCAAGTCTGACAGCTTCACATACAAGGCAGTGAACAAGAATAAACAGTATGACACTGCAAAAGTTACACTGAATTTAAAATGCACTGACTGCTCAAAGAAGAGTTCTTCAAGTAGTTGCTCTAAAAAAGTCTCAAGTTGCTCTAAAAAAGTCTCAAATTGCTCTAAAGTTTCAAACTGCCCTAATGCTTCAAAGAGCTCTACCTGCCGAAAGTAAGATTTTAAAGGGAACAGGAAGTATTAGTCTTCCTGGGGATCTGATCCCAACCCTTAATACTTTTCTTCCTACTTTTAATTTATAATTAAGGAACCAAATCAATCCAGTCAATAGAGCCGGGTTCATACTCTGACAATTCTTCTTCATTGTCACTTAAAAGATAATCTATGATTTTTTCTACATCCTGTCCTGTTTCTTCAATACTCTTTTCTGTAGTATCTATTTCAAAAACTTTCTTACACCATTCAAAGGCTTCAACTAGGATCACATCTAGAGCTTCGGCCTCAATATTTTCTCTTACTTTCTCTTCCGGATAGCCGCGTGCTTTCAGCCTCATTTTTAGTATAGGCGGATATACCCTGAGTATAATTACAATATCTGCAATGTAATGGGCAAGATGGCTCTCAAGAATTATTACCTCATTTTCCCTTCCAATAATTATCTCATCAAGGCGCTTCCTGATAAGTTGCATATCTGCAATAACCGCATCCCTTTCCTCGTCAATTTCGGTGTACAGGTGCTCCTCTTTGATAAGGTCATTAAGGTGGATCACTTTCCAGTGCCTTTTTCTTTCAAGAAACTTACCTACTGAGGTTTTTCCAGTACCTGGTGTACCGGTGAGTCCTATTAACATAGGAAAAAGAATGAGTTTATATCAATTATACTTAATGCAGAATAGTAAGAAATTCCGTTTTTAAAGACAACTATCATCGAATTCTTTATTTTCTTGCCTTACTTAATCGTCTTAAAGCAATTTCGACTTTATGTTTGGCTTTATGATTGTTTTCCTGAATACAAGAATGTCAGTCCTGATTTATGCATTTATACAGTAGCAGAATCATTTTATTCTTTCAAAGTCCCGATGACAGGATAATCCTTGAATACCTCTGGTCCATGGGGGGCCTCGTCCATTTCTTCAGTAAGGTCTTTCCCTGCGTCATGAAGTCCCTGATGGGCACCTCCTTCCCATAGATAACTATCTGAGATGTCATAGACCTGTCCCTGATAGGCGACGTACATCTTCCCATTTTTTCCGTTGTACTCTTCAAGCTCTTCAAGTGTGTATTCTTTCATTTACCTCATCTCCATTATAATTCTTATTGATTTCCTGCGGTTACGTGGATTTAATTTTCAGTTATAAATTTAACATTTTTAACATTTCATTAATCTCTGTAGTAGGAAGCTGGCATTCGTAGTTCTGGCAGACGTATGCGGTAGTTTTTCCCTCTATAGGGATCTGATCTTTCGTATATGTCGCCAGACTTGTGATTTCTGGCTCATCTCCCTCAGGTCTGAATATAAGCACTTTATTTGGAATGAAATAATTCCAGAGTTCTTCAAGCATGTTTCCTGTATCTGGAGATTCGATTTTTCCGGAAATTACAACTTGATATGCTGGACCCAGCCCAAAGTCAAGGGCTGATAAGAACTGGGTATACCCTGATGGGATCTTCCTGATGTGGTTTGAAAAGGCGCGTTCCAACTCTTGAGCTTTTTCTTCCAGTTTGGGGTTTGCTGTCATTCTGGAAAGTCTAAAAAGATTCAACATCTCAATAGAATTCCCCGATGGAATGGCTGCATCCGTAAACTCTTTTTTCCTGAAAATTAACGATTCACTATCGTCAGCAGTAAAGAAGAACCCTCCCTGAACAGGGTCCCAGAAGTGCTCAAGAAGTTCTTGGTTGAGGCAAAGGGCTGCTTTAAAATAGCGCAGTTCAAATCCTGCTTCGTAAAGCTCAAGGAGTCCCTGGATCAGGAAAGCATAGTCATCGACAGTTCCGGAAATGCCAGCTACTCCTTCTCTATAACGATGGAGTAACCGCTTTTCTGGACTGTAAAGCCTTTTGAGAATCAGATCCGCAGCCCTTTCGGCGGCTTTCAGATATTTCTCCTCTCCAAAAGTTTGGAAACCTTTTGCAAGAGCTGCAATCATGAGTCCATTCCAATCTGTCAGGATTTTGTCATCTTTTGCAGGTCTTTTACGTTTATTCCGGGCTGCCAGGAGTTTTTCTTTAGCCACTTTTACCCGGCTTTCAACCTCATCAGTGGGAATTCCCAATTCGGCAGCAACAGCATCCAGAGGTCGGAGTATATAAAGAAGGTTAGTTCCGGTCTTTCTACCTCTTATTTCTTCCTGGAAGTTACCTCCTTCGTTGAGATTAAACACTTTTGTAATCAGTTGGGACTCCTCAGGGCTAAGAATGCTCCTAATCTCATCTAAAGTCCAAAGATAGTACTTTCCTTCTTCTCCTTCGACATCTGCATCTTCCCCACAGTAAAACCCGCCTTCTGGAGATGTCAGGTCTCTTAATACATAATCAAAAATTCCCTCTGCTGCTTCTTTATAAAGTCTCTTTCCAGTAACCTGATAGGCTTCTGTATATACAGTTGCAATAAGAGCCTGATCGTATAGCATTTTTTCAAAATGGGGAACAATCCACATGTTGTCTGTAGAGTAACGATGAAAGCCCGAACCCAGGTGGTCATGAATTCCTCCTCTGTACATATTTTCCAGGGTGTGTTCAGCCATATAAAGTGCTTCAGGATCCCCACTGCGTCTCCAGTAGCGGAGCAAAAAAGAAATTTTGTGCGGAGTAGGAAATTTTGGAGCTCTTTCAAAGCCTCCATATTCGTTGTCAAAAGAACTGAGCAAATCTTCATAAGCCTCTTTTAGTATTGATTCCTCTATTCCTTCTCCTGCAGACTCTGAGATCATATCCTGGATAGTAGACGTGATTTTTTCAGCCGAATCAAGCACTTCTTCATGCTGTCTGTTCCAGATCTCCTCGATTCTGGGCACGAGTTCGAGCATTCCTGTCTGGCTAAAGCGAGACTTTTTGGGAATGTAGGTTCCTGCAAAAAAAGGTTTCATATTAGGAGTCATGATAATAGTAAGCGGCCAGCCTCCCCTTCCAAGGATTATTTGACAGACTGTCATGTAAATATTATCAATATCTGGTCGTTCTTCACGGTCTACTTTTATGCAAACAAAAGTCCTGTTCATGAGTCTAGCTACTTCTTCGTCCTCAAATGACTCATGTGCCATTACATGACACCAGTGGCAAGTCGAGTACCCAATTGATAAAAAAATAGGTTTATTTTCTCTCCTGGCTTTTTCAAAAGCTTCTTCTCCCCAGGGATACCAGTCAACAGGATTATAGGCATGTTGAAGGAGATATGGGCTTTTTTCATTTATAAGGCGGTTAGGTTTTCTGTGCTCCTTTCTCAGTAAAATCCCTCCGGCTTTCCATCAGGTTTCTGTTCTTTCTCTGACAAGAATCCTGGCAGCTATCGTTGCCTGCACGCCTGAAGAATATGAATTTGAAATTCTTCTATCTCTCTCGCCGCCAATTTCCAGTAACTTTAAACGATGCTGAAAATTGTCTTGCAACAAGCTCACAGGTTTGGGATTTTCTAATTTCCCGCCTCTATGAAAATAAGCCCTATTTGGACGCGAATTTAACTCGTTAACAATACCCATTCTAATTCCCCTGGCCTAAACCGGTCCCAAAGATTTTCATTCTAATAGAATGGCTAACTCTAAACCAGTTTGTTTATCCTCATATAGTTGTGACCTTACTCAAGTTTCTTGTGAAGCTCGCAAACTGAAAAACTAGGTACAACCAAATTTCCCCCTTTTAAATATCCTTCCTCTAAATATCAATATATCGGTACCTAAGAGAATGTTTATCCAAAGTTCATAAAATTTAAACTGGACATTTTGAAATCGATAAAAGAAATAAAATTCTTTGATATATATTTTTTTAGAATCTATGTATGATTCTCATTTTTGGGGTAATGTAGTTTTTCGTTTTGGGATCTCAGAGGCGGCTTAGAAAAAGTAATCTAAAGGTGATTTATTGACATGAACTATTATTGACGGAGCAATGTTTTATCAATATGAAAAGTATGTTCTTTGCTTTAGGATGTTCCTTACTTCAGGATATCCTTTGCTTTTGAAAAAGCTCACTCATTAAAGCTGTCCGATTTCTTCGTGTTTTTCCCCATGATTTCTTATTTCCAGAAAATTTATAACTTTTGAAACTCTGGATGACTGTTCTTGTTTTTTTTCGGACTTTCTAGCTTGATATACTCGGATAGAGCGAAGAAGATCGATTTTTCGGAATTCTGGCCAGAAAGGAGCACAGAAGTAAGTTGCACATTCACTTCCATTAGCCTGCCAGGGAAGGAAATTTGAAATTCTTTCATCGCCCCCAGTACGAATGACAAGATCAACATTTGGAACAGAAACCCCTGGGGCAGGATAAAGATGTCTTGAGATAAGGTTTTCGTCAACTTCATCAAGGGAGAGTTTCCCGCTGGAAATACAATCTGCAATGTCGCGGACTGCTTGAATGATATCCTGCCTGCCCCCGTAGGCAATGGCTACATTAAGGTGAAATTTCCTATAATTTTCTGTAGCTTTTTCTATTTTCTCAATTGACTCGTTCAGAAAAATAGGTAATTTTGACTTGTCTCCTATTACGCGGACCTGCATTTCTTTTTCATGTGTCCTTGGGTCAGAGTAGATTTTCAGGAACTTTTCGTTTATGAGGTTAAAGAGACCATCAACTTCCTCTTCAGAACGCTGAAAGTTCTCTGTAGAAAATGCATAGAGAGTAAGCTGTTTTACTCCTATTTCATAACACCACTCAATTACCTTTTCGGTAACCTCTGCTCCCATCGAATGCCCAAAACTTCTGGTCTTTCCCAGTTGTCCTGCATATCTGCGGTTTCCATCCATAATCACAGCTATATGATGCGGAATTTCTGAATTAAGAATTTCTGTTCCAAGTCTCCGCTCGTATTCACTATAAAATACATTGAAGATGCGGTTTCTCAAAAAACGAAAGCCCGCTAGGAAAATTCCCCTATTCCAGGGCACCATTTTTAAGTATCTTATGAGTTTCCCTCCTGAGAATACTCAACTTTGAGAATATCCGCTTAGATTTTCTCTTTATGAATTCTAATATCTTTTCTTATACAAAATACTAATATTTGTTTTGGTCAAAATTTGTATTTATCTGAAAACTCTTTCTATTTATTCTTATCCACTTGCATATATTCTTTTTATATTCATTAGCACAATATTTAAAGTTGTATAAGGTGTCTATTACCTGCAGTCATTTATTCATTCATAGTAAGTAGTAAAGGCAGGTTGTCTGCTACTTCTAGTATAGTTGGCAAGATTTGCCAATCACAATATTAAGATTATTAGAAGTTTACCCTAAATAATCTACATCTCTAATTTAGTAAATGAGTGTCTTAATTTATAAAACCTCAGTTCATTTATACTAACCCGATCCTTAATTTTTTATAGTCTAGTTGTTTAAACTACAAAGATAAGTATATTCGACGCTGTAATTGGTTTAGTATTTGTGAGCAATAAAGGTTTAATGATATAGATTTCTCAATTCTATCACGTTTTATGCCTTAACAAATCTATCTGTCTAAGATATATGAAATACGGGCGCTTGGATGGGGTATCCCATCAATCTTTGTGCAATAGTGATTAACATTACAAGTTTGAGAGTATTACAAGTTTGAGAATATTACAAGTTTGAGAATAGCACTATACTCCATGCTGCAAATTGAAAATAGTAATTATTTCAAGATTTATGCAGATTTTCAAAATTTATGCAGATTTAACTGTTTAACCTGTATTCACTAAGCTTAATATCGAGCCCAATGTTTTCAAAGGATTTTTTGATTCAAGTAAATCTCTCAAGCTTCCTATGTTAGCTACGGATTTTTCCCTCCGTAAAATCTCACATTTTTTCTAATTGACTTTTATTGATCACTCCAGATTTCTCCAATTTTCAAAAGGACAGATTAGCACTTTAAAATTTCTAACCAAAAACAGATAGCAATAAAAGCGGCTCAGTAATTTTCAAGCACGGAGCCAACGATGTTTTTATAGTTTTCTTTCAGGGAGTAAACGTTGTGATCTCCAGTAACATTTATGCTCAGAATCCCGAGCCTTGTGTTCATAAGCCCGACCATAGCCGACACTCCTCGGTAGCTTACATCAAAATCTCCTTTATCTAGGTAATCGTAAACTTCACCGGTGGTGAACTTGTCTCCGGTCAGGAAGAGATTGAGCACAACCTTGCGTATCCCGTTTTCGTCCCTGCCGAGATACTTTATCAATCTCGCTCTTACCCTTTCTTCCGCAGTTTGCAGTTTCGGACACCTCAGTTAATAATAATTGAATTATATTGATTCAGTATTATATTACTACACTTCTCTACATTATAAAAATGTGTGACCTCTGTATTGAGGCGCTAAGAATCGAATACCCTATATCCTTATCGTTTATATATTTTAGGATTGCTTTTTTGAATTATTATACAAAGTATATATTTTATGTCAACACGAGACTTTCCGCATAATATGATAGCAGTAAATAACCTAGATCTTCCGTAAATTAGATCGGCTTATTTCTATATTTAAAAAAGCTCGAAAATTTTGATACTGTTTAAAATAAGGTAGTTATAATTAATTTAAAGTAATTATTCAAATTTATTCAAATTGGTAAAACAATAAATAGTTTTCTTTACAAGTTATCTATCTCAAAATTGTGAATCACTACGCAATAATAATTTTCGTGGGCGAAATTGAACAGGCTGCTGGGTATGGGTTTTCTCCAATAGTCTTGCTCCTGGTTATCCTGCAAGAGTAATTAAAACTTTTCTTGTCTGCTCATTTGCCGAAAAACTCTTAAAGTGGGATTAACTCGACAACCAGTCCGTCTTCGAATGGATATCTTTCAATGATAACAAGTCTGGATCCGGAAGGTTCCAGTTTCTCTTTAATGCCTTCTTTCAACTCCTCAAGTACCCACCAGGCAATTTCGATTTTTCCGGTTTGTATTTCAAATAATTCTGCTGGGATTTCCATACTCTGGAGAGTTTTTTCTGCAAGTTCCTGATCCCCTCCTTCCATTACTCCATATACTAGAGTGCCATCTTCCGTGATCTCATCAAATTCTCTTGCGGTATTCTTTGCGATCCGCTGAAATCTTTTGCGAAGCTGGACTGCATCCTTATAGGTTGAGGAACAAAAATGGACTTTTCTACATGCCTTGTAGGCAATTTTGGCAGATTTCCAGGATCCTGCTGCCGCATTGGATGTATCAGACTCAAGGTGAAACCCGTTTTCCAGGAGGGCTTTGGAGTTATTGTCGGAAAATTCAAGTTCATTCAGATTAAGGAATACTCCAATTTCTCCTGCAAAAGCTGCAACTTTTTCCGCTCCTTCAAGGGCAGGAATCTCGATTCCGGCTTCGATTCCGAGCTCCATTGCATTTCGAAGGGTACCTGCATAAGGACTGTTTTTAAGATCATTCCAGTATTCCTGCGGCGGGTGTAAACGGATTTCATCAAGACCTGCATCTGCGAGTTTTTCAAGGATCTGCCTGCCAGGAGACTGGGAAGTATATAGATGGATATGATGCTCTTTTCCGAAAGAAGCCTTGAGAATTCGGATGTAGTGCAGGACTCTTTCGATTTTTAGTAGAGGCTCTCCGCCTGTAATTCCTGTTCCTAGAGCATTCATAAGCTCAGCTTCTTTCAGTAAATCCTCATCGTTTTTTACAGATCTCTCATTCGCAAAAACAAGATCTTTTCCGTGCCTTTCATCGGAAAGCGGGCAGTAGAAACAGTTCTTAGGGCAGAGACCTGTTACGAAGAGTACCATCTTGGCGCCTTCCTGACAGAGCCTGCACCCTCCAGAAAGATAACTGTAAAATGAGCCTGTTTCGTCCTCAGTAAACGTTTCGTATTCAATGAGTTTTTCCATACCTGAATCAGCATATTCTTTTTCTATATATAAGGTTTCTTTTTTCGGTTCTAAGGCTTTCAATATGCAAATGACTTTAAGATAATTGGCCTTTCCTAGAAATTGATATATCATTAAGTGCCAAAGGTTCATGATGTCAGAAAATACTGGATACGTTGTGATTTTCGGCTGCAAAAGATGTGGGAAATGCAAAGGTGTCTGTCCCGTGGATGCGATTTATGAGGAGAATGATCTTGCAAAAATTGACTCCAAAATGTGCATTCTCTGTATGAAGTGCATAGATGAGTGCACTAACAAGTCAATTATTTACATGGAATAAGGTGTTAATATGGAAAAGATTCCGGTTAATATAGGAGGAACTCCTGTTAGCGTGGAGGAAACCCCGGTTGATTTGAAAAAATATCAAGTTCATGGGAAAATCATAGATATCACAGTCCCGATTTCCCCTTTTACACGGACTTTTCCAGGGGACCCAATACCTGCAATTGAGAAGGTCTGCACTCTTGAAAAGGAAGGATGTAACGTATCAAAGTTAAGTTTTGGAAGCCACACAGGCACCCATGTCGATGCTCCCTCTCATATCCTGGAAAATGGTCTGACTGTTGACAAACTCGATCTCAAAAACCTAATGGGAACAGCCCTTATTCTTGATTTTTCCTCTCTTACAGGTACACTTACTGCTGATATTCTTGAAAAGGCTTATCTGAGCACAGGAGCTCCTGAGAATACCTCGATTCTTCTTTTGAAGACAGAAATCTCTTCCCGATATCAGAGAGATGCAGGTGAAGCCGCTCCTTTTGATGTAGAGTCAGGTTCTCAGAATATGGAATTCAAGAAGGAAGAATTTAATTCTACATATCTTGACGAAAGCGGAGCAGCCTGGATTGTAAAAAAAGGATTCAAGACGATTGGGACTGACGGGTTTTCCATGGATAGTATTCTATCCGAAAACCTACCTGCTCATCATATCCTTTTTTCAGGCACTGTAAATATAGTAGAATGCCTTAATCTGGACTCGGTAGAAGCCGGAACCTATTTTTTCTTATGCCTTCCCCTGAAAATTGAAGGCTGCGATGGAGCACCTGCAAGAGCCTTATTAATTTCTTACTCTTGATTCTTTTATTTCTCATTTTTGATCTTTTGATTATATAAAAGATTTAAAGTAGATTATTGAAGAGTAAAAATAAGTCGCTGAAGATTAAAACAGACCATAAAGAATAAAATTAGATCACTAAAGGACAAAAATGAAAAATTGTTGAAGAGATAAGGTAAAGATTAAGTTGAACGAAAGCTAAAATAACTTCAGATTAAATGAAGGGACCAGAAGATAATGAATAATGGAAAATATATGGAGGAGTTGGGATGGAAGAGCATAACGAAAATCTGCTCTGTATACCTTTTTCGGAAGCGGAGCTTGCCGAAATAAAGAAATATGCAGGCATCAGTAGCATGGAAGTTGAAGAGTTTATAAGGAACGTTTGTCTGACTCACTGTGTCCAACAAATGGAAAGCCTTTACGGGCAGAAGTCTGAAGCGCCTGATACGACAGCGGGGGCTTCAAAATCGGAAAACGGGATAAAGATAGAGCCAAGAAAAGTTGAATTTAAAGGCCAAAAACTAGGTCCAACTTCAAAAGAACTGCCATCCTCAAAAGATCTGCTTGAAGGGCCACTTATTCTGGATCAGCAGTGCATTATGGATTTATTTGCAATCAAAAGAGAGTTTGGCAATATTTCGAATAACGAGGTCATTACAATAGCTCTGAAACTGGGTCTGAACCAGCTCGGAGTGGCCCTTGGTCTACTTAAAAATAAACTGAAAGAATGAAATTCTGACAGATTTTACTATCCAATCTTATACTGACAGATTTTATTATTAACTTTTACTATCAGGACTTTCAAGTTTATCCTTTAACCATTCCAGAAAGCTGTCAATTGCCCTGCGTCGGTGGGAAACCTTATTTTTTTCAACATCTCCGAGTTCCCCGAAGGTCATGCCCTGGTACTCGAAAATAGGGTCATACCCGAAACCGCCTGTGCCTCTCTCTTCATATGCTATTCTTCCTTCAACAATGCCAGGGAAAACCAGAGGTTCTTTTCCCGGCTCGCAATACCCAATTACGGTCTTAAAATACGCTTCCCTATCGGTTTCCCCTTCCATGAGCTTAAGCATTTTCGGGTTTCCGAGTTTGTCTTCCACAAAACGAGAGTAAGGGCCTGGAAAGCCGTTTAAGGCATTTATGAAAATTCCAGAATCATCTACCATTACAGGCATGTTCAGTTTATTTGCAACGTACTGTGCCCCATAGGCTGCAATAGGCTCAAGCTCCTCCTCCTGAAGTTCGGGGTAATCGTTTTTGTCCTGAATTACTTCAATTCCAAAAGACTTTAAAATCTCTCTTACCTCGGCAAATTTACCTTTATTTCCTGTAACAAACACAATCTTATGCATAACGAGCCCTCTTTTTTATCTCTTCAACGCGTTTGAGTACATCCTCTGAATTTATAAAAGTGCTCTGGTATCCTTTTATGAAAGCTTCGATGAGGGTCTGGTGGTCACGGTGGGTACTCTCAAAGGTCTGGAAAAGCACGTGGATATCTACCCCTCTAGCCTCAAGACCTTCGTCGAAATATGCAAGCCCGAAGTCAAGGAGATAAAGTCTTTCGCCCGCAAGCAGGAGATTTGAGGTTGTCAGGTCTCCATGGACTATACCGGCGCTGTGGAGTTTTCCTACGAGTTCTCCCACTTTTTCGGAAATTTCAGGAGTAATCAGGTATTTTATAGGCATTCCATCGATATACTGCATCTTGAGCTTGAAATCTTCCACGTCATAGATAATCGGTGTAGAAACCCCGTTGCGCCGAGCTTCTGACATCAGGCGGGCTTCTGTCCGGTTTCTTTCGGTTCTAATCCTTTCATCAATCTCTTTATGCCTGTAAGCTTTCGGGATTCTTTCTTTAATAAGGACTTTCTTTCCTTCAGGTCCGTCTTCCAGGTATACAACAGCCTCAGCTCCATTATTCAGCATTTCTCCAACTTTCAGTGAAGTTCCAGGGGCAATTTCAGGGACTTTTTTCATTTCTTCTTCCCTTATCCAGGTAACTTTCACATCATCAGTTCGATAACTCGGGTTTACGCGAGATTCTTCAAGGGAAAGGATATTTCCGGATTTATACATCAGAAGGCCAGTATATGCGATCATTATCCCGTTATCTCCCATGAAGCGCTTTTCGGGCACATAGAATTTAGCGCCTCTGGCTTCGCACATCTCGTTTAGCATCTCCCTAAGTCTTGTATTTGCCCCGACTCCTCCTGCCAGCAAAACTTCTTTTTTTTCGGTATGGGCAAGGGCTCGCTCTGCAACCTCAACAACCATTGCAAAAGCTGTTTCCTGATAAGAATAGCAGACATCCTCAAGAGAAGCTTTTTTCAGAGCTTCGCTGGCTGCTGTGGAAAGTCCAGAAAAAGAAAGGTCCATGCCTTTTATCACATAAGGAAGTGGGATATATCTGCTTGCGTTCTTTGCATATGCCTCGATCTTTGGCCCTCCTGGGTGTGGCAAGCCAGCTCTCCGCGCAAACTTATCAAGGGCATTTCCAAGCCCTATATCCAGGGTTTCCCCAAAGACTCTGTATCTACCTTCCATATAGGAAATAACCTGAGAATTGGCTCCGCTTACGTAAAGAACAACAGGATCCTTTGCAGGCGTTCTCCAGATCCCGACTTCTATATGGGCAATGCAGTGGTTAACTCCTATCAGGGGAACGCCTAAGCATATGGAAAGCATTCTGGCTGCCGTTGCAACTGTTCTAAGGCACGGCCCAAGCCCTGGCCCCTGGGAAAAAGCTATTCCGTCAATCTCTGAAGGCTCGATTCCCTTTTCTTTTGCCTCTGCAAGAAGCCTTTTTATAACACTGGCTGCGTACTTTGCATGGTGCTGGGCTGCTTCCCTGGGGTGAATTCCTCCAGTCTCGGGTTTGTATGTCTCTGTGACCTCAGAAATAATCTCAGTCTCGGTCACGATTGCGGCACTCAGGTTCCAGGCTGTGCCCTCGATTCCAAGGATAATCGTGTTTTTCAAAGCTTATGGTCCCTTCCAGTCCTTTTTACTGTTACTGCTTTCGATAATACAGGAGAGAACTTATATACATTTGCTTTCAAGACAACCTGACGATTTTTAGAACTCTTTTTACAGAACTTCAAATTTTTCCGAGGTTCCGCACGCTTTCTTCCATTGGTTCAGGAGAAAATAGGTTTTTTCCAAGCCTTGTACTAAACTCCTCAAATATGGATGTGGGAATGTAAAAATCAGGAGGTGGAGGGGTAAGTGTCTCAAGTTCAAGTTCCCCTGCTTTTGGTCTACCATGCCTTATTCCGGGTAGGAGCAGGACAGAAACCAAAAACAGGATAAAGACAATATACTCTCTGCCATAAATCGACCATGAAACATGACCTATAAGAGAAAAAATGTAATTTGTATAGAATGCTGGCCAGGAAATAATTGGAAGGGTTGAAGCTGCCGGATGCGACAGCAGAAGGCTGGACATGAAAAGGAGAATAAGTCCGAAACTCATTCTTTTGAGCAGGCGGTTTGTCTTTGCATCAAGCCACCATTCCCACCAGGTAGGTCTCAGAGGACCTGTACGGATATTATTAAGGAGCAGAGCTGCAGGCTTTTTTACCTCGGCTGGAGCTTCCAGTCTCAGGCATTCATCAAGCTTATCCGCAGCTTTTTGGAACCAGTGTGCTCTGCAGTAAAAAAGACCGAGAAAATAAAGGGCATAAGCTTTAAGTTCATTATCCTGGGACCTCTGCCAGATGGCTGTTTTTTCAAGTTTTCCTGCAGCTGCAAGGAGCATGTACCTGAATCGTGCACTATTCTCCTCAAGAGAGATTTCTGCATAAATATACCTCGCATATGCGTCCCAGAGCAACAGTCTCCTGTTTTCCGTATCCAGGGCAAGGGCTCGCCTGAAAGATTCAAGCGCGTCTTCACAAAGCTGTTCCTCAAGTTCTACTCGGCCTTTCAGATTTCTTGAAAATGTATTTTCAGGGGCTTCTGCAATCGAGGCTTCGAGCTCCTTCAATGCGCCCCTATTGTTTCCAAGCCTGAAGTAAAGCTCTGCAAGCCCATTTCTGGCGTGGAAATTTTTCGGGTTTATATCGATTGCCTTTCTGTACGCTTCGATAGCTCTTTCGAAATCTTCAAGCCTGAAATAGGCAAAGCCAAGCAGGCAAGCAGACAGACCTGAGTTTATCTCATCTGTTGTTAGCTCTTTCAAGACTGTAACGGCTTTCTCAAACTTCTGCAGTCTTATCAGGGAAAAAGCTTTCATGACTGAAGCCTGCGTGTCTTGAGGGTCAAGAGCGAGAATCTCATCGAATGCTTTCAGGGTTTTTTCCCATTCTTCACAGTGTGCAAAAACGAGGCCTTTTCCGGAGCATGTAATTTTCTCATTTTTGGAAAGCTTTCTAGCGCTCTCAAAAGCATCTAAAGCATCCTGATACCTGCCAAGAGCATCTAAAGCAAGCCCTTTAGCGTTCCTGAGTGTTCCAAGCCTATATTTATTTTCAACAGAGCTCAAGATCTCAGTTTCCTCTTTCTTCCTACTATTTGTTGGTTTTTCTGCCTCAGTGGCTGAATAAATAACTTTTTCTGCATTATTGAGAGTATCAAGGGCTTCCTCATATTTTCTCAAACAAATTAGAGTAATTCCTTTGCAAATTAAGGGAAAAGGGTTTTCAGAATCTCTTTTCGTGGCATTGTCAAAAGCTTTAAGTGCTTCATTGTACTCACCAAGCTCGGCAAAAGCAAATCCCCAATATTTCCAGTTTTCATCCTTAATCTCTTCATCAAGAGACTCTCCTGATAGTTCCACATATTTTTTAAAAGCCGTTTGGAGTTGGCTTTCAAGAACCTCGTCAAAGCTTTTTTCCTGGTGCTTGAGCTGAGAAAGAGCGACTCCCCGGTTGTAGCGGGCAGGAAGGCTTTCATAATCAAGTTCAAGGAGTGTCTCATAAGCCTCAACAGCTTCCCTATACTTCCCAAGCTTACAGAGCGAATTTCCCTTCCCATTCAACGCAAAAAGGTTTTCGGAATCAAGCCTGAGAGCCTTCTTGAAGATCTCGATAGCTCTGGAGTAATCTTCGAGCTTATAATATACTTCACCTAAACCGCTTAGAATGCCGCTATTCTCAGCTCCAAAAGAAAGGGCTTTCTCATAAGCCTGCTGAGCTACGGAAAGCTTCCCCAATGCCAGATAGCAGCTGCCTGACCCATCCCATCCTTCTGGACTCGAAGGATTGACTTCAAGAATATTTCTGAAAGTATCAAGGGCTTTCTGATATCTTCCAAGAGCCAGCAGGGCTTTTCCTTTGCCGGTTTCTGCTTCTATAAGAGAGTTATCCAGCTCAAGCGCACTTTCAAAAGCTAAAAGAGCCTCCTCTGGCCTGCCCAATTCCTTAAGAAGCCTGCCTTTTTCGAGCCTGTTTTTTGCATTTCTGGGCTCAAGAATAAGATTTTTTTCAAAAGCTGAAAGAGCCTCTTCTTTTCTTCCCAGGTTTTTGAGAATTCTGCCCTGGGTTTCCCAGGCTTCAGCAGATGAAGGTTCGAGTTCTAAGGCCTTTTCGCAGGCTCTCAAAGCTTCTCTCCTTCTACCCAGGGCGAGGTATGCTTTTGCCTTGCCTTCCCATGCCCCGGTGTGTGAAGGCTCCAGCGTCAGGGTTTTACCATAAGCCTCAAGTGCTTCTTCATTTTTCCCAAGCACAGACAGGATTGTTCCTCTATAATACCATGCCTTGAGGTTTTCGGGATTAAACTCGGCAGTTCTAGTAAAAGCCTCAAGTGCTTCTTCATTTCGTGAGAGCTGTTTTAAAGCAAGCCCACTGTAGTACAGGGCACCAGTATGCTTTTCATCTCTAGCAAGTACACCTTCAAAAGCCTCAAGCGCCTGTTCAGGTAGGTTTAGGTATCCGAGGGTAATACCCTTTAGGTAACGGCTAGATACATTATCAGGATCAAAATCAAGAGCTCTATTAAAAGCCTGCAGAGCTTCTTCAGGCCTGTCCAAGTAACGAAGTATATTTCCTCTGTACTGCCATGCAACACTATTCTCAGGGTTTACTTCAAGTATGGTATCAAAAGCCTCAAGTGCTCTCTCAAAGGTTTTCTCTGATCCAATCTGATTTTTCAGGTTAAAAAGAGCAAGGGCTTTACTGTACCAGGCTCTGGCATAAAGAAAATTCATAGGCCCTCGGAGATCTTTGGATAAAATTTAATCAACTTAAAATTATTCAATTATATATGATGCATATTATAAATACGGGCGCAGAAGATAGTTACTGATTTAGAAGATTAAGCAAATTTAGCTCATTTCCAAAGATAAATTAGACTAATCAATTATTTTTTAACTCTCTTTACTTTTTTAATATGTCTCGGAGATTAAAAAATAGTATGGTATCTCCAGTTGTGCTAGATTTGCTACTTATATCTCTTATGGGACGAGCATCCTCAAGATTAAAAGGAGGCATCTCTGGATAAAATTCGACAGCAGAGAACGTGGGCGATTGAATCTCTATAGATATATCTTTTCCTGCAATGCGAGTTATTGAAGTAGATATAAGAAGAAAAATTAAAGCTATCTCAGCTAGTAAAAACTGATTTAAATTCTCTTTAATATCTTTCCAAATAACATATGCCATTAACGAAAAAATTGTAATAAAAATAACTATGAAAATAATTTGCTTAAATCTTTTATTTGTAGGCGAGTCCCACCACCAAATGTACCACGGAGGTCTTATCTGGTAGGTCCAGATATTTCCTAGCAGTTTATTTGCAACTTGCTGTGTATTTGTTAGTGAACTCTTAAGGGGTATGAACTTTGCCAATTTCTCCTTACATAGCTTTAGTCTATCATATACTTTCAAAGGCTCCCATACTACCACGGCCCCCCATATTATCCAAGGCTTGCGTACTATCACAGGCTTCTCTTTTTCCATTCTTAAGTTAACACAGTCGATTAGTTTTTCTTTGGCTTGTAAATAATTTCCCATTTTACAGTAGCATATCCCCAAAAAGTAAAGAGCGTAAGCATCTACCCTGTTATTCTCATGAGATTTTACTTTCTCCAAGTCTCTAACAATAGTAATGAGTTCTTCTTGATATTTTACAGATTTCTCTCCATAATTATATTTTGCTCTGAGGTATCTAGCATACGCATGCCAGAGAAGATATAAAGAAAATGTTTTATCCCATTTAATAGCCTGGTCAAATGACTCCATAGCTTCTATATATTTGCTTTTTTCAATATCTATCTGACCTTTAAGGCACCATCCCCATCCCATTCTACGGGCGTATTTGTCAAACTCCCGCGTACCAAATCGAATTTTTTCACCTGTCTTCTCTATCTCATAAAAATCATTGTCTTTAGTATTTTTTTGTATTTTAGTATATGAAATTAGATAATCTTTTATTTGTGAATATGCTTCATCTAGGTTTCCGAAATTTAAAAGAAGCCATCCTAGATTATTACGTGTGAATAAATCCGATGGATCTATACTTAAAGCTCTCTCGAATGCTTCTTTAGCTTTTGTTGGCTCATTAAGTCTATAAAACACTATACCTTTTAGATTTAGAGTCTCAATATCATCAGGATTTTGTTCCAATGCTTGCAAGAAACATTTATATGCTTCTTTATAATGGTTGTGCGAACCCAGTTTTAAATGTGAAAGCCCTCTCATACTCAGTGCGTGAAAAATATTATTCTTTTTGCATTTTTCTTCATTAGTTTTTTCACAGTTTTCTTCAATATTTTTTTTCTTAGACTTTCCTTCGTTTTCAAGGGCTTTTTTAAAAGCTTTTATTGCTTTGGGATACTCTTCAAGAAAATAATAAGTCATACCCTCATTGAATCTTATGTTATAGGCTTCTGGAGCTAATTTAGTAGCTTTATCACATGCTTTATATGCTTCTTTTACCAATATGTCACAACATCTCAATTTAGCTAGTAATATTGCTTTATATATATAGGGCAGAGGATCTTCGTTTTTATCATTTTCCTTCACTTTAATAGCTCTATCGAACATTTCACACGCTTTATCATACTGCTTGCACTCGTAGTGAATTAAACCGACACTTTTTAAAGTGTCTAAAGTCTCTGAATCTTCAGGTTGAGGATCAATTATATTACTAAATACTTCTATTGCTTTATTATATTCTTTAAGTAAATAATAGACAATGCCCAGTTTTTTTATGACGCTATTATTTTTTTGGCTTCCGTTTTCATCTCTTATTTTCTCCAGTTTTTCTTTAGATTCTTTTAACATATCTTCTACATGATTTGGTAAAATACAGTATCTCTTCTGCAGTTCTTCTTCAAATTTTCTTAGAGTTATTCCTGCAAAACACAGTATTTCAGCAACGTGTTCAGATCTTTCAGAGAGAAATGCGGTACTTACTGCATGTTGAGTATGTTTCTGACAAATATTTAAAATATCTAAAGCTTGACAAAAAGAATTGTACGCTTCATCGTATTCTTCGAGAAAATAATGCGCTATTCCTTTGAACTTTAATGCTTGAATCTGATTTTTATTATACTTGGAGGACTCTTTTTTAAAAAATTTTATAGATTCTTTATACTTCCCTTGAAAAAAATAATTATAACCTATGTTATAGTCATCTTTTGTACCTAACGGATTCATATAAACGCCTTAAGGACTATAATAAGACTGCAATATATGTTTATGTGCTAAAATATATATTAGTTATAATATAAAAACTGTCGGAAACCGTTTTCCTTAAAATAAATAGTCCTTATAAAAAATGATACTTAACTAATATTGTTACTGAAAATTAGACACAGTGAACTAGATTTTGAAATCATAAAGAATTTTTAACATTTTGAGCCTATATGGGAGAACCTGAGGCAGTGCCTTGAATTTGCTGTAAATTTGAAGTCAAGTTCTTGAGGAGGAAGAAGTCATTGAAGGAGGAAATGAGTGAAAAAAACCGCAGGCAATCTCCTGCGGTTCGGATTAAAAAAAGAGTCAGATTGATTCTTAAAATGGATTACTTCTTGAATTCAGTATAGCCACACTTTCCGCAGGCGAGGCGGTTTTTGTGATCTGCGAGGAATGTACCTGGTCCACATCTAGGACAGAACTGTTTGATTCTGGTTACGGAGTCACCCTGGACTTTGTAGTAATCTTTAACTGCCATATATACGCACCTCGCTTAAGCCTCTTCTCCCTCTGTCTCCGTTCCCGGAATAGCGTTTCTCTTCAGGACGTATTCCAGTTCTACTTCCTTCATGCGCTCGGCATTTTCGTAGATCTTGGCATAGCCTTTACCCTCCTTCATACCATATTCGGTTTTTATTCTCTGGATTACCAGTAGTTCAAGAGGGGCATTCAGCATTGCAGCGAGTTTATTCCTGACGTCATTTCTGGAAGGAGTCGAACCTTCATATTTCACAATGAAATCCAGTTCCCTTCGATTTAAAAGTGGATTTTCCTTATCTTTAAGAATTTTTATGTCCATCTAAAATTCTCCGTATTTTATCCAATTCGTGATTCTGATTTTTGCTGATGAGTTTCTCAAAGAGAGTTCTTATCTCTCCTTTTTTCTCCTCAGTAACCTTTACAAAGACCACACCTTCATCGGGTTGTCCGTACAGAACTACAGAACCCAAAGGAGCCAGAAGAATTACAGGAAGGGTTGCCAGATCTTCTTCTCCCCTTACAAAGATTCTGAGAGGTTTTTCGGAAGCAAATGCTTCGCAAAGGATTCTAACCAACTCATCAGTAATAATACCTGCAGGATTGTCTACAGACACTTCGTCATAAATCTTGTCCATATTCCGGGCTGACATATCACTGGAAACCGGCTTTCTTTTGGTGCGGTTGTCCACAATACAAATATCCGGAATAATCCCGGCTTCGAGCAGGTGAAAAGTAGTAACATCCCCCACGGATATAAGTTTTGTGGGGCTTGCAATTTCTCCTATAAATTTCTCTATAGTATCCCTGCCCTTACCCCTGTAAAGCGTACCCAGGGGTCTCTTCATAAGTGGACGGAGCTCTCTTGGGAGCTCGATATGAACACTCAAATCAGCGCACCTTCAGAGCAAATCTATCCGGAATGTCAACTCCAAGTTTTTTTGCTATTTCTGAGCGTTCAGCATCCAGGATAATTACAAGCCCACTCCATTCTTCTGCAAGGTCTGATGTCCCACAGATCAGGCAGGTTTGCCCTTCTAAGAGTCTCATACAGTGTCGACACGCTCTTTCTGCCATACAAATTCTCTCCTATTCAAGCAGTCCCTTCAGTTACAGCTTCACGGGACTGCTGCTTCTTTTTGCGGGCTTCTTCAAGCCATTGCAACTTTCCAAGGGCAGTCTGGCGCATTGTAAGTCCTATTTTACTTTCTTTAGGTTCCCGCTCGTTGATACTTACAGCGACAACCCTGGCTCTTACATGGTCGCCTTCGGAAATTGACTTGCCTCCGCTCTTTGTCACAAGCCTTGCGTTCTTCGCATCATATGAAATAAAATCATCCGTAATCTGGCTGACGTGAAGCAATCCATCCATTGGCCCAATCCCTACGAAAACTCCGAAACCAACGGTCTCAACAACTTCACCTTCAATAATTTCCTGAAGCTCTGGCACAAACATTATCGCTTCGAATGTCACATCATAGTATACTGCCCCGTCTCCTATGAGGATGTGCCCTTCCCCTATCTCGACGATCTTGCAAACTGCGACAAGGGAACCAAGTTTTTTGTCAACCTGTCCCTCAAGTTTTTCTCTTAACGCGTTTTTAACAGTAGGCATCACCTCTTCCCCTAACAGGGTAGGAGGGACACGGACTGTATCAACGAGTTTCATCATTTTATACATCTGCTAATCACCCGTAAACACAATCAATTCAATGCTGCCCAGTAAAATAATGTGATTTTTCAGACAAAGTCCAGTTTGTTTTTCTGGCGCAGGGATATGGTCTGGATCCCTTCTTCGGCAAGCCTGCGCTTCAGCCCTATGTCGTTTGTCAGGACAGCCGCTCCCATTTTTTTTGCCAGCCTGAGAATTACATCATCCGCAGGCCCCATAGCATCAGGTATACGCTCGCATCTGTCCATCATGGATCTGGCGACCTTTGCAGCTGTTTTGTTCAAACCTCTTTCCCGCTTTATGAGCTTTTCTATCTCTAATGCTACAGCCTCAGGCACAAAAAATTCGTCAAATCCCAGTCTTTTCAGTTCTTCAAAAATATCCACGCCGAACTGGATTGGGATCATAAACCCGTTAGTGTCGATTATAACCTTCAACTCTTAATTACCCCTACTCCAATGAGCCGCCAGCGAGAGTCAATTCTCCTGCTGATAGCAACCCTTGACCCTATGGCTACGCTGATTGGGCGTTTAAGGGCCACTTCAGCTTCGTTTTTCCGGGCGCTTGTAACAACTCCGACTGTGGTTGCGGTTCCTATATTGAGCATAAGGGGTTCACTGGTCTTTATTTCATTGATTTTTTCTTCCCTTGTAACTCCCACTACCCTCTCAAGCAGGTGTAGTTCCATGACAAACTGGTGCCTGGTCTCAGGAAGAGTACCGGGTGCGCCTGCAATCTGTCCTGTTAAAGAGTCACCTTTTGTTAGGGTAGGGTCAAGATAAGTTCCGACAGCCAGAAGACCACCAGGAGTTGCTTCTTCTACTTTTGTTGTGCCTGCAAAGATGGATGTAACTGTTGTCAGAATTGGAACCCATTTTGTAGTGCCTTCGGTTGTAATCTTGATCCCGGGCCTTATCTCTAGTTCATCTCCAGGGCGAAGGACTCCTTCGGTAAGAGTGCCTCCTATAACTCCTCCATGGATTTCGTCAATTGAAGCTCCTGGCTTATTGATGTCAAATGAGCGTGCAATTAACATACTGGCAGGTTTATCCAGCTTGTGTAAAGGAGTAGGGATCTCTGTTTCCAGAGCATCGATAAGAATATCAATATTAATGTTCTGCTGGGCTGAGACCGGGATTATAGGTGCATTTTCTGCAACCGTGCCTTTAACAAATTCCTTTATCTGCTGATAATTCTCAATAATGCGTTCTCTGGACACAAGGTCGATCTTATTTTGCACTATTACTATATTTTTTATACCTATTATATCCAGTGCCATTAGATGTTCTTTCGTCTGGGGCTGTGGGCAGTTTTCGTTTGCTGCAATTACCAGCACTGCTCCGTCCATAATCGCGGCACCAGAGAGCATAGTTGCCATCAAGGTTTCGTGGCCAGGGGCATCTACAAAGGATACAATCCTGTGTTCTTCTGTCTTTTCTCCACAGTTAGGGCAAGTCTTTTCCACAGTGTAACATTGAGGAGAAGGGCATTTGGGACACATCATGAATTGGGAATCTGCATACCCCAGTCTGATAGAAATTCCTCTTTTTACTTCCTCACTATGTGTATCTGTCCAAGAACCTGATAAGGCTCTAACAAGTGTAGTTTTTCCATGGTCGACATGTCCTACCATGCCGATATTAACACTAGGTTGACTCAAGTTGTAATTTCCTCCAGTAAGGTAAAGCTGATCCGATATAAGGGTAGGTCTTTATCCAAAATCTGCATTATAAAAATTTTGAACTAATCTTTCTAGTGGATCCACAGATTCAAACTATGAATCCATCTGATCTACAATTAATAACGTAGTAACAATGTAATTCTGATTAAAGTGAATTTCTTAAGCCGAATTATTTCCAGGCTATCTATATTCCGGATTTCCAGTTGTGGAAATCCGGACAAGTCCATTCATTATAATCTTTATAGAAACCTAAAGCTTGCAGATTCAGGTGTCACTTTTAAAGTTTACGGTATTCTGCATAAATTCATATCTATTAATGCCGGAAAGCCTTAATAAATTTATGTGACGATAGCGTCAAGTTTCTCTAGCTCAAGAGCGCGCCTGATCTCAAAGGCAACCCTTCTTCCGGTGCTCATCGGTCTTCTCCAGAGCGAGTTCCCGTAAGAATGACCTACTGACATGTGCACGTTGGTTCCGCCGCCTACTCTTGGGGCAACATCATAAATATAAAAGTTAAGGTCCTTATCAACGCAAGTCTGCAGGCAGAAAGGCCCTATAATTCCAGGGGCATAATGTTCCTGGGTAGCTTTTACGTATTTTTCTCCCATTTCAAACACTTTCTCAAGAAGGGACTCGCGCAGGGTTGCGGAATTGTGTCCACAGACTGTGTATTCAGGAGTCAGCTGGTGTTCGGCCAGAGTCATTTGCTGCGGAGCAGGAAGCCTTACATGCCCATCAAGACTGGTCTCAAAGCGCCAGTCAATCCCGAGAAGTTCTAGCTTGCTCATTTTTGGCTCGATTGGGGAATAAAACATATCAAGGTTGAACACTGGACCTATGACATAACGCTCTATTCTTGCTTCTTCAAGGGCTTCTCGTGTTATAACACCCTGTTTTATTAGAGCTTCGGATTTCTCCTGATATTCTCTGTAACTTGAAGCAGTGAAAAATCCCCTTTCGAGTTTCTTTACTGCATGTGGGAGCTTGACCATGACAAGTTCGTTGATATCTTTTGGTGACTCAATTTTTTCCGGGAAAGGAAGTCCTGCTTTTTCCAGAATCCAGTAATAGCTCTGCTGTTCTCTGCGTTCCTCGCTTCTGAGAAGATTCCTGCTTCCTACAAGAGGCACTCTGAAGTTCTCTTCGATCTCGTCTATACTGCAGTAGGAGGTAAAGGAACGATTAGGAATAAAAAGCACATTTTCATCAATCAGTTTCTGCTGGTTTTCGGGACGGAGAATTTCGTTATACTTCCTAAAAATAATTGTCTCGTCGACAATTCCCCTATTTACTTTTCCGTAAGAGTCTCTCTGAGCCCTGAAGTATTCGCTGTATGTCTTTTCCCTTCCAGCCTGGCAGACAGCAAGAGTCCTGAATTCCTCCTCAATTGCTCCGTCGCAGATGTCGAGTCCTGAATGAGAGCCTAAAGTTCCGATTTTTATCTTATCAGCATGGGTATAGTAGCCTTCAACAATTTCCTTAATTTCTTTTCTGTCAATCATATATGATGTTCCTTGGCTTTGGAAATAATTCCCTTTAATGAAATGGTAATAATGTATGGGTTTTTTTTTCAAACCTGCTACTTGAGTGATGATCCCTCAAAGGAAGGCCTGGTGACTATTTGCCAGGTATTATGAAATAGAAGTCCTGATAGGTTTTCCCCATTAACGGCTTTACCTATTAAAACCCTTTCTAATATAAGTACCCATTTATATAATGAGAGGTAACTTGGAAAAAGATAGGCTAGAAAAACTAAGGCCAGAGGAAGGTAGGCAGAAAAGATAACTAAACCTTTTCTAGTACTCTAAATCTTTTCTGGTACTGAACCTTTTCTGGTAGTTTCCAGGCCGGTAATTTCCGGGTTCAGAGTTTTTCTTTCTAACTCTGGTACTTTTTTAAACGAAACTCAGGATAAGAGGCGTAATAAAAGTCTCAATTAAGGCTGCAACCAGAAGAAGAGGCAGAATCCAGTGGAAATAAAATACTAACCCCTCTTTAAACTCTCTTTTGATTTGGGTAGGTTTACCTATAAGGGCAGAAAATACCTGGTGTCCGAGCCGAAGCCCTATACCAGCAGCCAGAAAGACCATCGGCAGCTCCAGTATCCCATGGGGAAGAAGAGCAAGCAAAATAAAAAGCAGACCTTTTTCCTGGGCTGCCAGGTAAGCAATTACTCCCACAAGGTATCCATTAAAGGCGATAAACATCAAAGGTAGGACTCCTAGAGCTAGTCCGAGTATCAGAAAAAGCAAGCTTACAAAAGCATTGTTAAGAAAGATCGTAAGCATTATGAAAAGAGGACTCATTTTCATGATAGACTCGAAGCGGGAGCTAAAACTTTCTCTAAGGGCATCAGCCATAGAAGGGAAACTTGCAGCTGAACTGTAGCCTATGACGAGGGCTCCGAAAAATACAAAAGCCATGATAACCGCATAGGGCCAGATAAAGCGCACGTATCTGGTGAATTCTTTTTTTGGGTCTTTCCTATGATTGCGCAAGGGCTCTGCAACATTGCTCCCTAGAAGAAAATCTTTTTCCTCTGCAGCATGTTCCCTGTTTTTCATTTCTCCTTCTGTAATTCCTGTCTGTATTTTCTCTTCAGAAATTTCTGCCTGTGCTCCTATATCCTCTAAGTTGTAATCTCCCTCTTTTCTTTCCATACGTATCCCCACCGGTATCTCAGTTTTTTATCCTATGCGCACGAACCTGTCAAAACAGATTTTGTTTCAAATTCCCAGCATCATCCGGACCGTATTGCGGGTTGCTGGGGAAAGCCCAAGAATCAAAATGACCATTTTGATTAGTTCTTTTAAGTTCAAGGAGCGTTCGTCATCCTCAAACTGAGTGTCAAGCACGTAAATAACCCCTATAAAGATAATAAGTTTCAATGGATACATAACCAATGCGGTGCCTGTAAGCTCAATTAGGTAGGAAGGCACCACATGCTTCTCAAAGTATCCAAGTTTGTCTATGCCTATGTAAGTTGATGAAGCATCCATCAAATGAGCCATCAGGATCGAAAGATTCAGTGGGTCGGTAAATATCTTGGATTTGAAATGGCGGGCAATGAGATAGAAGGTTAAAGTCAGTCCTGTTCCTGCTGCGAGTACGAATAAGGGGACGTACAAGGCTACAATATTCTCAAAATACAGGAGGACAATGAGGTTTATGAAGAACCATACGATTCCGAAGCCTGCAAAAGTGAGATGGGAATCCTTTACCAGTCCTGCCTTCTGTAACCGGATGGAGATCCAGAGACAGCCCACAGTTATCGCAAAAACTAAAAAGTAGATGTTGGGAGTTATGAGAAGATAGCTAAATGGTGGTTGAAAGATGCCTGCAGGAGAATCTTCAAGTACGCGCAATGAAGATCCTGCAAGTACGAAAGGCAGGACAGACGCGATAAAGCGTGGGGTAAGTTTTACCTCAAGCTTTTCGAGCAGCCTGAAAACCCCAAATATACAAATGCCCAGTACCACTGCCCAGGTGAATGTATTTACAACATTATACCCTTCATCTCCTCTTATAGGGTCAAGATAGTAGGTATTAATAAACTGTGAGATTTTGTCTATTGAAAAACTCATCTTATCACTCATTCAAAATGGCAATATCCTAATACGATTAATACTTACTGTGTATAGGGCAAACTTACTTCCTTAATAAAGAAGGTAATTTTCCTCTCCAGCGCGCGATGTTCACTTTAATAGCAGATATTCTTTCCGGAAGGTTTTGTCCAGATATAGGTTAACAATATTCAATAAAACTTAATCTTAATATATTACTTCATTTTTATAATTTATCTATATAATCCTAACGTAGTAGTCATACATAATATTGTGGATATTAATGACGAAGATAAAGACCGTGTTAATGTAACCATAAAAATTAATAATAATAGATATAGTAATGATCCTAAATAAGTTCTCAATTACTGGAATTAAATTATTGTAACTGAATCACTGGAATTGATAAAGAACTAGCTTTACAAGTTAGCTAATATTAAATTATATACCCGATATGTGGCAGTCTGTCGATGGTTAAAATTTTATTACTTTGTATGATATTCGGGTTTATTAAAGTTCCAATTCAGGTTATAAGAGCCAATTTACCATCAATCTTGATCGAATACTGATGCAGGTATGAAATTGACCATCAATAAAAACAGCGCTAAATGGATGCAGCTTCCAAGAGATGTGCTTGTCGGACACGGCGTACTTGAGGAAGTTGGATATGTCTGCAGGGATCTGAAACTGAAAGGAAATGCGCTGATAGTAACCGGAAATACTACAAGGGATATTGCAGCCAAGAGAGTCAGTACCCTCCTTGAGAGTACAGGCAATAACGCAGAAACGATTCTAACCCGAAACGCTACAGTTGAAGAGGTTGAAAGGGTTATGGAAAAAGCCTTAGAAGTAGAAGCAAGCTTTCTCCTAGGAGTTGGAAGCGGCAGGTCTATTGACCTTGCGAAACTTGCTTCAACCCGGCTTGAGCTTCCTTTTATCAGCGTGCCGACTGCAGCTTCCCATGATGGGATTGCATCTTCCCGTGCCTCAATTATGGATAACGGAAGGAGTACATCTGCACAGGCTCAGGCTCCGATTTCCGTCATTGCAGATACGAAGATTATTTCAGCAGCTCCATTCCGCTTCCTTGCTGCTGGTTGTGGAGACATAGTTTCCAATTACACGGCAGTATTAGACTGGGAACTTGCAAACAGGCTAAGGAATGAATATCTTGGAGAATATGCTGCGGCGCTCTCCCGTATGGCTGCTAGGGTTATTATAGAGTATGCAGATTCGATCAAGCCCGATCACGAGACCTCAGCAAGGCTTGTGGTGAAGGCTCTTGTATCAAACGGGGTTGCAATGAGTATAGCAGGTTCTTCCAGACCTGCTTCTGGCTCAGAACATATGTTCAGCCATGCTCTTGACAGAATAGCTCCAGAGCCCGCACTCCACGGAGAACAATGTGGAGTTGGCACAATTATGATGATGTACCTTCATGGAGGTCACTGGCAGGAAATCAGGGATGCCTTAAAAAAGATAGGAGCTCCTGTAACTGCCGAAGAGCTGGGTATAGATGATAAATATATAGTCGAGGCTCTGCTACGTGCACACAGTATTCGCCCTGAGCGTTATACAATTCTTGGGAGCGGCCTTACCCCATCGGCTGCTGAGAAAGTCGCAAGAATCACAAAGGTCATAAGTTGAAAAGTTATTCTTATTCAGGCTAAAGCTGGGAATCAGCGCGGTTCAAGACACCAGAGTTTAAGGCCGGATTCTATTCAGAGGTCCAGCAGCCCATATCCGGTTAAAAAGAATCCGGTTAATCCGAAGTCACTTAATTTCTAACTAAATAATCATTTAATTCCCAATCAAGAGTCATTTAATTTCCAATTAAAGTATTATCTAAATCAAACCCGATATCAAACTTCAAATTATCTCGGGATAAGCTCCAGGTACCCCTAATAAACGGGTACGGTCTCGAAAACACGAGCGTTGACTCGCAAGCTTTTAGCCGCTTGACCACAAACGTTGCGCCGTTTGATCACGCCGTTGCTAGGGGTTTTTGATCAAACTTTTTTTGAAAAAGTTTGTGATCAAACCTTTTCTCAAAAGTTTGCGGTAGATCACGCCGTTTTCGCTCAAGCCTTTTCAAAAAAGGCTTGGGGCACAGGCCCAAAATAATTAAATGGAAGAGTTATTATGACAGAAAGCGATACCAAAATAACACTTATCGGATCACGGCTTGCAAGAGAAGGGTTGGAATTCATATTTAAAGGTGAGATGCCCGAATGCAAGAAATGTCGGCTGAAGAACACCTGCCTTAATCTTGAACCTGAACGCAGGTACAGGGTCGAGAGTGTCAGAAACAATGATATCCACCAATGTTTCCTGCATGATAGTGGCGTACTTGCTGTAAACGTGAGCAGGGCTCCTATCCTGACTACTATAGAGTCAAGAAAAGCAATTGTCGGGGCAAAAATTCTGTGTGAGCCTTTAAATTGTGGTAAGAGAGATTGCGAGGTGTATGAGGTCTGCCACCCAGAAGGGCTTTCAAAAGGGGATAAATGCAAAATTGTAGAGGTTCTTGAAAGCCTTGATTCAAGGTGCGAGGCTAATTATTCCTTGAAAAAAGTGAAGTTGTCCTGGTGAATGTAAACGGTCACATTTTAGTAATAGTAAGATTGATACAATTATCAAAAAGGTCTGAAGCGGTGTTATAAGTGCCTGAACAGGAAATAAACCAGGTCCTCCCCTATGAGTTTTATACCCAAAAGCGCTGGGAAAACTGGCTAGGAAGGGCAAGAGAGAGTGGTTTCCAGATTAAGGAATCCGAAGAAGAAGCTGAAAAGGAAAGTGCCATATTTGTAAATATGGTTGATGATGTAATCCTTGCTTGCCTGAAAGTGACTGCACGTTTTGATAAGGGCGTGCTCTCCAGAGAAATAGCTCTAGAGGTCTTGGCTGAGATCCGGGATATTGTACTCTCCGAGGTCGAGCCAATTTCCGAAGATATTGATCTCATGATCGACTCAATCCAGACCTCTCTCATGGGGGCCCTTGTCGCTTTTGAGTGCTATGTTATGGGCGACTATGATGAGGGAGTCGATACTGTGGAACTTGCAAAATTAGCGGTTGAGGCAGAAGCCTCGGATAACCTTGAGCTTGCTCTTGATTATACTGCACAGTGTGGTGCGCTTGTACTCAAAGGAAAAAGCCTGCCTGAAGAGATTATGGCAGACCTTCCCTATGGTATTGTGGCAGAATGGCTTGACGGAATTGATTCCATCTCAGCTGCCATGGTAGGAAGCGACAGCTACAGAGAGTTTGATGAAGAAGACGAAGAGGATACTGTTTAAACGATTTTTCTTTAAGTAAAGGGTTCCCCTTCCTATTTTTTAGGAATGTGGAAGTCCTTTTAATTTTATATAAAATAAGCTTTGAAATAACTTAAGTTTTTATCTTATAATTATTTTCAGTCTATTATCTTATAATTATTTTCAGTTTAAATAGTCAATATTTGACCGTAAAGCCGAATATTAGCTCAAAAATAATATGGTATACTTCTTTTCCAGATTTTCGTCTTCATCTACCTTTTTTCTGCCTCAGATTCATGCTTTTCAATCGCTTTTTCGTATACTTCGAGGGTTTTTTCAGCTATCGTTTTCCAGTTATACCGTTTTTTGAGAAGGTCGTAACCTTTTTCTCCCATCCTGTTGTGACCAAGCCCTTCAAGGACATAATTAAGCCCCCAGGCTATAGAAGATGGTTCTTTATGGGCAATAACGCCAGTCCTGAAATTCTCCACAAGGGCGACTGCATCGCTTGCAACTACAGGTTTTTTTGCATCCCAGGCTTCAAGTACTACAATTCCGAAAGGTTCATTCCGACTGGGTACGCATACAAGGTCGCAGGCATTGAACCAGTCTATCACAGTGTTATCAGGGGCATACCCAAGGAAGTTGCATGAATTCCCTATACCAAGCCTCTGGGCCTGATTTTCACACTGGGAACGCATGTCCCCTTCGCCTATAAGCACAAACTGAGCGTTCCGTTTTTTCAGGACTTTAGCTGCGGCTTCTACCAGCAGGTCTGGTCCTTTCTGATAGGACATCCTTCCCGTGAAAAGCACTACTGGAAGACATGGATGGATGCCGTAGTGCCTTTTCACATCTCCAGGGTCTATCTGTCTTTTCATTTTTCCTATGTTTATACCGTTAGGAATTTCCCAGAACTTGTAATCTGGGATCTTGTAGATATGCTTGACTTCTTCTTTCAATACAGTTGAGGTCGTGATAACATCAGAAGATTCATAGCCCCCGAGCCATTCCCTGTGTGAGATCTCTTTTGCCTCCCACCAGCTTCCGTGACGGTTTCCGTTGCGTCCCCATTCTGTACTGTGGAAGGTCAGCACAAAAGGCAGTCCAAACTGGGCTTTTATCCTGCAAAGCACATTTACAGGATGCCAGTCGTGCCCATGAAGAATATCAAATTCTCCTATACTTTCTTTAACTTCAAGGAACCGGGAGTACATTCCGTCACACATCCGGTTCATCTGTTCTACAATTCCCCCGCTCTGATCACAGGCAATCTTGTGATAGTAAACCCCGTTGATTAACTTATCTTCGTTTATACTGTTTCTTGTAAACAGGTGAACTTCGTGTCCCTCTACCACAAGAGCTTCAGAAAGTTCAGATACATGAGGTGAAATTCCTCCAACACGTATTGAATGCAAACTTTCCCAGGTAAACATTCCTATTCGGATTTTTTTCATAGGCTCACTTGTCCCTTTTTGTCGAAATGGGAGTTAAGGAGTAACGAAGAATGCAGACTCCCCCTTGTCTTTTTAATACCTACATTCTCCAGTTTGCTAAATTAGTTGTATTAATCAGCTATGTCAATCGCTATATTAATTTCAAGTTTCTCAAATGTTATTTAATTTTAGTTTATTGAATTCAGGTCGCCACTAATTTGCTGTACCACTTTGCCCCTTGGGCCTTCAATTGTTATTTAAAGATAAGGAGTGTGACCTTGATTTAAGTAACGTGAAGGTGGTTTTTGCATAAAGAATATATTTCTATGCTTCCTTAATTTAGTTTCCTTTTTAATGGTAAATAAACATATCTGTGAATTTTGCCATGTCTTTGATTGGCAATGATGAGAAGTTTTTATGGCTTCTTTTTGTTTATTTTTACAGACATTATCTCAGTCTGTAAGTTCCTCCCTTAAATAAGAGGCTGCCTTTTCCGGAGAAAATGTATTGATATAAGTTCCTGTCCCCAGCTCAAAACCCGCATTAATGGAAAGTCTAGGAAGCAGCCAGAGGTTAAGATGATATTCGGGAGCCTCGGAAAGCTGGTAAAACATATAGTTGAAGGGCGGATTCCCAAGAGTTTTTCCATAACTCTTGAGTATATCCCTGAGAATTTCCCCGAGAGCAAAAAGAATTCTGTCATCACAATTTCCAAGATAACTGACATGCTTTTTGGGAAGAATCCACACTTCAAATGGTCCAATTGAAGAATAAGGGGTAAAGGCTATCCATTTGTTGTTTTCAAATACCAAACGGGAGGACGTTTTTTCCTTATCAAAAATGGCACAGTAGGGACATCTTTCTTTTTCCCTGATGACCTGTAGTTCTCTTACAAGAGGAGGAGGACAAAATGGCAGGGCAAGGAGCTGGCTGTGAATGTGATTAATGGAAGCTCCGGCTTCTTTTCCGGAGTTTTTGAACAGGGAGACATAACGTATTTTTTCATGGGTTATATAGCTGCATGTTCGGTCTTTATAAACCTGCATAAGTCCTGAGATTTCAGAGTCAGAAAAGTACTCAAGTCTTTTTCCATGCAAAGGTGATTCTACGATAACTTCATGGAAGCCATACCCGGGCTCAGCCTGCAGGCCATTTTCCTGATGCATTGGAGAGTTCGGGGCAGGCGAGAGAGCAGGATAAAAATTCGGAAAGCAGCGAAAATCCCAGTTGCGTACTCTTCTTTCAGAGGTATCGGAATAAATCTTTCCATTTTTATATACTGCAGTGGCAAGGGGGGTGCTTTCCTCAGCTCCTCCACAGAATATACAGTTCTCAGAGCTGCCTTTCCCGGAATCTTTATCTCCCACACTTGCAAAGTCCGAAGGCCTTTTAGCCCTCTCTTCGGCAATTATGCAGTACTCGGAAAGAAAATAATGCTTTCTAATTTCTGACATCTCAAGAAAACCTCAGTGTATCTTTGTTTCCTTAATTTTTCCATTTTTGTTGTCCTTCCTTCTTTTTTGTTAATTTTCCTTCTTTACCCTTTTCCTATGGATGGCGGATTAGATATTTTCTTACAGCTTTTGGGATTTATTTGTTACAATCTTCCGGGACTTTTAATGCCCTTTCACTCCTTGGTGGCAGCATTTTCCTCCTGCCTGCAGAAACGTGCCCCGCTTATCAGTTCATAATACTGTTCAGTAGGATCTCTCCAGTCCATATCTTTTGCAAGAAGGAAAGCTTCCCTGCAGAGGAGTTTGTACTTTACTCTGTCTTCTATGAAATTCCGCGTAAAATAGCTGGCTGCAAGGGCATAATCAAGGACGGTTTCGTAATAGGAAAGATCAACGTTGTCCACTACTATTACTCCTCCAAGCACTTCCTTAAGGGATTCAATCGTTTTTATGGCATCACTGAAACCACAGACTCGGCTTACCACACTTGGGGTTCCTTCTTTTCCGGCTTCAAGCCCTGTGAGCAGGAAGGGGTCGTAGCGCGAGGGAAAAATACCTGCACAGCAGCCTGCCATAAACTCCTCAACTTTCATACCAAGTCCTCCGTCGGTGCTTGAGAGGATCTGGGGATAAAGAAGTGCCGCAACCGAGCGTTTTCCTCTTACCATTTTCGAAAAATCCAGCCCTCTTTCCTCAATCATCTGCTGAATCCTCAACTCATTTCCTACGAGCACTTCTTTTGGCAGGTTCACAGGAAATCCTGATGGAAGGTTTGTTTTGGGTCCTTCTGCCGTAACAAGGAAACAGATTACTCTAATTCCCTCCTGCAAATGCCCTTCGAGAATGCTGTTTTTTATTATATGTTCAAGAGCTACAAGGGAATCGAGAAGGTCGGGATACCCTTTATTTTCTACTTCTAGGCGGGAGATTGTGAAAATTGGGATTATCTTTTCGGGTTCTATCCTTTCTCCCCCGTGATATTTATACAGGTTTTCGGAAAGGAATTTTCTTATCCGTTCAAGGGAGTTTTCTTTCAGGTTCCAGTCAATTTTATCGGTTTCTATGGTTATTCCGTTCCGGATCACAATCCCATTAATTCCGTAAAAAAGCCTGGCTTCCTGTCGGGTTGACTCTCCGACTGCGGTAATTGTGTCTGCGTATGACATAAGAGCCTCAAGAGCAGCCAGGTTTTCAGGTACACCTGGAGGCCATGTGCTGTCATTATTCCTTCTTTTTTGAATGGAGTCATACCCTGCAGTCCTTCCGGGCAGAGTCGCATGCAGAGTTGCAACGGTATTTACTGGAATTCCGAGTTTTTTTAGCCTAGCTGGCGCATAAAATACCCCAAATTCGTGACAGTGCAGGGAGACCCCTGGACAGGGAATAAAACCCTGAGTTGAAGTTGCTTCCTGTGTTTCGGAATCCTCTGGGGTCATACTTACAAGAAGTCGAATAAGCTCGGAAATTGCATAGGAAAGAGAAAGATAGTGAGTATATTCTGGGCCATTTTGCATGCTCTCATATCTCAGGGAATCAAGCCCGAGATGTTCGTAGACTTCAGCCTTGATCCTGCTTTCAAGGGTCATATCCTTTCCCATATAGGTTGAGCGTATTTTCCCAAAGTCCGAGGTTTGAAATTGTAAATAGCCTATTTTCGTTTTCCCTACCAGTTTTTCTCCTGTATATACTTTAATGCCTGACTTTTCAAGGGCATCCAGGCTTTTTTGAAGTTCCCCTTCAATACTTAGCGGGCTAAGCTCCCCCATATCTGTGATTCGGTTTAGTCCCCGGTTCCAATCGGCACCCCTGTGTCCGTAATAAGGACCCGCAACAAGAATCTCTTTTTCATCTTTCGTATCCAGTTTGCCAGAATCAAGAAGAGCTGCAAGGGTACGTGCTTCTTCATGAATAACATTCCAGATTCCGCCCATTTTATTTGATTTAGGGCCTGCTTCTTCTCCAGCAATTATGACAAAGTGTTCTCCCAAGCCTTAATCCCCCAGGGCTTTTTACTATTCGGTTCTATATTCCTAGTTTTTAATTCGCCTGCAAATATAAGCTTTTCAATCAAAAATAAACTTGGAAGGATGCAGAATTTGTGTGGAAATAATTGATATTGGAACTACAGTTTGTAAAATGTCATTAAGGGCCGCTATTTTTAAAAAGTAAATGGCCGCTGGTTAGGCGAGGAAACTGTACTCTTCAGAAACTGTCATCAAGCACTGATGTTTTTGTTGTCGCATAACAGCTTTCCACAAGCTTCATAGTTCCTTCAAGGTCAGTAATCTCAAAATCAAAGAGTGTGGAAAATTCCCTTACACAGGCTTCAAACCTTTTCTCATATGTGAGACCTGTGTTTATTCTTGCCACTCTTTTGTATCCTGCACAATCAAAGACAAGTTTCGACATGGAAATATCATTCGGATCCTGGCTCAAACCTGCGGTCCTGATCATTTCCCTCCAGTTTGCAGCCCACATAGGAGTCAGGAAAAAGGTGCCTACTCCCTTGCAGTTTTTCAGGACTTCGAGATAGCGGCCCCTACCTCCGAGCACGGCACCTATACAGTCATCAACGATTTCCCCGTTTTCTTCTTTCAGAATGCAGACCTTGCAGCCAGGGATCCTGAAGTCTTCTTCGACTTTCCCTAGTACATTTCCACAAAGCCCGTAAAAGAGCAGAATTCCATCCGAATGCGGAACCATTGCTCTCACTTTTGAATAAACTATTTTTTTAAGGTTTTCAGGAATTGCGTGCAGAGCAAGTTCAAGCATGTATATGTTTAGGGTGAGGCTTTTTTCTTCCTGCTTTTCCGGCAGCTCTTCGATGGGAAATACTTTATGCGGGATTCCAGCCTCCAACATTTTCTTTCTAATACCGTCGCAGTCATTGTTTTCCACGATGACTATTTTTTCAATCTCAGGATCATTTTCGAGCAGATGCATTATCTCGTCTTCGAACATCCTGCACCCTATTCGTCTTCGAACATCCTGCACCCTATTATACTGATCACTGGCATTTGCAACTCCTCCTATTTTTCTCCCTGGAAACTGAGCAATCTGGGTATCATGTAGTATTTGAGATATTTTGCAGCGTTCTCAGTGTTCTTCATTATAGTATTTGGTATTTTATATAAAAATGTATTAAGTCATGAATACATTCCCTTCACTAAGTGTAGATCTCATATCGTTTAAAGCGCAGATTTAAGTATAAGTTTAAGTGCAGATTCTCAGATCAAGGCTTGATAGTAACCTTTTTTCTCTATAACCTCAATGGGAAGTGAAAACAGTTCAGAGAGGTTAGCATCGGTTAGAATTTCCTGCTTTTTTCCGTCCATGAAGACTTTGCCGTCTTTTATGAGGATCACTCGATTGATTTCGGGAATTATATCTTCAAGGGTGTGAGTTACCAGAATAATACTTTTTCCTGAGTCGGCAATTTTCCGGATAGTTTCGCGGAAACTTTGGAGGGCTTTAAGGTCAAGGCTGTTTGCAGGCTCGTCTAAAATAAGGGCTTGTGGGTCATGCACAAGGGCTCTTCCTATTAGTACCCTTCTGGCTTCTCCTGAGGATAGTTCAGACATCAGTCTGTCTGCAAGGTGAGAAATCTCAAGAAATTTAAGTACTTCTCTTGCTCTTGCCTCCATTTCAGGGGTAACTTTATGGTTGTAGTAAATTCCTATGCTGCTGAAAAACCCTGAGAGTACGACATCCAGCACACTGACCTGGCGGCAGTAGGTCTGTTGGAGGTCTCCAGATACAATTCCGAGCATTTTTCTTAGTTCAAAGACGTGCCAGGTTTCTTTACCCATGATATTCAAAATAAGCCCATCGGCTGCTGTAAGAGGGTGATATTCCTTTGTAAATGTCTTTATAAGGGAGGATTTCCCAGAACCGTTAGGCCCGATAATTGCAACATGTTCTCCCTGTCCAATGGATAAGGATACCGAATCAAGGATTTTTCTCCCGCCCTTGATAACAGTTACATTTTTCATCACCAGCAGGGAAGGGAGATTGTTTTCTCCTGGAATGTCTACGTTTTGAGTCATTTTTATCATCTATCTCAATGTTTATCTATATAAAAAACTGGAACAAATCAAATAAAGATTCTGAATTTTAGAATTTCGCTCAACATCTTCTGTCTGCAAACCGACTATAATTCTAGATATAAACATTACCTTTAGCTCATTCAAGAATTCAAAACCATGAATAACAAGGATAAAACCTTGAGCATGACTTTCATAAATGCTTTGAATGCCATCAAACCATGGATAACAAACAAGGATAAAATCAAGGGTATAAGGATGAAACCATGGGTACAGCCATCTAATATTAGTGATGATAAGTTTTGTAGAAAAACTTATCTAAATCAGTTCCAATAGGGCTCGAAATATTAAAAATATCAGGTTAAAATATCAAGTTTAGCTTCAACAGGTTTTGAAATGAATAAGTGGAAATGTATCAGGTAGTTCCGCTCAAGTAAATGAATTTTTTATTTAAGAGGATTACCTATAGAGTCTTGATTTTCGTACATATATTTTTTGTATTAAATTACTTTTGTATTAAATTACTTTTGTATTAAATTTCTTTTGTATTAAATTACTTTTGTATTAAATTACTTTTGTATTAGATTTATTTTTGTATTAGATTTATTTTTGTTATTTTTATTGTAGAATATTTCTAATATTTGTTATATAATAAAATTAAATCAATAATTAGTAATAATTTTTAACACTTTTTTATAAAATCATATTAAGATTTAAATAGTAAGTCATCATTTATACTAATACTGACAAAAAAAGGTTTGCTTCCCTAGAGAGCTTTAAAATGTAGATTTTCCTGTAGAGGAGGAAGATATCGTTAAGCGCTAAGGATAATAACGTCAGAGATAGCATTCTGTCGAATATAATAATTTCTGGAAAAGGAGTATACAACAGCTGCAGATGTCGCCAAAAAATTTTAGAGGAAACTAAAATAAAGGGGAAATATTATGGAAATTGAGAATAAAAGCGGATTTGTTATAGAACTTCCATTGGAAATTCAAAGGGTACTAAAAAGTATAGATTTTCCTGCACAGAGAAATGAGATTCTTGAACAAGCAAAAAAGAGTGGAGAAATCCGGGACATACTGAGGGAACTTGGTATGCTTCCAGACAAGGAATATGATAGTGCTGAGGATGTCGCCTTTCAACTCCATACAATTTACATCGGGGTTCCTTCTTAAAGGCTCCTTTCTAAAAAGCGTAACTTATTTTTAATTTTTATTATGAATGATTAAAAGTAACTTCTGTTTTCACTTTGGGAATGACTGTATAGTTCCATTTCCAGTTTCATTTTTTTAACATTTCATTTCCCTAGATTATCTCATCAAGGATGTAATCGGTAATAGAATTATTTGAAGTTATATTTTCATCGCTCCTAAATAAGAAATCACGATAATTTTCCTGTTCCAACAATTTTGCCATTTTTAACTTTGAGGGTTAATTCAAGAATTATTATCTCTGTGTTTTTTCTAAAATTATTCTGAATGATTGAGAAATTTTGAGTAATTAAGAAAAATTCTAAAGAATTATTTAATTGGCTTATTATCTTTCGAAACTTGTCGATCCTCCTTCTATCTTCTTATATCTTTTTAAGGCATTTTTACACTTAGAATTTTATTAAAGTTCTTAATAAAAAAATTTTAAAAATTATTGATCTTTATTTTAGTTTCTCGTGTTTGTTTCTTACGTTTATATAATCTTATAATATAGTTTTGTCTCTATTGAAAAAGAGGAAGTTATGGGGGGTTTTATTGCAAGCCTACAATACTCGGGGTTCATTCAGTTCCTATCTTTATGAAATACGGTATATCATTCTTTTCTATGTGATTGGGGATTGGGCCTCTACGGTTTATGCTCTTCCCCTGGGCACGGAATATAACCCAGTTCCTGCAATGATTCTAGAATATTACGGGATCTATCACCTTCTACTTGTCAAAGTAGGGTTTATCTTCCTGCTTTTTTATGTGGCTCCTCTGATAAAAGCGTCAAGCAAAAGATGGACCTTTACAAAACATATTATAGAATCTGTCGGTATCTTTGTAACTGCAAATAATCTTATGGTTGTCTGGTATGGAAACAGCCTTATCCAAGCGCTTGGACTTGTCTGACTAAACTAATCCAAATAGCCTCTGTTTCTTCCCCTAGATTATAATTTAAAAGAAAGCTTTGGGCTTAAAGATTTCCTGAGGGCATTTTCTACTTCAGACGTAAAAAGAGACAACATTTCCTTTATGAAAGTGTAATTAAGTTTATTTATTTGCTTATTTGCTTATTTGTTTATTTATTTATTTATTTATTTATTTATTTATTTATTTTTTGACGCACAATTGTAAATATAGGATTATATGTGTAAATATAATATAAGCCGTATCTAAATAAACAGGGGACTGTGGAACCAGATTTTAAATTAAGAATTAGAGAGAATCTTGCCCTGGGCGTGAATGAGAAAACAAAAGCCAATTATTCTCAGTTTTTAAAGACGATTTTTTAAAGAAGAAATTTCACGCTATGGGGTAAAATCTGCATCTGTGGGAAAAATTACAAAGAAAGGCTCTGTAGAAAAACTGTCTACATCAGATGAAAGAGGCTGAAAAAAGATAAGTATATTCAGATCTTGCTGCTCAGTTTAAATTTATGGGAATTCATTATTTCAGAGGATTTCTACAGAGCCCAAAGAAATATTTCAGTGAAATAAGGCCTGAAAATAAAAGAGAGATCTTTGATCTTTGTGAAGAGCTCTTCAAGTCCGATTTGAAGAACAAAAATGAGATGCTCAGGCCTGCCCTCAGATATGCAATCGAGAAAATGTCAGAAGATTTGAGAGTTAAAGTTATGAAAAAGTAACTGAAAAAACTAAGCTAAGTAGTGAAATCTTTACAAAAGATCGCTAATAAAAAATTGCAATAACAATAGTTAAGAAGTAAGAGAGGAAAATTGGAAAAGTAAGTAAAATGAATATATGAGAGAATATTAAAAGAGATATGAAATAAGATGAAAACGGAGAGACTGTAGGGAATAAGGAGCTTTTCCGATACAATACCCCCATATTGTATCTTTGTTCCTTACTCCCTGATATTCTCTTTAGTCTCTCTATACTTTGCCTGCAATTAGGTCCTGCAGGAACTTTCATCCATACAAGTTCTTGTTTACTTAACAGTTAAAAGACTTCATCACAAGTATTTCATTTTATTTACCCAGTTTTGTCATAGACTTAGCACTCAAAAAGCTTTTAATGATAACTTTTTCTATAGCTTGGTATTTTAGAGCCTTTTCCACCGATGAAATATATTTATTATCTATATTCTTTATCTATTGAGATAATATGTGAACAAGCAGAGAAACCTGACGAAATAAAGACTCTGAGAAAATAGGATGACAAACTGGTAGAGCTTGATCTATATCTCAAAGACTCAATGTTCGCGCCAATACTAGCTTCAGACCTACAAACACCAGGACCCTATCCACAGGCATCTTGGGGAAGCATAATATTGAAAGATGGAGATAGAGAAATTATTTAAGATGTTGGGAGGAGTTAAAATACATGAGATCTCGTATATTGTTTTTCGATCTCATCCGGATCGCGGCAGTATGGCTGATAGTAGCATCCCACGTCGGAATGATAGCAAACCATTACATAAAAATTGAAAACTTATATTATCCTTCATGGGGTGGAGTTGGAGTTACCTTCTTATTGTTTGTAAGTGGCGCAGTTCTTGAATATAATTATAAGTCAATCACTTCATTTTCTGAATACGGTTCTTTCCTTCTCAAGAGATTTGAGAGGATTTATCCTGCGTACTGGATTTCTCTTGCAATCGCTCTTTCTATGTCCAGTGTAGGCGCGGTACAGCTTTTAGAAAAAGGAAACGTTCTTCTCCAAATAAGCGGATTTATGGCGTTTACTAATCAATGGGGAGGAGAAATAAATGCAGTCGTGTGGTTTATCGGCTTGATCATGTCCCTTTACGCAATGTTTCCATTACTATCTGCGATCTGCCGGAAAAATTCTTGTTTATTTTTTCTGGGTACTCTGGCTATAAGCGCGACTTTTAGGTATTATTTTATAATTAATCATATAGGATTGCGTCCTGAAGACTGGTTTCCCCTGTGCAGGATATTTGAGTTTGGGCTTGGCATTTACGCAGTTCAGCACAGATTATATCCCAAATGGACATATTCAAGCAGACAGTTTTATGTTTTTGCAGAAATGAGTTTCTACATATTTTTGGTACATTTTCCTATAATCTATCTATGGAAAATCAATAATCTGGTTTTTCTGGTATGCACTTTATTTTTATCTTTTGGACTTTTTAAAGTTGATTCATACATTCAAAAAAGTATAAAAAATGTCGCCGGGGAAAGTTCAGCACAATCCCCAGCAAGTAAACCTACATAGGAAGAAAATTCATAATTATCTGCTTTTTATACCCTATTATAAGTAGTATAATTTTTCAGCTAGAAATTCCCAGCAGGAATAAATAATCTTTATTCCGGCCTCTTAGATCTTATTCCGTAGTTACTCCGTCGAATTCGGCTTCATTGGCTTCGGCTTCTTCCTTTGTGGCGCGCACGATTCCGTCCTTGTGATGCGCCGGCGAATAGATCGTATAAAGCTTTAGCTCCTCTGTTTTCGAAGTGTTGATGATGTTGTGCTGAGCGCCGGCTGGTACAACCACAGCAACCCCATCACTGAGTTCGTATTCGTTGCTGTCAATTATACACTTCCCCTGCCCTGCTTCAAAACGGAAAAACTGGTCGTTTTCCTCATGCACTTCCATTCCAATTTCTTCCTCAGGCTTGAGGCTCATAAGCACCAGCTGGCTATACTTTGAGGTATATAATACCTTGCGAAAATTGTCATTTTCCAAAGTGGCTTCTTCAATATTAATAGAAAATCCTTTCATGCATTTCGATTTATAATTAATTGTATATATGATTATCCTTTAGCAAGGATTCTATAAAAATATCTAAGGTTATGGCTTATATTCATAGCTATATTATTTTAACTAATATGTTTTTATATATTCGACATTTCACCAACTTAATGTGACATTTTGATTAACTGGTCGATTAAGATGTTTGATACTATGACATTTCTTACTCAAAACGAAAATAAGATAATTATTACTATAGGTTTTCATAATAGTCTTTCAGCATTCAAGTTATATATCTCACTGGTATAAACTCTTTTAAATTCAATTTAAAATTAAGAAAAATAAAGGCGTATTCCAAAGTTTTAATAGCCCTTAATCCTTCCTCAAAAGCTTAATATATCTGTAAATTCTATTATTATATATAGTAGTTTATTTTAATGCTCTATGCTTTTATTATCTCAAGTGTAAAAAGCACTTGGTTTAATTTTTTTATGATAACTAATAATTTAACGTAGCTGCTGAGGAGTCTAGACTCTCATGTTTATAATCTCTACAATATATTTCATAAATCAAAGTAGATTGTCAAAGTTACTCAAAAAAGGTCAAGTTACTTAAAAAAGGAAGCGAGGAGTTTGAATACACAAAAAAAGAAGAATTTAGTTAGAAAATTTAATGCACATATTGAGATGAATAAAGACAAACAGGCTTATTCAGACTTTAAAGAAGGAGTTAATAAAGGTCTGGATATAGCTAAATATGCTTTCGAGGATAATCTGGAAAAAATCTCTTTATCCGACCTGGATGAAGATCAGGATGAAAGGATAAAGGGCTTGGAAAATAATTTTAACCAGGTTTTAGATGGCATAACCCTATCAAAAAAACCAAACTTCTCAGAGCAACATTTGGATGGAGTATATACAGGATTCGAAAAGTCTAAAAAATTATTTAAAGACTTCTTAAAAGAGTCATTTACTTTAGAAAATACATAAAAGCTTTAAATTCTTTCATGAGCCTGAAAGGTCTATTCTCTTTATTGAGCTTAAAGGCTCTACTTTTCATGAGTTTTACCGCTTTATCTCTTATTTATATCGGGTTAAATAATTTTCTTCTTTTCTGGTCGGGCTTCACAAATCTCATTCTCTTTTGGTCTAGCTTAGAATCTCTATTTTTGGTTAAGCTTAAAAATGAGATTTAAATGAGATTTAACAGTACTACTGGTTTATCACAGGCTGCGCTTTATTATAGAAGTAGAAAGTTGTCACGAAAAGTAGCAATAATCCAAAAGAACTATGAATGTTCAACAGTAGGCGTCATTAAAGCCAGGAATAATATTATTTACTTCCGGATCGATTCTGCTTTCAGTGCAGGTATTACTATAGGTTTGAAACACTTAGAAGTTAATGCATATCGAAAATGTTAAAAAGATGTACACTATCGTGCTCTTATATCATACGAAGGTAAAAAGGAGCAAGTAAAATGTCCCCGGCTGAAATAATGTTCTGTATATATATGTTGTTTTTTTTATCTATAGCTTTCACTGTTTTGTTTTGTCTTTATAAATTCATTGAGTGGAAATATTTAGAGTATGACAGAGTATAAAAAGTATAAGCCAACTTTAGTGAGATAAAACTATTTTTATTTTTTAATTTCTCCGCTCTCTATAATCTTTCTCGTTCTCTATAATCTGTCTATTTTTATCTATTTATTTTTTTCCAAAATCTTTGGCATATAATTCGGGAAAATCAGCAACTAGATTCGACTTGCAAGTAAGGACCATCAAAATATGAATTAACTTATTATCAAAGAGCGTATGGACTACTTATGAAAATTCACAAGCGAGAGTAACTAAAAAGAGATTGAAAGCCAGATAAAATTGATATATAAAATCGAATATATTATCTTCTACTCAAAATTTAGATGAATTAGAACTCTTTTAGTCATACGGGGGGAAATTGTGGATCAAAAAGAAGATCAGACAATGTTTGGAGTCTGTCCAAATTGTGGAAAGCCTTTCAGGATACTATCAACAGGCGGTGGGGAAGAGTGGCGCTACTGTGCCGACGTTTGTATAAACCCGGCATCAATACCAGCAGGAGCAAGGCTGCAGCCCGATCAGGCTACATTGCGCTTTGTAGATGGAAATATGAATGAATACATGCGAGATGAATATATCAAAGTTCATGGCATTGATCCTCTTCCCATCTGGAAAGCGATGGAAAAATGGCGCGAGGAACAGATGAAGAAGTGGAAGATATCTTAATATCTGTCAACCTGATTTTTTGTTATTTACTTTCAACAATTTTTATTTCCTTTTGTTTTTGCTCTTTGTTTTTATTTTTATTTTCTCCTTATTTTTGCTTCCTTTCTTTAGCTTGTAACTCTATTCCCTAGGGCCTGCCGAATGTACAGGGGAAAATTTATTGATAAGAAAATGAATTTACTTTAAGTACGTTCATCTATTATCGTTTAAGGCCACTCCCCGGATTTCTAATAGTTCAGATAACCTATTCAAAGCATATTTTTTTTCATTTATCTTAATTTGTAATTTGTTAACCTCGGCTTCTAACTGCGCGATTTCTATTTTTAGTTGTAGTATCTGCTCTTTTATAAGATCGTTACTTTGCATCATACCCGCCCAATATTATGTATTGACCCCTTAACTTAAGGACATTGCTTATGTATAAATCAATGTGTTCTCGCTTTTTAAATACTCACTTCACGAGCCGGTCCCAGATCTCAAAAACTTCTATTGTAATTAATCTGCATATACGGCTCGCTAAAGCAGCAATTGAGATTAATTACCATTACTTTTATATTCTGTTCTTCCTTTTTATGCCACTTCTAGCGACTTCTATTGATATAGATATTGACAAAAATATGTCTTCAGACGGATAAAATGATTAAAAAGAAGGCTCAGCTAAAAAGACATTAAAGTAATTTAACTGAAAAAAGGAATTTAAGTATACTGCAGGAGAATGTACTTGTTTCGGAAACTATCTCATTCGAAAAGCAGTCCCACTGCAACAAGGACTGAAACTCTGTTTTACTGTTTGAAACTCCTATAACAGACGGAGATAGAAATGGCAGCAGTTGGAACGACTGAGAGATTGGGACGTAGTCTTGGTTTTTTCTCGACTTTTGCGATCGGGACAGGGACTATGATTGGAGCTGGAATATTCATTCTTCCGGGAATTGCTTCGGCAAATGCGGGATCTGGAGCAATAATCTCTTTTCTCCTTGGTGGGTTTATTTCAATAGCTACAGCTATCAGCATGTCAGAACTGGCAACAGGCATGCCTCTGGCAGGCGGCAGCTATTACTACATTAGCAGGACAATGGGAGCAGTACTTGGTACAGTAATTGGCCTTGGCTCCTGGCTTGCTTTAATCTTCAAGGGCACGTTTGCGCTCATTGGGCTTGCAGAATACTTTCAGATATCTATTCTCTACCCCTTTACCGTAGCAGCTGCCACAGGCGTAATCCTGTTAATGACCAACTACCGAGGAGCAAAAAGCAGCGGTTCGCTGCAGAACTTCATAGTGATCCTTTTGCTGGCAATCCTGGCTCTCTTCATAGTTAGAGTATCTTTTGTTGGTGATCCGGCTAATTTTTTGCCTGCCAGATCTAACGGGATAAATTCGATAATCTCGACAACAGGGATTATTTTTATATCTTATCTCGGGCTTGTAGAGGCTGCAGCAGTCTCTGAGGAGGTTAAAAATCCATCAAAGAACCTGCCTCTGGCATTTATTGCTTCAGCCATTGTAGTAACCTTATCCTGTGTTGGAATAATGGCAGCAGTTATTGGTTTCTCTAATCCTCAAGGAGTAGAAGTATCAGTTACTCCCCTGGCAGATATTGCAGGCTTGATAGCAGGCGAATCCGGAAGGAGTCTAATAGCCCTTGGCGCGCTGCTTGCAACGCTTTCTACAGCCAACGGTGCTATATTATCGTCTTCAAGATTTCCTTTTGCCATGAGCAGGGATGCACTTATGCCTGAATGGTTTGTCCAGATTCATCAAAAATTCGAAACCCCTCATAATGCCATACTGGTGACAGGCACAGTAATGGTTCTCCTTTTGTTCCTGTTCGATATCGAGGAACTTGCAAGATTGGGCGGGGCTTTTAACATTTTGATATTTATCCTGTTAAATCTTGCAGTGATAATCCTTAGAAAAAGAACTTTACCTGGATATGAACCCACGTTTCGTGACCCATTTTCCCCTATACTCAAATCTTCGGGATAATTGGAAGCATAATACTGCTCCCCTTTCTTGGGGGCTTACCTCTTCTTTTTATCGTAATAATTGTTTTTGCTGGATTTGGCTGGCATTCAATCTATGGAAAGGGCAGAGCCATGCCGGAATGTGATTTGTTTGACCTGCTGGAAAATCCTGTAAAAACAAAGGATATCGAGCCTGTCCCCCTGGTTAAAGTGCTAGTGCCGGTTTCCAACCCGAAACATGAGCGTGACCTCTTGAAACTGGCAGATTTTATGGGGAGCGAGATAGTGTGTCTCCATGTTATTGAGGTTCCGGATCAAACAACTTTGAAATTAGCTCAGGAAGCCTACCACGAGAAAATGATAGAAATGGACTGTCAATTCAAAGAAGAATTTGATAGTTATCCTGCAATTCTTGGACATAAAAGAGAGTATATTATTGCCTTTGGCCACAGCATATCGAATTCAATCCTGGAACAGGCTGAAATCGAGCATGTAGATATGATTCTCATGGGCTGGCACGAACCAAAGAACTACTCACTCGGAGTAACAAATGGTGTTCTTCTGTCTTCAAAAAGTCCGATTGCGTTATTAAAGGGACAGCTCCCTGACAGCATTAACAAAATCCTTGTAGGATATAATGGCAAAGAAAATTCAGTCCATGGCCTTTATCTCGCAAAAAAACTGGCTGCAAATACAGGGGCAACAATAGAAGTAGTCAGCATTGTTAGCCCTAAAGAAGCTCAGGAAACTAGGCAGAAGATTACTGACAAACTTGAGCATATGATTGAGAAAATAAATTGTGTGCCTGTTAACTTTAGAGTATTGGAAAGCTATTCTATAGAAGATGCTTTACTAGAGGTTTCAAACAACAATGACTTGACAATTATTGGCAACTCAAGTAAATTAAGGTCTCTTTACTTGGGACTTTGTCTCAGAGGGTAGCCAGACGTTCTGAGAAGCCGATAGTGATAGTTAAAATACCAAAATCGATTTCAAAAGAAAATCTTAGTTATCTGGTTATAAAGTTCATTCGCAGAATACATGTAGGGCTCAGGATGAATAAAGGTCTGAGGATAAATAAAGGTCAAAGTAGACGGTAAAAGACAAAACAGTGATCAAAATCTTCTTCTCAAAAATTAGGATTTTATTTACAAAGTTGAGCCATATCATGATATAGAATTAACATAACAATTACAGATTGTAGGGTTAATATAATAATTGATGATTATAGAATTAATATAACATTATAGGTGCAAACTTATAAAAATATTTGAAATTGATTATTAATGAGCTTTTGTTTTTTTGAGCACGCAGTCCGAGTGGACAATGTACATTTGAGAGGGGGATCACTTTGTCAGTTAAAATCCAATGGCAAATTTTTACAGCCGAAACCCGAAGCGATGGCACCTGGAGCTCGAACAGTCCAGCACTTGCAGAGCTTCTCAATGCCATAGCAAGTCCGGAAAAAGTTAAGGAGCCTGTTCTAGATATCGAGGAGGCTATGGCCCGTCTGGCCATCAAAGGGCTACCATATTTCAAAATAACTGAGCCAATTTCAGGGAATAATAGGAATAAAAATCACTCTAAAAAATATTACAGGGATAATATGCTATTAGCGTAAACTCGTAGATAAGTTCCAATAAAAGTGATCTTGCTTTTGTTCGATAAAATTACGATCTGCAGGATTCTTTATTATTATTATTATTATTATTATTATTATATTTAACGTGTATTTCAATGGGGGAAATAAATGTCATAATTGTCAAGTGTGAATTTTCACTTCATAATTTCTTGAGTTTTATAATCTTATAGAAAAATTGGCATAATGCCAGGGAAGGTAATGGGTAACAGAACTTCTTGTATATATAAATGAAGTATGTGATATATATCATAAATGTATGGGGAGGCTAAAAATGGGTATAATGGGTATATTATCTTTTATAACGCGCAGCAAATGTAAATATTGTGATTCATGCTCTCATTTCCAAGAAGGAGGTAAATACTGTGAAGGCTTGGATTACTGTAAGTGCGGACTGTTTTTGAAAAGGAAAAGAGAAAAAGCAATTTAGCACCCTTTTCAGATCTAAATAGTTTATGAATAATGAATTTATTTTATAAGCTATCATTTAACTTTAATCTTCGTTTCTTTTTCTTCTCTTTCTTTTCCTCTTCTATCTTTAGCTGGTAGGAAGTGAGAAAGTTACGAAATGTTTAATTCTTTTTCATTTGTAAATCATTTGTAAACCTGAGTATTGAAACTTAATTTCCATGATTATATTTATATTGACATATTTCTACCTTCTTTTATTAAAAGGAAATTTCGGTTAGATATCGGTTGATATGTTAGATATTGTACTGTAAAATGAATGTAAAGGGGAGCTTATAATGATAAATAACTACAGTGAGCTTATTCGGGGCGATAGGGTACGAGCTAATACGCCTCCTGAGATTAACCAGGCAATCGATACTGAGATAGCTGCAACAGTAAGGTTCTATGCTGGTAAGACTGACTATGAGATTACCAAAAGAATTAAAGAGTTAGATCTGGAGTGGGATATAGAACGTTATCTTGAGGCTAATGCAGCTATATTTACCTTTATAGGAGCAGCTCTGGGTTTAAAAAAGAATCAGAACTGGTTTGTTCTACCACTAATAGTTTCTATTTTTCTGCTTCAGCATGCAGTGCAGGGCTGGTGCCCTCCATTATCCATATTCAGACGGCTTGGTATACGCACAAGGCGCGAGATCGAGGTGGAAAAATACGCAATGAAAGCTTTGCGAGGGGACTTTGACGAGATCTCGACTCAGTATAGTGATATAAATCGCGCAAAAGAAGTTATATCTGAGAGTAGAACCATCTAATCAAGCAACATCTAATAGCATAATTCTTCTTCTTTTTTTCTTCTTAGATATCATTATATAAAAATAGCTCACAATTTGAACCTGCCGAACGATATTTATTCTTCAATCTTAGGGGGAATTGAAACGTCTACGGGAGTACGGAATCTTGATAATAGCATTGATTTGACCAATATTTGGCTCAGGGATATTCTTAGCCAGTTGAAATGGCAGAGTAAGGAGAGTGCTTATCAGGCACTTCGGGGCACACTGCATGCACTAAGGGATAGACTTCCGGCAGAAGAAGCTGTAGATCTTGCGGCGCAGTTACCTCTTTTAGTTAAAGGAATGTATTATGATGGCTGGACTCTCAGGGACAAACCTGAGAAATACAAAAAAGAGGAGTTTGCAAGAAGGGTACACGCCCAGTTTGAGTTCGATGCCAATATAAACCCTGCTGAAGTTATTCGGGCTGTCTTACGGGTTATATACAGGCACATGGGTGACGGGGAACTCCGAGATGTAAAGTCTAATATGCCAAAAGATATTCAGGAGTGGTTTCCGGAAGAGGTTGCGCCTAGAGAATAATGCTTGGTTCTTTATACTGAAATTCTTTCGGGGAGTCTTTTTATCTTTCTGTTCATTTCAAGTTTCTTTTCTTCCTTCTATTTCTTGTGGAAATGCTTTTTCTTTATTTCCTTCAAAACTTTCTCCCGTTGTTTTTTCTCAAAAGGATTATATCATATAAATTCTAACTATGTTAATCTCTTTAATATTACATATTCGAATAATTGTGTTAAGCCCTAATAGAGATTGAGGTTTAAAAATGACAGAAAAACTCGGAATTCTGGCCATTGGCCACGGGAGCAAGCTACCTTACAATAAGGAAGTAGTCACTAAGATCGCAGATTATATAGCAAAAAAACATTCTGATGTTATTATTAGAGCCGGCTTTATGGAAAACAGTCAGCCAACTCTTGAAGAAGCAATTGAAAGCTTTTCAGGAACTGGCGTCACAAAAGTTGCAGCAGTACCAGTTTTCCTAGCATCAGGGGTTCATATCACAAAGGATATTCCACAGATTCTGAGCCTGGATGAAAGTGGCTGCGGTATCCTGGAAATTGACGGAAAGGAAATTCCTGTATGCTATGCAAAGCCTCTCGGGGCTGATGAGCTTATAGCTGACCTCGTGTTCAAAAGGGTTCAGGAAGCCCTTTAATTCATAGCTAGGTCCGGTTTTATCATGGGCCTTAACAGGAAAAAGTTCGCCGTGCTTGACCTGACCCACGGCGGCATTCCTATTGCAAAAAGCCTTGTAGCTGCTGGAAACAAAGTAGTCGGAATAGATGTCTATGGGACAATCGAGCCTGACATACTGCTCGAACTTGAGGAAACTCACGGAATACCCTGCTCAAAAACTCCTCTTTCTGCTTCCGAATTTGATATTCTGGTCGCGCCCGTACATCTGGATTCAGCCTATCCGATGCTCGTAGAAGCCAGGGCGCAGGGAAAAAGAGTCTTTTCGCACCATGAGATTGTTGGAGAGATTCTAAAAATCGATTCAAAGCTTTCTGGGATCAAAAAGGTCGAAGTTACGGGTGTAAAAGCAAAAACAAGCACTGCATCCCTCCTTGCCGATATGCTCTCCAGGCAGTTTGAAGTCGTGCTGCATACCTCGCGGGGTCTTGAATACTGGATAGCAGGAACTTCTTCCCTTATTCACAGGGGTCTGAGCATAACTCCAGGAAGCATTTTGGTTGCAATTGAAAAAGCTTTTGAGGCAGGATTCAGGCCGGAGATTTTTATCTTCGAAATCTCAATAGGAGGTACAGGCACTGCCGATTTTGGGATTCTTACCACCCTTTTGCCGGATTATGGGATTGCAAACAATACCGCTCTTGCAAGCGAGGCAAAACTCCAGCTTGTCAGGCAAGCAAAATCAGGAAGCACTCTTCTAATTAATGCAGGAACCGAAAAAGCCCTTAAAACTGCAAAAATGAGTCAAGCAAAGGTTTTGACCTTCAAAGATCCCTTCAGTGATGAACTTCTCGGAACCTCAAACCAGGCAGCCGATTTTGTGCTGGAAACCAGATGCAGGCCTTCAAAGTCATCAATTTCTTCAGAATTATCAACGTCTTCAGGCTTATCAGATTCATCAATAATAACAGGCCTGTCAGACTCATCAATTCCAGCAGTCTTACCTGATTCATCAATTTCAACAGGTTTACCTGATTCATCAATTTCAACAGGTTTACCAGAAATCCAGGCTTCTCAGGCATCTTCAGGGTCCTATATTTGCTTTATGCACAGGGGAAAGAAAGTTTTCTCAGCTTGCTTGCGCCCAGGATACAATAGTTCGTCTTACAGGACTGCCTTTATTGCAGCATCGGCAGCAGCCCTCGAATTTGGAATTAGACATGAAGCTGTTATTTCGGTAATTGAGGGATTTGGGGGCCTTTCAGGCAGGATGCAGGAAAGGGAAATTAATGGCATCTCTCTGATTGACAATTCCAATTCCGGCATGGATATCCTCTCTGCCGAAAAAGCCCTTGAGTATGCTTTCCTTAAGAGAAAAGACGAAAAAAAGGAAAGTATTATCCTCGTGCTGGGAGAAGAAGCTTCTCAGGTCTGTGAAGGGCTACCTCCAAAATCCGTGCAGGGCTTTCTAGAGAAGTTCGGTACAAAATGCAGACAGATTATCCTGGTAGGAGAACGAATGAAGGCGATAAATGGCAAAAATGTGTCTTACGCACGAAATCTTCCAGAAGGACTTTCTAAAGCCACGGAGTCTGCAAGAAGCAACGATATAATTCTCTCTTCAGTAAAATGCTTCCGTTAAAAGCCTCATTTATGCTTCCGTTAAAAGCCTCATTTAGGAATGTTTTCACTGGAGAATTATCCATAAGTCTTTCTTGGATAAAATAATATCAAATATGAACCTACAATCTCGGATGTGACCGTATCAGGAAAATGCATACTATGATCAGGCTGCAGGCTTTTGCTGGTATTTTATGATAGAATTTTATACAGGCTCTTCCAATCTGTATTCGTTTCCATTACTTGTTTAATCCAAATTCACAGTGTTTCCGACTCTTCATGTGTTACAGGCTGTGTTCGGTTCCGTGGGACACAGGAACTTTCTGAAGATGATGCATATTATTAAAAATGCATATTATTCGTATTTAAAAAATAATTATCTAAATAAGAGGCTTTGTCATGACTGGAAAAGAAATTTCAATCATCCATCCCCGCCCAAGTTCTATAGTTGCGGCTCTTTACACACTCAGAGACTTAAATGTTGATGTCGCTATCCTGCATGGACCTCCTGGCTGCTCTTTTAAACACGCAAGACTGCTCGAAGAAGATGGCATACACGTCGTTACCACAGCCCTTGACGAAAGCGGTTTTGTTTTCGGAGGCCACGACAGGCTTGTAGAGCTGATTAACAAATCAGTGGAGCTTTTTAACCCTAAAGCTATCGGGGTTGTAGGAACCTGCGCCAGCATGATTATTGGAGAAGAAATGCACGAAGCCGTGCTTGAAGCAAATCCTGATGTTCCTGTGCTCGAAGTTGAGGTGCATGCAGGTTATCATAATAATACAAAAGGAGTACTCTTTGCTCTAGAATCCGCACTCGATGCAGGGATTATTGACCATAAAGAATTCGAGCGTCAGGAATATCTTCTTAAAAAAGCCACAGATGTGGAAAAGAAGTTTGGAGCTGCAAGCAAAGAATATCTTGCTCCTTCCCGAGGAGATGTCAAATACAAAGTCGCAAAACGTGTGCTTCAACTCCTCAAGGAAGGCAAAAAGGGGCTTGTCATTATGAATGCCAAAAAAGAGACTGGCTATATGTTTGCAGATATCACCCTTGCAGTCAATGAGGTTGCAGCAGCTCTTGGGAAAAAGGAAAACCTTATCAACATGGCAAATATCGACCCCAGCCTCGGGCTCCCGAGAGTAAGGCAGCATGCCGAATATATAATGAGAGACCTAAAAGCACATGGGGTTGAGATGCATGAAATCATTGGCGGTATGGACGAGTATCCGGTTGCAGGGGAAATGGTCAGCGAATTGATAAAGGAAAAATACAGCGATTTCGATTTTGCGGTTATTACGGGTGTTCCGCATGCAATCCCTATGGAACACATAAGGAACATGGAGCTGATTTCGGTTACTAACGGCCCAAGGCAGGTCCTGCCCTTAAAGGAATTGGGGCATGAGCATGTGCTGGTTGAAATCGACCTTCATCCGAAGACACTGGGAGTCAGTGAGATTGTTGAATCCGAGTTTGGGGCTACTTTAAGGGAAGTTGCAAAGGAAACCTGAGCGAGAATAGTCAGGATAAAAAGAAGAAACGGAATAAAAGAAAAGCCAGGATAATCAGGAGGTACATCCTTGAAAAAACAAAAAATCATAGCGATCTACGGGAAAGGTGGCATAGGCAAATCAAGTACGGCTTCAAATGTTGCTGCTGCCTGTGCTGAGGCGGGAAAAAAGGTCATGATTATAGGCTGTGATCCTAAAAGTGACTCATCAATCACCCTGTTTGGAGGCAGGAGGATTCCAACCATTCTTGACCTCCTGCGGGATGGTGTGAATATAAACGAAGAAGATGTGGTCTTTGAAGGATTTGCAGGAGTCAAGTGTGTGGAAGCAGGCGGTCCTGAACCCGGTATAGGATGTGCAGGGCGAGGGATTATTGTTTCCATCCAGAAACTGAAAAGCATTTCAGGAGATCTCTTAAAAGAGCAGGACCTGATAATTTACGATGTGCCAGGAGACATCGTCTGCGGTGGCTTCGTTGCCCCTGTCAGGAAAGGCTTTGTAAATGAAGCTTATGTCCTGACTTCAGGAGAGTATATGCCCCTTTATGCAGCAAATAATATCTGCAAGGGTCTCTCCAAGATAGGAATGCCACTCAGTGGGATAATCTGTAATTCCAGAAACGCGAGCAGGGAAGAGGAAATCGTTACGAAGTTTGCTGAGGAGATAGGCAGCCAGCTTATGGCTTTTATCCCTAAGAGGCAGGTAGTTCAGGATTGTGAAAGGGAAGGTTATTCTGTAATGGAAAAAGCACCTGAATCTGATATTGCAGATATCTACCGCAAGCTTGGAAAAGCAATTCTTGAGAATAATAACAAAGTTACGTCTGGCTCCCTGAGCGACGAGCGGTTGAGAGAATTGACAAACTAAGACGGAAAATTCAGGGGTATTAAAAATGCCTGATGGCAAGCAATCCATAGGGAATATTCCCAGAGTTCTCATTTCCGCAGACCGCTCCTCTTCAGGCAAGACAACAATCTCGTTGGGCCTCATGGCTGCTCTTGTTTCAAGAGGATATAAAGTCCAGCCTTTCAAGGTCGCTCTGGATTATATCGACCCGAGTTACCATACTGAAATAACTGGCAGGTTTTGCCGGAACCTTGACGGCTACCTTATGGATGAGAACGAGATTCTGGATGTCTATACTCATGCCTGCGAGATCGGCGATAAGGCTGATATTGCAATTATCGAAGGAGTTCGTGGGCTTTACGAAGGTTTTGAAAGCTTAAGCGACCTTGGAAGCACTGCCCAGATCGCAAAGATTCTCAATTGTCCTGTAATCTTTGTGATCAATGCCCGGAGTATTACTCGTTCGAGTGCTGCCCTTGTCAACGGATACAAAAATTTTGATCCAGATGTGGAAATTGCAGGAGTTATCCTTAACAACATAGGAAGCCGCCGTCATGCCGAAAAAGCAAAAGAGGCAATCGAGTTTTATACAGGCGTGCCGGTTATAGGAATTGTTCCAAGAGATCCCTCAATGCAAATTTCCATGCGCCATCTCGGGCTTATACCAGCTCTCGAAGGTCGAAGGCGGTTTGGGGACGGAGATTTTGAAGCTCGTCTTCACGGCATTGAAGAAATCATCAATAAAGGAATTGATATTGATAGCTTCCTTAAAATCGCAAGCAGTGCAAAGCCACTGAAATCTCCTGAAAATAACGTTTTTTCCCCAGTTCCTAACGCTGGAGTATCCAGACCAAAGATAGGTATCGCCCTGGATGAGGCTTTCAACTTCTATTACCGCGATAACATTGATCTTCTGAAACTTGCAGGCGCAGAAATTGTTTATTTCAGCCCTGTTAGAGATGCCGTGCTTCCTGAGGTTGACGGGCTCTATATCGGAGGCGGTTATCCCGAACTCTTTGCAGCCGATCTTGAAGCTAACGAGTCCATGCGCCAGGATATCAAAAAGTCTTCTGCTGGAGGCATGCCTATTTATGCTGAATGTGGGGGGCTTATGTACCTTACAGAAAAAATAAGTACAGGCGCTCCAGGAAAAGGCACCTATCACGATGCCTCAATGCCGGAATCCACGTATTCAATGGTCGGAGCGCTCCCAGGACATACCATTATGGGACAAACAAGAGTGATCAGCTATAATATCGGAACCCTTACTAAGGACTGCCCTATCGGGAAAAAAGGCAACAGCTTCAAGGGACATGAATTCCATCACTCTGAAATAAAGGAAATTCCTGAGGACGCTGAATTTGCAATAACCCTATCAAGGGGAACAGGTATAAAGAACAATAAGGACGGGCTTATTTCTGGAAATACCCTTGGCTCTTATGCCCACCTGCATGGGGTTGCGTACAGGGAGCTTGCAGGCTCACTTGTGGAAGCTGCAAGGAAGTTTCGGGAATCCAGGCTTCTTTCGTGATGTGTGGAATTCTTCCGTAATATTTGTAGATTTCTCTTGATTCTTGCAGTCCCTTCTATAGCGTGAGAATATGCTTTCATCTCTAAGCCTTTGCAGGTCGAAAAAGCAATATTATATTAAATTAGATTATAATAGGTTAGGTTACAACAAACTGAATTATGAAAAACTGGATTATAACGATTGTATGATGAAAATCTGAATTAATATAGTTACTTTTAAATCTGAATAAAGATGGATTACGCTATAACAAATTAGATTAAAATAAGCCAGGCGGTAATTTACTTATTTTTATTTCATTTTCTTTTCAGGTGAATCTATTGAAAACACAACTTAAAGGAGACCGGGTCCTTGCCGGAAAGGAAGCGGTAGCCGAACTTTACAAAACTGGTTATTTCGGACGCCCTAAAGGCAATGGGCTCGAACTCTCGCTTGTAGAAGCTGCTTTCCTTCTGTCCAGAGGGAAGCTAGAGATCGAACTCGATGGTACACTGCTTGATTTCAGAACTTTTTTCGAACAGGCTTCTTTGAAGCAGCCAAATTTTGAGCTGAAATACATCGTTTATAAGGACCTTAAAGAGAGGGGGTATTATGTCCAGCCGTCAGCTGTGGATTTCCGGGTTTATCCCAGAGGCAGCCACCCAGGCAAGAGTGCGGCAAATCTTTTTGTCCATGTCCAGTCTGAAAGGCAGCTCCTTCCTGTAAAATTTCTGCAGGAAGCAGTAGTCTCGGCAGAGAATGTACGCAAGCAGTTTATCCTTGCTGTGGTGGATGGGGAAAGTGATCTTACTTTTTATGAGGTTAAAACTGCGGTTCCAGAAGGAGATATGCCTGAGCCATATCCCACTGTCAAAACCGATGCCACATTCCTAGAAGATAGAGTAATAGTCTGGGATGCTAAGGCTTCGGAAACTCTCTATGCCAGAGGCTTTTACGGGAAAATGCTGGATTCTGAAAGGCTGCAGCTCTCCCTGGTAGAATCCCTTTACCTTTTTTCAAATGGTGTGATAACAGTTCGAGACAGGAATGGTAAGGTCTTTTCGTTCGATGAGTTTATCGAGAAAGCCTCGGAAATTGAGAGCTCTTTCCTTAGAAAGTACAGTGGATATAAAAACCTCAGGGATTCAGGACATGTAGTCAAAACCGGTTTTAAATTCGGGACGAATTTCAGAGTATACCGAAAAGTCGAGTCTATAGAAAAAATTCCGCATTCAGAATATCTTGTAAACGTTATTCCTGCGGATTTCGAGTTCATGCTTTCGATTATTTCCGGAGTAGTCAGGCTTGCAAACAGCGTGCGTAAGACAATGCTTTTTGCAATCGAAAAAGGAGAGGAGATCGAATACCTGGACATCAGCCGAACGAAAATGTGATATTTGATCTAATACTCTGATCTGATATCTGGAGGGGATTTTTTCCCTGATGTTAAAGTTCCTTAGAGTTAATGAAAATCAATCTTCAGCCGAGGGCGGAGTATAATATGTGGGATATTATTGCAGTAGACATCTCTGGCAGGCACAGGATTAAAGGAGGTTATTACATGGTATGTGCAGCAGCAGCGCTTACAGTCTCGGCTAGCTATATCGAAAAGGTCAAGCAGATTAAAATTCTTCCCCTCTGGCTAAAAAGAGCTCCTAGCTTGTTGGATATCGTACAGCTAATTGAAGACACGGCTGATCAGCTTTCCTTTGAGGGTACGATTGTGGCAGAAAAGGGAGATATGTATAATAAACCCAGTTGGATGACTGAAAGTATGTTTTCCAGGGCTTTCAAGTATCAGGAGTCCATTGCCGAGAGACGGTCGATTGAACTCGTGCACCACATCTCCCTGAGCGCCCGCAATTTACTGATAAACGAACTTCAAATCGAGGCATGAAAATTTTAGCAGAACAAAAATCCAGTAACGAAAATAGGGTAATTCTTGTTAAAAGAACCATTCCCAATTCGGACCTTGAACGTGAGGAATACCTCTTTCAGGAACTTAGAGAGCTTGTAAAAGCAGCAGGTTATCTGCCTGTCGGCGAACTTAAGCAAACTAGGTATCCAGACTCAAAGTACCAGCTTGGCAGGGGAAAGATCGAGGAACTTGCTGAACTTGTTAGGGATACAGGTGCAGACAAAGTAATTTTCTATAATAGGCTTTCTACGACTCAGCTTTTCAATATCTCAGAAGTCTGTAAATGTCAGGTTATTGATAAATTCCAGCTTATCCTTGAGATCTTTGCAAAGAGAGCAACTACCCACCGCTCAAAACTCCAGGTCGAACTGGCAAAATTGAGATACGAGGTGCCGAGGGCAAGGGCAGTTGTTTCTCTCCTTAAAAAGGAGGAAAGACCCGGGTTCATGGGACTTGGAGACTATGAGGACTCTTATGAACAGGACCTGAAGAAGAGAATCGTGAGAATTGAGAGTGAACTTGGATCTGCAGAAAAAGACGACGAGTCCCTGCGGGACTTAAGGCACAGGAGAGGCTTTTCCTTGATTTCCCTTGCAGGATATACAAATGCTGGAAAAAGTACGCTTTTCAATGCTATTGTAGATGAAAGTGTTGAGACAAAAGATATGCTTTTTACAACACTTATTCCCATGACCCGAGCTCTGGACCTTGGAGGACGAAAAGCTCTTTTGACCGACACCGTGGGATTTATAGAGGATCTTCCTCACTGGCTAGTTGATGCCTTCAAGTCCACCCTGGATGAGATTTTTCTCTCGGATCTTATACTCCTGGTTGTGGATGTAAGCGAAAAGCCTGAGATGATTCTGCAGAAACTTTCAACAGCTCACGATACTCTCTGGGACAGGATTCAGGGAGTTCCTATTGTTACTGTGTTTAACAAGGCTGATCTGGTTGATGAATCCGAACTTGACGGTATTCTGGAAAAAATAGGCTATATGGCCCCGAATCCTGTATTTATTTCTGCAAAAGAAGGTACAGGCATGGCTGCGCTAAAAGTCGAGATATTAAAGCACCTACCTCCTTGGTGTTTTTGCTCTCTTTCTCTTCCGAATTCAGAAAAAGGTATGTCGGTTCTCTCTTGGCTTTATGAAGAAGGAGTCGTACACAGGGTTGAATTTAAGGAACGGATCCTTGTGGATTATGAAGCAAGGGCAGAGATAATTAACAGGGCGCATGCTCTACTTGAGCCTCAGCAGCAAACCTGAGAACACCTGGCTCACTCCCAGGCCCATTCTTCCTTCTTAGAGAGGTTTTACGTGGTTCAAAAACGTTCGTATGGTTACGAAAGATATTTATATCTAAATGTTGTTTGTATGTATGCGAACGGGTGTCTACTGAAGACATCAGACCCTCCTAATATCCTAGACTATACCCTTGAAACCAAATTTTGCTATGTTTCTGCCCGTTCGCAATTCCTCCTGTATTTTACCTTTTTTAGACTCAATTCTTTTCTAGCATGCGAAATATTGCCATGTTTTTACATCTCAAAATTTATATAAATTCACTCCTCATTCTCCTGTTAGCATGAAATTCGATCTGCACGTACATTCCGAGCATTCAAAAGATAGCAACTCAAGCCACGATGACATTCTTGAAGCTGCATGTAAAAAGGGGCTGGATGGATTTGCTATCTGTGACCATGATACTATAGAAGGTGGGCTTGCCTGTGAAAAAAGAGCTCTGGAGCTTGGGTTTGAGCTTACCATCATTCCAGGGGTGGAGGTTACTTGTTCGAAAGGGCATATCCTGGTACTCGGAGTGAGACAGAATATCGAGCCACTCCTCAGTCCGGAAGAGACTATCAAAAGAGCCCGAAAACTTGGAGGCACAGTTATTATCCCTCACCCCTTCAAGCGTAGTTCTCATGGGATCGGAAGTTTCGAAGGGCTTGATATTGATGCCGTTGAGGTATTCAATTCTCGCTGTCTTTTTAATAGCGCTAATCGAAAAGCCGCAACCGAAGCAGAGAGACTTGGTATCCCTGGCGTTTCAGGAAGTGATTCCCATATTCCTGAAATGGTAGGTCAGGCATATACTGAGATTGACGCGTTGGAAAATACCGTGGATGCTGTACTAGAAGCTATCAGGGAAGGAAAAGTATCCCCTGCGGGAAAAAACACGCCAACGCCCATTATCCTTAAACAGATGTCAGGCAGTGTCAGGCGAAGAATTAAGAAAAAACTGTTTCGTAAAGCCTGAATAACTCAAAATTAAACTCTGACATGGTCTGGAATTTAGCAGAACTACAATTTCTTTATGACTTATGTACGGTCAATCCTATTTTAGTTTAAAAACAATCTTAAAATTAATATCAGGAATATGAGAGATATTATTATGGTGAGTACAGTAGTATTTCACTGACCCCTATCATCATCTTAATCTCTTATTTTTTTGTTCTGTTTTATTTTTCGAAGTAATGTTAAAATTAATATTAGGAATATAATAGTTATTAATATTGCTAATGCAACTATTATCCCACTGACTCCTATCATCTTAAAGTCCTCTTATCTACAAATCTGAATAAAATAATACTGTTTCTTACATACTATGTTCATCTAAAGATATATACTATCTCCACCATGGCAACATTTTAAAATAGTTCTCATGACTGTTCATTTTACGAGCTTAAGATGTAAAGTAATATTCATTTAAGATGTCTTTAATCCTCTATTATCATGCTTTCCTATAATTATTAATGATAAGGATAATTTATTCGATTTGTCTTATATATTTGCCAAATTTATTGATTAACACACAAGAATGATTGAGGCTCAGGCTTACTAACCTAAAAACAAGGTCAACTTGATTTAAAAATTGAGAGAATTTAATAATATTCGATGTATGTTCATATTATTAAATTTTAAAAAATAATTACTGTGGCAGTAGATGACTGCAACATCCACGTTAGATTAAATAAGAGATAGGAGGGTAAAGAATGGGAATACAATTATCTGACAGAATAAAAAGGACACTGGGAGTCCTTCTATTAGTCCTCTTTGTATCTTCGCTGACTGCTTCATCTGTAAGCGCAGCTGTGTCTACAAAATATACGGATAAAAACAATGATAGTTATGATCGCGGATATCGAGACGGATACTCTGAAGGATATAGTGCCGGGTTTATAGACGGTATAACAGGAAAAAGTCCACGCATGTTTATCGCGATCTACTACGGGCCGGGTTCGGGATATAAGGGCGGGCACTTTAACGGATTTGTGTATGGATACAGTGTTGGATACGATTTAGGAAAGAAATTTTACGGCTTCTAATTCGGTAATCCAAACCTATTGTGAAAAAGGGATTTCTGACTTTGTTTTCCTTGAAAGAAAAGAACTTATCGCTTACGGTCATATCCTTTTTATAAGCTCAAAACCTGTTTAACTGAATGTTTATTTGGGGGATAAACAATGGCAGAAACAACCGATCAGGACAAGCCAATGATCTGGAAAGAACTCGTACTGGGATTCGTTGTGGTTGAATCTTGTGTGTATCATTCGATTCGTACAATACCTATTGTGACTGCAAGCAGTGCAGAGGAAGCGCTTTTTACGGATAATCTAACAAGGCTTACAAAACTGGAAGATGACGAAACTATAAAAGGAGTTCTTCCAGTTCCGTTTCCAACGTATGAGGTAACGGGAGCCATCCCGACTGAAGGTGAAGAAATCAGCAAGGTCCTTCTTTTAGGATATGAGTATCCCGGGGTACAGGTTCCAAATTGGATAGAAATTCTTAAAAGAGAGATTGCAAACTCGAGACAATGTGTGTAATAATGCGTGTGTAATAATGTATTTCTTAAAACTAATAAATATTAAGGGCAGGCAACAACACCGGCTGAAATGTCGCAGATATGCCCTGAAGTAGTATTAAAGGAATTAATTAAAGAAATCAATTAAAGGAATAAACTAAAGAAATAAAATAAAGGAATAAATTAAAATAGCTGTTTCGTTATGATTTACCAAAAATATTCTTAAGAGTCTCATTTACAAGGCCGACCGCACTGCAAGTTGCAGGCGTTCCCGCAAGTGCGTTCAGCATCACGAAGTCATGTATAGTTCCTAAGTATCGAACAGCTGTAACATTGACACCTGCCTGGATTAGCTTATGAGCATAAGCCTCACCTTCATCGCGAAGTACATCATTCTCATCAGTAATGATAAGAGCAGGTGGTTGTCCTTTGAGCTGATCAATCGAAGCCTGGAGTGGGGATGCTGTCGGTTGCTTGCGCGTTTCTTTGTCAGGTAAATAATTATTCCAGAACCACTTCATTGCTTCACGGGTAAGCCAGATCCCGGTTGCAAACTGCTGATATGAAGGCGTATCAAAATTCGCATCAGTAACAGGATAAAACAGTACCTGGTAGGCAATATTTGGGCCACCCCTTTCTTTTACCAGCAGGAGAACAGCTGCCACCATGTTTCCGCCTACACTGTCGCCAGCAAGAACTAGCTTTGAAGTATCCAGGTTGAGATCTTTCCCCTTCTCTGCAATATATTTTGTCGCTGCATATGCCTCTTCGATTGGTGTCGGGTATTTCGCTTCAGGAGATAGCGTATAATTGACAAATACGACCGCAGCGTTGGCTCCATTTGCAATTTCCCTAACTAATCGATCGTGTGTATCTTTGCCCCCGAGCACCCAGCCGCCCCCGTGAAAGTACATAACAGCTGGCAGGTTTTCTTTGCTTCCTTTTGGTCTTACTATCCTAATAGATACCTGTCCCTCAGGACCAGCCTGAATGGTTAAGTCCTCAAGATCTGCGGGTAATTTTGTTACCTCTGCCGCCTGCAAATCGGAAAGAACCTGGCGGGCGCCTTTTGGGGAGAGCTCGTAGATTGGTGTTCCACCCTGCTTGTTTACATTTTCTACAAATGCTCTTGTCGCTGGTTCGAGTAAATTGATGCTGGTTTGATTCATACTGAAGTCCTCCTCGTTCGCTTTAACCTGTATTTAATTATTGGTGCTAATGGAATCCATTAGTGGGAATAACTAAGTGGATAGTGCAAAAATAACAATAACACAGGTCATCTTCAATATATGATCGATATTATATATTTGAGCTAATATTTATATATCTCATGGAAAAATGAGCACGAAAATCCGATTTTGATGATATCAATATTCTTTTCATCACTGAAAAAAAGCCTGCTTGTTTAAATGACAAAATCTGAAAAAGGGATTTTTAAGGTGTGTCCGATACTATATTGTCCGGCACTATATGATAGACTCATTAAACTCCACGTAACCACATTCCCATGAGTGGCATTTTTAGAGTTAACCTGGCAAATTAAGACATCATTTGTATCTTGTTTTGACAAGCCATGCTTAAATTAATCAAAATTATTCTTGGTTTTATGCCAGGCTTATGTCTATTAGCTAGGGTTCCGGTGTGATAGATGTTAATTTCCTTGTTTAGGTTAAGTCTTTTCCCGTGGAAATGAGTTAAGTACTAATATAGAAACCCTTATAGGGTAAAAATTAGAGACTGATAGAACCATGGCCAGGGAAATAAGGATACTCCACACTGCAGACACGCATCTGGGATACAAACAATATCACAGCGAAGCCCGGAGAAAGGATTTTTTTGCAGCTTTTGAGCTCGTTGTAAATGATGCAGTTGAGATGCAGGTTGATGCTGTAGTGCATGCTGGAGATCTTTTTGATTCGAGGAACCCGACCCTTGAAGACCTTCTTGAGACAATGAGCCTCCTTTCCAGGCTGAAGGCGGTTGACATACCATTTTTAGGAATTGTCGGGAACCATGAAAGCAAACAGAACACCCAGTGGCTCGACCTTTTTGAAGAAATGAGGCTTGCGACAAGATTGGGAAAAAAACCACATATGGTAGGCAATGTAGCCATTTATGGTATCGACAGTGTCCCGAAATCAAAAATTCCTATATTCGACTATTCAGGATTTTCCCCTGCGGAGAATTGCTGGAAACTACTTGTAATGCACCAGATCATGAGTCCTTTCCCATATGCAGAATGGGATTGCGACGAGGTGCTTGAAAATCTCCCTTTCAGGGTTGATGCGGTTCTTCTTGGTGATTACCATGAACATGCAATAACTAAAAATAAGACAGGCGAGACTTGGATCACTTACCCTGGCAGTACCGAGCGAAACAGCGTTTCCGAAATGGGTGCCCGTTCCTACAATATCATCACGCTTTCCGAAAAAGGCCTTGAAATTAGTAAGCGCACGATTCCAACCCGGAAATTCCTTCCCATTAAAGTAGAATTGACCGGGGAAGATAAACCCTATGAACAGATTTTTTCTACAGTAAATGAGTATTTTGAAGAGATCCCGGATTCCGTAGTAATTCTGGATATTTTCGGGGATTCGGAAGCAGTTCTGTCACTCAGCGAGCTTGAGGAATACCTGCTTAGTAAAGGAGCTCTTGTGCCTAGGGTTAACGACCTCAGGGTGAAAGAGTCTCTCCCGGAAGAGATTTTAAAAGTATCTTTTTCTGATCCTGACCATGCCGTTGCAAACGAAATCAAGAATATGAGTTTAAACGACGGCGGGTTGATTATTGATGAAATTATCCGGAGCCCGAATATCTCAAGGTCAAGGGTAGACGAAGAGACTGAAGGCAGGCTTTCGAAGCTTATTGAGGCTATGGCTGCGGACTTTAAAAGCCCGGATTTCAGGATAGAGCTTCCAGCTTGCCCTTCAAGTCCTGCAAGCTCTTCAAGCCCTTCAAGTCTTTCAAGCCATGTCATGAAAACTGAAATTTCAGCGAAAGCTGAGTTTGCAGGAGAGGCTGGATTTGCCGGGGAAAGCAGGCCTGTTGGGATAATTGCCGGAAAGCTTGAAATTACTGAACTCTCCGGAGTTCTGAGGACTTCTGATGAAATTGAGAATGCTGAACAGCCATCTAATTCGGAGTTTCTGGAGCTGACTGATTCGGATTCGGGACCTTTAGAGCTGTCGAATGAATTTATAGTGCCGTATAAATCGGATTTTCCGCAGGAAACTTCAGGGACTTCAGGGACTTCAGGGAAATCCCCAGAAACAGGAATTGAATTCTTGAAAGACAAAGATAATGGGCCTGAAACTAAACCTGAAATTAAACCAGAAGTTAAACCAGAAGTTAAATTAGAAATTAAACCTGATAATGAGCCTGAAAGTGAATTTTCTGAAAGTCAGCCTGAGACGGAGATTCAAAAGTTGGCTGAGCCTGGAGTTAAAGGCAAATCTGGAAAGGAAGCGCCAGACAAAGCCGGGAAGTTGCCTGAAGAAAAACCTGCCAGGGCTATGGAGTTGGGAATAAAAGGGAAGTCAGGGCAGAAAAAGGGAAAAGGGAGGTCTGCTGTACCTCGACAGTATAACCTTGGTGATTACCTGTGAAGCTCAAAAACCTGTATATTGAAAACATCCGGAGTTATAAAAAACTAGATTTTACTTTTGAAGATGGAGTTACAGTCATTTCCGGGGTTAATGGAAGTGGAAAGTCCAGCTTGCTTGAGGCATGTTTTATGGGGCTTTTCGGGAGTAAAATTCTTTCAAAGGACTTTGTTCTTGCGGATGTGATCTTTAAAGGGGCTGAAAATGCGAAGATAAGCCTAGGTTTTGAGCATTTAGGGCAGGATTTTCTTATCGAGCAGGCTTTCAGATATTCCCCAAAAACTGAGAGTGCTTCGAATTCGAAATGCGTGCTTTATGCCAATGGGAAAAGTATTGTTGATCAGGCTACACGGACCTACGAAGAGGTTTGCTCTCTTCTGAATATGGATGAAGAGGCGTACCGGAACTGTGCTTACATCAGGCAGGGCGAAATTGACATACTAATTAATGCAAGACCAAGAGACAGGCAGCGCATGATCGATGACCTGTTGCAGCTTGGAAAGCTCGAAGAATACAGGGAAAGAACAGGCAGTGCAAAAACGGCTGTCAGAAGACTTCAAAGGGATACCAGTAATAGTCTTTCGAGCGTAAATGCCGATATCGAGGAAATTGAAAGTACAGAACCTCATGCCGTGCTGAAGGGACTCAGGCAGAAGATAAAGGAAAGCGATGCAATCTTAAGAAAATATAATAAGAATAAAGAGATTGTAGCTGGCCAAAAAGAAAAACTTGACCTGATGATTTCAGAGCACAGGGAACGGCTCCAGGAAATCTACACCCTTAAGCAGGCTCTGGTCAAATCCCAAGAAAACAAGACTGGCTGCATCCGGGAAAGAGAAGCCTCTTCAGGAGAAGCTCACGAGCAAAGTCAGGTTCTGCTTGGGCTGGGAGAGGAAAACAATTCTATTCGGGAAGAATGCGGTTTTGGAGACCTTGATATTGAGACCTTGAGCTTGCAGAAGGAAAAAGAAGAGTTTCTTGCCAGGGAAAAGGTAAATGGAATTTCAAAAGAACTTGCTCTCCTCAGCAGGGAAGAAGAAGTCCTTACTCAAGCCTTACGCGACCTCGAAAAAGAAAAAGCCGAAACTGAACGCGCTTTTATGCAGTGCAGGGCAGATATTGGAGCTACAAACGGGGAAATTGAAGGAAATCGGAAAAGCATACTGAGAATCGAGGAAGATAACAAAAAGCTAAAGGAGGCTGCAAAAGAAGCTACAGGCTTCGCAGAAACTTATGATGTTCCTTTGTTTATAAAGGAGCTGGAAGAAAAAGAAAGCCTTCTGCGTGAACGGAAAAATGAAGCCTCAACAAAGCTTGCGCTTGCCTTCAAAGAAAAAGAATCCGAAGACATAAATCTTCTCACTCTTGACAAGGAAATTCAAAATTACAGGGTAGCAGTTCGGAAAGTTAAAACCGAGATTGAAATTCTTGAAGAGGAACTCAGGCAGAACGAAAAAGGAATTCTGGGAGTTCAGGAGCAAAAGTCCGAAGCTTCCATTGGGTTGAAGGGACTTGGCTTTACAGAAGAACAGCTTGAAGACCTGGAATACTTAAGCGAGCTGCTGCTAGAAAGTAAAAACAGGCTGCATGGGCGAGAAAAAGAGCTTGAAGCTACCCTCAGGGAGCTTGATAAAGTTCTCCGTAAAAATCTGGAACTGCTTGCCGAAGGAAAATGCCCTACCTGCGGGCAGGAACTTAAAGGTTCTGAGATTGCATGCACAACCGGGGAATCCGAGCAGAAGAAAGAAAAACTTGCAGCCGAACTTCTCGATATAAAGCTCCAGCAGGCTGAGATCGAGAAAAAGCTCAACCGGCTCAAGGACGCAAAAAAGTTGGAGAGAAAGATTTCAGATTACGGCGTGGAAATCGAGAAACTCAGAAATAAGGCAAAAGACCTGCAGGAAAGGATATCGATCCATAGAACCCGAATTGAGGAAGATTCTCTTAAGCTGGAAGGCTTTAATAAGCAAAAACTGGAACTTGAAACAAAAATGGGCCAGCTTCTTCCTGATATTAAAGCCCTGCAGGGCTGGGAGGAAGCGGCTCAAAAAGCCCACAGCGAGAGTGAAAAAGCGCTTCGAGAGGCAAAGGCCTTTGAGAAAAAGCTTGCAGAAAATGCCTCAGAAATTGAGTCTCTGAACGGAAAAATAAGGACTTCCCTTGCGCTGATCGAAAATTACGGGCAAAGGCTTGGAGAGCTAAATGAGAAATTGAAAGGCTTTGCCGAACGGGAGGCTCTTGAAAAGGAAAAACTCAAAGCTCTTGGAGTTGAGCTTGAAGCCCTTCGGGAAAAAGAAGACCTGGCAAAAAAAGCCCTCGAAAAAAGTGAAAAACTTCTCTTGCAGACAAAAAAAATCAGGGCAAATCTGCTTCGCATGGATAACATAAAACATAGAATTTCCGAGCTTGAGGCTTCCATTAGAAACCTTACAGAAAAAGTCGGTTTCTTTGACCAGGAAATCCTTGAAAGAAGCGAGCGAGTAAAGCAACTTGAAGGAAAACTGCAAGGAAGCAGGTTTGAAGATCTCCAGCTCAAGCGTACTAAGCTTGAAGAGTATCAGGCAAACCTTTCCGAAAAAACCCGGCAAATTACAGCTGCAAAAGATGCATTTTTAAAAGAAGCAGGTATGGTAGAAAACAGCTTAAAACGCCGCAATGTGTTAAAAGACGAACTAAAAGCTCTTGGAAACAGGCAACTGTACCTGGAAGCGGTATATAACAATGCCGAGGAGCTTGAGAATATGTATATGCGTGTTAGGGCTGATATGCGGGCAAGAAATATAGGAGCTCTTTCTGCCCTTTTGAATGAAATGTTCAGCTTCATGTACACAAACAACGCCTATTCCCACATCGAACTTGACTCGGAATATAACCTTACGGTTTATAGAAAAGACGGCACTCCTCTTGAACCCAAGCTCCTGAGCGGGGGCGAACGTGCGATTTTTAACCTTGTCCTGCGCTGTGCAATCTACAGGCTTCTCGCCCTCGGTTTTGGCGGAGACCGAGCAGACGGGCTTCCACCCATGATCCTTGACGAACCCACCGTTTTCCTTGACCGCGGGCACATAAACCAGCTTTTGAAACTCATAGACCTGATGCGCAATAAAGGAGTAGGTCAGATTATTGTGGTTTCCCATGACGAATCCCTTATAGATTCGGCAGACCATGTCTTCCAGGTAGAAAAAGACCCTCTCACCAATATGTCCTCTGTTATAAGGATCTAACATTGCAACCACTGAACCGCAACGGTTGAGCCTCAACGGTTGGGCCGCAACCGTTGCACCGCAACCGTTGCGCCGGTTNNTTTTTTGAAAAAGTTTGTGAGCAAGCGTTTTTTGAAAAAGTTTGTGAGCAAGCGTTTTTTGAAAAAGTTTGCGGTTCACCAGTACACCAGATAATTAAATAGTTCGTCAATTTCCTCTTTGCATCCTTCAAAAAAGCTGGAGTCTTTTACAAGATAGCCCTCGGAAGGGAGATCCTCAAGATATCCATACCAGTAGACAACCATACCTTCTCCGAAAATCTCTGCATACTCGCGAAACTGTTTTTTTGAATAATGCTCGTGTTCGAAATCGTCTCCGAAGAGCGCTTTGCTTTCAATCCAGTTGACCATGAGATTGTCTATGCATAAAGGGTCTGCCAGGACAAAATCAGGAGTCTTACCTTCTCCTTTAGCCCGAATCTCTGCTTCAGTACAATATGGAATTTCCCTATCATCAAGCCATTTCTGGATAACTGCCTCTCCCATCTCGCCTTTTTTGCACTGCATCTCGTGGGCATGAGGGGAAAAAAAATGATCGGCTTCAAGGGCTCTTTTGATTTCTCTTCTAAGACGGCGGTTTTTGACTAAATCCACATTTTTAAAAAGCCAGTTAATGTTTTTCCTGGAAACCTCAGAATTTTTCATAATAAGTGATGCCATAAGGGTAGGAGGAAAGCCTGTGTATTCTGCAAGATCAAGAATTGTGCGTCCCTGTTTCCATTTCAAAAAGAGTTCTTTCTCTCTGGAATAAATTCTCCTATGCTTGAACCTCGTCATTTTCACGACTTTCTGGTTAAGAATTGTTGCAAGCATGCCTACAGGCTTTGAATATTCCTCCGAAAGGCGGAAAACATCTTTAAAGTCATGCAGTGAGCTATATATTTTCTGGTAGGTCTGGCGGTCCATCCTGAATCATCATATTCCTTTTTTGTTTTTTCCTGGCATGCAGAGCAAAAGTAGCAGCATGAAAAATGAGATTCTTATGAGATTTTGAAAGTGTCTCTCAGACATAGAATCGATTTCCTCATGCTTCTTCCTATTCGGGTAGAGGGTTTTAACTCCAGAACTCATCATGGGTGTCAGGTAGGTCAATTTTCATTACTTCATCAAGCTTCTTACGCTTTTCCCTATCCTGAAGAGCTCTTTTTGTTTTCTCTTCTCTTCCTGAAAGGCGAGAGTTATCTTTTTTATCGGCATCGAGAGCTGTAAAAATTGTTGTATGCTTATCTCTTGAAATCACTCTCTCACGATTTCTTGGCTTTTCATGGATTTTTGGCTGAATTTCTGCATATATAACTGAATTCTGCTCAATCATTTCTTTTTTCAAGCTGGACTCCAGCCGTATTGGGGTTTTTTCGATATCATTGGTAGCATACCTTTTTCTAAGCCTTTCATCATGATTTCTCTCAGGTTTTGGGTCAAGAACTCTTACAGTTGCTTCCTGGAAATCCAGGCTCTGGGTAAAACTTTCTTCTTTCATTTCAGCAGGTCTTTCAGGTGGCATGACCTGAGATCTTTCAGGGCTCCTTACCGGAGAGTTTTCTGTGAGTCTTGTGGGGGTCCAGTCTCCATTTTCAGAGATTTTTCTTCTTTTAGAAGGAGACTGCCTGCCTAATTTGCGGAAAGTTTCTTCAGCATAGGTATCCTTGTTGCGTCCAGCTTTCCCGGATCTAGTTTTACTTGTTGTGCTATAGCCTATAAGACAGGTGGGTTCTTTCGTTCTCCATTCAAGGCAAAAAAGATGGCATTCCTGCTCTTTACATATCTGGCTTTCATCAAGTGGACAGACTTCTGGAAGGGTCATAATACTAAAGACAACAGAATATAAAAAATAGTTAACGGTAATAAAATTTAAAGTAAATGATCAGAGCCCTTTCAGAGCATCTGCAATTAGAGGAGCAACGCTCAGCTGGCTTTCCGCTCTTTCTAGAGTATCGGTCCCGATTATATCCTTTACGCCCGCATTGAAGAGTCTCAATACTGCATTCCTTGCAAGCACAGGATGTACACAGGCAATGTAAACTCTGGATGCTCCCTGGTCTCTGAGCATTCTGATAGATTCAGCCATTGTCCCGCCTGTTGCGATCATATCATCAACAAGGACAACATGCCTGCCTGTTACGTCAAGATTCTTTGTCTTGATCACAACCGTATCTCCGCTGAGTCTCGTTTTCTCCAGATGATCATACTCAAAGCCAAGACCTGAAGATACTTTCTTCACAAGCCCTTCGGCTCCCGAATCAGGAGCAATTAGAAGAGGGTCTTTCAGGCCAAGTCCTGCAATATACTCCCCAACCAATTTAGCTGCATCAAGGTTTTCTGCAGGGCAAGGGAAATGTTCAAGCACACTTTTTTCGTGGATGTTTATTGTAAACACCCGGTCAGCCCTGATACAGCGGGCGACTGCGTCGGCACTGATAGGCTCTCCGGGCTTGAACTTTTTGTCCTGTCTGGCATATCCCATGTAAGGAATAACGACATTAAGCTCTTTTGCCCCTTCGCAGGCATCGATAAGCTGGAGCAGGGAAACAAAGTCCGAATCAGTGGGCGTACTCTGGATAAGGGTCACACGTTCGTTTTCGATCTCTTCCATAATTCGGAGATAAAGCTCTCCATCAGGGAAACGGTTGAATTCGCAAAGCACAGGCTTTGTTCCTAAAGCCCGGGCAGTTCGGCTAGCAAGTAATTGTGATGCTGGTCCACCTATGATCTTCAAGATATATACCTCAGTCTGCCGTGTTGATATGTCCCATCCTTTAAAAAGCTTATTTTTTATGGGCTTACTCTAGCCTTTACCTTTTGAGCTTTTCTAGCCTCTAGCCTTTACCCTTTGAGCTTTTCTAGCACCCTTATATTTTGTATTGAGGTATTGGGATAATTCCCGCTCTTATCTTTTTCCGCCGATTTAACCATATCCCAGATCGTTAGTAGAGCTGCTGAAACCCCTGTCAGGGCTTCCATCTCAACTCCTGTTTTCCCAACAGTCCTGACTTCTACCTCAGCCGAAATCATCTCATCTTCAATTTTGAAATCCACATCTATGGCAGTGATCGGGATCTGGTGGCACATTGGGATTATTTCAGGGGTCTTTTTAATCGCAAGTACAGCTGCAATTCGCGCAGTTGCAAGCACGTTGCCTTTTTCTACATTTCCGGTCCTTATCTTCTCTATAGTTTCCTTGGAAAGTATTATTTCTCCTGCGGCTCGCGCCAATCTGGGTATCTCATGTTTTTCACTGATATCTACCATACGCGCTCTACCAGCCTCAATGTGAGTAAATTGCTTTTCCACGAAATCACCGCGTTTTTCCATTTTATATTAACTTCAGAATATCTGATTTCCAAGTAAAATTGGCTTTTAATTTCCTTTTTCCTAATTTCTCAGTGCTTTTCTCTGGCTTTTGAGTTTCTTTCTTTTTGGATCAGTCGATTCTTATCTGCTTTCTTTGCGAATAGTCTTCAAGTGTTTTATCCAGATCTTCTGCAAGTTCTCTGGCTTCCTCCAGGTTAAGTTTTATAACCTGTTCGTCTTCCCCGTGAAAAACCGTCATCCTTATCCTGTTTCTTTCGATTTCCAGCACGATTTTCCTTTCAATTTGTTGCACCATAGAAGTTGCCTCCCCATTTTAGTGAATTCACAATGTTTTACATTTAGACTTTACTTTATCTTTTTACCCTATCTCTGCCTCTTTAATTATTTCTGGAATTTTCTCTATAACGTCTGTTGCAAGCAATCCGTTGCCTGCTTTTTCAAAAGCCAGATCCCCTGCTGCCCCGTTAATATATACAGCACAGGCTGCCGCAAGGAATGCGGGATTTCTGGAAAAAAGCGACCCTGTAAGCCCTGCAAGGACGTCTCCTGTACCTCCTACAGTCATGCCTGCATTTCCTGTCCTATTCAGCAGGGTCTGTTTTCCGTCCGAGATAATATCGACTTTTCCTTTGAGAAGCGTTACAGCCCCTTTTTCTTCAGAAAACTCCCTAGCGGCTTTAATACGGGACTCTATCTTCTCAGGTGTTTCCATATTTCTCAAGAGGGAAAACTCTCCTGCGTGTGGGGTTACTATAAGTTCACAATTGCCTGCAAGGCTTTCAAAGATAACACCTGATAGAGCTGCGAGGGCGTCGGCATCAAGTACGGCTTTCCTGCAAAAAGGCAGGATTTTTCGGACGGCTTCTAGGGTTTCTGTTGCTCTTCCTAACCCCATTCCCATCACGACTACGTCATGGGAGTTTATAAGGTCCATAAGTATGGAAAGGTCGTCTGGACAGAGGACATTCGAAGAGAGTTTTCGGACAATCAGGTCCGGAGAATAAGATGCCACGATTTTGGCTACAGGTACTGGGACTGCTACGGTTACAAGGTCTGCTCCTGCCTTAAGGGCTGCAAGGCCTGCAAGAGCCGGAGCTCCAGAGTACGGGCCGCCTCCTATAACAAGGATTTTCCCGGAATCGCCTTTGTGTCCCTCAGACTTCCGTTTGTGCAGCATCATGAGGTCTCCGGGTCCGACATATTGTTCGGCATCAGCAAAGATTCCTATCTCGGCAACCTTTATCACGCCAGTATATTCTTTTACCTTCTCGCTCAAAAGCCCAATTTTCATGCGGTGAAACGTGACTGTAAGCTCTGCATGCACAGCTTTCTCAAAGCTTCCGCCATCAGGGTCGAGTCCTGAAGGAATATCAACCGAAATTATGGTTTTTCCGGTTTTTCCTTCCAAGTTTATAAGGTCGATAGCTGTTGATTCAGGCTCTTTTATTTTACCCTTTATACCAGTTCCGAATACCGCATCTACGATTAAGTCAGCTTCTGAAAACCAGTCCGAAGCTGCAGCTTCAAGCTGGCTTGAATCCGTAATTTCGAGCACCTCCACGCGGCTGAATTTCAACAGGGAAAAGTTGTGAAAAGCTTCTTTTGTTCCTATATCTCTGGCTTTTCCGAGCAGGATCACCTTTACAGTGTATCCTGAGAAACCTGTAAGGTGCCTGGCTGCTACAAAAGCATCTCCTCCATTGTTTCCCCTACCTGCAATAAAAAGTACCTTGCCGCTTTCAAGTTTTTCCCGGATGCTCTGTGTAACAACGGCTCCTGCATTTTCCATTAGCTGGACAGGTAGAAGCCCAAGGCCTTCACAGTTTCTGTCTATTGCCTTCATCCTCAAAGAACTAATGCACCTCATGATCTCCTCTGCCGGCTTATCTCATTTAGCCTTCTGTTCCTGGTTAGCCTTCATATATTTCTTTTAGTCTTCTGACCTGTTAACATTTTAAATGTTTCTGCAAACCAAACTCTCTGGCTTATAGACTGTTATAGAAATTATTATATATCTCCAGAGTAATTGAAATAATTTATTTCCTATATTTTTACACCAAGGAAAACCTATTTGATGTTGTTAACTATAATACGTTACATCCCGATATAACTGATATACTGGGATTATTTAGTTTTCATAGAAATAATATTAATTCTTTAAGAGTATGATTCATAAAATATAATTCATAAGAAAATAACCTGTAAGATATGGTTTGTAAAGTATAATTTCGTAAAAATATTTGATCAATATAATTAATTAAAATAAAGTCTAAGCAATTATATTTAGCCTTACAGTTAAATTGCAATCTACAGTTAAATTGCAATAAATACCGTTAACAAACTGTAATAAAGCTTGACAGGCAGGACTTTGATCAAATGTTTGCTTTCCTTTGCACGTGTCTTAACTTAAGTTAAACAGGGAGGCCTATTTTTGCCTATCTTTTTAAAAGATGCGGATAGCAATCTTAAAAGTACAATCAAACCCAGATACCTTGTTCTGGGTAGTGGAAGTGTTGGTTTTGCGCTTGCGAAAGAGCTCAGGGAAAGCAATAAGCTCGTAATTATTGTAGATAAAGACGAAGCTAAGGTCGAGACTCTCAGAGAGGAAGGCTTTGAAGCAATTGTAGGTGATATCTCTGACCCTGAACTCGTCGATAAGATCGACCTTAAGAATGTTGTAGTTATACTTTTCCTGACTTCCAATAACGAGGCTAATAGGAAGGGCATTGAAAACTTCAAAGGTATAGTTAGCCCTGATGTTCAGCTTTTTTCCCGAGCCTCTGATATTATCAATAAGGGAAAAATGGAAGATCTTGGGGCAGATTATGTATTCATGCCTTCCAAGCTTGTTGCAAGCTCCCTTTCGCGCTCTCTTGAGAGAGCCGAGTCAGTCCACAGGGGCAACAGACTTGCGAGGTGGCTGAAAGGAATAAGGGATAAAAGACTTGCTATTGTAATTCATGATAATCCGGATCCTGATGCCATTTCTAGTGGGCTTGCCCTCAAAGAGATTGCAAAGAGCCTCGGGGTTGAAGCAAGCATCCTGTATCACGGCAGGATCGGGCATCAGGAAAATAAAGCCTTTATAAATTTGCTCGAGATTGATCTGGGTAAAATGGAAGAGCACGACCTCAAATACTTTGATGAAATCGCCCTGATAGACTGCTCTGTCCCAGGCGTTAACAACATGGTTCCCCCTAACTCATATGTGGGCGTTGTAATTGACCATCACCCACCAGGAGAAAATGAGATAAAGGCTGAGTACATAGACATCCGGCCTAATTTCGGGGCAACAGCTACTATAATGACAAAGTATCTGCAGCAGCTCAATATCAATATCTCTAAGACTCTGGCAACGGCTCTGCTCTATGGGATTCGAACTGATACCCAGGATTTCAAGCGAAAAACGGATCCTGCAGATCTTTCAGCTGCTTCATACCTTTACCCCCTTTCGAACCATGGGATTCTGGATCAGCTAGAGCAGCCTTCAATGGCAATCGAAACCCTTGATGTGCTCGGAGAAGCTATCAGGAACCGACAGGTGCTGGGAAGCTACCTTCTCTCAAATGTCGGGAACATACGGGATAGAGATACACTCCCACAGGCTGCGGATTACCTTTTGAGCCTTGAAGGGATCTCTACAACCATAGTTTTTGGGGTTACTGAGGATCGCATCTATATCTCAGGGCGCAGCAATGATATCAGAATCAACCTGGGCGAAGTTATGCGTCAGGCTTTCGGCGAAGATGCAGGAGGGCACGCAAACGCAGCAGGAGCTCAGATATCCCTTGGAGTCTTTAGCGATACAAAAGACAGGCAGACATTACTGAGATTGGTTAATGAAGCCGTGGTCAAAAGGTTCCTGAGTGCCGTAGGAGTCGAAAGTACAGGTGAATAAAATCTTTGGAAAGTCTGAAATCTTCGAGAAGTATAAAATTTTCAAGAATATTGAGTGAAGTCTTTCTAGGAAATAATGAGTAAAATGAGAAAAGAAGAAAGAGATATAATTATTAATATCTCTTATAATTATTAATATCTCTTTTCTGTTTTCTGTGTTTTTTAAAAACCTATTTCACGAAATGCTCAATTTGCTCCCTGAATTTTCACCTCTACCTGGTTACCGTTAAGGATATCATTTTCCGTCACCTGGATTCCTGAGGTTATGGCATTTTTTCCTGCACTCAGGGAATAAGCTGATAGAGCATTGATTCCGCCTGCTGTATTTTCGGTCGAGTAAGGTACAGTTATTTCAAATGAACCATTTTTATCTGACATTACTTTATTTTCATATGTGAATTTTCGGCCTGTGTTTGAGCTGAGTTCCAGGGTAGCAGTAATACTTTGTCCTGGCTCTGCAGTGCCTGAAAGTCTGGCTCCAGGGACGAATTCGAATATTTTTACGTCATTTTTCTTGTTATTATTTTTCTCAGGGACTGTACTTTCATGGACAAGCCTCAGGTTTCCAAGATTTGTTCCGTCAAGTTCATGAAGTTTATATATTTCGGTATCCATGAACTCCTTTTTAGGAGTGGCAACGGTCTCAAGGCTGTTTGTTCCACTAACGGTTTCGACCGTGAAATATTTCTCTATATCCTCGCCTGCAAGCTCAGCAATAGCCCCAAACTTGCCGCTTGCCATCAGTTTGTCGGTTATTACATACTTTACATTGAGTTTTTCCATAATTGTTTTTGCTTCATCCTCAGAGTCAGTTGTAAAGAAATGTGCAGAATCCTGTACACCAGTCTGGAAATTATTTGAAACTACAGGCCTTTTAGCCAGATAAACGATCCAGTTTCCGTAGTCCCACCAGCTCAAAACCCCATATTCGGGAGCCTTGGAAGGTTCAAGGTAATAAGATGTTTCAGGGCTCGAAGCTTCAAGCCAGGTCAGAGAGTCACTCCATTCAGGATCAATCGTGCGCCCCTCTTTAGCAAAAGCAAATCCAGCCCAAATACAGGGTATAAATACAAGCCCTATAAGTACCACAGACGAAAAGATTTTGAAATAATCAGGTTGAGAGTCCTTTTTCGAGCTTGGTGGATTATTCACTTTTGCTTTTGATTTTCTTTTTAATTTTGTTTCTTTTCCCGCCTGAGGCACAGGCATTGCTTTTTTCCCAGTTATCGGTCCGACTATCGTTCCGACTTTAACCAGTTTCTTTACTTCAGTCTCAAAGTTAAGGGACTCAAGCAGGACCCAGAGGAAATAAGCGGTAAGGATTGAGACATTTACTGCGAATAGATATGAGAAACGCCTCTGGGAAATCACTAAATATGCGATAAAGATTGACCATAAGAGGAAAAACATTCCTTCAGGCTTTGATTTTTCTCCCTTCCATTGGAGAGTAAGCAGGAAAAATCCTCCCAGAGCGGCAAGGAAGCAAAGCCCGAGACTTCCAAGCATCGGCGCAAAGGTAAGATTTCCTTGTGCGGTTAAGAATAGTGGCAGGGCTTCGACAATTGTGCCTATATATTCTCCTTTTCCTAGGAAGAACCTTATTCCTTCAATTACAAAAGCATAGGACTCAGCGGAAAAAGTCCTGAGGAGCAGGAGCCCTACCCCAGAAACAAGTATTAAGATTGCGGGATAGGATTTCCAGTCAAGATTTTTCTTTGAGATATAGAAGGAAATGCCCCAGAGAATTAAGGTTCCGGCTAGCAGGCTGAGCACATAAAAAACCTGGAACCATGAAAGGTACATTGCGCTCATTTCCAGGCCAGGACGTATAGACCCAGCTGACAGGGGAATGGTAAAGAGAAGGGTTGCAAGGAGGCTTGTAACAGCACAGATAAGTACGTAGTCGGAGTTTTTCCCGGCTTTAAGGTCAATTGTAGACTGTATGAATGCATAAAGAACAATAAAGCTTACAAGAGCCGGAGCTCCTATCCATGTGAAAATCAGGAGTGCAAAGAAAAACCCAGATGCTCCAGCAGAAGCTAGTGATTTTATAAGTTTCTTTTCGGAAGAAATGTTTTTAAGAGAGGTAAGGGAAAGATCTCCCTCTCTTGCCCATTTTAAGGCAAGTATGAAAAATGCATAGGCTGAGGTTGAGAGAAGGGTCTCTGCTACGTGATGATCAACTGCCCCGAACCTGGATATATAAACGTGTGCTGGCAGCACTGCAAAAATGAAAGCTCCAAAAAATGCAGTTTTTCTGTCAAATATCGAGGCAGCTACAACATATAAAGGAATTATTGTTAGAACTCCCAGAAGTACTGGCAGCAGGGCTCCTGCAAATTCGATGGTATGCAGGCTAGGCTGTCCTCCTCCAAGGACTATTGCTAGCAGCCCACCTAATAAATCAAAAAGAGGCGGCCATCCGACTTCAAAACCTTGAGGATAATTAATGTAAGAATCAAAATTAAGGGGATGGGGGAAGTTGGAAGCTGTATAAATAATACGCCGCATATGGTAGAAGTCATCATATCCGCTAAAGGTTATGCCTCCATTTGCAGTAACCGAGGCATATGACAGCATGCGCATGAGAAAAGCAACTACTATAACTGTGGTCAGAGTAATAACACTAAGTTTTAGATTATTAGCGGATCGTTTTGCCACCGGACATCCCATGCTTTTATTCGTTGTAATCAACTCTCTTTCTTATCTTTTAGTTATTCTTTTTATTTTATTCTTAGGTAAAGTAATTTTTGATAGTGCTAAAATTAATGAGCTGATACCAAAACTCAAATTTGTTGTCTGAATTATATATTTTGAATATTATTTGAATTTCTAACCTTAGAAAAGAGTTCTGAAATTTTACTTATGAGTTCTGAGGTTTTACTGTTCTAAGTTTTACTGTTCTAGATTTTACTGTTCTAGATTTTACTGTTCTAGATTTTACTGTTCTAGATTTTACTGTTCTGAGACTAAAATGGTTTTGGATTATTTTTGGAATGGGCTCAATATAATAACTTTAAAGCTTTATGATTTAGGGGACAAGATGAGTATCTTCGATCGGTATATCTCATTTTATCTCATTTGGCAAGTATTATATATCTCTTAATGTTGATACACATTTTTCAGTATCCTTATTACCGTTGAGTTTAATTAATCTTTGAAATTACAGATATGACTTTGTTACTACTGATGAATGTCTGTTACTATTAATAAAGCATAAAGATACCAATAAGTGATCTTTGTAGCTTGTTGAAAAATCTGTTAATATTAAGAGCAGCTCGATAAGAGTAGCTCTGATAATACTTATAAAGAATTGATTCGGAATTTTGCATGCTAGAAGTACAAAGTTAACATTCTTTAACACTGCTGGGAAACACCTCCGGGCTTAGTTTTTCAGCAACCTCTTAAACCTGTTTAAACTATTGATATAAGTGAGAAACTGATGAAAATAGCCATATTTCATGATTATTTCGGGGCCATTGGTGGTGGAGAAAAGCTTGTGCTTATGCTCGCAAATTACTTCAATGCCGATGTTATCACTACTGATTTAAACATGGAATCTGTAAAAAAGATGGGTTACTCTAATATTCGTATAATCAGTCTAGGAAATACTCCAAAAGTACCCCCTCTAAAACAGATTTTTGCATCTTTTAAATTTGCAGCCTGTAACTTTTCAAAAGAATATGATTTCTTCATTTTTTCCGGTAACTGGGCACATTTCGCGGCAAAGAAACATAAACCTAACCTTTACTACTGCCATACCCCCACACGAGCTTTCTATGACCTTTATGATACCTTTATCAAGAGGCAACCTCTCTTGGTTTCAATCTTTTTTAGGATCTGGGTCAAGCTTCATAGACCAGTTTCCGAGTATTACCTTTCCCATGTCTGTAAAATTGCAACAAACTCAAAGAATACATTAGAAAGAATAAAAAAATATTTCAACAGGGATGCTCAGGTTATCTATCCTCCTATAGACACTTCAAAGTTTACATGCAGAGAATATGGAGATTTCTGGCTTTCGGTAAATCGGCTTTACCCTGAAAAACGAGTAGAAATTCAGATTAAGGCATTCAAGAAAATGCCTGAGGAAAAACTTGTCATTATAGGGGGGTATTCAAAAGGAGATCACGCAAAAAGTTACGCAAAAAATATAATTGACAACTTACCGGAAAACGTAAAGGTTCTTGGGGAAGTTTCTGAGGCGGAATTACTTGACCTTTATTCCCGCTGTAGGGGTTTTATCTGCACTGCCATGGATGAAGACTTCGGCATGACACCTGTGGAAGCTATGGCAAGTGGAAAACCTGTAGTAGCTGTAAACGAAGGTGGATTTAAGGAAACCGTAATTAACGGTAAAACGGGCGTGCTTGTAGAAGCAGATATTCATAGTGTTATAGAAGCTGTAAAATTCATATCTCGTGAACCTGAAATTTATGGGGCTTCATGTATTGAGCAGGCAAAACACTTTGATCTTTCGATCTTTAATGAAAAAATAAAAAATGTGATAACTAATGATTGTTAATCACCTAAAAGAGCTCTATGACTACAGAAATCTTATCTGGCAACTGGCATGGAGTGAGTTTAAATTAAGATATAAAAACTCTATACTGGGTTACTTCTGGTCACTTCTGGAACCCATGCTTATGCTCTTAGTTCTATATGTGATTTTTACGAACTTGATGAGAGTCCAGGTGAAATACTACCAGTTGTTTTTACTTCTTGGAATCATTTTATGGAATTTTTTAAGCAGGGCTACCACCATTGGAATGTTTTCCGTAGTAGGAAAACCAGGTATGGTTAAGAAAATTTACTTTCCAAGGGATATCTTTGTTATTTCTTCGTGTATCACAGCTTTGCTTATGACCATTTTCGAATCCCTGATATTCATAATGTTTATGGTATATTTCAGGATACCGGTGTCCACAAACTTAGTATATGTGCCCCTGATCTTGCTCTGTCTGTTTATAATTTCACTCGGCCTCTCTCTGGCACTTTGTGCATTGAATGTATTTTACAGGGATGTGCAGTTTATCTGGCAGGTTCTTTTGCAGATTGGATTCTACGCCACTCCTATACTCTATACTATCGATGTATTCCCCAAAAACTTACAGAGATTCATCTTATTGAATCCAATTGCACGGATACTTAATTCTGCAAGGGATACTATCATTTATTCGTCTCCAGCTAAAACAGAGGATCTTTTATTTATGGTTCTTTCATCAATAGTCTTTCTTCTGGTCGGATACATTATTTTTATCAGATTTGAACCCAGATTTGCGGAGGAAATCTGATGACGGCAATTGAGGTTGAACACCTGTACAAAACATTTCGCATACCTCATGAAAAAAGAACAACTATATTTGAGACTTTGACAGGAGCTTTCAAGCCTCCCACTTATGAAACATTCCATGCACTCAAAGACATTAATTTTACAGTTGAAGAAGGAGAAGCGCTTGGAATTATTGGAGAGAACGGAAGTGGGAAAAGCACTTTATTAAAAATTATTGCAAATATCCTGTATCCATCGTCAGGGAAGGTGACTGCTCTAAAGAGGATTACTCCCTTCCTTGAGCTTGGAGTTGGTTTTCAGTTTGATCTCACAGCTGTAGAGAACATAAAAATTTATGGGACCATCATGGGTATGCAAAAAAGAGAGATTAATGATAAACTGGACGATATTATCGAATTCGCAGGACTTGAGAAATTTAGGGACACTAAGATCAAAAACTTTTCATCGGGTATGCAGGTAAGACTTGCTTTTTCAACGGCTATTCAGACCAATCCTGAAATCCTTTTAATGGACGAGGTTCTGGCAGTTGGAGATATGGAGTTTCAGCAAAAATGTCTGGATATACTTAGTCAATATAGAAAAGATGGAGTTACAATTGTTTTCGTTTCACATGACCTTGGATCAGTAAGGAGGTTCTGTGATAAGACTTTGCTTCTGAATAAAGGAGAGCAGATAGTCTTAGGGGACACAGGAGATGTAATCGACCGTTATGTGTATGGCGGTGGAGATGAAGCACCTACAGCCGGAAGCCAGAACGAGTTAGACGCGGTTGAGCCAGATGTAAAACCCGAAGATAAAAATCCCAGGTGGGGAGATAAGACTGTTGAAATCACAGGTGTGGAGTTCTATGATAAATTCGGCAATAAAGGCTCAAGATTCAACTCCTTTGATCCTATGATAATTAAAATCTTCTATAACGCGCATAAAAAAGTATCTGATCCGGTTTTTGGCATTGCGCTTTACTCTGAGACCGGAGAAAATCTTTTTGGAACAAACACGGAATTAAAAAAAGCTTCAATTGAATATCTTGAAGGCAAAGGGCATGTTGACCTGATGATAGAAAGAATTCCTATGATTACAGGAAGGTTTCTATTGACAGTGGCTGTGCATACTCACGATCAAAAACCATACGATTGGCACGATAAACAATATTCTTTTGATGTAATGCCAACTGGTAGAGATGTTGGACTTTTTGAGGTACCTTGCAGCTGGAAAATCTGAGTTCAGGATGTGAGATTTTATGGATACGATTAACATTAATAATGAAGCTGATGAAAAAGAAATTGATGTTGAAGAAATAATGAGAAAAATAAGGGAAAATATCCATGAGCGGAAAGTATCCGGGGTTTTTCCAGAGAAAACTATTGGAGACCTTCAACAAGGCCCTTTTACTGAGGCATCTCTAAGTGGAAGTGACACCCAGAGGGATCTTGAGTATATAAATTCCAACTGGGATATTCAGAACAATAGTTATTTCATCAGTTCTCATCGTCCGGTTGTAGGGAAATTCCTTATTAAGGGTAGAGAGCTGGTACATGGAGAAGTCAGGCGGTATGTGGATGCCGTTGTCTGGAAACAAACTGAATTTAATGGGAGTACAGCTCGCCTTTTTAATGATGCTGCAGGCAAGTGTATCCATTTAAACAGTAAGATGGAGCAGCTCCAATCCGAAATGGATTCCAAAATAGAACAGATCAAACCTGAGTTCGAAAATAAGGTAGATCAGCTCAAGTCTGAAATGGATAATAGTATAAAGGCAGAAGTTAATTCTATAATTTCTTCAATAAATCTGGACATTGAAAATAAAGCATGGTTAGCCAGGATACTCGGTAACAAAATAGAAGAAAGGAATAAAAACAAAAAAATTGAAACTTCTGACTCTAGTGCTTTAGACATTAATTATTTCAGATTTGAAGAACAATTTAGAGGTTCAAGAGAGGATATAAAGCAACGACAGTCTAATTTTATACATTATTTCACCGGTTGTTTTAATGTTCTAGATATCGGATGTGGAAGAGGCGAATTTTTAGAGTTAGCAAAAGAGCTTGATATTGGTGCAAAGGGTATTGATATCGATGATACGATGGTGGATTACTGTCTTTCAAAAGGATTGAATGTGGAGAAAAACGAAGCAATTTCGTATCTTGAAAAACTTGAAGATAAAAGTCTTGATGGGATTTTTATTGATCAGGTAGTTGAACATCTGGAACCTAATTACCTGATTAATCTACTCCACCTATGTTTTAAGAAACTCAAGTATGGATACTATATTTTTGTGGAAACTGTAAATCCACTGTCTCTGGTATCATTTGCTAATTTTTACATAGATATGACTCACAAAAAGCCGGTTCATCCTGAAACCCTCAAGTTCCTGCTAACTTCGGTCGGATTCAGAGATTTAAATATCAGGTACTTCTCTCCTGTATCAGAGGAAGCAAGATTGCAAAAAGCTGCAATTAATAATAGCATGGAAGAATGGGCAAAGAACTATCTTGAGGTCTATAACCATAATATAGAGAAGTTGAATAATATCCTTTATGGGGCACAGGATTATGCTGTAATAGGTAAAAAATGACGGTGAAAGTAATGAGAATTGCAATTGTTGCACCAAGTCCAGTACCTTTTACCATTGGAGGGGCAGAGAAACTTTGGTGGGGGCTGCAGAATTATATAAATAATTATACAACTCACCAGTGCGAGTTATTGAAGGTACCCACCAGAGAAAATAATTTTTGGGATCTGATAGAGTCATATTATCAATTTTATAAATTGGATCTATCCTATTTTGACATGGTCATATCTACCAAATATCCAGCTTGGATGGTAAAACATCAAAATCATACTGTATATCTACAACACCATTTAAGAGGCCTATTTGATACCTATCATTTTTGCAACGAACCTGCATCTGTTCCACAAAATTTACGAATTAATTTGGTGAGTGATATTCTCAAGATAATAGATACGGATGACCTATCTGAGAAAAACATAAAAAAACTCTTCGAAAAACTAAATCAGCTAAAAATCGATCAACAGAACTATGATAGTGAAACCTTTAAGTTCCCAGGCCCATTTATTAGAACTATTATTCATTTTTTTGATGAGTATGCTCTTGCTTCAAATCGGATTAGAAATTATTTTGCAATTTCGGAGAATGTAAAGTTAAGGAAAGATTACTTTCCTCATGATGCTAAAGTTGGTGTGATATATCATCCATCAAAAATAGAAAATTATGCATGCAAGAGTTATGATTATCTCTTTACTGTAAGTCGTCTTGATGCTCCAAAACGTATTGATCTTCTTGTAAAGGCGATGAAACACGTACCTTATAACATTAAATTTAAAATTGCTGGAACAGGACCTGAAGAGAATAAATTAAAAGAACTAGCAAAAGAGGACGAAAGAATTGAATTTATTGGATATACGAGTGAAGAGGATCTGAGAGATTTATATTCAAATGCTCTTGTGATAATGTATATTCCCTATGATGAAGACTATGGATTAATTACAATTGAAGGAATGATGAGTCATAAGCCAATTATAACTTCAATAGATAGCGGCGGTTCATTAGAATTTGTAGACAATTATGAGACAGGTTTTGTCGTCGATCCGGACCCAGAAAAAATTGCAGATAAAATTAATTATGTTATAGAAAATAAGGAAAAAACAATAGTAATGGGAAACCTTGCATATAGAAAAGTAAAAAGCATTAACTGGGGAAATGTTGTCTCTCGATTGCTAGATGATAAACAGCTAATACCTAAAATTAAAAAGAAAATATTAGTATTGTCTACTTATTCATGTTATCCGCCAAGAGGCGGAGGCCAACACAGGCTATATAACATCTATTCATTACTGGTGAAGGAATTTGATGTAACAATTTGTTCGATTATTGAGACAAATAAGCAGTATCAAAATCTTGTTCTTGATAATGGATTAAGACAAATCTGTATCCCTCAGAGCATAGAACATGCCAGGTATCAGTGGGAAGCCGAGAAAAAAATTGGGGTAGACCTCTACGATGTGGCTATGATAGACTACATTGAGTTCTCAAAAGAATATGTAGAAGAAGTTAAAAAATTAGCAGTGGATTCGGATATTATAGTTTTTTCACATCCATATTTGTGGCCTTTAAATAAGTTTATAGGTAGCAATAAAAAGATAGTTTATGAAGCTCATAATCTTGAATATCTACTTAAAAAAGATTATATTAAAGATTCCAGGTACGTAACTAAAATATATGATGTAGAGAAAGAAGCATCCTTAATGTCAGACGTAGTACTTTGTACATCAAAGGAAGACAAAGAAAATCTTATTGAAATTTATGGTTCTAAGCCTGAAAAAATTCTGGTTACTCCAAATGGCGTTGACACCTCGAAGATACCTTTTATATTAAATGAGGAGAGGGAAAAACAAAAGGAACTTACAGGACTATCAGGCGCTATTACTGTTATTTTTGTTGGGAGCTGGCATCCTCCAAACCTAGAAGCATTAAAATTTATAACTGATGAACTGTGTAAAAGACAAATAAAATATAAATTTATAGTAGTTGGTAGCGTCAAAGATTATTATTTAAACAAATATGGAAAACTCCCCGAAAATGTTCTCGCTTTTGGAACTGTTGATGAGGATGAAAAATATGAGATTTATAAACTGGCAGATATTGCCATAAACCCCATGTTCAGCGGATCAGGTACAAACCTCAAGATGCTGGACTATATGAGTGCAGGAATTCCTGTAGTCAGTACCCCGATAGGAGCAAGAGGTTTAGATATCGAAAATGAGGTACATGCTCTCATCTGTCCTGCTGAGGAGTTTCAGGCAAAGATTTCCAGGTTACTTGAAAGCGAGGAATTGCAGCAAAAACTAAGAATAAATGCGAGAAATCTGGTCGAAGAAAAATATTCATGGGAAATAATTGCGCAAATAATTGTGGATAAATTAAAAGTCATAGATAAATTAAAGGAGGTGCTGGCCAATGAGACTTGCATTTGTTGTACAGAGGTACGGTGAAGATATAATTGGGGGCGCAGAATATCATGCCAGACAAATTGCTGAACATATGAAAAAGTACCATGACGTTGAAGTTCTCACCACCTGTGCAAAAAACTACCACACATGGGAAAATGAATACAAACAGGGAAATGAAACTATAAACGATGTTTTAGTCCGAAGGTTCAAGACTTCAAAAAAACGTGATGCAAATAAAAACAGTAAAATTCAGGAAAAAGTTTTTTTTTCTGCTCACAGCCGAAGAGATGAAATTTCATGGGTCGATGAACTGGGTCCTTATTGTCCGGAACTGATAGAGTACATCTCAAAGAATAAAGACAATTATGACGTCTTTATATTTTTTACATTCAGGTATTATTCCAGTTATTATGGAATTAAGGAAGTAGGAAACAAAGCGCTGATAGCTCCTCTCGCAGAAAATGACCCTGCTCTTAACTTATCTACGACAAAAGAAATATTCCAGAATATTAAAGGTATCATATACAACGCTCCTGAAGAACAAAACTTAATTAAAACGAAAACAGGCCTTAAAGAAGAAGAAAAAATCTTTGATGTTATTGGGTGTGGAATCGAAATTCCTGAGATTATCCCGGAGTACAGGAGTCTAAAAGATCAGAAATATATTCTTTATCTTGGCAGAATCGAAGGCTCCAAAGGATGTTACCAATTGTTTGAATACTACCTTAAATTATTAAAAGAATGTCGGGAAGCTCCATATCTGGTTTTGGCAGGATATGATGCTATAGGTGTTCCAAAGGATGATAAGATAAAATATCTTGGCTTCATCCCCGAAGCTGAAAAATATTCTATTCTAAAAAATGCTCAACTTTTGGTCATGCCTTCCCCCTTTGAAAGTTTATCCTTGGTCACACTTGAATCAATGGGTTGTGGAACTCCTGTACTTGTAAATGGGGACTGTGATGTCTTGAAAGGTCACTGCATAAGAAGTAACGCGGGCCTCTGGTATAAGAATTATGATGAGTTTAGTGAATGTCTAAATTTCTTGTACTCAAACAAGCTTGTTCTGGATAAAATGGGAGATAATGGAAAAAAGTATATTGAAAAAAATTATACCTGGGAAAAAGTAGAAATGAAATATTTACAGTTACTGGATAAGATGATGAAAAAATGATTTATTTCATTCAAATACCCCGTAGCAAGCTATGGAATATGACAGCGCAATTTTAATTTCTCTGCTTTTGGCATCATCGGTTAACGAATTTCACGCACAACTTCGAACACCACATATAGTGATTTTCCAGCAAAATCCGCTTTGATATTGCATAAAAAATAACATTTTTTGATGTTTTATTCCTAAATCGAATCCAAATGAAATTGAAGTATTAGTTCGTATATTGATATTGGAGAAGCCTAATATGAGTCCAGAAGATTCTCTAGCTGAAATTAATTTCGATTTCAAGGACTATCCCTCAAAGTTAAATTTAGGATGTGGTTTTGATCGTAAAGAAGGATATTTAAATATAGATATGAATGAGTTTCATAAACCGGACTTAGTAGCAGATATTTGTGATCTTAAAATACTTCCTTCAAATTACTATGAAGAAATTATTGCTCAAGACGTACTCGAACACATAGAAAGGGGTAGAACCAAACAAGTTCTTGCTGAATGGAATCGTTTATTAAAAATGAATGGTATTCTTAAAATTCAAGTCCCAAATCTGCTAGGATTATTTTCTCTTTTCGAAAAAAAAGAGAATCAATCAATTGAAAAGCAGAAAGAGCTTGTCCAATGTCTTTTTGGTACACAAGCTTACAGTGGGGATTTTCACTACACTTCATTTACAGAAGTTCTTCTGAGACACTACCTTTCAGTAACAGGTTTTTCTATATTGCAACTTTCGATTAGAGATGAGTGGCTGTTTGTGGGAGTTGCAGAAAAAATTAAAGAATGTGAATTGGGAGAACTTTTTAATACAAAGGACTACCAAGAATTTCTCACCAAAGCGTATATTACTATACTCAAAAGGGTTCCCGACAGAGGTGGATTTGATTACTATCTTTCAAAGTTAGAGAGCGGCGAAATGACAAAAGATTTAATTGTGAATATTCTATTGAATTCCAATGAAAGAAAAAATCTTCGCTGAAAATTAGCTGCATATTACCCTCTATATGAGTTACAAATATTATTCTATTGCTTTTTCAAAAAGTTACAATATCTTTTATGATATTGTAATATTTTGTATTGCAAAGCTAAGTTTTCTTGTGTCCTGGCTATCACTAATTTGTACAGGAGAAAAACATTCTTCATGAGTAGAAAATTTTATAATGTTTTCTCCTTTTTCCAGAGTCAATGGTACTTTTATATCGGTGAAATCTGTTGGTACAATTTCCTTAAAACAGTTGTCTTCGACATAGATCTCTATGTTTTTTGGATTATGATGGCTAAGTATTCGGAAACTAAGAGTTTTATTTACTTTTTCGTTTGAGTATGTTATTAATGTAGCATTGTTTGACATCCACCTGGTTGGGGCACCATCCAGTTCCTCTTTACCATACCAATTGTCCTTTAAAATCATAAATGGTTTTATAGGTTCTTTTTTGACACGGTATACAATAAGAGAGTCTTTTGCATATGTTTTTCGTTCCGTTTTGAGTGTTTCCTGTATAAACGTCTCGGCTAAATTAATTTCGGCATCATGCATATTATTTTCATGTAAAACAATATAAGAGATGTTATAATAATTTAAAATAGATGTTCCAACTTGATTTATATCCTGGTTCAGAATATCAGCAGTGGAAGGTTGCAAATAAGTTAATTCCCTTACCACAGGCGTATTTAATTCAAAATCTCTCGCATTAGACGGATATCTGGCAGCCCAGTTACCTACGACAGGTTTCCCATGTATTGTTTGGTAATAAATGATAGTTGTACCTGCTCCATAGTATAGGGTCGAAGGTATTTCGAGTAGTGCGTAATTTTCTTTATCTTGTGAGATCTCTTTGTAAAATGACGGTTCGTTGACAGCTGATACCGGTAAAGGAATTGCTAAATATTCGAAAATTATTAAACTGCTTATTATAATTGCACTCATTTTTTTATTATTTTTGTTGGATTTTTGCAATTCAGAAACCCCATACCCAGTCAAAACTGCAAATGAGAGAGAAGCAATTACATAAAATCTTCCAGTTGTCCTGCAGTTGTCCAGAAATGGGATCACATAATACAAAACTAAATGTGGAAGAGGGACAGTAGTATTGAACGCCGTGAACGTTGTGTTGCCGTTAACATGGAGAAGCGGACCTAGACTAATTAACGAAAAAAGCAATGCACTTATTGACCAGAATTTTACATACTTACTCTCTTTCAGTTTGCGGGCCGCAAATAAAGAGAGTAAGATTACAGTGTATCCAATAAAAGTCGTATTCTCACTGGTATTTCCTGAAAAATTGCTGTAAATGTCTGTCGTAACACTCCCAAATACCGGGTGCAGAACAGATGGAAGGAAAAAACTCAGTAAATCAGTCGAATAAGTAACAGCTTCATATGGATCTAGTTTTAAAAAATTTTCACTAGATATAGCTGTTAGAATGTTTTCCAGTGTGAGAGGTATTAAGCCTATGAATGAGATTACTCCAAATAAGGCGTACTTGTTAAAGATTCTTTTCAGTATTTCTCTATAATCTCCTTTTTCTTTTCTTAAAAAAATATAGATTTCATATACGAATAATAACATCACAAAAATTCCCATGAATACCATGTATTGAAGATCACTCATGGCTACGAGAATAAAGAATATTCCTGCAAAAATACTGTTTCGAACTCCCCCCTCTTTAAACATTTTCATTAAGTATAGAGCGCAGAAAGGTATCCACTCAATACTTGTTGCTCCAAAATGACCAATAGAGTGTGCAAAATGATATGGTGAGAATGCAAATACAATCCCGGCTATAAAAGAAGAGATTCTGTCATTAGTTAGATAATTTACAAGTAGATATGTGCCATATGCACCAAAAATAAATGAGAATAACCACAGTATGTTGTATACTACATGAATGTTTATTACACTGGATAACAGATACGCAAGGATCTGATTAAAAGCAGATTGAAATGGTGATGCTGGTATTCCATATGGATGAAACATTAAGTAGTCATGTGATAATTTTGTGAGGTCTGGGTTGAATATAGCCACTGGAGTATACCAGAGTGTTCTTATCCAGTGGAATGCATCTCCTCCTCCTGGAATATACGTGCGTATTTTAAAAACTACAGGATAAGTGAGTATAAAGGTTAGTAAGGTGTATAGAATTAAGATTCCGGCATGTTCTTTAAAACTTTCTTCTTGGAAATAAGATATTTTATCATTAATTTTATCATTAATTTTATCACTAATTTTGTCTTTTTTACCTTTTTTTGTATTTTCTACACCAGTTTTCATTATACCCCTTATAGAACTTTTCATTATACCCCTTGTAGAATGATTGATTACTGATTATTACTGATTATATTACTCATTTATGAGAGTAAATTTGTCACCAGTTTTCAGTTAGAAAATTTAGGAATTAGCTTATAAATAACTTTTGTAACTTTCCATTCTTTTTTAGAACTAATTTTAACATGTATACATTTCACAGAAGATATTTTTATACAAAGCTTCCCAACTGGAAAGCTTCTTATAATTTAATGAAGTTGTTAAAACAGGTTTATGAGAAAACAAAATCTTTCTACTCTTCTTGCATTTCTTGTCACAATAATCTTAGTTTCTTTTTTTCTTTTTCAAATAAATATTAATGATTTAACTGATGGACTTAAACAAATAAATCTTGTTTATTTTATTCTTGGATTTGCTCTATATTTATGCAGTTATATTTTCAGGACATGCAGGTTTTACGTACTTCTAAATAAAGAAATAAATTTTAAAGACTTATTTTATGTTGTTTGTATCCATAATCTGGTAAATAATATTCTTCCTGCCAGAACTGGTGAATTATCTTATGTATATATCCTTAATAAGTTACATAATAGAAGCATGAGTGACGGTATTGCTTCACTAACAGTGGTTAGGTTTTTTGACTTCATCACTATTTTTTTACTTTTCTTCATATCGGTTTCCCGGATACAAATCGAATCTCAGTTTATTGCGAATAGTTTAGGTTTTATCACTTTATTTATGATGCTTGTGATTTTTCTATTTTTAACCTTCTTTTTTTACGGGAATCGTTTTATCTCGAATACTAGAAAGATTCTCGAAAAGTTTGGTCCTGGAAATAAGAAATCATTTATTTACTTATTGGGTAAGTTAGAAGATGTCATTAAGAGTTTTGAAAAAATAAAATCTTTTGAAAAAATTATTTTTCTCGAATTAATAGCACTTTCATTTGGAGCTTGGCTATCTCTATATTTATTTAATTACATCTTGATAAAAACATTAAGCATAGATCTTGACTTCCTGACTGTGATATTTTCAACTTCTTTTGCCGTATTCACGACTGTACTGCCGATTCAGGGCATAGGTGGCTTTGGAACTCTAGAGGGCGGATGGTCTGCTGGACTCATTGCTGTAGGTTTAAAAAGTGACGTAGCGATTTGTTCAGCTTTCCTCTTCCATATAATTATGATAATATATTTTTTAATCTTGGGGTTTTTAGGGTTTTTGGGAATGAAAAGCAAAAGATAATTTAAAAAGAAGTTTTAAATATGGTCTAAAATAGCAGTTTTAAATATGGTCTAAAATAGCAGTTTTAAATATGGTCTAAAATAGCAGTTTTAAATATGGTCTTAAATAGTAGTTTTAAAGAATTTCTAATTCCCAATTGAGACTAAACTATATTTGAAATCAACCTGAAAATATGTCTTTATTTTTTCTTGCATACAGCAATCAAGGAAAGACCTATTGGAAACCTTGAATTATTTTCAACAATAGAAAACCACCAATCCAATAAACTATTTAAATGTTTGTAATGAGATTTTTTTGAATACCTTATCTCTTCAGAGATTTTTCTGTGAAAAAGCTTTTCAGACAACAATACCGGGAAAAAACCTAAAAAATTCCAGTACCTGATTTCTTTTATTTCCAGGCCTGCTCTGTTTATCAAATTGATCAAGGTTTTCTTATTATATCTGCGGTAGTGCCCTATATCTTCATCTCTTGTTCCATACAAGAAACTGCATGCAGGGACAGAAATTATAAGATTCCCTCCTTCTTTTAAAGTAGAGGTTAATTTCTGTAATGCAAGTTCATCATTATCTATATGTTCAAGAACATCCAGGCATACAGCATTTTCATATTTATTTCTACCCAGTTGATTTACATTCAACAAATCTAAAGTATAAACTTCAGCTCTAAAACTATCCTTTCTGATAAGCTCTTGAGTGAATTTTGTGAGTTCTTCAGAGCAATCTATAGCTGTAACAGTACGCCCTTCTCTCAGTAGCTTTAATGTCATATGGCCTGTTCCACATCCAGCATCAAGGACTGAATTTCCTTCTAGATATCTTGAAACCAGTTCTCTTAAATTGTTCCACCTAAAATCTTTTTTACCAGAATTGTGTATTTTTTCAATGTGGCACTCGATGCCGGATCTCATTTTTATTCTCCATCAAAAATGATCTATTGTAAGTTAGTCAGGGTATGGCCATCTGCGCTCCTTGAGCATCGCGAGAATAGCACCAGTAAATTGGAAATTTGAACATTTATACAATTGAGCAGGGCCTGTTGTTGGCCTGCCATTTTTTACTTATATAGGTATATCAGAGCAGTAAAGGGTAATAGATAAAAATGAATCCATTTAAGTAAAGGTTTCGTAGATTATCTTCAGGACAAGTTTGCTTATAAAATAAAGCATTAAACCCTGAGTATTGAAATTTCACCTGGCGTTTTCCATTTCATAGCTATCGTATTTTATAATATAGTCATCGTTATTTCTCGAGTTCGTAATCAATTCTCCTATTAGGCCAAGAGAAATAAACTGAGCCCCAATTACCGTAAGTAAGATCCCGAGCATGAGAAGAGGCCTATCGCCGATTTTTACTCCCATTATCCATAAAACCATTAAGTATAAAGATATAATCACTCCGGAAAAACCTAAAAGAAATCCTATGCCTCCAAAAATATGCAGAGGTCTCTTTTTATACATCATCAGAAATGTAACTGTTATGAGGTCCAGAAATCCTTTCAATAACCTTCCAGCCCCATATTTTGACTCTCCGTGTATTCTTGGGTGATGATCGACTTCTATCTCCCCAACAGTATAACCTTTCCAGTAAGCCAGAGCTGGTATGTAACGATGAAGCTCCCCATACAAGTTTATGTTTTTTATAACATATTTATTATATGCTTTATACCCGCAGTTAAAGTCGTTAATTTTGACTCCTGTAATAAACCGTGTTAATTTATTAAAGCATTTTGAGGGAAAAGTTTTCGAAATAGGATCTTTCCTTTTGACTTTCCAACCGGAAACCATATCAAATTCTTTTAATTTTTCAAGGAATCTTGGAATTTCTTTGGGGTCATCTTGCAGGTCACCATCCAGGGTAATAACAAAGTCTCCCTTAGATTTCTTAAACCCGCAGGAGAGAGCTGCGGCTTTTCCGTAATTCCTTTGAAATTTTATAATCCTTATGTTGCTGTCCGGAATTGCTTTAATTTCCTGGAATGTGTTGTCAGTTGACCCATCATCAACGAAAATTATCTCATAACTTTTGTCCATTACCGAAAGAATACTACATAATCTCTCGTAGAGCTCAGCTATGTTTTCCTCCTCGTTATAAACCGGAATTATAATTGAAAGATCAACTTTACTGGAGATATACTCATTTTGGATGGGGCAAGTTGTTGGAAAATAGGTTGGAGATCCTATCGTATCGATCTCTAAATTTTTAAACTGATCCCTAGTACTGTACATGGCATTCTCCAAACGCTTGAAAGTATCAATGATGTAAATGTTTCCATTGACTGCACCTGAAATAATATGGATTATCAATAGCCTAAGCTGCTGGAAAATAACCCAAAGAAATATATTGATATTAATGCCATATAAGCTATATACTTAACTTATTTTCAATTATTCTCGTTAGATTATGTAAATAGGAATTTGATTGTCTTTCTTACAAAAGTTGAGATTTAACGAATTTGTTATTAAAGTAAAACTGTTCAATTATTTTATAATTGTATCGGTTAATTGACTTTATAATAATAACTGATATTAATTGATTTTTATATAGTAAATTAATTTATTTCATTAAAAAAATTGAAGTCTGTTATTTTTTCGAAGATACACATTCATAATACTTCTCTTTTTTAGAAAAGAGAGCTAGTTTGACTTAGATTTAGTTTGACTTTAAGATTTTCTCGTATAACCTTTGTAGACTGAGGTGATATCCTCAACTATTTCTTCCCAGTTATAGTCTTTAGCTCTCCTAAATGCTGCTTCTGAGATCTTTCTATAATCTGAACTTCTCCTAATTATCTTTTGTATTGCCTTTGCAATTTCTCTATCTTCAGGTTCCACAACAAGCCCATCAACTCCGTTTTCAACCAGTCCCTGCGCAGCATTGTATTTCGCTCTTACAGTCACTACTGGTACCCCGCAGGCAAAGGCCTCAATAACAACCATCCCAAACCCTTCCCGACTTGAAGGCAGCACAAGTACTTTTGAAGCCTTAATTTTCTCGATTAGGATCCAGTATTCCTGAAAGCCTGCAAACTCGATATTTCCATAAACTTCGGTATTCTCTGCAAGTTCCACCAGCCCTGCCTTTTCAGGTCCGTCTCCAACAATGCAGCACCTGATCTGTGGAAAATCGGCTTTAAGAAGGGCTACAGCTTTAATCAGAAGGTCAACATTTTTCTCCTTTATCAGCCGGCCTGCAAAAATGATGTCATATTTTTTACTTTCAAGATCTTCAGGGTGTTTTTCTTCAGGACGTCTTATGCCTTTGAGTTCAATCCCAGAAATCCTTTTCAGGTCGATTCCGTTAGGGATAACCGTAATTTTCTCATCAGGAACCCCAAGCGCCTTAAGCCTGTTCTTTGTCCACCCAGAAACCGCGATATTATTTCCTGATATCTTGGAGACTGCCTTTTCAACCAGTTTTCCAAAAAGCCCTGACCTTCCTAAATATTCGTACCAGTAGTCATTCCATACTTCGTGCCAGGTAAACACTGACTGGGTTTTTTTCAAAACAGAGACCGCTTTTACAGTAAAGCAGGAAAAATAGGGAAAGACGCTTACATCTATAAGGTCAAAGCTTTCTTTTCTGAGCTCAGGAAACAATTTAAGTGCAAAGATTATTGCCTCAGAGATCGAACGCCTGCCGTTTACATACAGATCTTGAGCTTTGCAGACGCCGTGAAGGGTCATGCCTTCATATTCAAGGGTATCTTTGCCTTCCCACCATTTGACCCCAAAAATGTGTACTTCATACCCCCTAGCCGAGAGCCGCTTTCCCAGTTCATGGATGCGCATCTCTGCGCCGCCTTTGACCCACGGATAGACAGCATCATACACAAAGGCGATTTTCATTGCACCACTTACCAGTCCGTATCCACCTCAAGGAGCATGACGCTGAGGACAATTGCTGAGAATATCATCTGAAGACCTATGAAGGCAAAAACCATTGAAATAGCTGCACTTTTCACTTCTGAAAGAGAGCCATACCCTGAGCTGATCCAGGTGTATACTACTTTTAGTCCGAGTAAGAGGCCTGCCCCGAGAATAAGTGAGCCTGCAAGCAGTTCTTTTTCAAGAGAATGATAATTCAGCCATTTTGCACCATTTTCCTTTTTCCTGGGATACATGCCGCGGACTAAGCCATATGTTTTCATGTAGAATCCGGTAGAAAGTGTTTGTCCTCCTAGGATCAGGAGCATACAGCCTAAAATGAAGGAATGCAACCTGTTTTCCGCCACATCTCCGCTAAGTAGGAGAGAACCGGTTATCAACCCACCAAGGACAAAAACTACAGCTCCCGGCAAAAAGAGGAATGGCAGAGGTCGGTATAACATCATAAACCTAATATGCCGCCAACCGTCCTGAAAAGAACGTAGTTTGGAGGGAGCCCGGCGTGGGTAATAGGTTATGGGAACTTCTTCAATCCTTAGTCCGCATTTTGCAGCTTCAATAATCATCTCAGATGCAAGCTCCATGCCATGCGTTTTAAGTTTCATCTTTTCAAGTGCTTCTTTTGTAAAAGCTCGCATTCCACAGTGAGCATCCGAAATTTTCGTTTTGAAAAGGAAATTCAGCATTGCTGTCAGAAAAGGATTGCCTATATACTGGTGCAGCCAGGGCATAGCCCCTTTTTTGATATTGCCTTTTAGTCTGGTGCCCATTATAAAATCTGCTTCTCCTGCTATAAGAGGGTCAAGGAACTTATCAAGCTCAAGCAGGTCGTAGGTATTGTCGGCATCAGCAATAGCAATATAGTCTCCTTTCGCTTCGGCAAGCCCTTTGAGGTAAGCATTTCCATATCCTTTTATTGGGCCTATTACCTTTGCACCCATTGATTCTGCAATCTCTGCAGTCCGGTCAGACGAGTTGTCAGCAACTATTATCTCCCCTTCTATATCATATTTCTTGAATACAGACTGAGCTTTTTCTATGCAGATTCGGATTGTTTCTTCTTCATTCATAGAAGGCATTACAATAGAAAGAGAGGGCATGCCCGCCTATACAGCATAAAGACTAATAACTATTTTGATATCGATTTATCAGAAATTGATTACTCTGAGATTTATCATTCAAAGTACTCTTCAATGGAGTAATTTCTCGAAGTACTCTCAACAGGGAAAAAGAAGTAAAATCTTGGATATACTGCCAGGAAATCAGGAATACAGAACCTATAAGATAAAGTTAACTTTTGCTAACAAGCTATATAAGGCATCAGAAAACTATTTTTAAGAAGGGAGCTGGATTTTTTCCGTTGATTATCAACTCATTCCATTAATGGTTGGAACCGCCTTATCTGTATTGTAATTAGTTTTAACGGGGGATTTGAATGGTTAAAGTAAGCGTGATATTCCACAGCATTTACGGTCACAATTATAAAATGGCAGAAGCCGTAGCTGAAGGGGCAAGAGAGGTCGAAGGAGCTGAAGTAGAGATTTATCAGGTGCCTGAGACCTTACCTAATGAGGTTCTGGAAAAGATGGGAGCAATTGAAACAAAAAATCTTTTTGCCCATATTCCTGTACTGACCAGAATCATGTACGAAGATGTACTCGCAGGTGCAGATGCTCTTCTATTCGGGACGCCAACACGTTACGGGAATATGACTGCCCAGATGCGTACGGTTTTTGACGGCCTTGGAGGTTTATGGAGTAGAAACGCTTTTGTTGGAAAGGTAGGTAGCGTCTTTACTTCCAGTCAGACACAGCATGGAGGTCAGGAATCTACAATCCTCACTACTCATGTTACCTTGCTCCATCTAGGAATGGTCATTGTCGGGCTTCCTTATTCTGAAACCCGGCAGATGAGAATGGATGAAATTACAGGTGGCAGCCCATACGGAGCTTCAACGATTGCAGGAGAGGATAACAACCGCCAGCCTTCAGAAAACGAGCTTGCAATGGCCCGTTATCAGGGTAGGCATGTAACCCAGATTGCAAAAAAACTCGCTGGAAAATAAAAACGATTTAAAAATAAAAAGATTGGAAAACATTTTCCCTTATGAGGATGTTCTCCGTATTTTTCATTTTTTGCCTTATTAGATACTCAACCAAAATCAGGGAAAGACATACCTCTGGAGCCAAATTTATCCTGAACTCTTGTCAGACATGCCAGAGTACAGTAAATTGCCTTTTCCTCAGCATTTTTAAGTACAAAGAATTCTTTCCCACAGACTGGGCATGTTTTTTTTATATAAGACATTGTAAACACGCTTTTTTTGTATTTGAGTGATTTCAACATTTTATTTTTTATAAGGTGTCTATTAGGTAATCCTAATAAAATATAAACTTTCTCATCATATTTACATAACATCTAATAAAACATTAACTGTCTCGTCAAATTCAGTCATGTGTCTACACATTAAATGAAATGATTATTGGGAGAAAGATATTTTCGCTTAGATATAACGAAATGTTGAATCATTTAACAGTTAACCTAATGTTGATTTTATCTTTATGGTTACCTTTGAGGAAAGCTTTTTAAGGCTGAAATCCGGTTCTCCCGAGATATTTTATACTAAATTATTTGAGGTAATAAATTCATTTCTCGAAATGTAACATCTTCAAGAAAGATAATTCAACTTAATGGAACCATTATATTTTGAGAAATTATATTTTGAGAGGTGGGTTGAATCTTATACACCCGAGTTGATTGTTAATTATCAGGATATAAAAATATAAAGGAAACAGGGGGTATCCAAAATTAGGCCACTAATCTTTGGAAATGGGAGAATCCTGATCTGTGAAGACGAAAAAGGGACTATAAGGGATATCTATTTCCCGTACGTAGGACTTGAGAATCATGGGAACACGATAAAGGTTGGTATATGTGATCTTGATTCCCTTTATTGTAGCTGGCTTGAAAACTGGAAGATTCAACAGAAGTATAAATCTGAGTTTAAGGAAGACTTCTGCAAACGTATTCTTGAAATCTCAGGAGAGGGCGGGGAAGTCTTAAGAAGAAAACCCGATACTCCTGAGGGCAAGCAGGAAACCCCTGACGCCTGTCGGGGAATTATCTCAAATATAGGGGAGACCGTATTTGAAAACCTTGAAATTGGGCTCAGGATCACGGTCTGGGAGGCTGTCCATCCATCAGTAAACATTTTTTACAGAACTTTTGAGGTCAGGAATATTTCAAGTTCGATCAAGCACCTGCGGCTATTCTCAAACCAGAACTACCGAATTCTTGAGACCAAAATCGGAGAAACTGCTGTAATTGATAAAAATACACTTATCCATTACAAGCGAGACCGCTATTTTCTGCATGCAAGTGACCCTGCCTTTGACCAGTATGCGGTCGGGACTGCGGAGTGGAAAGGGTTTGAAGGCACGTGGAAAGATATGGAAAGTGACGCTTCCCTGAGTGGAAATCCTGTAGCCCACGGTTCGGTCGATTCCACTATTGGCTGGACCCTTCCAGAACTGAAGCCAGGAGAATCAACAAGGATACACTACGGGATAGTTCTTGGAAAAAAGTATTGCAGTGTACTTAAGGTTCACAAGCGGGTAAAGAAAACCGGAAGAAAAGCCCTTTTCCATCTCAACTTCAATTTCTGGAACTCATTTACGGAAAGAGTGTCTGTGCTTCCTGAATTTGCCAGGATGACTCAGCTCCCTCAAAGTGTCTTAAAGTGTTTTTACAGGAGCCTCCTTGTAGTTGTTGCTCATATGGATATTACAGGCTCGATTATTGCATCCTGTGATTCGGATATAAAACAATTCGGAGCAGACCTTTACACCTACTGCTGGCCAAGAGATGCAGCCTGGATCTGCCTTGCGCTTGATCGGGCGCGGTATCATCATCTGACCGCCGAAACCTTTGAGTTTTTCTCAAAAACCATCACTCCTAGAGGCAACTTCCTTCACAAGTACACGCCTGCTGGAGATTTCGGGAGCACCTGGCATCCCGTGCCTATGATCCAGATCGACGAGACAGGCCTTCCTCTTTATGCCCTCTATAATAACTGGGAAATTGCAAAGAGTATCTGGACCACGGGCAGGTACTACAGAAGGCTTGTACTCCCCACAGCTAATTATCTTGTAAGATCAATAGACAGGGAAACAGACCTTCCGATTTCGAGCTTCGACCTCTGGGAAGAACGGAAAGGCGTGTATACCTACAGTGCATGTACGGTCTATGCCGGCCTTAACGGAGCCTACGAACTTTCCCGTTCGCTTGGCGATTATGACAATGCAAATATCTGGAAGGAAGCTGCAGACCGCGTCCGAAAGTCTATTCTGGAGAAGCTTTATGATGGAAGACTGAGGCGCTTCTGCCGGGGACTTGACGACCCTACTCTTGATTCTTCGGTTTTTGCCGTCTGGTACCTCGGAATTCTCCCTCCCGACGACCTCAGGGTAGTACAGACAATGGAAGCTATCGAGCGTGACCTCATACGTCCTTCAGGCGGGATTGCCAGGTATCTTCACGACAACTATTTTGGCTATATGAATAGCTGGCTTATCTGTACGCTCTGGCTGTCCCAGTGGCATTCCGCAGTCGGCAACCTTGACCGGGCTCTCGAACTCCTAGAATGGTGCGCATCTCATGCCCACCCCACAGGCCTTTTCTCGGAACAGATCAACGACAGAGGCAGACCTGTTTCTGTCCTCCCACTTGCCTGGTCTCATTCTACCTATGTCCTTGCTGTTTTGGAATACCTGCAAGCCCTTGAGAAAAAAGAAGGTGGTGTCTGTGATTATCTGGGAAAATGAGTAAGTTTAAACCTTGAAAGGGTGGGCAAAGTGAGTGAAATAATTCTAAATCAAATGGATGCAATTCTTCCTGCATCAGTTATAATGTACCCGTTTTCTCCGTCTGCTATATACCCCATTGCTTTGAGTTCCCGCAGGTGGTTATAAGTCATTCCCTTCGAAATTCCGGCAGTTGTGGCTAACTGGGCAACTGCAGAGTTTCCTTTCTGGATTTCTTCAAGTATCAATTTTTTTGTTTCCGAGAGATTGAAACTCAGCACCGGAAAATCAACCATAAAACTATCCTCTTCGGTTACATACACAACTCTCTGTACCATGTCATTCCTTGCATATGCCCCAAAAAGCGCTCCAAATGCCTGTGGCTTCCGTCCGCCAGACACATTTACAATCACCTGGTTGCCCCTGGCATGTTCCTGTTCAATCAGTTCAGTAACATCTTTTGCTACGCGCACAGTGTCATAAACAGATGTATACTTTTTCTCAAATTCAAGCGCATTTTTGAAAGTCTTCTCAATCGTTTCCTCGGATTGGATCTTCTTATCAGGCGCCCCTTCTTCTGATAGCAATATAATTTTTGAAGGGGATAGCCTTGTCACGCAGATGATAACAGGTTCAAGGGAATAGATTGTGGAGATAAGTGTAAGCTTTGTCATTAGATGCTTATTATTGTGGGGTTTGGTTAAATGCTTTGCTATGTACTTATTATTGTATTTTTTAATTAAATTTGTTTATTAATATAATTAATACTAGAAATGTATATATATTGATATAACAATTAATGTTAAAGGTTCACAAATATAGAGTCGAATATAAAAAATAGATAATATTAATAACTTGAAAAAGTCATATATTATTCAAATATTTAATAGGTCGTGCACTATTACTTGGTTGATATTATTCCCAAACCCCCTCTGACAATGCTGTATTATATCTTTTTGCAACTCAATGAGGTATAGTAGCGTTGATGCACGAGGTGTAAGCATTTCTAACACTGGAAAATAAAACATCAACCGTGTAATCATGGACGATCTAAAAATTACATATGACAGTAAAATTAGACTTGAAGGTAATGTCCATGGCAAATCAAAAAAATGACGATGCTTCATCAGAAATTACTTTTCCGAAACTTAGCCATTTCTGGATGGATTCAGGATTACTTGGCTTGTACAAAATAGCAAAAGAAGAAAATCCATCAGAAATGGAAGTAGAAATGCATCTCACTGATGAATGCCTTACCTTTAAGGGAAGTGAAGATAATCTTATTGCTCTATTCAACAAAGCCTATGAGTCACTTTTAGATCAGTATTATAATAAATCAACAGAAAAACAAAAGCAGAAAAATGAAGGGTTTTACTACGATTCAAAAGAAGAAAAATTTGTTCGCTTCCCAAAAGTAAAATCTATGGGGGTTGCTGGATTAATTTTCAACAAAGCTCCAAGAATGACTGTAAAGCAGGTCAAATATGATGCTATTGAAGTGAATGAAGCAGGAAAAAAGATTAAGAAAAAAGTACTTCCTCCCGAATATTCACATTTACAAGATCGATTTGACAGTTTTCTTTCTGAAACCGGGCTAAAGATCTCTGCGAATAATTTGTTGATTGATGGGCCAAATGCAATCCAGCCTCAAGTTGAAATAAAAGTAAAGAAAGGAAAAGAAAAAGGAAAATGCTTCATTTGTGGGACAGCTTCTCATTCATTAACTGACATTGGGGGTACAGTATACCCTATGATTACTGGATCTTCCGGAGTATTATCCTTTAATTCTAATGGTGGAAGCCCTGAAAAAGTTTGCTGGAAATGTAGTTTTTTAGGGAAATTTGTACCAGTAAATGGTTTTTATGCATATAATAATGAAGGCTATAACATATATTTCCCATATTCTTCAAGCTTGGTTAAAATGAGTGAAGTATATGATGATTTTCAGGCTATAAATATAGTAGACGATCCTAATTTGCTAAAAAACTTTGAAAATCGCCTTGGAGGCTACTTCCAGCGACCATTTGAACAATTATTTACTTTTCTCTATTCTTTGTATTGGACGGTTCTATCCAAAAAAACAACAGATAACGGTGATCATGAACTCGATTTTGAGAGACTTTTTGATGTGGTTATTTCAAAAGCTCCATTAGAGTTCTATACAATAAATACTACGGCTTTAGGGGACGCTCAAATGGGACAAATGATCTGGCCATTTAATGATTCTGTTTATCTATTCAGATTATTTGATAAAATCGAAAAAAGTAAGATTAGTATAAAAGAAGTAATGGCGACTCTTATTGATTATGATCAAACTAAAAATGATAATAAATCAATGATGAGAAACAAAGTTTGTGAGCGTATTCTTAAGAAAAAAAGTATAATTGAACTCATTGAACAGCATGCATTTCACATTAACAAGTCAAAAAAACAATACATAAAGCCCATACATGATTTCGTTATCGAATATGAGAAAATACTGAAGGAGGCGAATGAGAAAGTGGATCAAGCAATTATTGATACAGCAGTTAGTTTGGGAAAAACAATTGGATTTAGTGTTGCTTCTGCTGGTCGCAAAGGTAAAGGCGATCTTTTCAGGTTGAGAAAAACAAGAAAACCAGAAGATTTCTTAAATGAAATTAATCGAATTCAGATCAAATATGGAGCGCTGGTTACAGCTGACTTGTATGTAAAAGGGCAAGAATTTGAGAGAAATTTTCTAGAATTCAAGCAATTTTGTATGATTGCTGCACTTAATACCTTTAATGCAAAAAGTCAAAATTAATTTCACAAATAGAATGGAGGAATAAGAAAGATGAAATCTGCAAAAGCATTGACTTTGACATATTTAACGCCAGTATCATTTGCTTCGTTGAATGGATCGGATAAAGAAGCAGATAATATGTCTAACATCAAAAAAATATCTGTAGGCGTTGAGCAATATCCTTACGTATCATCTCAGGCTATTCGAAGGGCATTGAGAAATCAACTTGGAGTATTGGGTAGAGAACTATCAGAAGGAGTTGCTGCATCTCAAGCAAAGGGAGCTGCTACTACCCGGCAAGAACCCGACAAGTATATTGATGACGATCTTTTCGGATATATGGGCACTGAGAGTGGAGATGGGAATACAAAAGGAGGATCCACTAAGAGAACATCCGTAGTAAGAGTCTCACCTTTAATAGCATTGAATCCTTATCAAGGGGATTTAGACTTTGGTACAAACTACATGGGCGTAAAAGCTGGTGGTGATCCTAACATCTTTGAAACTGAGATTCACTCCGGTTTGTATAGGGGGACTATATTAATAGAGCTCGATAGGGTTGGAAAAGGTGATGGATTCAAGGAAGATATAGACAGCCTTGAAAAAGCAGCAAGGGTTAAAGATCTACTTAAAGCAATTAAAAACCTATGGGCTTCAGGTAGACAAACTAGATTTCTTGCGGATATCGCTCCAAAGTTTGTAGTTGCAGCAATGCTCAATGTAAAAAATCCAATTTTTCTTGAAAGTGTAAAACTTGAAGAAAATGGAATTAATGTTCCGATTATAGAAGAAACTCTAAACGATTATGAACCTGAAATAATCTCTTCAGTTATTGGTATGAGAAAAGGATTTTTCGTTAATGACATTGCGAATGCAAAATCTCTAGGGGAAGCATTTGAAGAGATGGCAAAATGGATCGATGAATATTATCAGCAGTGATAGCTATGTTTATCTTTTCAATGGAAGGAGTATCACTAACTGCTTCTTTCCGGTCTCCAGAAACTCATACATTCCACAAAACACTTCCATTGCCCCCAAAGACAACAATAATTGGGATGATGGGAGCTGCTATGGGATTGAGTCTAGAAGAGATACATAAATTAGTAGAAGACCAAGGTTTTTTAGTTGGAGTTTACGGTTTCAATAAAGGCTTAATGCGTGACCTCTGGAATTATAGGAAGCTTACGGGTAAAGAAAAGAACTACACTGAAAATGACATTAAAAATCGTAAGCAATACAGTATCCTTATCCGAGAATATCTATTCGACAATTTTTTCATATTCTATTTCGGATGTAATGAGCTTGAAAAATTAGAACATTTAAGGTCCGCATTTTTATCACCTGTATATCCTTTAACTGTTGGAAACAGTGATGATTTATTTAAAATATGTGAGGTTGGAGATATTATTGAAGAGAAGCAGTGTAAACTAAATAAATTTGAGTGTACGGTTCTGCCCGGCGATATATCTCAGCTTTATAAAAATGATATTGATTTTAGCCAACTCCCAATAGTTATAACAGTAAACACACCTCAAGTAGTCCTTTTGCCTACAAGATTCACTTTTCAAGGAGATGAAAGAAGAGTGAGTGAACGTCAAAAGTTTACTTATATAAGTACTCCCGTAAAATTGAAAACAGAGATTGATGGATATACTGTAAATGGAAGAAATGTTGTGCTGCTATGAATAATGTCATTTGGGCTAAACCTGACCAATCATATGAAGAACATATTAATGCTTCTTATAGAGCCTGGAAACAGACAGTCCAAGCAAAAAGGGATCAAATTAAAAGATTCAGTCAGGAATTTGGATTTGACGAAAGACGTTTTTTGATGAGTTCTCTTCTAAGTATAGTTTTACATGATATTGGAAAATGTACGGATATATTTCAGCAAATGATGATTGCAAAGCAAAAAGGTGATCATTTCGACTATCGTGAAAATTACAGGCATGAACTTGTATCTTTCATATATGCTGCCTATGGTAGTGCTGCTTTAATGCAACAGGAAGGTCCATTGGTTGGGAAACTTCCAGTTGAAGCTCTTGCTGTTTTAGGTCACCATAAAGCAATCAATCCAAATATGTCTTTTTTTGAAAAAGAAAGAATAAACGAAACACCGTCTATAATTGAAGATGGAGAAAAACAAGCATTGCTTTTGGCAAAACAAATATTTGAAAAAGAAGGCTATGATTTCCCAGACCCTCTTTTTAAACTGAACACTAAAAGTATAGATCCATACAAAAATGCAAGTAAATTCTTGAATAATTTTGTTGCAAAAATTTTCCAAGAAGAAAATAATTCTAAGGCAATAAGGCCAACTTACCTGCTTTTAAAAGCCATATTGCACTATTCAGACTGGCATGGCTCTTCAGGTTCGGATATTAACTACTGTTTGCAAACTAAATCTACAGAATTGGTTTCAGAAATTAGAAAAAGGTGTGAACTGAAGAATATTGATTTCACAGGTTTGACAGATTTTCAAAAGAAATGTGCCAGCACATTAGATCATGTAATTGCAATCGCACCTACCGGCACTGGGAAAACTGAAGCATCACTCTTATGGGCATTAAATAATCTTGAGAATATGGGCGGAGGTAAATTAGTCTATTTGTTGCCAACAATGGTCACAGCAAATAGCATATTTTCGCGTCTGGAGGATTATTTTGGGGAGGAAAATGTAGGATTAACGCATTCTACAGCTTCTTTTATGTTCCAGGAAGAAGAGGATAATCCAAAAGAAAGACGAAATGTGCTCTTTGATAAATCCTTTATAAAACCTGCAACCATCGCTACAATAGATCAATTGCTGGTAACAGGGTTCAATCATGGGAAATGGACGCTTGTTGAAGCAAATGCAGCTAATGCCGTCATAGTTATTGATGAAATACATTCATACGACTCATGGACATTGGGACTAATTATAAAATCGATTGAACATTTTTCTAAGCTGGGAACCAGGTTCATGCTTATGAGTGCAACTATGCCTACTTATCTAGTTAATCTTTTATCAAAGGCCTTTTCTTCCGTAGAAGTAATAAAAGACGATTTTCTACTGAACTCATGCAGAAGTAAGTATATTACATGTGACAAATTTATTGATGATGCAATTTCAGATATTAAAAAATCAGTATATGATGGGAAAAAAACACTCGTGGTTGTTAACAATGTTGCAAAATGTCAGGAATTATATGAGCAATTAAGTTTCTTGAATCCTGTTTGTTATCACTCAAAGTTTACATTGGAAGATAGAGTAAAAAAAGAAAGCTTCATTGAAGACAGTAATCTCCTAATTGCTACACAAGTTGTTGAAGTGTCGTTAGACATCGATTTTGATGTTATGTTCTGTGAATGTGCTCCTCCTGATGCAATTGTTCAAAGGGCTGGAAGAGTAAATAGGAGACGGAGCAAAAAAGATACCCATATATTCATTTTTAGAGCATCAGACACTTCAAAAAGGATTTATGATCCAGATTCAACGGATCTATTGACAAATTCTTTTCAATCTTTTGAAAGCTCTCCTGAGAATTTAACGGAAGCTGATCTCATAAGAATAGTAGAAAATGTGTACTCTAAAATTAAGATTGAAGATTCAAAGAACTTCATTGATTCCAGTAAACAATATGAAAAAACACAAGAGAGACTATCTGGAGTTTTCGATAATCCAAACAGAGAAGATAACAATGAAGTTACAAGAAAAATGGATTATCTGCAAATTCCTGTAATTCCACTTATTTTTAAAGATGAAGCATTGAAACTACCCCCATCAAAACGCCGTTTGTTTGAAATTAAGATGCCTTACTGGTACGTGTTAAAATACAAACAAGAAATAAGAGGCATCACTTTTTGTGAAATGGATTATGACTTCGAAATAGGTGCACAATTTAAAAATGACCCTGAAATTTCGAGTTTGATAATATGAATCTTCTCGTTTTTACTTTAACTCTCACCTCCACCCGTCCCATAAAGGAGTCCGGCGCCCAGCTTAGAGGATTCTTCGCTACTAAGTTTAACGAATATAGCCTTCTGCACCAGCACAATGCCGATAAATTCATTTACCGCTATCCGATGGTCCAATACAAGATGATAGACAGGACGCCTACTGTCATTGGAATTAATGAGGGTGCGGAGGTATTGAAGGAAATATACGATGAATATGAAAAGATAACCCTCAATGGCAATGAGTATAAGATAATTGAACGAGGGATCACTTACAAAGAGGAAGATTTCGGCATCTCGGAGAAACTCGTCAAATATGAATTTATAACACCCTGGTTTGCACTTAACCAGGAAAATTTCAGGAAATATCTTTCCTTTGACAAAGGGCAGCAAGCAAAATTGCTCAATAAAAATTTGATTGGAAATCTCCTCTCCATGTCCAAATCCTTGGGTTACCAGGTGCCTGAAAAGATTAAGTGCCACACTGAACTCAAATCTCGCAGTTCAAGCCTGAAAGGAAACGAAATTATTGCATTCAAAGGTTCTTTTATCACAAATTTCCTCATCCCCGACTATTTTGGGCTTGGAAAATCTGTATCTCGCGGCTTTGGGACAGTAAGAAAATGGACAGGAGAAAAAAGTAAAACCTAATTCCACAAATAAAACCTAATTCCACAAATTTAAGAGGATATCAAACTGCCTACGCATATTTTTATTGCTGATTATATAGGAGGAATAGTTATAGATCCCATAAAAATTGAAATCCAAACCCTTACGCCAATTTGGACCGGAGATGCGGAAGGGAAGTGTACAACTATAAAGGAAACTGCAATAATCGGCAGCATGCGATGGTGGTATGAAGCTATTGTCAGGGGAATGGGTGGGTACGCTTGTGATCCAACGAGCGGCAAAAGTTGCAAATTTAATGCGGAAGCTTATAACAAAGAATATAGACGACTTTTAGAGGCAAATGAATCAAAGGAATTAGCTTCAAAACACGCATTAGAAGTTGGATTGAAAGAAGTATGCCCCGCATGCAGGTTATTTGGTTGTACTGGGTGGAAGAGACGATTCAAGTTAGAAACTTTTGTAGATGCTAATCAAATAGAATCTTTCAACTTGGCAACATTAGACAAAAAGAAGAGCTTCAATAATTGGTGGTTATCCAGTATTTTTGAAAAATCAATTAAATCAGACCATTCAAATATGACATTTGGAAAATTTAATCTTGTTATTACAGAATTTACAAACTCTACAAGTCTTATTATATCTTCTCAAATTCATTCTTTGCTTTCAATCATGAGCACAATAGGTGCAATAGGTGCTAAAAATCAATATGGCTATGGTATTTTTGATTTTAAAAACAAAAAGAATATAATAGACTCACTTAAAGAAATAAAATTATTTTTAGACGACTTTGATAAAATACCGGAAGCTAGTGGCACCAATTTCTATTCTTTAGATCAGTTCTGGTGTTACGAATTCTCATTGGCAGAAGATAATAAGACAGTCCTTAGGTTTAAAAAAGCAAACCCCGTCGGGAAAAATAGCAAAAGTAGCCAATATATTCCTGTATCTTTCGATATTCGTTATAAATTACCTGGGACTGAACTTGGTTTAAGGAATAATTTCTTAAAAAAATATGGTAAGCAAAAAACCAGGCAAATATTTGGTACCATTAAAAAAGATGAAAAAACGAGTAGTCACATTTTTGTAAGCCATATTTTCAAGAAGAATAATAACCCAGGCTATTTCTTAAAAATATGGGGTTTTACAGACGAAGATATTGGAAATTTCATTGAAAGTACAACTAAAGATATGTTCAGTTTGAGCAGCCATGAGGTAATTCGAAAAGATATTGAGCTTAAGGCTTTTTTGGATGGTGTAAAAGATGATCTATGATTGGTATTCGTCTGCTTGTTCTGAACAGAACTTTGATGATAATCTGCATTTGGAGTACTATTATTATGTTGCTACCGGTAAAGATCCTGAGAATATTCTTGCAGATTGGCAAAAAAGAAACTTAAAAGCTAATATGGGACAAGAGCTGGAATCCTGGCAATTAGACGCTTTTTTGAAAGATAATATTTTTGAAAATAACATTAATCTATCAGTGTTACCTGAAAATTCATTTGTTATTCAGTTTAAATTCATTCTTAAGAAACCCTATATTTCTATTGACGAACAAGAATTCTATATTATTGATAATCCTATTCGAAAGGACAAAGTTTTTAATCTTCCTTATATTGCGCCTTCCTCATGGAAAGGAAGTCTAAGAAGTGCTCTGTTTTATTTAGGATATAATTCTGAAAACGAAAAGATTCAAAATATCTTTGGTAACAAAAATACTGAAAACGATGAACTGCTAATGAAAGGAAGAGTTCATTTATTCCCTACTTTTTTTAAGGAGAAAGGATTAGAAATCATTAATCCCCACATTCGGGAAAAAAGAGTTGGAACAGTACCTATACTATTTGAATGTGTACCTGCTGGTGAAAGTGGCACATTTACCCTTCTTTATGTTCCGTATTATCTGTTTCTGGATTTTGATGAAGAAAATTTCAAGAAACAAATCTTCGGAGATTTGCTATTATTAAGTGAAGGACTCAAATCCATGTTCCTGACATATGGTTTTGGTGCCAAAACTTCAAGTGGGTTTGGGATTGCTGAAAATAATCTTATTGAAGGAAAAATTATCCTTAAATCAAAATGTGTTACTGCTTCTGTACATGAAAATATAAAGCCACCAGAAAAAGAATTTTTAAAATATCTTAATGAAGATGGGACTTTGAGAGACTCCTTCAAAAACGCTGATGGTAACCTAATAACTAATATTACAGGTGAAAAACTATCTCAAATTGGTGGAGGATCTCTCAATGAATTTAAATTATTCAAAAAGTGTTACAAAGATGATGGCCATAAGTGGCAGAAACACCTTCAATCCAAGAATGAAACCTCGGTAGAATGGCCAACTTGGTCTTTCAAAACTTTCGACGAACTAATTGACGTCGCTAATAATATTAGCCAAAATCTGCAGAATTTCAAGGAGGTAGGACAATGAGCAATGATCTGAATATTCTTGCAGAGAACAGGGCTTTGCTGCTCGCTGAGGTTGCTGCGTGGCTGCATGATATGGGTAAATGCAGAGACGAACATATTCAAATGTATGCATATGACAAGCCCGATAACTTGAATTACAGGTATAAAAGAGATTATGCAAATATTTTGGATAATAAAGATTTTTTGGGTCTAGAAATCAAGTTAAAAAAAGAACTAAACGATAAAATTTACCTTGTTTTGGTAAAGGATTTAATTGAAAAAGGCAAACCTAATGCTTTAAATGTTCCAGAAGAAAATATTTTGATTAAACTATTGGGTCGTTGCCATGCTGCTGCCCATATAGAAAAGGAAGAAGCTACAAAAGAAGAAACTTTAGAAATTGAAATAAAAGAAAAAAACAATTTAGATAAGCTCATTCAAAAGAAAAAAAATGTTGTAGCTAAAAAAAGGATTACTATAAATGAGTTAGAGGAAAGAGGAATAAGAGATTCTTCTAAAATAAATAAATTAAAAGATGAAATTGGCAGTATTGAAAATGAAATATTAGAATTCCAGAAAAATGCTGATGCAATATCTTTTAAATTAAGGCAAGTACTTCAATCTAAAGATAATACTTGGATAAGTACTCCTTTTGGGTATGAATATGAGATAATTGAAAATCTCAATTCAAAATTAAAGAATATACCTTTTGAGAAAGTAAATGACAGAAAAGAGATCATAAAATCAATACAAGAAGCTTTTGTTCATGCACTTGGTGAAACTAGGCATCCTACAAATGAAATTACCCTTGATGATTGGTCAGGAATCATTGCAGCCTTGTACAAAGCTTCACTTGCAGGATTACTTATTGAAGATGGAAATGAACCTGACCCCAGATTCTTAAAATGGCGTTTCTTATCTGTAAGATTAAATTCTGAGGAAATATGGGGGGAATCTTCAAACATCCCTATTTTGCTTGCCAGAAAAGAATGGATGGAAACCGGGCTTGATAATTTAAAAAAGCTATTAGAAGAAACTTATCCTCTTGGAAATGAAGTTTACAGAGATGAAAACGGTAGTGTATTTGTTGTACCTGATGTAAACGATTTACTTGAAAAGAAAGTGAATTCTGGATCTGAAAAAACACTTAAAGATTTGATAATCGAAAAAATGCCTTATGGGGGAGAAATCCAAGTACATCCCACAGTTAATAATGAATCTGAATCCTGGTGGGGGCAGTATTACGACCGCAATCTCCCTGATGAAGATATAGTACCCCCTATTTCGAGTATAATTTCTGGATATATACCATCTATTTCTGCAAATCCTAATGATGTAGAGAACTGGTGGAAGGGTAAAAGATGCTCCATCTGTACAGTTTCTCACTTGAGACCGGCGGATTCGAGAAGCTCCAATCGTAATATTTCTGATTACTGGTTGGAAAAAGTCACAGGTAGATCTAAGAAATGGAAAGGGCAGCAAGAATCAACTATATGGATAGATGAAGTTGCTGATTCGAATGGAAAAATTTGCTTACTTGTAGGGAAACTTGAGATTGCTGACTGGTTAAAGGAAAATGGATATATTAAAACTTTACTCGTGAAACTCTATGAAGATAATGACAAAGAAATTAAGAAAACACCATCTTTTGCCCGAATATCCCGTGTTTGGAGAACAACGAAAAAATTCTGGGAAGAAGTAAAAACAAATTATTTGGATAAACACCAGATAGACAAACGTATTAAAGTATTTACGGAATTCAAACCAGAAGAATCGAACAAGCTTCAAATAAACAATTCATACGAAGCAGTATCAGAAGATGATATTCGTTTTACTATATTTTACGCAGGGAACAATGAGTACATCATAATTGAAAATCTTGAGTTGATTGCTAAAAAGATAAAGTCCAAATATAAAAATTCTGACAAAAAAGCGCACGAATTAATTAAAGAATATTTGCGTGGTCGGAATCTTAAGATTTATGATCCCGATGGTAAAAAACGCGAGAAACCACTTGGCAGTCTGCAGGTTTCAAATGTAATCTCAGAAGATGCAAACTATGTACCTGTCATTCCCATTTTAGCAGAACCAAGCGTCTTCATGGCAATAGTGCCTGCGGGCAAGGCACTGGATATCAGCAAGGAAATTAAGAAAAAATATGAAAATGAGATGGGGAAAGTAAGAAATCGCCTTCCTTTGACTCTTGGTATGGTATTTGCGAAATCCCATACACCAATATCATCAATTATGGATGCTGGTCGGAGAATGCTTAAGAACACCAGCAAAGAACAAAGATGGGAAGTCAAAAAATCAATTGAAGATAAAGATCCATGTACTTCTAATAACAAATTCCATACTCTGAAATTTGAGAACGGGATTAAATGGAAAGTCCCTGTGACAATGAGGGACGGTCAAACAGAAGATATCTGGTATCCCTATTTTTATATTGGTGAAAAAGAAGATGAAAAGCCGAATGGTCGTGAGAAATCCTTCAAAGGACCGGATGGCTGGCTAGTTCATGCATCCGAAATAGAAGATGGAGACATCTTACGTATTTTGCCATCTACTTTTGATTTTGAGTTTCTTGATTCATCGAGCAGAAGGTTCGAAGTTTACTATGAGGATGAAGGGAAACGCCGGGATAAAACGAAGTCATTGAGGCCATATTTGCTGGAAGAGTTGGACGAATTCGAGAAAATCTGGAATATTGTATGTCCTAAAAAATTGAATAGGTCTCAACTGAAGAAAGTCATGTATCTTTTGGAGACAAAAAGAGAGGAATGGCCAGTTGAAGACAAAGAAAATGTTTCAGTATTCCGAAACTATGCTTCTGATGTATTCAGTAATGCAAATTGGCAGACAAAACCAAAAAAAGAAGACTTTGATAAAATTGTTGATGCAGCAGTTACCGGGAAATTGAAAGACATTGTTGAACTTTATATAGATATCTTGAAAGTCGGTGAAAATGAGAAAAATGATAATGGAGAGATTTGATGGTTCAATTATATAGACAGCAGCGGTTTATATTTATGGCACTTGATCCGGTGCACATAGGAACTGGGCAAACTCGAATTGGAAGAGTTGATAACACAATAGTCAGGGAAACTGGTACCAATATTCCTAAGATTCCTGGAACCAGTCTCATGGGAGCTGCAAGAAGTTATGCATCACTGGTCTATGGTAAGCCGGAAGCTGCAGGACAACACAAGAAATTAAAAACTGAACAAATGAAAGACTGTCCTATTGTATATACTTTTGGAACTTATAATAATGGTAATAATGATGCTGTTGCAGGTCAACAAGGTAAAATCAGCATTTCGGATGCTCAGATTCTGTTTTTCCCGGTTTATTCCATGGCAGGGCCAGTATGGGTCAGTACGTCTGAAATACTCGATTTAGCGGATTTTCAAGTAAATGGTTTAATTAGTTCAACAGATGATGTTTTGCACACTTCATTGAAATGGTCGAAAGAAACTCTTAACCTTGGATGGTTGCACTTAAAGGCAAAAAATGGTTTAATAGTTAAACCACCAGGTGAAATAGAGAATAAAAAGGAATGGGAGTCAATAAAACAAAGGATTGTTATAGTGTCTATTAAACTGTTCTCTCAAATCGTAAACAGCAATCTTGAAGTTCGTACATCAGTGGCGATTAACCCTGAAACCGGTGCTGTAGAAGATGGAGCTTTATTTACATATGAGGCAATACCACGAGCAACATGGTTCTGGTCAGATGTTGTGCAGGATGATTACAATTATAATAACAGGAAATTCCCTCCAACAACGAATCAATTTAGTGAAGAAGGAGATAATAAAGGGGAACAGCAGCTTTCAAAGCCGTGGAACAGTCCACTCGATGTTGTAAAATCAGGTTTTGAACTGATGGAATTCTTAGGTATAGGGGGAATGACTACAAGAGGATTCGGGCGGGTCAAATGCATTGCCGACTGGGGGGTTATGAACAATGAGTATTGATGTGAAAGATAACCTTGATTTCCAGGCAGCAAAGTTTTCTCAGCAAATTATAAATGAAACGATTAAGGAGAACTTAATAGACTCGCCTAGCGTTGAAAACCTTGTTACAAAAACACTAGGTGTTTTACAGGAGAATGGGATATATGCCTGTGTTCTTTATCTCCAATCAAGAAGCAGTGATAAAGATAAAAAAATTAGTAATTCTGTAATGAAGAATTTATTTGAACTGATAAAATTTATTGAGATTGAACCTCCAGTTGATACCTCCCCATCCGGCAAATTGGATTTCGTTTCAACTAATATCTGTAAAGACCTTGATACTCTTTTTTTAACAAAACAACTTTGGGAACAGATTCTTTTGTATGCTCGCTATGGAGCTAAAGCAGCTAAAGATGGGAGATTATAATATGTGGACTCTTTACCAGGTTAGTTTGCGGGTGCTTTCACCAATTCACATTGGCTGGAAAAAGATGAGCAACCTCCAGCAAACAAGATATTATGTGCCAGCTAAAACAATCTGGGGAGCTCTAACAGCCAGGATTACACGGGATCAAAATAGTTCTGACTACAAGGGAATAGGAGAAAAAATAAATAGGTGTCTCCGCTTCAGTTATTTTTATCCAAGCGATAATGATTCTATAGTGAATGAGTTTCCATGGGAAGATAATAATAGATTTACCTGGAAATATATTGGGAGTTATCAGAGCGCTGCTTTGGAAAACAAAACTGCTATGGAAGGTATGCTCCATGAGACTGAGTACATTTTATCCAAAACAAGAGAAGGAAAACAAGTTTTTCTTATCGGTTATATAATTGAAAGAAATGGAAGTGCTATTGACTGGAAAACAGCCTTGCCAAAAATTCAGATAGGGGGAGAGCGGGGATATGGCTGGGGTAGGGTTGCTATTGAAAATATTGAAAAAATGCCTAATGTGTGCAATAATTTTTTTGATTATGAGTTTGACTCCTCCCAAACTGAACCAGTTATTAAAGTCCCAAAAAACAAATTTATTCTTGCACACACCTTTGCTTTAGATCGTTCTGAAAAGAAAGAGGAGTCTGAGCTGCAAATTGAAGGTAATATCGAGCCATTTGTAGGAAGAATTACAACAGAGAATGGAAAATTTGGTGCTCAATTCTCTCAGGCAAGTATTTGCTGGGTTCCAGGTTCGAAATTAGTAAAGCCAGATATGAATTTTAAAATAGTTGAAGATGGACTGTGGTCTATGAAAAGTAATTAACACTGTGATATCATGCAGCTTGTAATCAACACACGCGGCTCCTACCTTAAAAAGCAGAACAACTGTTTTCTTGTAAAAGTTGACGACAAAACTTTCGAAGTCTCGGAAAAGAAAGTTGAAAGCATTTTAATTACAACTTCTGCAACCATAACCACCGATGCCATCAAATTTGCGGTAGAAAACAATATTGATATCATTTTTCTGGATAATTTCGGAAACCCTTACGGGCGAGTATGGCATTCAAAGCTGGGTAGTACAACCTACATAAGAAGAAGGCAGCTTGAAATTTCGGAAGAGCCGGAAGGGTTCAGGCTTGCAAAAGGCTGGGTTGAGCAGAAGATTGACAGCCAGATCCTTTTTTTGAAGGATCTCAAAAAGAACCGACCTGACCAGAAGGACGAGCTTGATGACTATATTTCTGGAATGGAAGATATGAAAGCGCAGCTTGAAGAGCTTGAGGGAACGCTTGATGAGATGCGCGGGAAAATCATGGGGCTTGAGGGTATGGCTTCCAGGAATTATTTTGGGGCTTTGAGTTTTCTTTTACCTGATAAATGGAAATTTAATGGCAGAAGCCGGAACCCAGCAAAGGATGAATTTAACTGTCTTTTGAACTATGGATATGGAGTTTTGTACTCAAAGGTTGAGAAAGCGTGCATTATAGCAGGACTTGATCCTTATGTTGGCTTCAACCATACGGACGACTATAATAAGAAATCATTTGTGTTTGACCTGATTGAAATGTACCGGATTCACATTGACAGGACAGTTTTCAACCTTTTCTCGAAGAGACAGGTTTCAGACAGCTTTTTTGATGAGATTCCAAATGGCATGACTCTTAATAAGGAAGGTAAAGCCGTCCTTATCCAGGCTGTCAATGAAACTTTTGATAAGGAAATAAGCTACAGGGGCAGGAACATAAAAATCGGAAACACAATCCAGTTTGACTGCCACAGGATTGCAAACAGCCTGATTGGAAAATGAAAGTTTAGCACAATATAAAGGTTTGACATGCTATCTTAAAACTAACTATCCGACATCGAGTAAAAATAATATGAGAGGGGATTGGGTTTGCTTGTCTGGGTAATATATGATATTACGGAAAACAAGGTTCGCCAGAAAGTAAGTAACCGCTGTAAGAGCTATGGGCTTTACAGGGTTCAGAAAAGTGTATTTCTGGGAGATTTGAACGCAAATGAGAGAGAGTCCCTGGGGCTTGAATGTGAAGAATTGATTGATACGGAAAAAGATTCTGTGTACGTATTTCCTATGGATGAGCAGTCATTTAAAAAAGTCCAGCTTATCGGCCAGGCTTTTGATAAGGATCTTGTCAGTGACGAAGTGATAACTAAGTTTTTCTGAATTTTCTAAGTTCATCTGAACTTCTTTAAGTTTTCCGAGGGAGCATATGACAAACTCCAGATCTTTAACCACTGAAGATGAATTGAGAGCAAGCATCCAGAGAGACGTTGAAATTGGCCTTGAAGACGATACTGAAAGCGGTAGTGGAGAATATGCTGAAACTGATTCCGAAACAATAATCAGAATTTCAGATGTGCTTGAGTATCTGTTCTGTTCTCGCTTCATTTATTATATGTATTGTCTCGATATCCCTCAGCATGAAGAAAAAAGGTTTAAAGTTTTAAAAGGGCGAGAAGTTCATGAGACCAGAAAGCTTACAAATAGAGATTATGTGCGGAGAAGCTTATGTTGTATCAGGAAGGAAAGTGACGTTTTTATTGCTTCAAAAGAACATCATATAAAAGGAATCGTAGATGAAGTCCTGTTTCTGGAGGATGGGACTGCTGCTCCTCTTGAATACAAATTTGCCGAATACAAAGAAAAAGTTTTTAAAACATATAAGTTTCAACTTGTCTTGCAGGCACTTTTAATTAGGGAGAATTACAATATTGAAGTAAATCGTGCATATCTTTGTTTTACGCGCAGCAACAGCCTGGTCAAAGAAATAGAGATCATCACTTCTGATTTCAAAAAAGCCGATAAAATAATACAGGAAATACTCGATATCGTTCAAAAAGGCTTATATCCTAAGACATCCAGATCTTCTAAAAAGTGCGTAGATTGCTGTTATAGAAATATCTGCGTATGACGAGGTTTTTCTTGTATTTATAAAGGGTTTGATAATATCCCAACAAGAATTTTAGTCTCAAAAATGAGTTCATTTCATGCCTTTTCTGGCCAAATAACGGAAAAATTTCCCCTATTCGCGAGCAAGATCCATTAAAACAAGGATTGAAACATTTTGACGATATTTTGAATGTCCTTGTGCCGGCGTATTCGCGAGCAAGATCCATTAAAACAAGGATTGAAACAGCTACGCGCGAAACAACCCAAGACCAAGGAACGAAATTCGCGAGCAAGATCCATTAAAACAAGGATTGAAACCGAGTGAGAATAGTGTTTTGTGTGATGCGAATGCGTATTCGCGAGCAAGATCCATTAAAACAAGGATTGAAACCATCACCGGCGAGGCAAAAAGAAAACCTCGACAGGTATTCGCGAGCAAGATCCATTAAAACAAGGATTGAAACTCGCGAAAGTTGGGTACACCGAAGACACAACATTATTCGCGAGCAAGATCCATTAAAACAAGGATTGAAACGATCACCCCTGCGGCGAGGAGTGCGCCCCTGATTGATTCGCGAGCAAGATCCATTAAAACAAGGATTGAAACTCTGCTTGAAATACGCAGCAACTCACACACAAGATTCGCGAGCAAGATCCATTAAAACAAGGATTGAAACCATCTCAGCAACGTGTTGAACTGTTTTAGCATTGATATTCGCGAGCAAGATCCATTAAAACAAGGATTGAAACCTCATTTCATTGAGTTCTGTTATCAGCCGTTCATTAATTCGCGAGCAAGATCCATTAAAACAAGGATTGAAACCAATATCCTGCATTACTTTCAATATTTTTTTATCTAATTCGCGAGCAAGATCCATTAAAACAAGGATTGAAACCAAACCGCTTTACCAGGTCCAGACACACACCCAAGAATTCGCGAGCAAGATCCATTAAAACAAGGATTGAAACACGCCTGGGGGGAAGGAATGTGGATAATTGAGTATGATTCGCGAGCAAGATCCATTAAAACAAGGATTGAAACATGTCTGCCCTCGGGGTTCCTGGTGGAAGGAGATGATTCGCGAGCAAGATCCATTAAAACAAGGATTGAAACGTAAGCAGTCTGGTACCAAGTGACACACTTAGCACCATTCGCGAGCAAGATCCATTAAAACAAGGATTGAAACCTCACATCGTCCCCGATTGTAGGGATGCTGAATAGCATTCGCGAGCAAGATCCATTAAAACAAGGATTGAAACTTATGAAGTTACCAGTTTGCATCATAATCCCCCCATTCGCGAGCAAGATCCATTAAAACAAGGATTGAAACTTCACGATCTGAGCGTAGATATACCTAGGAATCGCATATTCGCGAGCAAGATCCATTAAAACAAGGATTGAAACTACGATTTGTACCAGAGTATGCGAAAAATATAGCCCATTCGCGAGCAAGATCCATTAAAACAAGGATTGAAACGAACTGTGTGATGAATACGATGCCGAAGCTGGTGAAATTCGCGAGCAAGATCCATTAAAACAAGGATTGAAACTCTCTCCGTATTTCCTCAGCAGCTTCATGCCAACGAATTCGCGAGCAAGATCCATTAAAACAAGGATTGAAACCTGTCAATTCATCAGCATACGGACCCTTTGGAAAAATTCGCGAGCAAGATCCATTAAAACAAGGATTGAAACTGGTTTGTCGGATGCGATACCTCGATGTAGCAGTATTCGCGAGCAAGATCCATTAAAACAAGGATTGAAACTCCTTTTGCTGCCTGCCCTGCGTTGAAGTCCTCGAGATTCGCGAGCAAGATCCATTAAAACAAGGATTGAAACTATATTCGGAGACTTTCCGAGGGCGCTCGGCATGCATTCGCGAGCAAGATCCATTAAAACAAGGATTGAAACAGAGTTTCTGTTTAGTCTTGTTGATTATGTTCATTATATTCGCGAGCAAGATCCATTAAAACAAGGATTGAAACCACCTCTTGCGCCGAGTGTGTGCGATGTGTGCGAGGATTCGCGAGCAAGATCCATTAAAACAAGGATTGAAACTTCAACCTAACATAGTAGCCGGAAAAGCTCAGCTCCCAATTCGCGAGCAAGATCCATTAAAACAAGGATTGAAACAGTACACTGCCCACATGCAGGTAGCGATCATTGCCAATTCGCGAGCAAGATCCATTAAAACAAGGATTGAAACACTCCCTATTCCGAAGCTTTCTCCTTTAAGGTTTTTCTATTCGCGAGCAAGATCCATTAAAACAAGGATTGAAACCCCCTCACTGATGTCCATATTTATTTTTCTTGGCAAATTCGCGAGCAAGATCCATTAAAACAAGGATTGAAACAGCGATGCTCGCGCGCACTAAAAAATTCAAAATCTCAATTCGCGAGCAAGATCCATTAAAACAAGGATTGAAACTTGCGGGCATAGATTGTCATGTCTTCTGCCTCTTGCTATTCGCGAGCAAGATCCATTAAAACAAGGATTGAAACCTGGGTTCCCCCGAGGCTCAGCGCGCGGATGTTAGGATTCGCGAGCAAGATCCATTAAAACAAGGATTGAAACAAAGAGAAATACCGGATGACCTAAGCTACAGCAACGATTCGCGAGCAAGATCCATTAAAACAAGGATTGAAACATAGGGAATTGCAATGTCCTGGGAGAACACCTTACTAATTCGCGAGCAAGATCCATTAAAACAAGGATTGAAACCGCAATCTTTCACATTAGCGGAATGCCCTGCGCATACGCATATTCGCGAGCAAGATCCATTAAAACAAGGATTGAAACAGAACTCAGACATCACGCAGAAATTCCACCCAGAATCGTATTCGCGAGCAAGATCCATTAAAACAAGGATTGAAACTTTTCACTCCACGTCGTTCTCCTTTGAATATTTCTCATTCGCGAGCAAGATCCATTAAAACAAGGATTGAAACAGATCGAATCTTGAAGATGTTCAGACCAACGAAGTATTCGCGAGCAAGATCCATTAAAACAAGGATTGAAACTCAGATCACATTTCGATATATCCTGTAGATTGTACCATTCGCGAGCAAGATCCATTAAAACAAGGATTGAAACCCATCTCTAATTTTCAAATCCATTCCTACACAACATGATTCGCGAGCAAGATCCATTAAAACAAGGATTGAAACACCGGTTGTGGTAGTTTATCGAATGCTTCTGCAACTGATTCGCGAGCAAGATCCATTAAAACAAGGATTGAAACAGACGTGGTTTCAGGCAGTAATAGTCCTGTTCGGCTATTCGCGAGCAAGATCCATTAAAACAAGGATTGAAACTTTCTGAAAGTTTTCTTCCCCTTAGATGCCGAAACTATTCGCGAGCAAGATCCATTAAAACAAGGATTGAAACTGTGACGCTCACAGGACATTCCGCGTCATGTACTTATTCGCGAGCAAGATCCATTAAAACAAGGATTGAAACTTATACTGCGCTTCCAATTTTCCTTTTCGCGCGTTTTATTCGCGAGCAAGATCCATTAAAACAAGGATTGAAACGCCATACACTTTGCATCATCACACGGTCTTTAGGATATTCGCGAGCAAGATCCATTAAAACAAGGATTGAAACTATAACATATCGTCTTTACGCATCTGTGCTCCATAGCATTCGCGAGCAAGATCCATTAAAACAAGGATTGAAACCTACTGGGTTAGATTCAACGACTGAAGCTCTATCAGGATTCGCGAGCAAGATCCATTAAAACAAGGATTGAAACGTGCTTTTTCAAAATCGTAAGATTTGTTAGGAAAAATATTCGCGAGCAAGATCCATTAAAACAAGGATTGAAACCCCTTAGCTCGGTCATCGATTCGGGAGTATTCAATTCGCGAGCAAGATCCATTAAAACAAGGATTGAAACTTTTCAACCCACCGACACTCGACTGAACCTCAACGGATTCGCGAGCAAGATCCATTAAAACAAGGATTGAAACCATCAACACCAAAAGAACTAAACAAACAAAAAAACGATTCGCGAGCAAGATCCATTAAAACAAGGATTGAAACTCAGTGGAAATACAAGACACATTAAAAACAATCAAATTCGCGAGCAAGATCCATTAAAACAAGGATTGAAACCATATATCCCATAATTTCGGAGAGTGTTTTGAGATCGAGTATTCGCGAGCAAGATCCATTAAAACAAGGATTGAAACAGTATGTTGCCGACTATATCAAGTGTACTGAAATTCGCGAGCAAGATCCATTAAAACAAGGATTGAAACCTTACATGTTGCTTCATATAAAATAAAATCGTTTTTCAAAAAAATTCGCGAGCAAGATCCATTAAAACAAGGATTGAAACTCAAATGATGTTGCCCACCCAAAATCTTGCCATTTTCATTCGCGAGCAAGATCCATTAAAACAAGGATTGAAACATACAACGAACCACAGTATCACTGAAGAATTCGTGATTCAAAATATTCGCGAGCAAGATCCATTAAAACAAGGATTGAAACAATTATGTAAGGGTACATGGGCACAAGTAGAGGTTATTCGCGAGCAAGATCCATTAAAACAAGGATTGAAACTATAGACCCAAATGGTTAACCTGTTTCGTATCGAAAAGATTCGCGAGCAAGATCCATTAAAACAAGGATTGAAACTTAAAAAGGTTGTAGCAGGAGAAGTCAGTAGGGAGATTCGCGAGCAAGATCCATTAAAACAAGGATTGAAACCGTATCACAGCAGGCCCTGTGGTATGGGTGCTTGGGAATTCGCGAGCAAGATCCATTAAAACAAGGATTGAAACGAAATATCCCCCATGGTCCTGAAAGACTTCCTTCTTATTCGCGAGCAAGATCCATTAAAACAAGGATTGAAACTTCCTGCCCCCGCTCCCCATATAATCGTGAAATATATTCGCGAGCAAGATCCATTAAAACAAGGATTGAAACCCGATGGCAATTTTAACTGACTCGTCAGGCTCGATTCGCGAGCAAGATCCATTAAAACAAGGATTGAAACCCAACAGAATCAAGAATTTCCTGTGGTACTGCTCCGATTCGCGAGCAAGATCCATTAAAACAAGGATTGAAACAAAAATATAATATGTTCAAATTGCGGAATAATGAAAGATTCGCGAGCAAGATCCATTAAAACAAGGATTGAAACCATTTGGTACACGGACCATCACGTTTCCTGCGGTTCCATTCGCGAGCAAGATCCATTAAAACAAGGATTGAAACGTGCCATATTCTGGTCTGTCAAATGTCTTTCAATGTATTCGCGAGCAAGATCCATTAAAACAAGGATTGAAACTTCTAGCAGGGCGTATCATTATTGACACCCCAAGAATGTATTCGCGAGCAAGATCCATTAAAACAAGGATTGAAACAAAATAGTCTTTTCTTCGGCGCTTGCCAACTCAATAATTCGCGAGCAAGATCCATTAAAACAAGGATTGAAACTTTAATCTCACGGCACCCATATGCGGTATGGGTGAGATATTCGCGAGCAAGATCCATTAAAACAAGGATTGAAACGTTCCTCGGTTCAATCCAGACACTCGCAACATTTTATTCGCGAGCAAGATCCATTAAAACAAGGATTGAAACCATATAATGAGTGCAAGAATGTTGAAAAGTGTATTAAATATTCGCGAGCAAGATCCATTAAAACAAGGATTGAAACGGAGAAAAGGGTATACATATTCTCAGATAGCCATATTCGCGAGCAAGATCCATTAAAACAAGGATTGAAACCACATCCCCACTCTGGGTTCTCTCTCATATATGAGACTGATTCGCGAGCAAGATCCATTAAAACAAGGATTGAAACACTATACTATCAAGGCTAGCCTTGCGTGCGCCGTAATTATTCGCGAGCAAGATCCATTAAAACAAGGATTGAAACTGGGAGGGTCCGGAAAGTTCCCGGTGTGGCTCGCGATTCGCGAGCAAGATCCATTAAAACAAGGATTGAAACAGAGTCTGATAATTTGGTTAGTTTTCGTAGACATACAATTCGCGAGCAAGATCCATTAAAACAAGGATTGAAACCTTACTAGGTGAAATATGTATGTCTACGAAAACATTCGCGAGCAAGATCCATTAAAACAAGGATTGAAACCAAGCTAGAGTTAGATTGGAAATTCTATTACTACCTATTCGCGAGCAAGATCCATTAAAACAAGGATTGAAACTTAGAATATGGAATATTCCAATGGTCGTTATCGTATTCGCGAGCAAGATCCATTAAAACAAGGATTGAAACAGGCAGCTAGTGCTCCATCGGAGGCTCCGGGCTCTGATTCGCGAGCAAGATCCATTAAAACAAGGATTGAAACGTGGTGATGACAGTAAAGCTCCTTCTAAGCCTTCTGAGATTCGCGAGCAAGATCCATTAAAAGCAAGTTTGGAAGTCTATTTATTTATTCTATTATAACATATTATAATATATGTCTACAATAGCTATAGACCCGGATGTAAAGGAATCGCTTAGGGAGTTGAAGTTAGCTCCCGAAGAGTCTTATAACTCAGTAGTTAAGAGACTTATTAGCGAAGTTAAAAAGAAAGAAGATTATAAACCTATGTTTCCAAAAGAAGAAAAACAGGAACATAAGGAATCTCATATAAAAGATTTTAATGCTTGGTTAGAAAAGAAGCTGGTAGAAGATAAAAATATTTTAGATGCGCTTGGAAGAAAGTGATGCTTTGATCAGTTTAATTGAGATTTTGAAAATTCATCAAAAGGTTATAAATTACGATAAATTTAAAGATCCAGATGATTATACTCCCGCGATACGTTCTTTAGCTATTTTGGAATTAATGTTTGAATATTTAATAAAAGAATCTAACACTATTTTCGAAAATGCCGCAATAATAGTCTATACTATTGTTGCAAAAAATCCCTTTTTCAATGGAAATAAGAGAACTGGTTACGAAGCTATGAACTTTGTTATTGAAGATGCAGGATACAGGTTTACATCTACAGATGAAGAAATGATAGAATTCATAGCTAGAGTAGCTACGACAGAAAACGAGATGTCAATTGAAGATATAAAAGAGTGGATAATTCGACATACGGAAAGAATATGATAACATAAAATCAAAGAAACGTATAGAGTAACAATTAATAATTAGCAAGTAAGATCCATTAGAACAAGGATTGAAGCCGACTTCTTCATCAATACCAATTAGACAAGGTTTCAAACTCCCTGCTTGCTTTTCTTAGCTTAAGACCTTTTATGTTTGCAATTCCGTCTATTTCAGACTTGTCTTCGCTAAGAATATAGCTATCTCTTTCATGAGCTGTATTTACTAGCCATGGTTTGCCACTCTTATAAAAGCTCAAATCTTCGGGAAAATCAGACTGCACCCATCCATATAATGAATTTGAAACCTCTTTTATTATTTCCCTGGCATGTGTGTCGGTTCTGTAGTGGTAAACATATGCTGTACGTCCTCCTCCTAATATAGTTCCTGCCCATTCTGATTGCTCTTTCATTTCTATTAAATATGGCTTTAGCTTTTCCAATATGGATTTACCGTTATCGTTTAATTTTATTTCTTTGCGTGTAACGAGAATAAATTCGTCACATAAATCAAAAGCAAGGTCTATCAAATATCTGTAAACATCATTTCTGGGTTCAGAAGTAATATACATCAAGTTTCTCTTATACATCAAGTTTCCCTCCATATAAATTGATTAAAGATCGGCTCTGTAGAAATCCTTAATTTGATGTAAATAATCTCTATTACTTTTTTGTTTATGTTATAGACTATTAGTTTAACTTTTACTTCCTTTACTTGATTTCTAAGCTTTCTTGCTCTTAATGTTTCTC
>DALS01000013.1 GCA_002499445.1 Methanosarcina sp. UBA293
TTGTGACGCTGATGCTGAAGTCTGCAACCGGATAAACTTTTTCTTCTTTCTGCGCTTCCAGCACAATTACCTCTAGAGTTTTTGAAGCAGTGCCGTTTTCATTGCTTACTGTAAGTTTAGCGGTGTACTTTCCTGGAATTGTATAAGTGTGGACAGGATTTTTATCGGTAGAGTCTATGTTTCCATCACTTTCAAAGTCCCAGCTCCACGAAACTGCGTTTTCGGATAAGTCAATAAACTGGACCGAAAAAGGAGCGTATCCGCTTGTTACATTAGCGTTAAAGTCTGCAACAGGCAAGACTGGCTGCTGTGGCTTGGAAACAGGTGCAAGAGGTAGTTTGTCTGTAATATTGTCTAACTCGTCGATATATGTCGAATCAATAATCCCGTCTCCATCTGCATCAGTTGCAGTCTGGGAGAATCCAGTACCATCAGGTTTTGCCCAGAAGTTACCTCCTATGTACGGTCCGCCAACAATATTTCTGCCCAGGGTTTTTGGTATATTCCAGGTAGTGTCCATGGTATTGATATTTGCATTACGGAAATTATTGACGTAATTATTGTAAAAAAGGTTCCTGCGGCAGGCTGGACACTCGTAAAAACCGGATACGCTATTAAAAGCAACAATATTTCCGGAAACCTCGTTATCAGTGGCGGAATCCAGATGGATACCCCTACTGGTTTCATTAGCTATGTTTCCGGAGATTATGTTATTATTCGAATACGAAATCCACATCCCAAATTCTCTGTTGTTCGAGACATTATTGCCTGAGATTTGGCTTTTTTTTGAGTTTAAGTGATTAATGCCTCTTTCATTCAAAGTTAAACTGTTGTTTAAGAGCTTATTTCCTTCAGAGTTCAAGAGCTGAATCCCATGAAATGTATTTGAGTTTGCTTTGTTTTCTGAGATTTCGTTGTTATTCGAGTTACTAAGAGATATCCCAAGCTTATTGTTTGAAAGATAATTGTTAGTAATTGTACAGTCACTGCATTCAAGCATATAAATTCCTGTTTCTGCGGATTCAATCTTAAACCCACTAATTGTCGTATTACGGGCTCTAACGTAGAACGCACTTGTATTTGGGTTAGCCTTAATTATTGTGTCTTCAGGTTTCCCGGTCTCTGACTTTATTACGAGATTTTGCTTAGTAATTCGAATACTTTCAGTATATGTTCCGGGTCTAACGATTATCACATCACCCGAGCCTGCATTATTCACAGCGGTCTGTATCGAGTCCGTTGAATTTACGTAAACATCAGCTGCTGCTCCGATTCCTGAACCTAATGCAAAAATGAGCATGACCATTATCAGGATGATTAATTTTTTCATTTCAATCCCCAATATAAAACTAGAATTCTGTTGAAACTTGTTTTAAATAAATAAGAAGATAAGCGCAAAACAATATAAATATATTGTTCCTGTTTATTTCGGTATGAAGTTAAAAGTATGAAAAACATTAATTATTGCTGCAATTAAATTTCAAAATAAAGAAAACTAAAAAATCAAGGTAAATGAGAAAAATAGATGAAAAGGATGGAGGTAAATGCCTTCATCCTACCATTTTTTTATTTGAGTTTTTATTTTTTCTTATACAGGAATACCGTAAGAAGACAGGCTATGAGATAAACTACTTCAAACCCGGGAATGCTTGCAGTTTTATCCCCCGTTTCATGTTTAGATTTTGATTCCTGTTCAGTTTCTGAGGCTGTCTTATTCTGCCCAATTTTTGAAGTGTCGGTTTCAGGTTTCTTTTCAGCCACAGTTTCTTTTTCTACAGTTTCTCCTGTTATTGCAAAGAAGGAAAACCCTGGAGTTTCTGCTGTTAAGTACAGGTATTCGTTATCTTCTTTTAATTGTTTTACAGGCAACTGGGACCATTTTTTGTCGTTATACCTGTTGAGCTTGATTGAAGCCTTGTCTACATTCTTATCCTGCAACCAGGATTTTTCAACCTTGAAACAGATCACAGGATTTTCGATGTTCTTTGAGGTTGCAAATCCTGCATTTCCTACCCAGAGATTGAAGTACCTGTAGATTTCACTTGAATTTTCACTTGAATTTTCACTCGAATTAAGTTCTGAGACAAGAGTTGATTTTGCTTTGAGCTGCTCGGCAATAGCTGTGGTTTTGCCTGCAGTCTTCTTTGCGTCAAAAGTCACGTAAACAACGCAGGTTGCATTCTTTGCGAAATCAAACTTTATAGGCTTTCCATTTGCAACATGCACCTGTGAAAGTTCCTTGACCTGGACATTTCTTGCAGGTTCAGGGGAACCTCCGCCTCCCCCTCCACCTCCACTGCGGTGACTTTTTCCTCCACTGCTTCCTCCACTTGAACTGCTTTCCATTACAGTTACTGTAGCCATTTTTGAAGCAGTGCCGTTTTCATTGGTTGCGGTTAAACTAACAGTGTAAGTCCCTGCTGTAGAGTAAATATTCACTGGGTTCTGATCGGTTGAAGTAGCCCCATCTCCAAAGTTCCAGTTCCATGACGTTGCGTATTGCGACTGGTCAGTAAACTGGACCGAGAGAGGAGCATACCCGCTCGTGGCACTGGCGCTGAAGTCTGCAACCGGATAAACTTTAAATTCCTCTGCAATTATTTGTACAGTTTTTGAGTCCGTACCATTTTCATTTCTTGCTGTCAGAATAACATTGTAGATTCCCGGAGTATCGTACACATGGACAAAGCTTTTATTGATATTGTCCGAGCTTCCATCACCATTAATGTCCCAGCTAATCGAGGTTGCATCCTTTGAGAGATCCGTAAACTCGACTGTGAGAGGCACAAAACCCTTTTTAGGGTTAGCAGTGAAATCTGCGACAGGCAGTACAAAACGTATCAGTGGGTACTTGTCTGTTATATTGCCATTATCTGAAACAAAGGGGATATCTATAATTCCGTCCCCATCAGAATCCTTATCAGAATTAAGATCGGAGAAACCCAGGCTTGCAGGAGTACCCCAGAAGTTGCCTCCAAGATTTGGTCCGCCCATAATGTTTTTGCCTGGAGTTTTTTCCATATACCAGACGCTTTTATCATTCTTAATGTTGGCATTGTAGACATTGTTGAAATGGTTATCATAAACCTGGTTCCCAGTACTTCTGGGACACATGAAAATTCCGTAATTATTTGAACTGATTTTGTTGCCTGAAATCTTATTATTCACAGAGGAGCTGAGTGAGATACCTTCTTTGTTGTTATTGACTATATTTTTAGAAAGGGTAGTATCATTGGATAACGAGAGGAAGAATCCATATTCAGAGTTATCAGTGACTGTATTTTTAGACATTATGTTCTTTATTGCCCCTTCCAGATAAATACCTCTTGAATTACTCTTCACTGTGTTACTATCTATGTAACCGTTACTGGAATTTACTGCATAAATCCCGTATCTATTATTCAAACTTACAATGTTATTGGTAACATTATTTTCACTTGCGTTTTCAAGAATGATACCATCATTTTTATTAGAATTCACAGTATTGCCTGAAAGTATATTTCCGCTGGATAATGAGAGCAAATAAATACCTCTGCTGTTTGAGGATACGCTGTTATTAAATATTTTATTGCTGTATGAATTGTCCAGCGCAATACCCCCAGCTAAGTTTGAATTTACTTCATTATTCTCCAAAATATTATTATTGGCTCCAAGTGTTATAATAATACCATTATTGTTAGAACTTGCTTTATTGTCTGAAAGCGTGTTTCTGCTGGATTTATGTGATAAGTAAAAGCCTCTGAAATTGTCATATGCATTATTTTTTACCAGGTTATTATTTTCGGAATAACTTATAGCTACTCCGTATTCACAATTTGAGATTTTATTGTTTTGCAGGAAGTTGTCTTTACAGGTATTCAGGTATATACCACGGATATTGGTATCCTTGGCAGCACCTGAAATTGTGTTGTCCTGAACTGTGCTTCCAGAAGTCTCTTCCAGTTCAATTCCGTTTCCTCCGTTGGAAGAAACGATATTATTTTTCAGGCTACTCTTGCCTGGGCCCTTCAGATAGATTCCTTTTTTCCCGTTTGAGTTTACAGTATTGCTTTCGAGGCTATTATCGTTTGAGTTTAATACACACATACCGTCGTCGGCACACTGGCTTATAGTGTTTCCTGAGGCAGTATTACTCTGGGAATTCAAGAAATAAATCCCGTATCTTTGATTTGAAATCGTGTTACTCGAAACAGTGGTTAACTCGGACCCTTCAACATTAATTCCTCTACCTATTTTTCCAGCTTCGTTTGTTCTGGTAGCTGTATTGTTGTGTATAGTGGTATTCACGGAAAAATCTACGTATACTCCCAGGGCGTCGTTTAAAAATTTATTATTCTCAATTCTACAGTCCCTGCATTTATTAAGATAGATCCCTGAGAGATCTGTAGCAGCTCCTTTGATAGTAAATCCTTTAATTACTAAATTGAGGCTTGCATCCGCAGAGATTACACTTTTGTTTATGTCCTTGGGAACAATTATCGTGTCATCAGGATTCGGCGATGCTGACATAAGTACCAGGTTGCTAGTTTTACTCAGGTCAATATTTTCGGTATAAGTTCCCGGGTGTACAATGATTGTATCACCATTAGGATTTGCACTGTTCACTGCGGCCTGGATTGAACCTCCTGGATGAACCTCAGCCGCTGCCCCAATACCGGAGCTTAACGTGAGTATTAAAAAGGTTAATAATAAAAATTTTATTCTGTTTATATCAAATTCCTCCATACAGGTAAAAGAAGTTGGGAATTAAACTTGCTTAAATTAGTTAGAAACTTGTTACAAATCTAATATAAATCTATCGGTTCCAAATTGATATCTCTATAATAATATATAAAAAAATAAACTGTAAAATAACGCCTCTGCTTGCGGGAATTTTTCCGGATTTCTCCCTAACCATCTAGAATCTTTTCTCAATACCCTTTTTCGGTTACAGTAAGCTGAACCTATGGTTACACTGACTACGACTTCTTCTTTATTACCTGACTGCTGATTTTGATAGTTAAAATATATTCAAGCTGCTTTGCAGCCAACCAAACAGATCTATAAATTATCAGAGTACCTAAAATATCTTGATTATTTTAATCAGGTAGAGTAAAATTAATATATTTAGTAAGTAACGCGAGAAAACAAAGCTATCTTCATAAAAATTATCTTGGGATATATGCTAAAATGTGTGTGGGTTTTACCGTAAGGAGCGAGAATACTTAGAAAAATACTGCAATATTCGTATCCGCCTTTTTCACTATTTGGGGGCTGTGAGATAGCCAAGAAATAAGGGAAAATAAAAAAGAATATACAGGGTGGTCAGATTTCTAGCCTAAAAAGAAAGCTAACCTGCATAATTATTTCTAATTCTTTCTGTTTCAACAGACTTTACCCTGCATTATTGAATCATTTTTGCTTTAGTAAACTTACATTGCTTTAATTAATCATTTCAAGTTTCCAGAGATATTCTAATATCTCAGTAAACTATTTCCTTTTTTGTCCTCTGATTATATGCTTTATATTCATCCTGTTTTTTATCCTGCAGGTAAATATACTCATATCCTGGGTGATTTAGCCTTTTTCTGTACTCCTCCCTGGCTTCTGCCTGGCAGTTATCACAGGCATAAATTGGAACCGAAACCGCGAAGATCCTAGTGTCATTTATGCTTCTGTTGGCTCGAGAATCAATGGTTTTGTAGCCCTGGCAGTTAGGGCACATCCGGATTGTTTCTTCCTGGAACTCCTGAATCATATCTGTATCATAAAAGATCTGTTTTCTCCGGGTGTAGAAGTCCCCATGCTTTGCTACCTCAGCCTCTACAAGCCTGTCCCGGTTTTTCCAGTTTTCGAGCTGAGCTGCAACTACTTCTTCCAGGGTTTTTCTGTCTCTTGCAGCCTGGACAAACATCCCTGGCTTGAAGTCAGGTTCCCTTACACAGGAGTAATCTAGTCCTGCCATTGCAAGGATTATGCCTGTGTTCACATATGGCAGTGCACTCTGGATCGCGTAACCTCCTTCAAGCACAGCCATATCAGGGGCAAGTTTCTCATTCAATTTTGCGTAGCCCTGGGCGGAAAAGCGCATGTTTGCGAGAGGGTCGGTATAGTGGTTATCCTGTCCCGCAGAATTCAGGACAAGCTCGGGCTTGAAGTCCTCAAGAATTGGGAGCACTAGGGAATCAAGCACGTAAAGTATACCCTCATCAGGGGTCCCAGGCGGCAGGGGAATATTGATTGTCCTGCCAAGGGCTTTTGGACCTCCGAGCTCGCTTATGAAGCCTGAGCCAGGGTAAAGTGTCCTTCCGTCCTGATGGAAGGAGATAAAAAGCACATCAGGATCATTATAGAAAATTTCCTGGGTTCCGTCCCCATGATGCACATCGGTATCTATAATTGCAAGCCTGCGAATTCCATATGTTCTCCTTAGATATTCGACAAGAATAGCTTCGTTATTGATATTGCAAAATCCCCGGTTTCCGTGCGCTACTGTCATTGCATGGTGTCCAGGTGGACGGACAAGCGCAAAAGCGTTTTTGACCTCGGCTTTCATAAGGGCATCCCCAAGCACCAGGCAGCTGCCTGCTGCGATCAGGTGAGGGGGTGTAGCCTGGGTTTCTATATCAGGCACACAGAAGTGAACTCTGGCAATATCCTTATATTCTGCAAGGCGAGGTTTATATTCGGATATCTCTGGTAGGTCCATAAGGCCTTCTTCAAAAATCTGGTCCCTGGTATAAAGAAGGCGTTCTTCTCTTTCCGGGTGAGTTGGTGAAATAGCCCAGTCAAAAGCCGGGAAAAAAATAAGGCCTGTCTTTTTTGCTCCTATACGATCTGCCGGAGACAAAGGTCCGTCTTTCTGTTCCAGCCCGGTCATTTTTAACTCCATTGTATTTTCCTCATTTCCCTCGGATATTTCAGGCTTGTTTTCTTCATTTCCAGTTGTCCGAATATCTTCTTTCTCGGCCTTATTTTTCTCTTCTACCTGCTCTTTTTCCCCTGCTTCGGTATCTTTCCCTAATCCGGTTTTCAGCACATCCCTGAGTTTTCCAAATCCCAGTTTCATGCTTTTACCCTCCTTTTCCATTCCGGAATCAGGCCTGCAGGAATTTGCATATTCACGTCAAGAAGTCGCCCTGAAGTGTACCAGCCACTGACGACATTGAAAACTTCACTGCTAACAACTTCGGCTTCGCCTGCATACTCGGAAATTCCAAATTTTTCTGCACGTTCCCTCAGGAGTTTTGCAGCAAGAGCTTCAGCTTCATTAAGGCGTATTTTATTAATATTCCTGAGGTTTGCTGCTTTTAGACTGGCAATCTCCCCTTCCTCAGCAACAGAGTACACTTCCTGTTCAGTATCAATATGCAGGTTCAGAGTAAGTGTGGGCCTTGCAACAGCTGCTCCTATGGCGTTTCCTACCTCGGAGTATTCAGGGATAACAGGTTTTGCATCAAGTTTCTTTGCAATCTCGGCAATGAGGCCTTTTGCCCCTCCTCCGACACCTACTACGTTTTCAGGCCTTGCCTTTTTCTCCTGCAAAACTTCCCATATCCTGTAGGCAGGCTCCTGTTCCCATTCAAGAAACATCTCATTGACTGCATCAGCAATAGTCCGTGCAACTCTATCAACAATCAAGGATGCAGTTTCAGTTTCGGATTTACCCAGGCTGGAAGCTGTGGCTTTGATTGCCTCATTTGCACGTTCGGCATCTCCTACCTCTATAAGCCCGAGCACCTTCAGAGCATCAGTCGGGGTAGTTTCATTTCCTCCCATGCAGTAAGCCGGGCCTACCCTTTCAGGACCTACTGTTATTAATTTTGTACCGGTATCCGAATCCTTAACCCTTACAATACTGTCTCCTCCAACAGCGATTGAGCGAACAGCAAAGGCTCGAACATGCGTCAGGAAGCCTCCGAGTTTTGCGCCTTTAGAAGCCAGCAGGGGTTTGCCTGAAAGGATTAGTGCAAGGTCTGTGGTAGTCCCTCCTATGTCCACTACTACTGAGGTCTGCCCCTCTGGGGTAAGAGCTAAAGCTCCAATTGTGCTAGCAGCAGGGCCCGAAAAGATAGTTTCTACAGGAAGTTCTATTGACTTCTCAACTGGGAGAGTTCCTCCATCGGCTTTTAGGATGTAGACAGGAGCTCGGATATTTCTCTCTTCAAGAGCTTTTCTAATCCTCTCAACAAATTCCTGATAACGTTCCCTGGTGGCAGAGGTAAGCATGGTAGTTGCTATCCTTCTTGGGAAATTCAGTTTTCCCGAGACCTTATGCCCAAGTTCCAGTTTGCAGTCTGGATAGAGCTCCCTGAAGGTCTCTTCTACGCTGAGTTCATGAGAAGGATTTCTCTGTCCAAACTTACTTACAATAGCTGCCCTCGAAAATCCAGATTCTCGAATCAAACCCACCGTTTTCCTTATTTCGGCTTCATCGAGAGGCTGGATTTCTCTTCCCCTATAATCCATAGCTCCTTTCAGATAAATGCTATCAGGGAAACTATAGCTTGCCGGGTTAACCCCTGGTCCCGGAATCAGTAATAAGGCTACCCGGTCAGTTTTGCCTTCGGCAATGAGATTTGTTATCACGGTTGTGCTGAATACCACTCTTTTCAGCTGTTCTGGAGGGACATCTTTGCTGATCGCATCAAGAGCCTCAAGCAGGGCATTCAGAAGATTTCCGGGTTCTGTAGAAACCTTGGCAGTACTGCATACTTCTCCATTTCGGATAAGCACTGCATCCGTGGTAGTGCCTCCGACATCAATTCCTATTAACATTCAAAATTCGCCTATCCTCACTTATATATTCTTTTATCATTTATTCTATATAAAATACCAATTGATATCATATTTCAAAAATATCGCATTCAGATATATTAGACTTCAAATGATATCGAGCGCCAAAAATATTAAATTCCAGCTGATATCAAACATTAACAGTATCAAAATTTAATTATGCCAAGTTCCAGATGAATTTAGTATAGAAGCCTGTATAATTTGGCTTAAGTTATCCAATAGCACATCTTTGATACACAGTGATTTGATACACAGTGATTTTTACATTCAGTGATTTTTACATTCAGTGATATTTTGACATTCAGTGATATTTTGACATTCAGTGATATTTTGACATTTAGTCTCGTTTCAATAAAAAGAGGTCCTAACCTGTCTTCGATCTAGACCTTTTCAAACTGCGTATTTAGGGTGATTGTGAAAAGTTCGTTAATTATAATTCTCATGAAAATAGCAGCATTCATTCGAAGTTTATTAATCTTTAGTAAATTTTTTATTAGTAAATTTTTGTCAACTTTGTGGATTTCTATACCATAATTCAAATCCTTTGACCTATATTTATTACTATCTTGTGACATCTATAATTTCTCATAGCATATCAACATTCTGATAATTTGTTTGGAATTAAAAAAATAAGCTTCCAATATAGTTTCGGCGAATCCATACAATCAGCTATGAATATTTATAAAAAGCCTGACAATTGTGAGTTCGCAGTTCTTGGTAAGGTTGATCAACACTATCAAAAAAGTACTGAGTTATTACAGTACTATTGAAATGTTGATTTCTGAAAACTGCTGAGGTAGAAATGTTAAAACAGAGTTAATTGGATAAAATTACCCAAATAATATAAAATAAGTATAAATATTTAAATAATATTCAAATCAAAACTTAAACTTTAAAATCAGTATTAATATTCAAATAATATTCAAATCAAAACTTAAACTTTAAAAAAGGTGTTTTCATGGAGAATTTCAATTTACTCAAGAGAAAACTTGATGATATGAGCGTATCTGAGCTTTATGAGTATGCAAAGGAGACTTACCCAGAAAATGAGGAGCTCTGGTTAGGGTCTAAAAAAATAATAATCAGAAAAATTCTGAACTTTGAAAGAAACAGGCTGAACAAAGAGAATGCCTGAAAGAAAAACGAAAATTAAAAACGAAAATTGAAAATATAATTTATTCTCAGTTACCCGAACTCCATCTTAGTAGAGTTCTGCAATCCAGAGTCTAGCCTTGAAAGGATGGAGTCCTCTTCACCTGCTTCCAATATTCTCTTTTGAAATCTCCTTGTATTACTATAATTTAGACTGTTGAAAGTATGAGTCTATCATTAAGTAGAGCGTTCTTGGGAAATATAAATATATGAAAAAACTTTGAAATTTCAAAAGAGCGTCCTTAAGAACGTTCCAAAAGCTTTCATAAGCCTTAAGGAGTTTCCTGAAAACATAAGTTTTCTCATAAGGATAGACGGATGGTCCATGTCTCCGTACTCAGTAATCGTGTTGAGGATTGAGGGAGTATTCAACGAGCCTATTAGGTCGTTCAACTGTCTATCTTCCAGCTTCCCGATGTAGTCATGAATTTTCATGCCTATTTCAAGCTCTTTTCCAAGACTCTTCCGCCAGAGCTGATCATATTCGGAAAGTCGTTTTGCTGAGGTATCTCCATCAAGGGCAGCTTCTGCTGCAACTTTTCCAGCAATTTTTGCCGCAAAAGCTCCTGTGTAGATTCCCCCTCCAGAAGTCGGTTTTGTCTGTCCTGCCGCATCGCCTACCAACAGAACCCCATCTGAGACAGTTTTTTCCTGAGGACCAATTGGGATGCCTCCAACTACAAAATCAAGCATGCCTCCTGAGTATTTTGCTTTTACATGAGGATTGGAGTGGAGAAGCTTATTAAGGTAAGAAAGGGGAGAAGAGTCTTCCTGCCCGCCTTTCCAGGCAAGCCCGGGTTCAAGAGCAAGTCCTATCCTTGAAACCTTTTCGTCAACAGGCACCGCCCAGGCAAAAAAACCAGGAGCAAAAGAGCCAGGAAAAAGTTCTACAAAGTCGCTGTTATCCGAGGCATAGGGGGCTTCAATCTGGATACCTGGAAGTACGCGGGCAGGTTTTCCAAGCCCTGCATAACTGGCTATCTGGCTTTTTACGCCGTCTGCCCCTATTATAGCGGATGTGCAGATTGTTTCGGGCTTGCCGTTCCTGAGTATCCTTAATTTTATCTGGGAACTTTTCTGCTCTTCCCTTTTTTTCCCTTCCTTACTGGTTTCAGGATTCGTTTTTTCGAGTCCTACAGCTCTTGTTCTGAGAGAAAGCTCCACGCCTTCTTCTACAGCCATTACCGCCAGGGCGCGGTCAAAGTTTTTCCGTGAGACAACATATGCTTTGGTCTGCTTTCCATCAATTGGCAGGCATTGCCCGTCTGGAGAATGTACAAAAGCCCCGCGAACTGAGTTGAACACAAAATAGTCTGAAGGCTTGAGTTCGCACTCTGCAACCGCTCTGGTGCTCAAAAGCCCTGTACAGCCTACAGGTGACCCTATGGAAGCATGTTCTTCAATCAGGAGAACCTTCGCCCCGTTTAAGGCTGCGTAGCGAGCTGCGGTAGATCCCACTGGACCGGCTCCAACCACAACAACGTCGTACTTCATACCTTATTACCTTCAAGATTAACTTCAAAATTTTCTTCGAGAATAAGCCCTTGCATAGCAAGAAGCTTACTTACTTACTTACTTACTTACTTCTTATTTTTAATTAAAATATCAATTTTTATATATGAATAAAGTAATACTCACTCCTAATAATGAGCCTTTGTTGATTAAAATAGTTTCTTTATCGATTGAATGATTCTTTGTTGAGGCTTTGAGCTCGTTTTTAATCTTTGTTATTGTTTAAACTAACGGTGGATTTCTTTAGATCCAAAAAACTTTCCCCGCTTCAAAATCTTAATATATTGATAAATTTATTCACCATGAAACTGAACTATAAAACTGATTGATCAGATACTTAACTATTTCCTCGAACCACAACCAGGCTTTTCTATGCGGCAGAAAAAAGAAAAAATCCAGGCTTCGAATTCACAGAAAACAGAAAAAAGTAACCAGAATAGAAAAAAACCCCGGACTTCAGAGAATAGAGCTTCCCTGACTTTAGATAGAAAGCATTCTCAGACTCCAAAAAAGCATTCTCAGACCTCGAAAAACAGCGTAGAAAACAAATCCACAGGCTTTGAAGAAAAGCCATCTAAAGAAATGTTTTCCAAAGGATGGTCTTCTAAAAGAATGTCTTTTGAGAGAAAGCGAGTCTCTGGCAAGATCTTTGGCTATGAGAAAAATCAGGATGAGAAAAGTCAGGATCTCGATTTCCAGAAGAAAAAGAACTCCAAGCGTTATGAGTATGAAGACGATCAAATTTTCTGGTGCAGAAAGTGCAATCTTCCCCTTATAGGGGAAGAATGTGGGAGATGCGGCAGCCGAGGAGAAGTCCTTCAGCTCTCTCAGCCTGCAGACGTCCGCTTTTGTTCTCCTTACGAGCGGGAAATCCTGGACAGGCAGCTTAATTTGACTTTTGGCTACAATCCTCTTGGTAAGAGGCTCATTCTTCTTAATAAAATCCCTGGCGAGGATAAAACGGATGAGGTGCTTGTAGATGGTTTCATTTTCGGGGTTCTAAGGTTTGAGCTTTCGAAAATGGATTATAGTTTTGAGCCTTCTCTCCAAGGAGCAAAAATTCTCCTAGAACATGTTGAAGGCAGGAAAGTCAAACTTAAAAAAACAAATAAGCACCTTAATGGAAAAAGTGTGGCTGCAGGATCAGTTGAAACATTTGATAGCAATATAAAAACAGGAGACTTCGTGCTTGTTACTGCAGGCAGCCTGACAGGATATGGAGTTTCTTATATTGAAGGCGCAGACTTTCAGAACCTGAAAATCTTGCCTGAACTCGAGAGCCGGATTGAACTGGAATCTTCAACCGGAGCTGGGATAAAAATTCTCAGGGTCAGGAAGGTTGACAGTAGTAAAATATCGCTTCATCCTGAAACTCCTGATCTTGGGGCATGCATAGAAGCTAACAAAAAACATCTCCAGGTGCTTGGAAAAAATGCAATCAACACCATTCGCGGGATTGTTTCCAGGAAAGAATTCCAAAATCTGCCTGTTTATGTATCCTTTAGCGGAGGAAAAGACAGCCTGGTAGTGCTTGACCTAGCTCAGGCCTCCCTTAAACAAAGGGAACTTAAAGCTTTCTTCCTGAACACTGGAATCGAATTTCCGGAAACTGTTGAGTTTGTACGAAACTTTTGCAGGGAAAGAGAAATTCCCCTCAGGGAAGCAAATGCAGGTTCCTCTTTCTGGGATCAGGTAGGAAAATTCGGCCCCCCTGCAAAAGACTTCCGCTGGTGCTGCAAAGTCTGCAAGCTGGCAAACGCAGGAGATCTTGATACAGGGACAGAAACTTACTCTCGAAAAGGAGCCAGCAATGTGTCTTATCTGACAATCGACGGTAAGCGAAAGCACGAGTCATTCTCAAGGGCAAAGATTGCAGCAAGCGAGACAAATCCCTTTGTCCCTGCCCAGCTCAATATTTTCCCAATCAGGGATTGGAAGGAAATTGAGGTCTGGCTCTATATACATTGGAGAAAGCTTTCCTACAATCCTCTCTATGACCTTGGCTTTGAAAGAGTAGGTTGCTGGCTCTGCCCATCTGCCCTTGCTGCCGAATACACCAGAGTAAAAGAGCTACACCCTGAAATGTACACGAAGTGGAATGCCTTCCTGCTGGAATGGGCGAAAACCCGGGGGCTTTCCGAGGAATTCGTAGAACATGGGTTCTGGCGCTGGAAGGAACTGCCTCCTAAAATGCTCAGGCTGTCTGAGAAGCTAGGAATTTCCCTGCTTGCGAGAGATGATGCTGAAGACTTTGAAATTGAAGTCGTGTCCGGAATCTCCCCCTGTCGAGCAGGCGGTTTTTCAATAGAAGCAGGAGTTAAAGGCATCAGGGAAAAAGAAGTTGCAAGCTTCCTCAATGTACTGGGAAACACAGTTTATGCGGAAGATCTTGGAATGTTGCTGGTTAAAACCGAAACCGGAACTGTAAAGTTTTTTTCGAATGGGAATCTGCTTGTAAGTTCGGAAACAAAGGAAAAAGCAGTTTCGCTCTTTAAGGAGGCTGCAAAACAATTTATAAGGCTTTCTCGTTGTACCGGCTGTGGGATCTGTGTAAAAGCCTGTTCGGTCGGAGCAATCTCTCTAGAAGGAAAAATACCGTGCGTAAACGAAGCCTGTATCAGATGTGGAAAATGTGCAGAGTCCTGCGTGGTAACCCGGTATTTTGATAAACTTGTGCCTGACCTGAATAAAAGGCTAAAAGTATAAAATGACCAAGAGCCTAGATATTAACTTCTACAGTATTTTTTCAAAAAGTTCCTGATTATATTTATAGGACTTATGCACTTGAAGTACAAAATCAAGCAATTCAACTCTGTGATTGGTTTAGTGTTTTTTAATTAGCCAACTAATCTTAGAATTTTTCCGTAGAAGTTCTAACTACTCTACCTAACCACCCTATGATAGTGCACTATATACAAGATACCTAGTATAGGCAGTAGCAGGAAGAATCCCATCTGTCCTATGTCTAAGACGATCATAGACCAGAAAGTCCTAGACCAGAAAGATTGAATCATAAGCTCATCGATTAATCCCAGCCTCATCTTAACTGTCTGCACAATTATCGGAATAGCAATACAAAGAAGTGGTAATAAAGCAATTAATTTCATCTCTTTTGTAATTTTTGTCCTGTCATAATCTACCGAAGGCAGTAAGTAAATGAACAGACTAGCCGGAAGAATGACAACAAAGAACATAGTACTAGGCAGCTGGTTATACGGAGACCCCAAGTAAAATATTTTATCAGTTATAGGATAGATTACAGTTTCCACTATTTTCTGAATCGGAAAGAGCAAGGTATAAAGCAACGAATCATGATGAGATCCATAGATCATAACTCTAGTATATCCAGCCACAGTTGTTATAGTCTGATACGCACCAGCAATTAATAAAGGTACACAGCATGAAATCTTTCTGACATCCTTCCTGCTCTGAACAATATTCTGTCCAATAGAGACTATCGGTATAAAAAACAGAATAAACAATCCTGGCGTCATAACCAAGGCGATTATATCTCCAAAGATTGTTAAAACAAAAACAGCAAACCATACATAATGCAGAAAGAAAAGAAGAGCCTCTAAAGGCATTATCTTCTTAACTTTTAAGATGAATCGGTCAATAAAATTCATTTAGATTACCGTTTACTTTTGCTCTAAAGTAGTGTCGAGTTTACTTATTATAAATTTATAATGAATTGAAAAATTTACCTATTATCAATAATCTTTTTTTCTAATAATCTTGTTTTAGTGTTGTTTTTAAACCATCTTTCTGCAGTAAAATTTCAGTTTTCACAATTTTTACGTTATTAATTTAACGTAAATTTATTGAACTTTTTTGCAGGAATTAAAGGTGGATGTGTGAATAGAGACCAAAAAACGATAGCATTCAATCTTTACCGAGTTCCATTTAGAGTTTAGGTTGTTTTAATATGTTTCAAAAACACTATTGGAAAACCAACTATACAAATTGAATGTACCAATTAAAACGATTCGTAACTATAAAAAATTTTCCTATATGTCACGTCAATTTCATATATCATGTCAATTTCATAAAACATGACGAATAAAGCCAGAAGAATGAGAAGTAAATCAAAAAACCCTCCTGGCGCTTGGAAAATATGCTATCAACATTATTCCGAGATTATTTCCAGGAACGAATACCAAGACCTGCCTGTCTATGTTTCCTTCAGTAGTAGAAAAGACAGTCTTGTAGTGCTTGATGCGTGAATTGAACAGTCTCTCAAGAGGGAAAAGCACTTCATGTAAGCGAAGTCTGTATCGGTGCAGAAAATGCATGGAATCCTATGTGGTGATCCGGTATTTGATAAATTCGTACCTGACCTAGATAAAAGGCTAAAGGTATTGACCTAGATAAAAGGCTGAAGGTATTGACCTAGATAAAAGGCTAAAGGTATAAATGACCAAAACATGTGGTTGTATCATTAAGTTCCTATATGTATGCCCGTCACTTTTTTTTGGGTTAGGATCTGTGTTAGGAGTTGTAGATGTGGGAGACTATCCGACAAATAGTGACTTGAGTATCTAAAATTCTGATGAGCAGTTGCTTGATCTCTATTATTTTTTGCGGAGATCGCGCTGTTAGCAAACTCATTACATCTATCAAAGCCACTATTGTCTGGATTTTCAGATGCATCTTGGACATAACTACGATAAGCATGCCCATCATAAGCATAATAAGCAAAATCTGGATGAGGATTGCCTGCCCACATAATTCCAGAACTCCCGAAAATACTTACAGCACCGTTATTCGGAAGATCAACTCTGAGTTCACTAAGATTAACACTCACAATAAAACGTTTCTCCATAATCTTATCCACATCATGCAGCACAAGATTATCTGCAGCCACAAACTTATCTGGATACCTATCCCAGATATCCTGCAGATCATCTTTTAACTTTTCTTTATCCTTCTTCTCAAGATCAGATTCATCAATCGCAGTGAAATAAGCAACCTGACTCTCATTATCAGTCGCGGCAAAAGCAATCCCACTATAAGGAGATGCCTTCACAACACCCGGCAAAGAAGCTTGCAGCTCCAAATAGTCTGCAACTTTCTTCATTCCTTCTTCACCTAGCTCAGCCTCCAAAGCTTCTATCTTTAGCTGAGCAGCATCTTTAGTTAGGTTGGTTTGCTGTTCTTCGGTCGAAGCTATTGCTGAAGGTATCAAACATAGACTCAATGCTATAGCAATACACAGCACTAATATTCTATTTTTACTATTCATCCTTTCTCCCTCCACATCCAGCCATACAGATTGAATACATCAATAAATACGACTCATAACTATAGAAACTTTTTTAAGCTTTGTGAATTTTATAAACCATGATGAATAATGTCAGAAGAATAGAAAGTAAAACAAAAAACACCTCCAGATGCCTAATAAATTTGTGCCTGACCTGGATAAAAGGCTAAAGGTATAAAAAACCAAAGATCTGGATCTCTCTTTTCTATGATATTTTTAAATAGTTTCTAATTATATTTAGACATTACATTCTCTAATTAAATCTTAGATGTTTCATTTCTACATTTTCCTAAATAAATTCGATTTAAATTTGTTAATTTACTATTATTATTACTATTATTATTTACCTACCCAAAATTATCCATCCAAACGGAATTGAAAAATGAGATTGAGCCAAACCCCTGACGGAGTAAGCCAGCTAATTGCCAGTCGCTGGAAAATCGGAGCTGCCTTGGCGGTAGCACTGCTTTTGTACTTTTCTATTATAATCATGCTGCCTCTGGCAGATGGGATCGTACTGGGCATAGTGTTTGCTTATATTGCCAGGCCTATTCAGATTAAATTCAAAAAGCATAGAAAAATCGGGGCTCTAATTGCCAGCCTGTTCATATTCGTCCCTATAGTCTTCATTGTTGGAGCAGGTATTCTTGAAATCCTTAACCAGATCTCCTTAATTGTTGAAAATCAGACGGCTTTTACGGCAGCAATTCTTCATTTCATAAACGCCCTGAGTATTCCAGAAGTAATTCTGGAAAAAATTAATTCTGCCATCTGGGACCTTTTTACCTCTTTACTTCCTGCATTAGGCAGCATAGGGCTTTTTTCATATGCCCGGGGAGTCGGTCTGTTTGTTGTTAATTTTATAATTTCGATCATCTTCTGTTTTTATATACTTGCAGACGGGGATAGGCTTTACTGCGCTTTTCTTGGCGTGATACCGAAAGAGTATAAGGGAATTGTAAACAGTTACGCGAGTCACCTTGATATGATACTTAAGGGAATTTTCATTGGTACAGCCTACTCTTCCCTTATAGTAAGCGTGACTTCAGTTTTTGTATTCTACGCTTTCGGTTTTTCCCATGCACTGGCACTTGCAACCCTTATCTTCATAGCTTCGGTGATCCCTCTTTTTGCCGGGTATATGGTGCTTGTACCTCTGGCTTTAGTGCGTTACCTCCAGAGCGGATTTGAAAGTGCAGCTTTTTTCTTTGTGGTTTCTTCTCTTGTAATTTACGGCCCTCCTGAACTGATTCTCAAACCCTACTTGGCCGGCATGAGATCCAAAATTCATCCGATGCTGCTCATTCTTGCTTTCCTTGGCGGAGCTTTTGTCGGTGGAATTGCAGGTTTTTTTGCAGCTCCCATTCTCCTTGGAGCTCTGGTTGCGGCTTATAGAGTTTATCAGGAACAGATTCATTCCGACATTCCTGAAACCTGCGTGGATCTCAAAAACCAGGAATATTCCTACAAAACTGAATTGGAGACTGAATGAGAAATAATTTCCAGAATTAGTCTCCGAAAATTAACTGAGAGTGATCTGAGACCTTAGAGTTTTCAAGGTATACATTAAAAAATCAATCGAAAGGGATTGTTTTATATCATTGAAGGATATTAGGACTGTCATAGTCCTTCCATAGATCCTTCTTTACTTCCTTTAATCAAGCTCTACTGACGGGTACAGACTGCAAACCGTCTTAAATAAATCAATTATCTGATTCAGAGAACCGAAGCTAATTCGGATTAAAATCCAGCGATAAAACAGGTGATAGAATGCAGTTATTGCTCATTCACTCTGATTATATTGAATACGAAACCAAAAAACAAACACCAGTTGCCGAAAAAATCGAAGAGTCCTTAACGTCCGGCAGGCTTGATGAAGCACTTGCCGCTTTTATGGCTGTGGAAAGTGTAGATGAGGCAAATCCTGAGGAAACTATAGAAAAGACGGTATTCGAAATCGAAAAGGTAGCTGCCCAGGTAAAAACCGACCGTATAATGCTCTACCCTTATGCTCACTTAAGTTCTGACCTCTCTTCTCCAAAAGTTGCTGTGCAGGTAATGAAAGGAATAGAGACTGCACTTTCTGGTAAGTATGAGGTAAAACGCGCTCCTTTTGGATGGTATAAGGCCTTCAGTATAAGCTGTAAAGGGCATCCGCTTTCCGAACTTTCCAGAAGCATCCGTCCAGAATCGGCAGCAAAGCCAGTAGACAGGGCAGAAGCATCTGGGGAAAAAGAAGAGGTTGTTTCTGAAGCTCTCAAAGCCGAAGGAACTGCAAAATCTTACTGGCGCATCCTTACCCCTGACGGAGAACTTCATGAAGTTGAGAGTTTTGACCTGACGCCTTACCCCAAACTTCAGCAATTTGTAAACTACGAAATCTCCAAAAGCAGGGCTGTTGAACGAGCTCCTCCTCATGTAGAGCTTATGCGAAGGCTTGAGCTTGCAGACTATGAGCCAGGGTCTGATTCCGGGAATATGCGCTACTATCCCAAAGGCAGGCTTGTAAAATCCCTCCTTGAGAATTATGTGCTTGATGTCACAACGAATTTCGGGGCAATGGAAGTCGAAACTCCTCTTATGTACGACATGAACCATCCGACCCTGAAAAAATACCTAGACAGGTTCCCTGCAAGGCAGTATTCCATTGAGTCGGACAAGCGGCAGATGTTCCTGCGTTTTGCAGCCTGTTTCGGGCAGTTCCTTATGAACCATGACATGACGATCTCCTACAAGAACCTGCCTCTTAGGATGATCGAAATGACTCGCTACAGTTTCAGGAAGGAGCAGCGGGGAGAACTTGTGGGCTTGAGAAGGCTTCGGGCTTTTACCATGCCTGATATGCATACCCTTTGCAAGGATATGGACCAGGCTGTGGACCAGTTCAAACAGCAATATGATCTTTGCATTGATGTGCTTGAAAATATGGGAATCCATATTAACGATTATGAGGTTGCCATCCGCTTTACCAGGGACTTTTACGAGTCGAATAAAGAGCTCGTTGTCAATATGGCAAAGACCGTCAACAAACCCGTGCTTGTAGAGATGTGGGATACCCGTTTCTTCTACTTCGTGCTCAAGTTCGAATTTAACTTTGTAGATGCCCTTGAAAAGGCAAGTGCACTTTCTACGGTCCAGATTGATGTCGAAAACGCCGAAAGATACGACATTTCTTATGTAAATCCAGATGGTAAACTGGAAAGACCTACCGTGCTTCACTGCTCTCCGAGCGGCGCAATCGAACGCTGTATTTACGCCCTTCTCGAAAAAGCTGCAATGGAGACCGAAGAAGGAAAGGTCCCAATGCTGCCTGTATGGCTTTCTCCTACTCAGGTTAGAATTGTGCCTATCTCAGAAAAACACATTGACTTTGCCGAAGGGGTTTCCCAGAAACTGGACTGCAGGGTTGATATTGATGACCGTGACCTGTCAATAGGAAAGAAAGTCAGGGAAGCAGGCAGGGAATGGGTTCCTTACGTGGTGGTCATTGGAGATAAAGAACTCGAGGAAGGCACCATTAACGTAACTATTAGGGAAGAATCTGGGCAGAATAAGCCGAAAAAAGTGCAAATTACACCGGAAGACCTGAACACTAGGGTAAGAGGTGAGATTGCAGGAAAACCGTACAGAAAACTGCCACTTGCAAAATATCTCTCTGCAAGGCCAAAGTTCTTCTAAAACCTTTCAATCCTCTTAACTCTTTCAAATAAGCTTTTAGGAATGGTTTTTAGGAAGTTGCTGAAGGAAGCAAAAATCCTTATTGCTTCTTTCCTCTGGCTTTTTGGCATAAAATATATATTGACGTAATTCTAATTGCTTAAAAGGGAACCCTTTTAAATAAAAATAATTCTAAATAAAAATAATTCTTGGATTATTCTTCTCCGTTTCTAGACTAAAAGATTCTAACCTAAGTTTTTCTGGACTGAAATTTTATTATTACTTGTAAGTTACGGGGAGTTACTTCTTATCAGGTTTATAGTTGCATGCAGCATTTCCTGTTGCGTGGCTATACCAGTTTCCCAGAAACATCTTTGAAAGATACTTTCTGGCTTTAATCATTATTTAAAATATTATATTTAAAAAATCATCATATTTAAAAAATATTATAGTGAAAAGCGTAAGGACAGTTACTAATGATAGATTCAAAAGAGATAACCGCCGGTATGGAAACCGTCGAGCTTGAGCCTTTGAGGGAAGATAAAAAGAAAATCTTTAAGGATATTCTAAAATATTTTGAAAAAAATCAGAGAGGCTATATCAAGGTTCCTACAGGCTGGGGGAAGACCTTTCTTTCGAAACATATAATGAAAAAGTATTACGATGAAGGAAGACTTGTGCTTTTCCTGGTCTCGAAAAATAATCCTCTTCTTAGCCAGACTTATTACGACAGGAAGAAAAACCAACCCCTTTTTCCCAACAGCGCGCTTCTCTCGTCCGCACAGAGGGTGGATAGAAAAGAGCTTGCTACAACTTTGAGAGCCCATGGACAGAGAAAGGACAAAGGTTTTGTGCTTTTTGCCTCTCTGCAGACTGTACTAGGAAAGCAGAGCTCGGAGATTAAAGACCTGATTTTTGAATTTACCGACCTTGTAATCGTTGATGAGATCCACAATTTCATCAATAATCGGGGTAATGATTTTCTCAATGAGTTCAGGGAAAGCACAAGAATTCTGGGAATGACTGCAACCCCGTTCCAGGGTGTTGTCGGGAATGTCAAGTTCGTGGATGAAATTGCAGGGGATATGAGAGAGATCTACACAAAAACCCTTCCTGAGTGTATCCTGGATAACGAACTTGCACCCCTTAAATATACAATTGCCGAAAGCTCGGAAGATATCTTTGAGATTTTTGACTTTGAAAAAGGGCTTGACGAGCTTGATAAACAGGATCTCTTCCTTGACTGCAGCACTGTCGATAAGTTGAAAAAAGTAATCCAAAGGACCCAGCTTGCAAAAGACGTATACAACTCTATGGTAAAACAGAAGCGTGCCAAAACACTTGTCTTTTGCGCTCCTGTCAGGAAACGTGTCTATGGGACAGGGGCAAGTGGCAAAGAAATCAACGCTTTCCATGCAAAGCTTACCTCCTCGGTTTTCAATGGGGAAATTTCGGCTAAGGAATTAGAAAAGGATCCAGAGCCTGTCCTTCCCGTGGATTTTGAGAATTATACTCCTGAAGGGGAGTTCAGAGATACGGTTTTTATAAGCTCCGAGCTGCCTAAAGATGAACAAAAAGCCATTCTTGCAGCTTTCAGGGAGATAGGAAAGGCTCCTTACGTACTGTGTACCGTAGGCATGCTGATTGAAGGCTTTGATTTTCCGGGGCTTGAATCTCTTATTTTGCTGCGCCCTACCCTGAGCATGCGGCTCTTTGAACAGCAGGTCGGACGGGTGACCAGGCTTTCTCCAGTATCAGGAAAGCAGCAGGGGAATATTTTTGAGATTTCGGACAGTATTGACTCTCTCTACCAGCGCTTCGGAGAAGGTGTTTTCTCAGGGGAAAAGGTTGACCAGGTCCAGATGCTCCAGCCTGAGATCCGCCTTGAAGAACTTTTCTCAGAAGGGGATGCAGCCAGGGCGATTGAGGAAGGAAAGATCGAGATTAAGAAGGTGGAACTTGGACTCCAGAGAAATGGGAAAGGAAAAGGAAAAGGGTCTCAGATTCGGGAAATACCTGTAAGACTTCCTCCGACTTCTATAAGGGTAAAATATTTCTCACGCCTGCTTGCGCTGACCGAAGAGAAAGATGTCGGAGCTTTTGAACGGGAGAAACGGGAACTCATGCGGGCTACCCTGAGATTCAGGGTCAGAGAACTCAGAGATGCGGAAGAGCTTGCAGAGCTTGCAGCCCATATAAATAAGCTCAAGCGAGAAGCCTATGAAGACCGCAGGCTAGGGGACGTTTCAAGGCAGCACAAACCCAAGGTTTTCGGAGAAGTCGAATGGCTGCTGAAACTTCAGGCTCTGAATTCTCTCAAGTACAACGGCGGACACCTTTCCATACCCGAGAAAAACCGAATCTTAAAAACCCTCGGGTTTGAGCCCGACCTCCGAAAAATAGACAAACACAGACTTAAATGCCTGAAACTCGGTTCTGCCCAGAAGACGCTCCCTGAGCTTGTAAAGGTTCTTGGGTTCGTAAGCCGACTTTCATCTTCGGAAACCTACCAGTTCCTCGACAAAAAGAAGAAAGATCAATGGAAACGGGAGTTTCTGCCTGCGGTATACTGGGGCTTCTGCTTCATCGATGATTCTTCTGAACTGAAGGAACTTTTTGAGTCTACAGAATGGGACAGGCGGGTCAAAAATATTATTAGGCAAAAATAATTTGGTGATTCCTGACCATTGATGGTTTTCTGCACTGTCGGTATCTTACCAGTTGATTGAGATTATTCAGAACATCAAGAGGCAGGAATCTTTTGCTTTTCTCTTCTGCACCTTGCAGGACAGAACCGGCTCGCCAGCCAGATAGATATTTTATTTGACCCCGGAAACCGCATTCCAATTAACAGGATGTATAAGCGCCTCCGCCAGCTTGTCTGGCGGCCCTGCTGAAAAAGCAGAAAGATGGAGACATGGAGACAAAAGTTGAAGGAAAAACAGCCTGTAGTCCCCGAAATATAAACGGTAACCAATATAGATACGCGTTGCTAAAACACATATTTTGATTGAACTTAGTTCAAAACTATCTTCAACTCCTTAACTAAATATGTTAAGATAAATAAATATAAAAAAGAATCCAATTCAGGCTTCTGCGATTCTTGCATTGATCTTTTCAGCAGTCTTATAGGCATCGTAAATCCCGATTGCCCAAACTATCGGGTACGTAATCCACCCTATAACAATAAATATTAGTAGAAAATTAATTATCTGGACAACTATGAATAAAAATCCCTTTACAAATTCACCATTGTAGATTTGTCCTAACCCCGCAAACAGGAACGAAGCTACCGCCGCAAAACCAGGGTTTTTTGGGGAGAGAGACTGAACACTTTTTTTCTGTCTCACTCCACAATGCGGACAAATTTCGGCATCTGATCTGATCGACTTCCCGCAGGATCGGCAAAAAACATTTTCATTTATTCCAGTCAGCTCCACAGCCTGGCTATCCAGAGAAACACCCTCATTTTCTTCTATATACCCAGATATCAAGAGAGTAGAATATAAAACCTTGTAATTTATTTTGCGTTATATAATAATGATTTTTTAAAGTAAGCAACCTTATCCTCGAAAGTCTCTCTTTTAAAAGGATTCTGTACCTTTCAAAAGCTTTCCTTTAGCTATATTTTTCATTGGGGATAACTGTAAATTACAGATTAAAAAAGAAACTAAGAACCTTCTCTGAATAACTAAACAAAGAGAGAACTATATAAATGTGGAAATTTTATCATAAAACATGACTTCTTTTCTTAAAAAGCAATGTGAAACAAGAAGCGAATTAGCGCATGAGTGCTTAATTCCTTGGTATATAATTGGAGTAACTGCAATCATCTGCGCAGCGACTCTGGTTTTAATCGTTTTTCTTGGACCCAATGGTCAGGAAATAATACAGTATAGAACCTCTCAATCTGGCATATGGCAGATTGCAGGGCAGGATCTTACGAATCTAGTACTGATTGCACCGATACTGCTAATTGGCGGAATTCTATGTCTTATCAGAAGGGCCGGCTCAAAATACCTTTTGATACTTACACCAATAACATTAATGTACACAGGGCTTTCCATTGGGATTGGCCAGGAATGGAGCAATTCAGCCTACAGCGGCAATGTTGAGAATTACTGGTGGCTTTTCGGAATCCTTATAATAGGCGGGCTCATCCTGCTTTTAGGTAGCCTATCTATGTTTACCGAAGCAGATGCTCCTGACTTCAAACCAAGAGCTCTACGAATTTACGTGGGTCTAATGACCATATTCTTCTTGCTCTTTGCAGTTGTGTGGATGTCTCAAATCCAGCAAGTTATAAATTCTGGAGACCTTCCAGATGGTTCATACAAAGCAGCTCCAACCGCCTTCTGGACCATCAGGTATCTTGACCTTGGAATAAGTATTCCCCTGGGCTTTCTAGCGCTATCCCTGATGCTTTCAAAACCAAAAAAGGCATATTCAATACTGCTCTTATTCTTCGGGTTCTTCATTACCATTGGAACTGCTGTTGACATGATGGCTGTAGTTCAAGTCTTGAATGGAGATATTGAGGTGGTCAAAGAAGGGTTGTTCATATTCCCAATACTCACATTATTTTCCTATGGAGGTCTCTTCTATCTTGTTAAAGACAAAATTCGTCGAGGCGTATAATAAGAAGCTCAGATAACCAGAGCTGACTATTATCGAATAACCTTTATTGTGATCTTAAAAAGTGCAGGATCCGCAAGTGCAGAAAGCAAATGTTGTCCAGCCTTTATTGCGGGCACTTCAAGGCTTTTTGTCCTTCTCAGTCCCTCATACTTGACCTCCTTCCAGATGAAAAGATTTCCGTTTTTGGCTGGTGCAGGCACAATTTCCCCGGATGAATTAAAGAATGAGCTAATAAACATGTAATTACGTATTATAAGGAAGCAAAGGAGGGTCAGAAAGTGGGCATATTGAGAAAGATCTTAGGCAAAGAAGAAACTGAAACCAAAAAAGAATCTAAAAAAGATATAGACGATGCAAAAAGAGAGAAAATGAGAACACCTTCGCCTGCAAAAACCTCAATTATTGATAGAATTAAATCACAAAAAGAACAGAATGCGAAGAAGGAATCAAAAGGTAAAGCTGAGCGTGCAGCACAGAAAGCCGCTGAGAAATCAGCACAAAAAGCGGCACAGAAAGCAGTAAAGCGCAGATAATTATTCTTTTCCTTTTCAATCTTTTTTAGAATCTATATTCGGCAGATTAGACTAGATTAGGTTAAATTAGGTTAGATTAGATTAGGTTAGATTGGATTAGATTAGATGTTTTATCCCAAAACTGTTTTGCTTTCTTAACTTTTTATTATGGTTGTATTACGTATCCAGGTAATCCACTATCTAATTTCAACTTCGACTTTGTTTTCTACATAGTCGTTCTCCTTTACTAAAATTGGTTGGAATTGCCCAAGATCTAACTTATGTGCTACCTGCTATGCACTATTTATTGAATCTTCATAGAGATTTAGACCTCAGGCCTGAAATAAATGGAGTTTTAGTAAATTGCGGAGGTTTCGCCGAATCTTACTACAAATAAAGAGTAATCTTAAGATCCAGTATTATATAACCTTCTCATAATCATTAGATAGATTTTAGGAATAATTAGAAACAGTATTGGATGAATTTGTAGTGTTATATAGTTTTAGATAAAAAGACAAAGCTTTATCAAGCTTTAAATTCGCATCACGTTTTTTATTTAATATCCTAAAAATAAGTATTCTTATATATATCTCTCCTGTAATTTTTTATTACCGTGATTCTATCAAACTAAAGAAGAACAGAGAAGACGAAAAGAGAAAGGAAAGAAAAAAATGAAAAATAATAGAAAGTCTATATGGAAAATTACAGTATCTTTTTTCACCGTATTAATGATACTAACTTTATTGTCTACAGCAGCCTCGGCATCAATTAACGTATACAAAACCCCCCTTGGTGCAGGAACTCCTCCAGCTACACAACGCTTATCCGGTGGGGGTAATTATATTGATTATACGGCGATAGCTGCTTCGAGTACTGATCCGCGAATAGTACAATTCAAGGACCTATCAAAAGGTAAAGAAACATATATCAGATGGGACTTTGGAGATGGAACCTATCTCGAAGGAACAAAAATTACTCCAGCACTAAAAAATCCGGTGCACAAGTATAAAAAGACTGGTTATTATATTAGTTGTCTGACTATCAAGTGCACTGGTTATAATGGAAAGTTGTGGGTCCACAAAACTATTGTTATTAAATAAATTTTAAAAAGTTAAAAATTTATTTAATTTTATATTTTATATTTTATAGAGGCGTTTTTTGTTTTCTTTTTGCTTAGAACCGCAATCAATAATCCCAAACAAATATCCTCAAAAAACTCCTCATTTTTAGCCTCAACTTTACACACTAATCTTTTGAGGAGTCTGACACCCGATGACTACATAGAACCTGAAATGTCTCCCAAAATATGTTTCACAATGTATATTATTTTTAACATAGTGTAAATAAATATTATTTTCAAGTTTTCATTATAAGTCTTAAAAATTCTTAGTTACAAAAAACCATCTATTTTCAGGTAAATAACACAAAAAGAGAAAGTGTTTTTTTCAGCAGGTCAGTTTAAAAATAAGACATCCTCATAAATTTGCACGAGCTTATAAAAATTCAAGGTGCCTATTACCCGTAAATTTAGTGAGAGGTGGGGTTCAAACCCGCGAATGTCCTCATAAGTGAATTCATGAGAGCAGGGTATAAGCGAGCCACATCATTAGCACGCTAACAACGATTACAAAAATAATCATTGAGTCTGCGCTTTTGTCTTTCTTTAAGGCTTTTATATTTCCCATTCCCTAATGTATAATTAAGATTTCCCATTCCCTAATGTATAATTAAGGATTCTTTTATGATAAATATATACTCAGGAATTAGTTTAGAGAACAGACCTTATTAACAGACCTTATTGGAGGTTTGGATAACTAGTAATGAATTACTCATAATTAGATAAAAATTTGGGCGAGAGATGAGAAAGATGTCCAAAAAACTATATATTTAAGCTGGCGTCCTAACCGAAAATCTATAAATTTAGATTGAGAGAAGTCTGAATGCAACTTCTGGTCAACGTTTAAAATAGTGTGGTTTGTCTGTATCTTTTTTCCTTTTCTAAGTGCTTTTCCTTCTGAGAGTAGTTTATAATACCCACGAGTCTATCAATAAAACCTATCTGCTCTTTTCGTATTTTTTTCTTAGCTAGCTCAAGATCAAACCAACCTGCTTTGTCGACTTCAGGATACTCCTTTACTTTCCCGGAGTTTTTTGGCCACTCAAGCGTAAATGTATTACTTACAACACTTGCCACGTCCAGATCTTTTTCAAGAGCCCATACATGTACTATCTTCTTGCTTGATTGATTTAATTCTCCCAAATCAATAAACTTGCCGTCAACATCAAAACCTGTTTCTTCTTTAAACTCTCGCTTTGCCGTGTCCAGGGGTTTTTCATGCTCTTCGGGTAACCCTTTAGGTATCGACCATACTCCATAATCTTTCTTTGCCCAAAATGGTCCACCTGGATGAACTAGCATTACTTCGAGTCTCTCTTTCCTGAACCTGAACAAAAGAATACCATAACTATAAGCACTCACTTTTCTACTTCCTCTCCAGACTGCTTTGATCTTCAGGTCTCATAATAAACTTATAGTGCCTTTTCTAAATGAAGCAGAACAACCAGTAGCCGTTTAATAAGATCAAAATAACTTATTGATTCCTGTGTCTTACAATCAGAACTGCTCCAACCAAGCCTGCAAGTGCCCAGAAAGAGCTTATAAACGGAACGTTTTCTGATTCCAATGTGGAACTGGAATTTACTTCCTGTTTATCCGTCTTTTCTGTATTATTTGATGCTTCGGGATTATTTGATATTTTAGGGTTATTTAATATTTCAGTAATATTTGCCTTATTGTTGGTTTGATTAATTGTATTCAGCAACTCGTCCAGAGTGGTGTTCTCATCAGGTGTTATAGCTCTCCCATCTTCGGTTAATGTATACTTTCCCCGGTAGAAATCCGTAATTATGAAATGTTTAGGGACAATATCCTTTGTAGCGTGGCTAGTATCCTCACACAGATAAAGCAAAACCTTTTCTGAATTATTGAAACTTGGACCGGCATCTGTAGTCACACTAACTCTTCCAACTGTCCCGCCGACAACTCTCACAATAATCTCTCTGGATGGTAACGGGTTTTTAGGTATTCATCAACACTTATAACAATGTCAGTGTAAATGGTGTCGTCAAAATAGTCAAGTTCAGCAGTTGGTTTACCAGGATGTTTCCCATCTTTGGTATTCCATCTGGATGGAAGTATTTCTTTAACGGTACCTATTACAATTGTGTCGGAGTACTCTATTAATTCTTCGTGATTGTATAGTATGAAGTCTATACATATGTTAATATCAATGGGTTCACAGCTGTTGTTCTCGGGTTTGATTCCAGCCTGTGAGGAATAATTATTTTCGAGTTTGATACTACCATCTGAAGGATCGGACAGTGCTACCGCATTTGATGTCAGTAAAGAAAGAGCAGCAATCAGAAAAAGTCCATATTTTATAAGATCTCTCATACTTCCGTCTCACAGTTTGGAGTTAAGATAGGATTTAAGTGTCAGGTTTAATCATTAATTTGTACAATATCCTCAAATTTAAAATGAATATCTACAAATCTCTTTTAATCAGATAGTGTCAGCTTAAATATTTTAGTCTATTATCCTAAATTTTTATATAATTAATGAACAAGTAATATACAGTTAGCTAAATTTCTCAAAAAAGAATTGCGCACCTGAATCCTATCACAACCTGAAATTTCCTACAATTTTTCCTGTGATTCCATGAAAGATAAAAATAACCGTTATATTCCTAACCCCTGGGAGTTTGCCAACGAAATAACAGAAGAAACCAGGCAGCTCCGCCAGGAAATTGCTGAGGGGGTTACGCGTATATATTATCCTCTGGACCTGAGGCGGAATGACTCTCTTAAAAACCTAAGCCGCAACCTACATGATTTACTTGAAAAGAGACTCTGGCTGAAAATCCTAATAGCTATGGGGCTTGGGGTGCTTTTAGGACTATTTCTGGGTCCCTTTGGAGGGTATGTCGATCCTGTTTCTGCGGAAATCATAGGAGAATGGATTTCTCTTCCCGGCTATATCTTCCTAGGGCTTCTGAAGATGATTGTTGTTCCTCTTGTTTTTGCATCGATTATCCTGGGGGTAGCCTCAAGCCAGAGCCTCAACGAGTTAAAAAAGACAGGACTCTTAACAGCCGTTTACTTTGTAGTGACCACAGCAATTGCAACGGCAATAGGGCTTGGGATGGCACTCTATATCCGCCCAGGACAATACATAAGCGGAGACCTTATTGAAAGTGCGCTTGGAGGGGAGGTTCAGGCAGTATCTACGGATCTGGCTTTTGACCCTTCCATTCTGACATTCCCTTCTTCACTTGTTGGAGGGCTCCTTCCTTCAAACCCTCTCGGAGCTATGGTTAATGGAGAAATGCTTCAGGTTGTCATTATTGCAACCATTATAGGTGTAGCCCTTGTTTCTCTGGAAAAAAGCCAGTCCACCCCTATGGTCAGTTTTCTGAATTCGGTGCAGGCTGTTTGCATGACTGTGGTCAAATGGAGTATGTCGCTTGCTCCGATTGCTGTTTTTGGGCTCCTTACAAAGTTCACAATCAAACTCGGGATAGACGCCCTTATGGGAATGGCTATATACGTCGGCACAGTGCTTGCAAGTCTACTGCTCCTTATGTGCCTTAATCTGCTAATCGTTTCTCTTGTTGCCAGATACAATCCTTTCAAATTTCTCAAAGCTATCCGTGATGTCCTGCTTCTTGCCTTTTCGACTTCAAGCTCTGCTGCGGTTATGCCCCTGACTCTAAAAACCGCAGAGGAAAAGTTGGGAGTAAGGCCTTCGGTTTCCCAGTTCGTAATCCCTCTTGGCGCAACCGTGAATATGAACGGGACTGCGCTATATCAGGGCGTAGCAACAATTTTCCTGGCTGATGTCTTCAGCATAGATCTCGGACTTTTCCAGCTCTTTATCGTGCTTATTTTGGCTGTTGGAGCTTCCATAGGGACTCCTTCGATCCCTGGCGTGGGAATTGTCGTCCTTGCTATGATCCTTGAAAGTGTCGGAATCCCTGCAAGCGGGATAGTGCTTATAATTGGAGTGGACAGGATTCTTGACATGAGCAGGACTGCAGTAAACGTAGCTGGAGACCTTGTGACCTGTAAGGTTATGGACCGGTTGCTCGGAGGAAAAACGGAAAAAACACATGAAAAAACATTTGCCAGGGCTCAAAAGGCTTCAGAAGGCAAAAAAGAAGAAATGGCTTCGGTAAACAGTGAGCCTGCAGCACCCGAAAATTCCAACATTTGAATTCAGTTCATAATGTTCAGTCTCCATTCACAATACCCATTGTGTTTTCTTTACCGAGGGTTTCTCTCAAAAACGGTCTCCTGAAATCCGATTTTAAGATTCTTTAACTCACACCCCTCTCTTTTCCCTGTAAATCTCTATTGCCCGCCTGACCCTTTTTTTCTCGATCATCCCTGTGGTTGTGGCTGTTTCAAAGAACCTTTTCGGGAGAGTAAGATTTTCGAATTTAAAACCAAATTTCTTTTTCAGCTCATACTTCTTCCTGAAAACATCCTTAGCGAGGGCTTTCAAATCGTCATCGGTTCGATCTATTCCTATAGACTTAAGAGCCAGGATCACGTTTTCGTATGTGTAGACATTTCTACCAAAAAGACAGGGGACCATACAGTTAAGGATACTTCTACGGTCTTCCTCTTCAATTATAAGATCGACAATTTCCTCATCCGAAAGCGGGCGATTAAACGTGATCTGGTCTGCAGCATATCCGGCGTTGTCAAGATGAGAATGTCGGAAGCCCACAGCAAGTCCAACGATGTTTCCAAGTCCTGTGTGGTAACCTGGAATCTCCAGGCCTCCTAGCTGGACTGCAAAATCATCTCCCTTGTATTTTTTTGAGGCATAGACTACGCCCTTCCCAAGAGCTGCATAAAAGTCGTTTGGAGCCTGAACTACAAGATCTATTGCTCTGAGATATGCAGCCTTATCTCCCCAGGATAGCTTAAGTCCCAGAGTCTCCTCAGTGGAGATTTTCCCGCGTTCCTGCATCTCCGTAGCCCAAGCAAGTACAACTCCCATGCTGATTATGTCAACTCCTGCCTTTTCACAGGCGTCAATAAGCTCGAGTACAGCTTCAGGATCGGCTACTCCCAGATTTGAGCCCAGAGCATAGATCAATTCAAAATCATAGGAAATATTCAGCGCTTCATATTCATGGGCTTTTGAGAAGGCCCGCTTTAGCATGGCTATATGGACACATCCAATTGGGCAGCCTGCGCAGGAAACCCTTCTAAGAAGGTATTTTTTGGCAAAGAGCTCTCCCGAGATAGATTCAGCCCCTTCGAAGGAAGTTGCCTGCAGGTTTCGGGTAGGCAAGCCTTTAAGTTCGTTCAAGACCAGGATGTTTTCGCTTGTGCCCAGGTTATGGTATTTCTCAGTTAGTCCTGTTTTTACAATTAAGTCGTAAAGCATATTGAAGGTCTTTCGGTAGGCACTGTGCTCAGGGCTTTTTAATTCTCGGTTACCGGAAATAAGAATAGCTTTAAGTTTCTTTGCCCCAAAGACCGCTCCAAGCCCCAAACGCCCAAAGTGACGGTAGGTATCGACATTAACACTTGCATATGTGACCCCCCTTTCTCCTGCAGGTCCTATCCGGATAATACTGCGTCTGCCAGCTCCTGGTTCAATCTCACGCAGGATTTTTCCCACATCAATTGCTGATGAAAGATTCCATATGGAAGAGGCATCCCTGAAGGTAACTTTGTCGTCATGGATTGCTACATAAACAGGATATTGAGAAACCCCTTTGATAACAATTGTTTCGTATCCCGAATAGCGCATTGACATAGCAAGATGACCGCCTGCGTAGGATTCTCCCAATTCTCCGTTAAGAGGGGAACGGAACAGTGCAACAACCTTGGTGCAGGTTGGGTACACCCCTGACAGAGGACCTGTGCTGAGAATTACTGGCATTTCAGGATCAAGAGGACCTGTGCCTTCTTTATACTCCTCAAGCATGAGGCTTGTGGCAACTCCCACGCCTCCGATATACTTCTCATAGAGGTCTCGCCTTTCCACAACATAGTAGCTCTGGCTGGTCAGGTCAATATAGAGTACATTCTTAAGCCCCTCAATAGCATATTGCTCAGTTGTCATTTTTCCTCCCCAGGTTCTTTTCCCCCGTAAAGGTCTTTATGGGATGCAGTAGGGCTAATAGGGCTTGTATCTGGAGCCGGGCCTGTATCAGTAACTTTTACTTCTCCACTGTCCTCTACTTCAATCATTTCCAGCACATCATGAGGACAGAACTTTGGGCAAACTCCACAATGCTTGCAGATTACGGCTTTTTTCTCTGCATCCAGATGGATAGCTCCCATTAAGCAGGCTTCTATGCAGTTCCCGCAGCCGTCACAGATTTCTTTATTCAGATTGACCCCACCTCCTTTGCGTTTGGTAAGCGCACCCAGTGGACAGGCTCGCATGCAAGGAGGGTCTATGCAGGCATGGCAGACGATTTGGGCATAAGGTGTCTCGATTCCGCCACGAGTCTGAATATCAATTCGGCTATTTTTCAAAGATATGGTATCATACCAGGTCCTTGCACAGGCCATCATACAGGAATAGCAGCCTATGCATCGGGCTGGGTTTGCGACCTTTAATCTTTTTGCCATTACTTCCCCCAGATTCCTTTTTAAAAAGTACGCATCACCAGTTTATAAAATCTAGTATTTGAATGCAACTGTAAATTAATCACAAGCTTATAGTAGTATGTATCAAAACGCTTTTATTCTTAAAATTCATACATAGGAAAGTGGATTCCGGCGCATTGAGCAGTCAGATAAATATCTATCGAAGATGACCTGGAAGGTTATTATGCAGCAAAATGAAATGATACAGCAATACAAAATGATGCATCAAAACAAAGTGATAATCGGTGCTTTCAGTGTGCTGTTTACTTTGTTGGTGCTTATCGGCCTGTTCTGGGTTTAATCTTGCTCCATTGAATTTCCGTAGGGAGCGACATTTTGACTTTCTGATAGGTAGAAAGCTTTCCCCCAGGACATACAGGGCTTCCTGTGAAGCCAGATGCAAAAGAGTTGTGTTTCCGGAACCAGATACTTTCTTTGAGGTTCCTATGATACATTCTTTGAGGTTCCTATGATACTTTCTTTGAGGTTCCTATATTTCTTTTAAGCTTTCCTGGATCTTTTAAGCTTTCCTGGATCTTTTAAGGAATTAGGCAAGGATATTTTTAGGAAAATATTTTGGCCTGAGAATCTAAAAATTTGTCCATCTTCTATTTTCAAGATAAGCAGTTTTTATTTGAAATTTTCTGACTATTTTTCAAGCTTTATCTATATTCTTACTTCATTGTTTCTGTGTCATTTCTCATTCTTTGATGTCAGGATAGGAAAAAGTTAATCATAAGGAAAGTATAATTTAAGCCTTAAATATTAAAAACTTTACAGTTATGATTTTCAAATTTTTTATGGAGTATCCTTCTTGACCATCAAAAAAGCACTCATTCCTGCGGCAGGCTTAGGGACTCGTTTCTTGCCTGCTACCAAGTCCATGCCTAAAGAAATGCTTCCTATCATTGACACGCCTGTAATCCATTATGTGGTTGAGGAAGCCATAGCCTCAGGCATTGAAGATATTATCATTGTTACAGGCAGAGGCAAGAGAGCAATTGAGGATTATTTCGATGATTCTCCTGAACTCGAGATGCATCTTGCAAAAAGGCATAATACTGAACTTCTTAAGCTAGTCAGGGACGTTTCCTCTCTTGTGGATATTCACTATATCCGCCAGAAAGAGCCACACGGGCTTGGAGATGCAGTTCTCAGGGGAGAAAACCACATAGGAGACGAGCCATTTGCTGTGCTTCTTGGGGATGATATTATTGTGAATGACAAACCCTGCACAGCCCAGCTCATTGAGCATTTTGAAAAGTACGGAAGGTCAACCCTTGCAGTGGAAGAAGTTCCTTACGAAAAACTAAGTAGCTATGGAATTATAAAAGGGAAGCCGCTCAACGATTCTCTCTTTACACTTGAAGATATTGTAGAAAAACCGGCACCTGAAAATGCTCCTTCTAATCTGGGGGCAATAGGCCGATATGTCTTCACTCCTGAAATCTTTGACTGCATAAAAGAGGCCGGAACCGGTGTAGGAAATGAAATCCAACTTACTGACGGCATCCGACTCTTGAATAACACTCAGACAATCTATGCCTGTAAGTTCAAAGGAAAACGGTTTGATACCGGTGACAGGCTTGGGTATGTAAAATCAATAGTTGATTTTGCTCTTGAAAACGAAACCCTCAGGGAAGATGTACTTGAATACCTAAGGGAAATCCTTGAAGCCGATGAGACTCTGAAACAGGGGAAAATAGATATTATAACAGGGTCATCGGATGAAAAAATTATAACTTAAAAGAATTAAAAATTTTTGAAGAATGAGCAATTAACTGAAAACGGAAAACTTGGTGAAAATTAGAATTTAAACGAAAACTAGAACTCAAAAGAAGATTAAAACTAAAAAATTTAGTGCGGGAGAAGGTATCTCTAAAAGTGTACTCTAATGTGAGATATCTACAGTTCTATCTTTTTTTAAAGCCGTCTCAATCGAAATTATTTTTAAGGCTTCTCAAAAATAAGAACGAAGTCTTTTTGTACGTTTTTTGCAGAAGTTTAGCTTTTATGTTATTATCAGGGGCCTTCTCAATCTCTCTTCCAAAGTCTTAATATGTTCATCATTTTTGTACAGCTGGTCATAAAAGGCCTTGATCTGAGAATTCAGTTCTTCTATCCTGGCTTGTTGTTCATTTGCTCTTTTCTCATCTTGATGTGTATGCTCTTGTATGTCAATATGACATACGTTGTCGGTTCCTGTATGACATCCTTTTGTTTCCGATTCTTTTAATAATTCAAGTCCTTCATTTATCGCTTGAGATGTGTTGTCATACACTGAGCATACCCAGTCATACAGATATTTAGGCACCCTGGCATTAACCCTTACTTTGTCTTCCTTCTGGCTCATTTTGTCATACATGGAGCATACAATTAAAAGTATTTTCTTTTTGTTCTCCCTTGCAACCAGGAAACCAAGAGACAGGTCAGAAAAATCCAGTAATTTCCTCCAATACAACTACACTTTGCAGGGAATCCTAACCTCCGTTCCATAATTCTAGTTGTATTATAGCAAATATATAGTAAATTTATAAAAAATGGGCTTTGTAGAAATCCTAAGAAATAACGTCAGTGTCCCGATTTTGCTGTAAATTTGAAGCCAAGTTATTGCACACGATATATGAAACTGGTCTACTACTATCTAGTTTTTGATTCGATAACTTCTTTAAATTTGTAATTTTACAGAAAATTGGCACACTGTCAATAAATAATCTCCATTAACTTGAACTGAATAATACGATCTCGTTTTACGTATTCATTTTCAGCCTCTTGAAGCTGGTTTAGATAGGTTTTCTACAAAGCCCAAACTTTATGAAAAATGGGGCTTAATGCCGATTTTTAGGAGAATCTCAGAATTGATAAACTTTAAAATAATTATAAGATATTTTATTTTAGTAGCTGGATTGTTTTTAATGGGACTCGGAGTAGACCTGATCACAAAATCAAATTTGGTGACTTCTCCAATTTCAAGTGTCCCATATGTACTTAGTATGATATTTCCTTTTACATTTGGAGAAACTACTTTTTTAATAAGCTTCTTGTTTATACTTTTTGAAATAATGATATTAAAAAAAGATTTTCCAAAAGAACATTTTCTTCAGGTGTTGGTGTGCCCGATTTTTGGTTTCTTCATAGATTTTGGAATGAACATATTCGCTTTCGTAAATTATAAATTTTATTCTGAACAAATCATTCTTTTGTTGCTTGGTTGCATCCTTCTTGCTTTAGGAGTACGTTTAGAATTTTTAGCCAACGTAATCATATATCCTGCCGACAGCTTGGTGAAAACAATTGCCAATAAAACGAAAAAAGAGTTTGGAAATATAAAAATTATGTTTGATTGTACACTGGTTCTAACTGCAGTTGTCATTTCACTTCTTGCTTTTAAAAATATAAATGGCTTGGGAGAAGGAACAATCATTTCCGCTCTACTTGTAGGATATATCACGAAAATAATTAGTACCGTTTTTAAATATTTTAATATTGGAAAATTATTTGCTAATTAAAACTATAGGTTCCGTTGCAAAAAATAATTAAATCGATACTATGAAATAAATAGGATTTTAAGAGTGTATGATATGCCAGTAAATGCCTTTAAATGGAAACACTTTGCAGGAGAAATCATCTTATTAAACGTAAGATGGTACTTAAAGTATGCATTGAGTTATAAAAATTTAGAGGAAATAATGACAGAAAGGGGAATGATAGTCGACCATAAAACCATTATGAGATGGGTGCATCAATATTCACCTGAAATAGAAAAGAAGATAAGAAGGCATTTAAGACAAACAAACAATCCATGGGGGGTTGATGAAACCTATATTAAAGTAAAAGGTAAATGGAAATATTTTTATCGAGCAGTTGACTCAAATGGAGATACAATTGATTTCATGTTAAGTGCAAAACGAAATCGAAAAGCAGCGAATAGATTCTTCAAGAAAGCTTTGGGTTCAAATCACAATCAAATGCCGAGAGTAATAACCGTTGATAAGAATCCAGCTTATCTACCTGTTATAGATAAACTAAATTCTCTGGAATCTCTTGGATGACCTTAATCCGTGAGGGATTCCCAGCTTATAATACACTCATTTTTTGGCTCTGTAGAAAACCTATCTACATCAGATGAAAGAGGCTGAAAAAAGATAAGTATATTCAGATCTTGCTGCTCAGTTTAAATTTATGAAAATTCATTATTTTAGAGGATTTCTACAGAGCCATATTATATTCTATTTTTAAAGTATATATAACAAAAAGCGGAAGTAAAAGGATATTAACGTTAGAAATAAGGGAATAAAAAGAATCATATAAAGATATTTTAGCTACACTTAAAGAATAACAAATAGATGAAACCAAATAAATTGCAACTGAAATAAGGATACCCTTAGCATATTTGTGATTAAGACCTCTTTCTTCAATACGAAGTAAAAAGAATAGAATTATAAGTGCAAATAATAACCCAAAGTAACCAAAAGCAAATTCCAATACATGATTCAACGAATATGAATATCCGAGAACTAAGCCCACAATAAAGAATAGTAAATATAGGAATATCCATGTAACAAACGAGTTAAAAGTGTAGGACCTTATATAAAATTTATAAACTCCAATGTAAATCATATAGCTACAAAAAATTAAAAGAAGAGGTATATATACCTATAAAGATTATTGAAAGAATACCCAATAATATTCCAATCAAAAAAAGTATTGTTTCCACAATATCATCTTTTTAAGTACTTACCGGCTGATATTTGGAATAGATGCTACTATATTTTAATATTTTTAAATATAATATAAAAATATATAAATGGGTTTAATAAAAATGTGTGTATAAATTTAAGAATTTGATAAGATTTTTTTCAAAAAAACGACGCAAAAGAAAATTTTTGCCTAGGCTAACTTTTGAAAATTTAACGGTTGTGTATAATCCTTACACACGCGTTGCGTTTTTTTGAGTTACCTATACCCAAAAATTTAGTGCGGGAGAAGGGATTCGAACCCCTGAACGCCTACGCGAACAGATCTTGAGTCTGCCACCGTTGACCGCTTGGTTACTCCCGCTTTTCCGGAATCCAATAATGTAACAATATAACTAGCATATAAAGCTAATCCTGTAAGTAACCCACTAAATGAATTTAAGTTGAGGGAGATGTCGAGATATTATCGAGATATAATTCAGTATTTTAATCTCTTTTGGCTTATAGACAACCGACTTTAGATTTTTCCAGCCTCTGGCTTTTCAGCGTCTGATCCTACTATTCTCCTGCTTCAAACTTTAAGTCTTGCCTGGTTTTCAGGCATCTTCGCCAGAACTATTAACGTGAATCCAGTCAAGATACTCCTGTTCTCCTTCAATTCCCCAGAATATTATTGCAGGCATTTCATATGTATGTAACGACTTTACTAATCTTTTGATTTCTTCAAAACGGGATGAATCAGTTTTTACAAACATGGCAATCTCATTATCTTCTTCAACTTCTTCTTTCCACCTGTAAACTGAAGATATTGGAAACATATTAACACAGGCTGCAAGCCTCCTTGAGACAAGTTCCCTTGCGATATGTGATGCATTTTCCATATTTCCGGCAGTAATATATACAATTCCAAGCATACGTAGTCGCCTCCACAGAAACCTGATCTAATGAACAATAATATTTAAAGAGAACTTATGTAAATAATATCGAAACAGGTGATATTTATACAAGCAGTGCTTATATAAGTACTATTTATATAAGTAATATTATTTCCATTGACTAGTATGTATTGCCTAAGCCATAGAGTTTATTCATCTTTAGCCAGAAAATTAACTTTTCTGGTGGCTAATTCACACTTGTATAAATATTTTATTAGTAATTTCAATGTATGTTTTTTATATAATTATAATGAATTACTATGTATCTTTTTCAATTAGAAATCTCTTTGAAAAAGGAACGGAAATATATTTATTTAAAATAATGATGCGTAATATAACGTCTTTATGCGTAATATAACGTCTTTAATACATAATATAACATTTTTATATCATATCAAGTACTAAAGCTCAACGTGATGAATTAATTGGTATAGAACCGCAGGCACAGAGATGTATCAACAGCATTGAATTTATAATTATATGCCCTTCAGCATTTCTGGACCTAAACAGTTCTAGATCTACAGCTCAATATCAAAAATTCATAGTTATTTCAGCTTAATTCATAGCGACTAAGCTTAATTTATAACTAATTCGACTTAGTTTACAACCGATCCAAGTTAATTTACAACTGATTAAATTTAATTTATAAATCATTTAACTTAACTCAATCTGATAGACTTAACTAATAATTGGTTTAGCTTTAATAGTTCCGGAGAATTTCCTTGAGTGGCACAAGCATTGCACTTAGTATTTTTTTATTGTACTGGTTCCTTGTCTCTTATCTTGATAGAAAGGGCATACTGGAGAAGTATAACATAAGCACCTTCGGGCCGCTTCCCATCCTCATGATCAGAACTACCAGAGGTCTTAAACTTCTGGATATTCTGGCTCGCCCCAGGTTTTACTGGAGGTGCTTTGCAAATCTTGGGATTCTGCTGATGTTTGCAGGCATGATTGCAATGTTCCTTGTCATAGCTCTCTCTGACTTTGCGTTGTATACTTCTTTCCTTAGTGGAAACGTACCTGAGCCAGGAAAATACAATTCTCCGAGAAACATCCTGCTCATCCCTGGAGTAAACGAGTTCATTCCTTTTACCTGGGGAGTTATTGCCCTTATAGTCACGCTTGTTGTGCACGAATTTGCGCATGCGATCCTCTGCAGGGTTGAAAATATCAAGGTCAAGTCAATGGGCATCCTGTATGCTCTAGTTCCTGTAGGAGGTTTTGCGGAGCCTGATGAAGAACAGCTTTTCGGGTCAAAGGAAAAAGAAGAAAAGGAACTTTCTCTGACAGCCACCATCGAGGAAATCGAGGAATGGGAAAGAGAAGAGAAAAAAAGGCTAGAAATTGAGGGAGCAGGGCTTGAAGAGCCGAAACCCGCTCCTGTATTAAGTGCTACAAGGACGCAGAGGGCCCGGATTCTTGCAGCAGGCGTTATGGCCAATTTCAGCGTGGCTTTTATCGCTCTCCTGCTTTTCTTCGGACCTGTACTTGGGGCAATTGCTCCTTTAAGTGATGCCATGATCCTGAGCGTAAATGAAAGTTCTCCGGCTAGCGTTGCAGGGCTCGAGAAAAATATGATAATAACGCAGATTGATGATACGAAAATCACAACAGCCGTAGATCTGCTAACATACCTTGAAAAAACCGAACCCGGAGATTCTGTCCGTATCTATGCCGAAAAAGATCATGTTGTCTCTATTCATGATTTACAGGTCGGCTCAGCTCCTGCAGATCATGTTGGCGGGGTGCTTGTGGGAGGGATTGTCCCTGGAAGTCCCGCAGAAGATGCAGGGATTGAAGCCGGGATGACAATGATCAGGATCAACAATACGGAGATGCAAAGCATTGCAAGCTTCGTAAACTTTATGGAAACCACTAAGGCAAACCAGACAATAGAAGTGGAACTGCTTCCATCTGTAAACTACGCAGGCAACCTCACTGAAAATGGTACTGTCATTCTCGATGTGCAACTGTCTTCCCATTCCACAGAAAATGATCGCGGTTTTCTTGGAGTTATTTATGGAAATAGCGGTGTTGCGGAATTCCCTATGCTAGGAATTTCAGTATGGATGCCGCAGTCAAAAGTGTATCTTGATGCTCTGAAGCAAATTCCATCCATGCTAACCACGCTTGTAGGCTGGATCATTCTTTTTGGACTTCCAATCTATGGATTTGCAGGAGAGGGATTCCGGGGCTTTTCAGGTACTATTATGCAATTCTATCAGCCTGTTGGCTGGGCAGAACCTCTAGGAATAGGGATCTTTTGGATTGCAAATTCCCTGCTCTGGATTGGCTGGCTGAACTTTTATGTAGGACTGTTCAACTGTTTGCCCGCCGTACCCCTGGATGGAGGACACGTATTTAGGGATTATATATATTCTTTTATATACCGTCTTACAAGGAATGATTCAGTCTCGGAAAAGGTATCAAATTCCATCACAGCGAGCTTTTCGATGTTAATCCTGTTCTCGTTTATTTTCATGATATTCGGGCCTTTTATAGGACAATGGATTTGATTGATATCGAAGTTTGAGATTAAACCCTGGCCTTCATGAAAGTCATAAGGTTTTGGGTTTTCCTCATTTTCCGATTTTTTATCCAAGCTAGTTCTTTCAATAGTGTTTTCCTTCTTATTTTTAAGCCCTTATATTTGCATGTTTAATTCTGAGATTGTTAGAATTTAAGGTAAAAATCTTATAAAAATTTTATTTTAATTTTGTATTTTGTTTAACTCATGTTTTTAGACTTCCCTAACTACTTAGAAAAGAGTATATCATTTAAGAACTGTCTATAGTAAACAAGAAACTTATCTGCATTTAAGATGTGATATTATGGAGAGTTTGTCTACGGGGATTGAAGGGTTGGATACACTGATAGACGGGGGTTACCCTAAAGGAAAAAATATTCTTGTCACGGGTCCTCCCGGGGCCGGGAAAACAATTCTTGGGATTCACTTCCTGCACAGGAGCTGCAAAGAGGGAAAAAAATGCACCCTGATCCTTACAAGAGAGCTTACGGAAGATATCCTGAGCCAATCACGAAGCCTCAATCTTGACCTCAAGCCTTTTCTTGAGAGTGGACAACTTAGTATCAAAAATATCTTTGAAGACAAAATGAACCGAATCAAAAGCGCTTCCAAATTCGGGAAAGGGCTCTGTGCTGTGGATACGGATATAATCGAGTATCTTAGTTCTATATCTTCGGAAGTTGATATTGTGGTTATTGATAATATAGGAGTAATGGCTATAAATCATGATATAAGAGAATTTGCCGATGAATTTAGTTCGATCAGCATTATACTTCTAAAGAATGGATGCACAAGCCTTTTTGTCATGGATGAGGATTCTTACGACCTTACCCATAGGCTTACTGGCTATATGGTCTTTGGCTTGATCCGGCTCACTTCACAGGAGAATTTCAGCTCTGGAAAAACTAAAAAATATCTTTACATTGAAAAAATGAGGGATAAAGCTGTTCCAGTCAAGTATTCTTTATTTGATATTACTTCTGAAGGAATGAGAATTATTACAAGCATGAAATGAGCTACTAAAAGTAAGAGATAAACTACTAAAAATAAGGATATGAGTTTATTAATATGAAGCGACTAGACCTACTTTTAGATCCCCTACTTATTTTCTTACTAGATATTGCCTAAAAGATAAATTCCAAGCATTTACAAGCAAATAAAGTCTTATGTACTCTTTATAAGAAATTCACAGCAATCATTCCTATTTCCTATAGTCTTTAGCGCTTCTACGCTGAAATTAGAGTCTACTTTCAAAGATATATTCGAGATAATTTTCCTAGTTAAAGTGCACAAAATAGGATTCTTGCGGGCTTCTTCTCCTCTCCAGGGGCATTTTGTTCCCCTTACTATCCAAGAGCTTTCTTTTTCGCCTACTTCAGAAGAAAAGCTTCCACCTAGCTGGTTCAATATTTCAGCACAAATCTTGCCTGCATAAGCGAAGTCAAGCTCCCTGTTTTCAAGATGGTACATATCAAGCAGCGTTTTTTCGACCATACCAGTCATCTGGTTAATTATGACCTTCTTTTCCTCATTGGAAACAACTCGTAGCAAAGTCGGAATGATTGCAGTAAGAATACTCTGCACCCGATTTTTTATCTCAAGGCAGTCACGATCAGCTACCAGCTGGTCATGCAGGCACTTCACCCTGAGTAGAGATTTCACTCTGGGCTTCAGCTCAAGTCTGTTTATGGGTTTCGTAAGGAAATCATCAGCTCCGGCTTCAATTCCTTTGATTCGGTCTTCAATATCGAAAAGAGCTGTGAGCATCAAAACTGGGATGAACTGAGTTTCAGGATCGCTTTTGACAATTTTGCAGACATCATAGCCGCTCATTTCAGGCATCAAGACGTCCAGAAGGATAATATCAATTTTCTCCTCTTTTAATTTCTGGATAGCTTCCTTTCCACTACTGGCAGTAATGATATCATAGGGCTCTGCTGAAAGGTAAGCTTCTATAAGCTCTACGTTTTCAGGTATGTCATCGACAATAAGGATTTTCGGTTTTCTACTTTCACTCAGCAAAACTTCCACCTCCAGAATCATGAATTTTGATCCCTTCGGATGTGATCTCAAAAATCGACATTTCAGGAGAAATAGGAGTGCTGCGCATCTTGGGTATGCTTAGATAGCGCTCCATTTTTCCAAGATAGGAGTTTTCTCTTACTAATAAACGAATAGATCCATAAACTGAGTACTCAGCAAGTTGATGAGTTATATTATGTGCAGACTCATCCATGATTATAAGAGCAGTACAGCCTCTTTTTCTTACCAAGTAGTTCAAAGCGTCAAGCTGGTCTCTAAGCCTTTTTATAGAGACTCTGAGAACAAAGGTGCCTATATTATCTATAACAAGACATTCTATTCCCTCACGTATTAATTCTACAAGACTAGGAATTTCAATATCAAGACTTTCAGGCTTGAACCCGTATCTAGTCTGTCCTATAATTTCCGAGCGGTTTTCAAAAATATTTTCTATAATAAGCTGTCCGCTTTCATAGTACGGTGTAAGATCGCGCCCTAACAAGCTTGCCTGATAGATAATATCTTCAGAAGTTTCTTCAGTTGCAATAATCATACATTTTCTGCCTTCAAGGCAGCTTTTATAAATAAAATGGATTCCGAAGATTGTTTTCCCACTTCCTGCTATGCCTGTTACAAGGGTTACTTTATTTGCAGGATAACCCCCACTCAGCTTCCTGTCAAGCTCCTCTACTCCTGTTGGAACTCTCTCCATTTTTTATATACTCTCCCCTCTTTCTATTTTCGTTTTTATAGCTTCCCCACTAGCTTTATAGTGAATTACATCAGATTATAATTGTTTATATTATTTTAGTAGTTATCAACTAACCCTGAAATTTAGAAGTTTTTTATATGGAAAATTATTTCCCAGGTAATCCCACTTTATAGATAAGTCATGTTAATCTTATTCCCCAGTCTTAATCTTGCCAATTTAATCAACCCGGAAGAATTTTCCAAGCATATTTTATTGGTTCTATCTCCATCATTAATAGTCAAACTAGTAATTTTTAATACATATTTGTTAATCTGTTCTACTAACTATATATTATTATTCGTTTAATTGAAATTTTTATTCGAGTTTGACTTTTTGTAATCTAGTTATTAGGATAATTGTTTCTTAATTGGTTTTTAACCTTATGTATTTCTTTCTTAATTCATTCTTCTTTGCCTTCTATCCTTCCTTTTTATCTTCTTGCTTTGATTTCATCCTGCCTTAATTTTGAGAGAAAAGTTTAATATAGATAGCTCCTATCAGTAGTGCTGCATCTAGGGCTCGTAGGGTAGCCAGGATATCCTAATGGGCTTCGAAGTAAGATTACTACGAAGAAACCCATTGACTCGTGTTCGAATCGCGGCGGGCCCATTAACTTATGTAAAGAAGTGGAAAGTTTTGAGAGTTCTTAGAGACTGTCCAATAATTACTGACAAAAGCATAAGATATTAAATAGTATCGAACGTTTTTCAAATAGTATTTAACTGCTTTGAGAATACGTAAGAAATCCTATGTCAGCTAGTTTATTAATCAGTTTTGAGATTGTAACTGCTTTGAGAATACGTAAGAAATCTTGTGTTAGCTAGTTTATTAATCAGTTTTGAGATTGTTTTGAAGATACTAACTGTATTAATATTATCTTTTTAAACAACATCAAGAGAAGACTGGACAATTATTTTCACATACTTATTGATAGAGTAACGCTCAATAATTATTTTTATCTAATCTGATATCATTTCTCATTAGAAGGCTGAAAGCCAGATCTTTATACCAGCTTCTACATTATGTTTTACCATGTGTATCTTGATGAATTTCATATACTCTTCTACATCTTTTATATTATTCTGTGGACTTTACCAAGCTTAAGAGCCTCTTCTCCTGTTTTTAAAAAAAAGTGTCTATCTCTTTTAGTCAACAGTTACATTAGATTGTAATGCTGCTATTTCTCAGATCCTACCCGAAAAATAATAAAGTTTAATGTGAACGTAAACGTCATAAAAAGAATGAAAAATAAATGAAAAGAACCAAAAAAGATAATTAGAATTAATTAAAAAGTAAGAGTACAAGATAGAGGTTCTTTAGCTGGATAGAGTCATTTAAAGAAGGATTTCTATGATTATAAAATCAAAGAAATCTTATACTTGGGAATTATAACGTTAGTAAAAGCATAAGGTTTAATCATATTTTGTGATGAATTCATTAATAAGGCAGACAAGGAAGATATTAAAATAAAAAGATAAGTATACCGGAGCACATGTAAGCAGGGAAACAGGTAAATAATCGATTCTGCAAAAGATAATTCTTCGAGGAAAAATCATGAATCCGACAAAACAGCGGGCTATTCCCCTTTACATTTACCATGCTGGGCAATGTGACCCAAAAAAATGCACTGGAAAAAAACTGGCTCGCTTTGACCTTGTACGTCTTTACGATAGGATATCAAGGCTGCCCAGATCAGCAATTCTTCTTGACCCAACTGCAGAAAAAGCTCTTTCTCCTGCCGATGACCCCAGAAAAGGAATTATCGTACTCGATTGCTCCTGGGAAGAAGTGGAAAGGGTCTTTCCAGAACTTGCGAAGCTAAACCTTGAACATAGAGCCCTTCCCTATCTGCTTGCAGGCAATCCTGTGAATTTCGGAAGACCCTTTAAACTCAATTCAGCTGAAGCTTTTGCAGCAGCTCTCTATATTCTGGGGCATAAAGAACAGGCCGAGAAAGTCCTCTCCAAGTTTAACTGGGGACATAGTTTTCTTGAACTAAATAAGGAACCACTTGAAGAGTATGCAACCGCAAAGAACAGTACTGAAATAGTGGAAATTCAGAGCCATTATTACTGAAATAGTGAAAATTCAGAGCCATAATTACTGAAATAGTGGAAATTTAGAGCTATTAACCCAAATAAAAGGTGTTTGTGTGGAAAAAGCACCGGTGAAAACTGCGGCCAGAAAACAGATAGGAGTTATAGGTGCAGGAGTTTGCGGCAGCGAAGCTAGAACCCTTGCAGAAGCAGTAGGAAGAGAAGTTGCAAAAAGAGGAGCGTTTCTGCTTTGTGGAGGCCTGGGAGGAGTTATGGAAGCCGCAGCATACGGAGCAAAACAGGAAGGAGGAATAACTCTGGGGATTTTGCCCGGAACTTTGAGAGAAGAAGCAAACCCATGGATAGATATTGCAGTTGTCAGTGGGATGGGACATGCCAGAAACGCTCTTATAGCTCAATCCTCAGATGCATTGATTGCAGTTAATGGGGAGTATGGAACGCTTTCCGAGATTGCTCTCGGCCTGAAAATGGGAAAGCCTGTGGTAGTGTTTGAACCTAGTTGGAGAATCAGAGGCACTCACAGAGTAGAAAGCCCGGAAGAAGCAGTAGAACTTACTTTCAGGCTGATTGAAGGCAGGTTGATTGAAAACGATGGAAAGCACTGAATAGATTAGCTGGAAGTACGGAATGAATTGTTAACCTGGGAGAAGTTTTAGTGAAGAGGATAGACAAATGAGAAGACTTGAAGGAATGATGAATATTCCTGAGTCTGGTTTTGTTCATGGACGATTGCATATACTTGAGATGCAATCCAAAAATATATATCTCAAAAGGAAACTTCAAGGATTAGGAGGCGGACTTTGTCTCAGACTGGCAGGAATTTTGGGGTACGCCAGTGTTCCTCCTCAGAATATCATAAAGTTATACCGGAGTTTTAAATGCATCTTATTGTAACGGAAAAAAATATAGCAGCAAGGAGGATAGCTGCGATTCTGGCTCCAAAAAGCCCGAAGAAGGAAAGAGTAAGTGGAGTAGACGTATACCGGTATGAGATCGAGTCCAATGGGAAAAAGCAGGAGATTACGGTTGTAGGGCTGTCGGGCCATATCGTAGGAATCGATTTCCCCAAGGAGTACAATAACTGGCAGAAGGTAGATGCTAAAAATCTTATCGATGCCGAGATTGTAACAACTCCTATCAACCGGAAAATCGTGACTGCCCTGAAAACCCTTGGAAAAGAGGCAAGCAAGGTTACGATTGCTACGGACTATGATCGGGAAGGAGAACTTATAGGAGTCGAAGCCCTGGACATTATAAAACAGGTAAATCCGGATGCTCCTTTTGACCGGGTACGCTATAGTGTAATAACTCCAAAAGCAATAGAAGTCGCTTTTTCAAATCCGGATGATGTCGATTTTAATCTCGCGGATGCTGGTCATTCTAGACAGGTCATTGACCTTGTATGGGGAGCAGCTCTTACCCGTTATATTTCTCTTGCAGCAGGCAGGCTTGGGAAGATGTTCCTTTCAGTAGGTCGGGTACAGTCGCCAACTCTTTCTCTTATCGTTGACAGGGAAAAAGAGAGGAATGCTTTTGTCCCGACCCCTTACTGGGAGATTCACGCCGAGTTCCAAAATGCAGAAGGAAATAGCTTCTCAGCTCAGCACTCAACTCGCCGTTTCCTGGACAAAGAAGAGGCAGCAAAAGCCTTCAAGAAATTGGGGAAACTGGCTGAATTAAAAGAAATCGAAAAAGGGAAGAAAACTGACCAGCCCCCAATTCCATTCAATACCACAGGTTTCATAAATGCAGCAAACTCAATTGGGCTCAGTCCCGCAAACGCGATGCGCATAGCTGAATCTCTCTATACCAATGGTTACATTTCATACCCCAGAACCGATAACACGGTTTATCCAGAGACTCTTGATCTGAGGGCACAGATTGAGATTTTCAAAGAGGGTCACTTTAAAGAATATGCAAATACCTTGCTTGAGAAAGCCGAACTCGTACCCACGCGAGGAAAAAAGGAAACCACCGACCACCCACCTATTTATCCTGCTTCTCTTGCAAAAGAGTCCGACTTAAAAGAGGAAGAGTGGAAGGTCTATGAACTTGTAGTCAGGCGCTTTTTTGCAACCTTTGCCGGACCAAGCGAATGGGAAACCATGCGCTTGAAACTCGACATTGCGGGGGAAGAGTTCAGGGCAAATGGAGCAAGACTTGTAGAATCAGGCTGGAGATGGTACTATCCGTATAATGCACCTGAGGATAGATTGTTCCCCGAGCTCCATGAAGGCGATTCTCTGAAAGTGATAAAGAAAGAGATGCTGGATAAAGAAACCCAGCCACCTGGCCGCTACGGACAGGGAAGACTTATCAATATTATGGAAGAGCTGGGGCTTGGAACAAAGGCAACCAGGCATGAGATAATTAGTAAGCTTTATTCCAGAGTTTACATCCACGGAAACCCTGTGCAGCCAACGAATACTTCTTTTGCAGTAATGGATACCCTTGAGAAGTATTCTCCTACTATCACGAAACCAGATATGACAAAACTGCTTGAAGAAAATATGGACCTCATTGCAGAGGGTAAGGTCAAAGAGGAGACTGTGCTCGAGGAGTCGCGGGAGATGTTAAAGCAGGTGTTCTCGGAACTTGAAAAAAACCGGGATAAAATCGTAGAATCCCTCCAGGCAGGCCTCAGGGAAGACAAGATTATAGGCACCTGCTCAGCCTGCGGAAATGAACTCATGATCCGGCGTTCGAAAAGGGGAGGCCGTTTTATAGGCTGCAACAACTATCCAAATTGTACTTTCTCCCTCCCTCTACCAAGAAGTGGACAGATCGTAGTTACTGACAAGATCTGTGAAGCACATGGCTTGCACCATATTCGGATTGTTAACTCAGGAAAACGACCCTGGGACCTCGGCTGCCCACAGTGCAACTTTATAGAATGGCAGAAAACTCAGCAGGAAGAGCAGGCTCAACAGCCTAAAAAGGAAAGGCCCAAATCAATTAAGGACCTCGAAGGTGTGGGAAAAGCCACAGCAGAAAAGCTGGAAGAAGCCGGAATCACAAGTGTAGATGCTCTGGCAGAAGCAGATCCTCTAGAGCTTGCAAAAGCAATAAAGATGAGCGTAAAAAAGGTAAAAAACTGGCAGGTTTCGTGCGGCAGTCCAGTTGAGGACTAATAAAGATAGTCCTCACTCACGCCGGCTCTGCGAAAAAAGTCTTTTTTGGCTTATTTCTGGTTTTCAAGTCGTTTTTGAGCTTTTTCCCTTACCTCTGCAAAAATGTCCTTTCCTTTTGCGTCGATTCCTACAATAAGCGGCCCGAACTCTTCCACTCTGAGCACCCAGACTGCTTCAGGCATTCCAAGGTCAAGCCAGTAGACAGCTTTTACTTCCTTGATCAGCTCTGCGGCAAGCGCTGCACATCCGCCTGTGTAAGCCAGGTAAACGCATTTATTTTTCAAAGCATCGGCTACGTCTTTCATCCCGCCTTTTCCGATGATTGCCCGAACTGCGTGGGCTTTCAGGAGAGAAGGTGTCATTTTTGACATCCTGCCACTGGTTGTAGGACCTGCTGATACAACATTCCAACCGTTTTTGGTTTTTTGCATAAGAGGTCCACAGTGGTAGACCGCAGCTCCTTCCAGGGAAAAAGGAAGTTTTTTTCCTTCTTTCTCCATATCGAGAATTCTGGCATGGGCTTCGTCCCTGGCAGTCAGGATCTCTCCAGAGATATAAACGATATCTCCGGCATTGAGTTTCTCAATATCTTCTTTTTTCAGCGGAGTTTGCAAGTGATGCTCCATTATTTTTCCCCCTTGAACACGACTGAAGCGTGCCTGTTTGCCCAGCACTGGATATTTACAGCAACCGGGAGAGATGCTGTGTGGCAGTGAGCGGTTTTCACGTGCACGGCAAGGGCGGTTGTGCTGCCGCCAAGCCCCATGCAGCCTATTCCAAGAGCATTTACAGCCTCAAGGATTTCTTTTTCCAATTCCTCCATAGGAGTATCAAGGGGCTCAAGCAGAGCTTCTTTCGCAAGCCTGGCTGCCGCGTCAAATGACCCCCCTATCCCAATTCCTATGGTCAGTGGAGGGCAGGGCATTCCTCCGGCGTTCATTACGGTCTCGAGTACAAAGTTTTTAATATTCCCGGTCTCTGTTGGGTTAAACATACGCAGCGAACTCATATTTTCCGAACCTGCGCCTTTAGGGGCAACTGTGATCTTTAACTGATTTCCGGGAACGAATTTCCAGTGAATATCCGGAATTCCAACCCCTGTATTGTCCAGGCTGTTCTTTCGGGTCAACGGGTCTACAGCATTTGGGCGGAGTGGGACTTCAGCTGTTGCAAGGATTACTGCTTCCCTGATTGCTGCCTCAAGGTCAAAACCAGGCTGGAATTCTGTCCCGATTTCCACAAAAAAGATCATTATTCCTGTATCCTGGCACATTGGAACCCCATGTCTTTTTGCAAGTTCAATGTTCATCAGAATTGCCTGAAGCTGGGATTTTGCAACCTGACTTTCTTCTGCAGTTTCGACTTTCCTGAGTGTACTCACCACATCGTCAGGAAGCTCAATTTCCGCTTTTCTTAAAAGGTCTGCAATAGATCGAATGAAATTTTCACGGCTTATTTTCGAAGACAAAGAATCACCATGTTATGAAAAGAAATGAATTATGATTAAAGACAGGAACAGATTCAGGGTATATAAATTCAGGGTATTACAGGTTCAGGGTATACAGATTCAGAATATACAATTACAGTCTTAAGGACTGAAATACAAGGAATGAAGACTGAAAAGGAATGAGAACTAAAATATTGAGATACTTTTGTTTTTAATGCTTAACATAGGGAATGATAATATTTTAAAAATATTTTACTTTCGTCTCTTTCATCTCAATGCGCAATTCAGACAAGATTCGGGACTGACAGCTGAATTGTTATATATTATATTTAGAATCTTAATAAGCAATGATCAGAATTAGCTTCAAGCAGGGAACGCTTCTTATAGAGGGCAATGTAAGGGTTCCCAATGCAGTCTGGGACGAAAGGAGCAGAAGTTTTAGGGCTCTTGCTTTGTATTACAGGGATATAATAAATTATCTGAAGAATTCTAAAATTCCATTTAAAGATGAAGTGCTTGACCTCATTCCCTGTCCTGATCTGGCAGCAGCATATGAAGCTTCAGGAAAGAAACTTAAGTTAAGGGATTACCAGGCCGAGGCTCTGGCCTCCTGGGGAGAAAACGAGAGATGGGGAGTGCTTGTGCTGCCAACAGGAAGCGGTAAAACTCTTGTTGGGATTAGGGCGATTGCAGGGTGCAATACTCCTGCCCTTGTGGTTGTTCCGACACTTGATCTGCTCGAGCAGTGGAAAAAACAACTCGAGGAAGCTTTTTCCATGGAAATCGGAAAGCTTGGGGGTGGGGAGAAGAAAATTCTTTCTGTAACCGTTACCACATACGATTCTGCTTATATTCATGCCGAAACTCTTGGGAACAGGTTTGGTCTTCTTGTTTTTGATGAGGTCCACCATCTACCTGCTGCAGGATACAGGAGTATTGCCGAGTTTTCCGCAGCCCCATATAGGCTTGGGCTGACAGCCACTTATGAGCGGGAAGACGAGTTACACTCAGAACTGAATAGGCTTGTAGGGGGGAAAGTATATGAAAAGCACGTCTCAGAGCTTGCAGGCAGCCATCTTGCCCCTTACAGGATCGAACGGGTAGCAGCTGCACTCACAGATGAAGAACGGAATGAGTATGACAATTATTATTCAATTTATACAGATTATCTCCGGAAAACCGGGATGGTTCTTCGGGGACCAAGGGATTTTCAGAAACTGGTCATGAGAAGCGGGAGAGACCCCGAAGCCAGGAAAGCCCTCCTTGCAAGAAATGCGGCAAGAGATCTTGCTTTCAACACCGAGTCTAAGATTGAAAAGTTAAAAGAAATCCTGAAAGCGCATCGAGAGGATAGGGTCTTCATTTTTACAGAACATAACCGGCTTGTTCATCAGATATCCAGAGAATTTCTTATCCCTGCGATTACTTACAGGACACCTACAAAAGAAAGGAGTTCTATCCTCGAAAAGTTCAGGAATGGAAAATACAGGGCTGTGGTCACTTCAAAAGTGCTTGACGAGGGGATTGACGTCCCGGAAGCAAACATTGGGATTATAGCAAGCGGGACAGGAAGCAAATTATCATATATCCAGCGTCTTGGAAGGATTCTCAGAAAAAAAGAAGGAAAAGAAGCTATACTCTATGAAATTATATCTGAAGAAACGACCGAAGCCGGAACTGCCAGAAGAAGAAAAAAAGCTATCTCAACTAGGAAAGGGACTGGGAAAACAGTAAGGGAAAACTAGATGAAAAAAGCATCAGAAAGGGAAAGCCAAGTGAAAAATGAATCAGGAAAAGAAAGCCAGATGAAAAAAGAAGAAAACCCTGGAGGCGATTCACCTGCTCACATCTGATCTTCTCGTAACCCGCATTTCCAGAGGGAAAATTAAGCCTGTGTATGCAGTTTTTGACCCCGAAAACCTGGAACTTGCAAGGCTCCTGATAGAAACCTTTGAGCAGCATATCGGAAAAACCTATGGGGCCCTTCTGGCTGAGCTTGAGGGCTACGAAGAAATGAACTACCGCTTTATCCGAGGGCTTTCCCAGCTACTTGGAAGGCGTACTGTGATAGAAACGGATGCAGCTGTAGACCCCTCTCTAGCAAGAGAAACGGTTTTTGAAGCCTGTGAAGGTATGGCACTTTCTCCTGCCGAGCGAAAGGAAGCTCTACAAAAAGCCGCAAAAAAACTCTCGGTTTCGGTCAGAGAGCTTGAAAAAGCACTCTGGGCTGATCTTGAGGAAAATCAGGTTGTCAAAAGTTTTCTCCCTCTTTCTCCCGCAGAGCTTATTAGACAGTATAATATTTCCCTGACCCAAACCCTGTTTTTCCGTGCACTTGACCTTGACATCTGGATAAAAGGCGATTTTCAAAAGCTGCTCTGGAAAATCCTTCGTTCGGGACTTATGTATTCCCTGGAAGATACGGACGAGGATAAAGACGAGCAAGATAGAGAAAAAGAAGAGCCGGAAAAAAAGCCAATAGAAAAGCTTGAAGATAAACCAGAAGAATTAAAAGCCGTTCACCTGCATCTTGACGGGCCTGCCTCTCTTTTTCGGATTTCAGAACGCTATGGAAATTCCTTTGCAAAAATCTTTCCTGACCTGCTAAGATCAAAAGGCTGGAGGCTTAAGGCAGGTATTCTTCACAAAGGTTACCAGGGAAAGCGCATTGTGGAGTTTACTCTTGATGATTCGGAAGAAGCTTTCAAACTTACACCTAAAGCAGCTCTATATCCTGAAACTCTCTCCCAGGCACTTCAAATCAATGAAGAAAAAGGAGAATACCAAGCCAGAATTCAGGAAACGGATGCCGAAGGAGCGGTTTATGACAGTACGCTTGAACAGATGTTTGGCAGCCTCAGTTTAGGGAGCTGGAAGATAAAAAGAGAGCCCACGATTCTTAAAGCCGGAAAACAAGCTTTTATTCCGGACTTTGCTCTGCAGAGAGACAGTATAAAAGTATATCTCGAGATTGTGGGATTCTGGACACCCGAATACCTTGAAAAGAAAATTGAAAAACTCAAGCAGGTAAAGGAACCTGTAATTCTCTTGATTGACAGAAAACTCAAATGTTCTGAAAAAGATTTCCCTTCGCAGGAAGTAATTTTCTTTGACAGGAAAATCCCAGCAAATGAAGTCATGCAGATACTCAGAAAGTACGAGGAAAAAAAGCTTTCAGGGGATAGGTTAAGGCTTGAGGAAATGGAATTTCCGATTTCAGGAGAACTGGTAAGCCTTGAAGAGATCGCAGCCGAGAGAGAAGTCATGACCGAGGCCTTAAAAGAAGTGATTACAGACAGAATTGCAAGTGCCGGAGAACTGGAAAAAGCTAGGGAATCCGGAAAAGCCACAGATTTAAAAAAAGCCAGGGAGATAGAAGAACTCAGAGAATCGGGAAAAACCGAAGAATTCAGAAAATTCAAAAATCTGGAGAAATATCAAGATTACGTTCTTCTTGAAAACTACTTAATTCACAGGCAACTGCTTGAAATGATTGATCTAGAACTCGAAAAACCGGGAGCAGTAAAAACATACGCTGATGCAGTAAAAGTTTTTGAGGGTTTTGAACTTGACAGAAGCCTCTACTATCCTGTGCTCGATTACCTGGAATATAAGGTTACCTGGACAGGACTGAGCGAAGAGGATGCAAGGGTGAAAAAAGTCGGAAAATGAAAATTGAAAAAGCAAAAGTGAAGCTGGTCTCTTTCAGATTTAACAAATAATAAACTGAATTCAAGCTTCATTCCGCATACTCCACGCTCTTTTTTACAGGCCTGAAGAGTTTCATGAACTCATACACATCCTCAGGAAAATCTGTACTTACGGAAAGCCCTAGTGCTTTTGCCTCGTTTGCTGAGAGAGGTGTGCTGTGGATCATTTCTCCGCTGATCAGTTTTTCGACCACTTCATCAAGCCTGCTTTCTCCGGCAGGTCCTGGCTGGATTTTGCCTTCAAGGAGCTCTTTTGCGACATTCCTTGTGAGTTTAAGGGCTTTTCTTGAGATATCACTCATAACGAGGGTGGTATCATCGGCTTTTTCTTTTTTTGTTTCTGCGGCATAGATCCAGGAAGGGGCAGGATAAGTTCCGCGTAAGAAATCCCCTATCTGGGGATCGATAGGCCCAATTATCGCATCTTTATCCATCACGATTTCATTTGCAGCAAGGGCAATGATTGTGCCCCCTGACATGGAATAATGTGGGATAATAACTTTGGTCTTTTTTGGGTGCTGCTTGAGGGCTCGGGCGATCTGGATGCTGGAATGAAGCTGCCCACCAGGAGTGTGCAAAATTAGCTCAAGCGGATAATCCCTGTATTGCCTTATCCAGCGCAGGATCTGCTCGGCATCTTCTTCATCGATGTACTGGTATGCAGGCAGTCCGAAGAGGGAGATTGCCTCCCGCCTGTGAATCATCGTAAGCACCTTGTAGCCGTGGCTTTTTTCCATAGCTTTCAGCTTTGCCATGCGCAGCATCCGAATCCTTTTTAACTGCGATTGAGGGTAGACTACTGCGTATATGAAGAAAAGTATGAACAAAAGAGACATTAAATCCCAGAAGCTGATTGTCGAAGTGTCAAAGGTAACCAGAATATCCCCTCAAAAATACCCTTTTTGCTTGAACTATCCAGCCGGTGTGGTTCAAACACTCGGGCTTAATCCCTATATTAAATTGTCTTGCAGGTTTTTAATTTTTTGCAATCTAACTGCAGAAATAGATTACTAACTGCAGAAATAGATTATCTTGTAGAGACCATAAATCAAAGAGGCAAACAATAATGGATCTGAAGAGGCAATAATGAAGGATCCAAAGAGGTAAACAATAAGCCTTTAACCTATGTAAAGTAATATTCCAGTATGGCAGCCCCGAAATACCTGAAACGTTACTTCAAGGTGCAGAAAGACGAATTGCCTGCCCTCTTTAAGATAACCGAAAGAATTCCGGTCCAATTTGATCCGGGCATGGAGCTTGAAGAACTCAGGAGAATTCATGGGAAAGAAATCGAGGAATACCGAGAACTCAAAAAAGATCTTGAACTCGAAGCCGCGGAAGCCCTTGTCTATAAAGACACAGCTGAAAGGTTAACGCTTCTTACTAAGAGCTTCCTTGAACTTCCGAAAGCCAGTCCTTCCCTCCTTGACCTCAAGGTTGAGCTTGTTGACAGAATGCTTTCGAATTGCCAGTGTTGCGGGTGGCGCTGCGAGGTCGACAGGAAAGTCGGTGAAAAAGGCTTCTGCAGGCTGGCTGACACTTCTAATTACGCCTCCGAATTCCTGCATATGGGAGAAGAACCTGAGCTTGTGCCCTCTCATACGATCTTTTTTACAGGCTGTACTTTTGCCTGTGTTTACTGCCAGAACTGGGATATCTCAACTAATCCTGAAGCTGGAACCCAAATCGAACCCAGGAAACTTGCAAAGCTTATTGACGTTCGGAGGATGCATGGAGCCAGGAATGAAAATTTCGTGACTCCAACTCCACACGCACATACTGTCTTGAAGATAGTCCGGGAAATCTCTGTAAACACGCCTGTGGTCTGGAATTCAAATATGTACCATTCCCCGGAAATTGCTGAAATCCTCGAAGGAGTTGTAGATGTCTACCTTGGAGATTTCAAATATGGAAATAATGTATGTGCTCGGAAGTACTCAAAAATAAGAAATTACCTGGAAATCGTGCAGCCCAATTTTGAATTCGCATACAAAACCGCAGAAATTCTCCTTCGCCACCTGGTTCTACCCAGTCACCTGGAATGCTGCACAAGGCCTATTGCGGAATGGGTTGAAAAAAACATCCCACAAATCAGGTTCAACCTCATGTTCCAGTATAGACCATGCTATCGGGCTATGGAGTATCCGGAAATTGGACGCCAACTGACCCCTGAAGAAGAGGCTAAGGCGATCTATATTGTAAGAAAGGCAGGGATTGAGGATTTGTTGATCTGATAATAAGGAGCTATTAGGAATTATTGATGAAACTAGGAATTATTGATGAAACTATAAGGTGTTACAAAACACTATTAGATGAAATGAACCCAAATCCTCGAAATCGATACGCCTGCGGGAAACTATAAGGTGTTACAAAACACTATTAGATGAAATGAGCTTGATATTTCTTTTATTTTTTACAAATCCGTTTTTTGAATTTCACGGTTAAGCGATTTAAGTCCGAGACATTATTGCATGGTATTTATATTCATAATACATTGATTGTACATAACGCATCTCAAAACCGTGCTTATTTGCAATTTTTTGGATTTCATAAGGATTATGAGAATAACCATAAATGTTTCTTGGACCGTTTCTTAATGTTGCCAATATTGAATCCCGAAAATCGCAACCTATTCTGTATAAAGCTTTCAAGACTCCTGCGTTTGGTGCAAATATCCCTAATTTCCATAAAGGATATAACCGGGGATCAAGTATGTCAAAAAAGACTATTTTTCCATCTATGTTAAGGTGTTCTGATGAATTAGCAATAAAGGTATCAACTTCTTGATACGTCAAATACTGAATTACTCCGGCTGCAGTTATCCGGTCAAAAGAAGTATCCAAATTCTCCCAGAGCGTCTCATGGTTAGCAAGGATCAGATCTATGTTTTGACATTTATTTCTCTCAATTCTTTTTCCTGCTTCCTCAAGCATGGATGAAGAAAAATCCGCTCCTACAAGCTGTTCATATTTCTGAGCATAGTAAGTCAGGAGTTCCGCGGCGCCGCATCCAAAATCAAGAAGCGTGCTACCCCCGTCAAGGTGGAATAACTTTTCCCTGGCTTCCATAGCAAGAAATTCTTCAGAAGAATATCTATGCCCACCGTGTGTCTTATCCTTAAAAAAGTCTTCCCAGATATTTTTTGGCTTTGTATATGTTTTTTCCGTCTTCTCATTACTTTCTACTTCCATACCCCCCGCCTTTTATTATTCTTTAATTATATCTCGAGAAATAGCTTCATTCGTCAATTACACTGGTCGTAATTAAATAACCAGATATTTCTAAATAATTTCAAGTAAGATAATAAAAACAGTGCATATTATGTTTTCTGAAAAGAATTCCCAAGTTCCCTTTTCTTAAAACAAACACACTATTTTCCTAACCCGCCCTTAATATCTCTATTTAATTATGTGATATATACTTGTTCTCTAAAAAAATACCATTGAAGAATGCTAAGCTTGGAGCCTGCACGCAATATGTAGCTAGGATAGAACATCGTCCTTAAAGATCAGCTTTTGTAGATTATATAATTCTTTGTGTTTGGGAGTTAACGCGAGTCAAGAGCAACAAGCTAAATAAAAACAAAATGGATGTAGGTGAGGAAAAAACTAGTGAAAAGAGTAGGAAGAGAAGGGAAAGGGTTGTAAAACCCTTCTCCTCCTATGTGGAGAAAGCCGATCTTACGGCTCTTTAATCTTAGCCGGTATCATTTGGAGGTGGTGACTACCAGCTTTAAAATCCATTTTTAAAATGAGGGTTTGTTCACTTTTATACGATAATAAATAGGACCTTGGGTATTTATATCTATGTAATGTGTTAGTATATCACACACTCGCACAGCATAGTTTTGTTCGATATTCTGAAAAATCACACAATAGAGTGAAGTTTTAATATTTAACTCAGGATGAGATTCTAGTATTAATAATCATATTTTTTAATTGAGGGACAAAGAGTAATATAATTTAAAATCAAGAATAAAGGATTGTATAGTTTAAAAAAGAAAAAAAATGTTTTAAAGAAGACATATCTTTATCTCATTATAAAAGGGAGTGTATAGGGTGGAGGGAAATCTTTTCAAAAAAATTTTGGTTGCAACCGATGGATCGGAGGACGCAAGAAGAGCGGCATCTTATGGAGTAAACATCGCAAAGGCGACTGGCGCTGAAGTGCATGCCCTTTATATTATCTCTACTCAGCATGCAGTAACAACACGAACAGTTATGGGCTGGAGCGAAGCATTTGAAGAGTATCTTGCGAATAAAGGAGGAGTTGCAATTGCTGATGTAGAAAAACTTGGAAAAGAAGCCGGAGTTAAGGTTGAGCCCGTATTCTTAAAGGGCATTCCAGCTGATAAAATCCTTGAGTATGCCGAAGAAAATAATATTGACCTGATAGTAATGGGTACACACGGTCTTACAGGCATCAAAAGATTCCTTATTGGCAGCGTGGCAGAATCGGTTGTCAGGCACTCCAAAGCTCCAGTAATGGTTATTCGATGAATGCGGCTTTTACTCATGATGATTCTGTAGCCGGCACCTAAAAATTGCACTTAAATGTTACCTATAACAGCATTCTGAGATACATAAAATGGTTGAGTGCTAATGTATGTGAGCGTAGCCTGTCTAGCTTAGCTGTATGCTAGCCGGCTACTTATGCTTTTTTCTAGTTACTCTACAAGATAAGTACAGAACAAAGACTACGAAAAGGATGAAGATTACAATATTTATTAAAAATATTCCATTTATTGTTATTGCATTAGAGGTTATAACAGAACTCATAATATGATTAGAGTTTGCTGCACATATAGTATTATTGTCCCATCATTTTTATTCTTTATTCTCACAGTTTGTATAACTCACTATAATTAATGCTAAAAAGGAATTATAGTGCCTGGCTGAGACTTTAAAAATATTATAAAATAGAGGTGAATTTGACTTATTTTGAGCAGTAAAATTCAACTGTAGCTTTAAAATGCAGCTTTAATCCTGAAAAATTCCTGAACCTTTAAACACAGCTTTTGCTTCCTCAAGGCTCAGGTCCCCAGGGGGCACGATAATGTCGGATTCGAGGATCTCTTCTGCTTTAATTGGCTCCCCTTTTTCCTTTATTTCAGAGATCATTTTAGCAAGTTCATCTCGGAATTCTTCGGTTTTTCCTTCCTCAACCAGCTCCACGATCCGGTTATCAATCTGGTTAAGTGTGTTACAAAGAGCCTCAGGCGCCCTATACTGGCCTTCACCCATAATCCTAATAATCATTTTTCAGACCTCCTTTCTTTCTTCTGTACCTTCTTCCCCAGTTTTCACCTTTTCAGACCCTTTTCCGGCCTCGGCCTTTAGCCTTTCAAGTTCGGACTCTACACTGGTTTTGGTGCTGATTTTTGCAAGTTCTCGATCTATTTCGTCCCTGCCACCTGTAAGGTCTTCAAGTGTGCCAGCTTCCATAAGCTCGTCAATTGCCTCAGCCCGCGCTTTCATTTCTTCGGTTTTATTTTCAGCTCTTTCAAGCGCAAGACCCACATCTGCCATCTCCTCACTTATCCCTGTAACGGATTCATTTATCTTAACCTGAGCCTCAGCAGCTGAGTATTGCGCTTTAATTGACTCTTTCCGGGTTCTGAAAATTTCCACTTTCGTTGAAAGGCGCTTTTCCGAGGCCATCAGTTTTTCTTGCTGCTTCTCAAGCTCTTCAATTTCCCTATCGATCCCATCTACTTGCTGAACAAGGGCGGCTTTTCTCTCAAGGGCCAGCCTTGCAAGGTCCTCCCTGTCAGCAGCAACTGCATCTCTTGCCTGCCCATCAAGCTTGTCTATATTCTGAGCCAATTTTGCGCGCTGGAGCTGGAGGCGCTTTTTCGAGCTTGCAACTTCTGCAACTCCCCTCTTCACATTCTGGAGCAGTTCCAGCTGCCTTTCGTAGGAATAATCCAGGGTTTCCCGTGGGTCTTCCATCCTGTTAAGCACTTTATTCATCTTTGATTTGAATACTGTCTCCATTCTTTTGAATAAACCCATATATTTCCCCCTTTGCTTTTTGTAAATATCCTCAGGCCGATAAATCAAAGGCCTCCATGATAGCTATTTTATTAGCTTATCTTATTTCTACCTATAAATTTCCCTTCCTGACCAAATTATCCTTTAATGAGCCGAGTATTTCACTTGGATCGGGTGTCAACTTTAACTGCATACCTCACCTGAGTTGACTTTCCCACCTAAATCAGATTTCTCTTTTTGTGAATTAAAGCTTTGTTTTTACAGATTAAATACCTCTCTTTTTATGTCTATCTTCTTAAAGATGAGAATAATATAAGCTCGTAAATATATATAAAATGGAAATTATTCGCTCATTTGCGAACGGTTTATATATTCTAGATACAACTTATCTAAAGATATTATGGCAAAACCTGAGAGTAAGGTAGAATTTTTTTATAATGAGAATGGACTGATAGTGATTGACAGTCCTGTTAAACTCCAGATTCTTAATTTGCTCAAAGAAGAACCCAGATCGTTTGACGAAATCGTAACATTTACAGAAAAAGCCAAATCAACTATTTCCGTACATCTCAACAATCTCAGGACATCTGAGCTTGTGAAAGAATACTTTGACCCAAAAGACCGTCGACGAAAAATTTATTCTCTTACTTCCCGCTACATGGGTCGCTCTCAGGAACCTTTCGTCGAGCATTACAGGAGTTTATTGGAAAAGGCTCCAGCAAGCGGAAACAATAGATTCTGCTTTGCAGAAGTCCTATACCATGCGCTTTACTTTGGCTTTGAGGCATATGGACTCGATAATACCCCGATTGTAAAAACTATAGGAAACGATCTCGGAAAATCTATTTTATCCATTTTTGAATCCGAAACTCTTGATGAACTCCTGAAGGAAATCGGGGATTTTCTGGAGTTTCATGGGAATTGTCGGGTTTCCGTGCTCGCAGATTTCCCTGCGCTTAAGATTGAAGACGATTTCAAAGCCAGTTCAATTCCGGTCATAGGAAAACCCTTCTGCGTCTTAAGAGAAGGCATTATTGAAGGAATTCTTAAAGGAAAGCTGGAAATGGATTACAAAGTTACCGAAACCGAGTGTTACGGTGCAGGGCACGAACATTGCCTTTTCAACATAATATTGTAAATTTGCTTTATAAGTTCACTGTTTTACAGAAAAAGTATTATTAATAACTCCGGTATTAAGCCAGACTTCATTCTGAAAAACACTGGCTTATAAAATTTATCCAGGTTAGCTCTTTTTTCGGGCTTCAGTCTACCTCTCTTAAGGAGTGTACCTGTCAGCGACCATCTCCAATTACGACACCCAAATCAGATTTCAGATAGGGACCTATTGCTGCAACTATACCAGGGCCGTCAGTTTTTTCTTGGCATACGATTGCATGTTCCAGCAGCCCTAATCGCTCAATTTCGTAAATATCCCTTCCATGACCTGTCTTTTTTATTGCTCTTTTGATTTCTGAACGGGTTACCCCATTAACAGTTACCCTATCGGTAGCTGCTTTCTTCCAGCTCCACAAGGTATCAAGCTGTTTTTTGGTAAAACGGGCTTTTACGTTTTTATTTGTTTCAATAATCTCGACTTCAACAGGCAAATGAGGTATAAGGCCGAATCTCAAGGCAAGCTGTTTTGGCTTTCCGCTGCCCAGAGCCTTCAGTTCCTCGGCTTCAATCCTTACAGGTATACCAATATCAACCAGAAAAGCATCCTCCCCGAAAGCTTGGAGAAACCCCATGTAGACCTTTCCGGGTTCAGCCTTTTTTGCAGGCGTCCCATATCTAGAAACCAGCAAATTTGCAGACACTTCCTCATCCTCGCCTTCAAGGGTGTATTCTGCCCAGTTTTCAGGAGTAATAGAGATCTCAACTTTTACTTCAAGATTTTTCAATTCATTTTCAACTAGGGTTTTCAAAAGCCCAGCCATCCTATCCCGGTTCTTTCCGTAAATATGCTGGAGGGTTACAACTTTGATCATATTCTTCCTACCTATTCTCTCTTCTGTTCCGTTATTGCAAGGGACTGGATAATAATTCCTCAACTCCTGAGGTAAGATTCCAGAAGCTCTTCACTTTTTTCCAGGGCTGAGATAACAATTTCATCAATTGGGCTTTCTGCCTTTTCGATCTGATCCTGGAGTCTTTTAATATCTCGATTGTAGGGACCAAGTTTTCGGGATATCGTGTCCTTGCTATCTCCCTGTTTTATTGCATCCCTATGGATACTTTCAATTCTATTTCTCAGATTCTTTACTTTTTCAAGAATTTCAGCACTCAAAGGGTCAAGCTCTTCTGCCTGTTCAGGTTCTATCTCCTCTTCCTCAGCTGCAGCTTCGTCACTCTCAGCATCCGTATCTCTGGATTCCGCTTTCTGATCCTTTAGAGGCTCTTTTACAATTATATCCCTGAACTCTTTGAGGGCAGCTTCAACTTCCTTCCCATATTCTGTAAGTTCGACAAACTTTATTCGTCCCTCAAATGTGAATCTTATAAGTCCGGACTGTTCCATTTTAGCGAGGATTCTTGTTGTATGAGCAAAGGTGGAGTCAATCTCTTTAGAAATAATAGATGCATAGGTTTTTTCCATCGAGCCTATAAATAGTAACGCAAGAGTGGGTTTTTCCTGCAAAAATAATTTTTCTGCATTTTCGTCGGACATAATATCACATTGGGTTTTTTCTACTGATTATTTCTGGACTTGAATCAAAACGATTCAAGTATTCTTCAATGGTTTATATATGGATACTGGAAAGGTTTCCAATCTGAATTTTACTTCTGCAATTTTACTTCTACACTTTTACCTGGTTAGCTCACTCTGAAAGCGCTCTGATTATTTCTTCTATTTCTGTTATTGGCGCATTGGTTCGGAATGAGGTGCCGCTGAAATGAGTTCTTGACGCTTCAAATCCATGAGCCCTAAGGGCTTCTATCAGGATTTCTATTCCGGTTGCAGAAGCTCCAAGTTTTTTACAGATCACATGCTGATCATAAAACATCGGAATATCGAGTTCATCCCTGCAGAAAGTAATAATCTTTTTTGCTTTATCCTTTGTGTTTAGAGAATGTGTTTCAAGTTCGGAGATAACTTCGTCGCAGAATACCTGTTCCCTGAATGGGCCAAGCCACAGAGGACCTGCAATTTGCGTGATAGCCCCGCAAACAGGGCATTCCTCTTCGATGTGTACTGCAAGCCCATACACCGGCTCCCGAAACCCGCATTTTGGACAGTGAATGTTGAAACCCATTGACTTCAGAGTTCGATCAGCTTGCTTTGTTCCTGGGAGAACCTCGAGGTAAGTGCGAACATAGTGGCGTGTTACATGAGAAAGCAGGGGTAACATTCCTTTTTCATGCTTTGCAAGCTCTCTGGCACAAGCTCCTAGGAGTACTCGAAGCCCCATTTCACTATGATATTCCGTGTTAAGAGGTACAGCCGCATATTTCCTTATCCCAGCTTTCATATGGGCTCCGCATAAAGGTGCCGTATCTGTTGCCGTAACCGACAGCATATTCCATACCGAAGCCGATGCTGCATCCAGAAAGGGAGAAGGGGTGCCAAAAGGGTCAATATCCACGATATGGAATTTTTGCTCATGAAGCAACACGTTTGCGTTCTTTCGAGTAGCCAGAGTTTTTTCCTCAAGCCTGTTAATCTTAATATTTTCCTTTATCAATTCAAACGCGTTTGGACTCCAGTCATTCATAGTCGCGTGGATACCTACTTCGCCTGCAATCCGGAGCCCTCTTATCCCTGACGCTGAAAAAGCATCTACATAACGGACTTCTTCCCTGAAGATCTCTTTTTTCGAAAGAAGCCTTTCCACAAATGCAGCTGTTGCTGCCACATTAATATCACGATTAAGCTCCATCTCGGGGTTATAAAAAACCGGTGCTGCCGAGGGAGGGAAGGTTGCATCCAGAGGCGGTATCGGAACTGAAGCCTTTGTTGTGCCTTCAACTATAGTTTTATGTATCATTTGAAACTGCTATACTTTGGGGTCTTATTTTACAGTGATGGTCATTTGCATTTTTGGATATCCTTTTACACTGAAATTGTAGCTTCCGGATTCCTTGAATGTGTGCTTCAGGGTATCTCCATATACAAGCCTTTGATCCTCGAAAAGACGCTCCCTGCTGGTCAGGATAAGCACACTGGACTCCTGGTAGTTTCTCCACACAACTGTATCTCCGACATTGATTTTCAGGCTTGAAGGAATCATAAGGTAATCCTTAAGCCTTACAAGGTGTGTTGTAGCTGTGGTTTCGTTAGGCTGTGCGATTCCAGTAGGCTGTGCGGTGTCGGCTCTTTTTCCTTCTTCCGTTTGTCTTATCCCAGGTTCTTTCTCAATTTTCGAAATTCCAGTTTCTTCCGGTGTCTCCACCTCTCCTTGGGTTTCTGTTTCCGTTTCTGTTTCTGTCGGTGTTTCAAGTTCTTTCTGTGATTGTGTTTCTTCCTGTGTCCACATTTCTCCTTCAGTTTCAGTCTCTTTCTGTGTCCACGTTTCTCCATGTATTCCTATGGGTGTTTTCACTTCTCTTGGTCTTTGCGCACCCCCTGAACTGCCGCCTGCCTCCCTATCTTCTCTCTTATTTTTCTCCTCATCTTCAGAACTCAGACAGCCTAAATTTATTACTGACAGGACTATTAGAAGCAAAATTATTTTTTTTGTTACCAATTCCCTTCCCCTATTATTAACTTCCCTTTTGTATTCTCAGTTTAATATAAGCCATTTATAAATAATAACGCTTTCTTATAACAGTCCATTAGGCCGGAGTATTTTTGAGACAAGGGCATGAATTTTGAGCGATAAATATCTGTTCTGATGTCATAATTCGGAATTAAATTCAGTGTTAATTTGCATAATTTTTAAAGAAGATACTCAAGTTAAAGGCTCCAGTTGTAATACTAAGTTGCAAAACTAATTTTAATAAGTATAAAATCCTAAAATCCCGTTGGGGAGTATAGGTCTCAAAGTCCATCAGGTGTATCCTGAGCTTCCTGAAAAATAGGCCTTTTAAGAAAGAATTCCAATGTATTTCCCAAAGTTAATTCTTCACAGACACTAGAGATGCAAAATTAAGCTCATGCATGTCTGGAACCCATACACAATGTACGCTTCCAAATCCGGAACGTCAGCAGCAAACATTAAAAAAGGTAAAGAAAATAGATTTCTAGGAAATAAAAAGGTGAAGAAAATAGATTTCTAGGAAATTTATCGAGTTTCCTACAAAATCCACGTTTCTTACTTTTTAAACTTTCTATGGAATGACAATAACTATTGGGTACTTCATCAAGTCGTTTTCCTGAAAACTTCTACCTTTCGGTTTTCATGAGCTATGTTTCAGGATTCAACCACACTAACAGTGACATTCATCTTAGGCTGGCCAACAACGCTGAAGTGGTAGTCTCCGGTCTCGTTGAAGGTATAAGCAAAAGAACGCTTATATACAAGGTTTACATTCTCAAAGAGATTTTCTTCACTCACCAGTGTAAAGGCTCTCCTCGGTTTATCCTGCATATTTAGCCAGGCAACGGTCTCTCCCTTTTTTATTTCGAGACTTGAGGTACTTGCTCTGTAATAATCTAGTCTTATGGTATAAGGAGTCTGTTTAATGTCAGGAGTTGAGATCCTGATTGTCCCATCAGTTTCATTTTCTTTCAAAGTTACATTTTCTGCCGATGTTTCGGGTTCTACAGCAGTCATATTTTTTTTAGGTGATTCAGTTTCTGCGGCAGTTATGTTTTCTTCTGGTGTTTCCACAACAGTTATATTTTCCACGGGAGTTACAGTTTCTTCAGGGGTTGCATTTCCCTCTGGTGAAGGTTGTTCGTTCCCTGTGCATCCCGAGAGTAAAACGACGCCGAATATAAGAAGCAGCACAATTATCTTTGATTTCATTTTATTCCCCACATCTTGAGATTGTGAAATTTCGGAAATTAATAATTTAACTCGAAGTTTCAAGCAATTTTTAAGCTATATCCTTGAAGCTTAACCGTTTGTATTTAATTGACCTATATTGATTTTTATATGGTTGATTGCTTTGCAACATTGTAATTCTTTTTAAAGGGCATTTTGAATCTTATTTTTCATTTTTCAAGATGGTTTGTACATATATGCCTTTTACATATGTCCCTTACATATGTCTTTTACATTTTTCAAATTATTATTACTTCTTTTAATAAACGCCCCATTAAAACTCCGAAGTTCCCTTCCACACTTCCCAGTAACTCAAGTTTAACTTATTAATACTTTTAACATCTTACTCTGATATAAAGTATTTGCAGCTAAGCATTAATTACGAGATAATTAGCATCAATTATGAGATCTAACAAGCCCTGATCAAATGGCGTTCCACAAAAGTAAAGCAAGAGTCCCAATAACCGCAATTATCCCGAAATTGTTCCTTGAATGAGTGAAAAGGCTGGAAGAACCGGAGATTTTCGAAAGCAAAATCTTGTTAACTGTGCTAATCAAGCTTGCAAGCACTGCGGTGTTCGCTGCGGTCGCATAAGAGATATTTTCACTTACAGCCAGTAATGTTACTGAAACTATTACTCCCGAACTACTCACAAGAGCTCCAAGGGCAGTGGCATAAATTCCAGCAGTTCCTGCGATCTTGTAGGCAAAGCTTCCTATTATGAGGATGAGGGTAAAAGCAACACCGAATTTAAATGCCTGTCTAAGTGAGAAAGGAGATTCAATTTTAAGTTCTCCTCCATCTATTGGGCAGAATTTTTTATTGTGTCTGAGAGCTATTACTATAGAAACAAGGATAATTACTGCCTGGGGAGGAAGCATATAAAGGGTTGTCTGGCCAGACGGGTCAACTATAAGGGCTAATACAAGATTTCGAATAAGCATAGAAATATTGCAGAGCAAGATTCCGGTAAGTACAGGATCGACCATTTCTTCTGCACGCTTTGAGAGGCCTGCAAGTGCAACTGTCGTAGCTTCACTACTTACAAAGCCTCCCACGAAACCTGAATAGTTTATTCCGCGCTTCGTGCCGAACTTTCTCAGGAGCATGTAGCTTAAAAAGCTGATAAGTGAAACAAGAATCACAATAAGGATTGCAGACCTGAGATTTATAACCCCGAAAAATTCTCTGTCTGGCATCACGGGATAGAGTATAAAAGCCACAGCTAGGAACTGTATGGCATTGTATAGTTCCTCTTTTGTCAGGCTTCCTGCAAACTGGTGAAGAGGCTTCTTTTGAATCAGAAGAAAAGCCACTACTATTGAAGAGGTTATAGCAAAAGGGCCGTAGTTATAGCCCACAAGAACTCCCATCACAAAAATGAAAAAGAGGCTTATAGGGCTGGTAACACCGATCCGTTTGAAAAGAAAGATCTTGGCATAGGTGATTATGGAACAAATCGCTCCAAAAAAGAGTGCAGCTACGTAGACAAAACCCACTCCTGTTGCCTCGCTTACAAAAGCGATTAACATGCCTGTTATGCAGGTTATGCTATACGTTCTTACACCGGCAAAAATTTCATGTTCTGCGGTTCTATGCTCCCTTTCTATACCTACCATTATCCCTATCAGAAAGGCTATGGCCAGCTTTTTCATGAAATCTAGAAATACCGGATCGAAACCGAAATCTTCAATAGTGCCCATAGCTCACCCCTTGATTTTTGAGTCTGTAAAGTCCGAGCCCAGTTCTAAGAATTCTCTCTTTAAAACTGTTTTAGATAGTTTCTCTACAAAGCCTTTATTTAAATGCTGTCTATCCATTTGCTCCGACTCTTCACTTTATTCTATTATTAGTGACAGTTCTGTAATTCGCAACCTTAGAAGCGTTTTTGATTGTACATGAGCTTTGTTTTTATGCTAGTAAAGTAATAAAGGCAAGTGAATAGATGCGAGTGATAAAGGTAAATAATTACAAGCAGTAAAATTGCCAGTAATAAAGTAATATTAGTAAAATCACTGGTAGTAAAGTAGTAATTCTAAGAAATATTATTCTTTTCTGCAAAATGAATTAGATGAGTCAAGTTAAAATAAAATACTTATATAGTAAGTATGTTCCTTGTAATGAATATAGCCCCCCAAAAAGAAGAAATCTCAGGATTTATCGACCTGTATTTATATATTTACAGTTATTCCTAAATCTGAGAAATGTTCCTACAGGCAATTCTACACCTTAGAAAACTTGCTAAACCTGACTAAGCTGGATTATAGATTGAGGTTTATAGATCGAAGTTTTGATTGAATCTGACTATTTGTTTTGCTGTTATTGAACCTGAATATTTATACCTCTACAAATTCAACTTCAATGGGTTTACCTTCTGTTTCTTCAAGCTTGATAAGGGCACAGGAACCTTTACAGGCTTCGCCTGGATTTATCACTACAGTCTTTCCTACCTGCTCCATGCCTTTTGCCTCATGGATGTGACCGCAGACGATCAGATCAACCCTGTCAACGAATTTCTGAATGGCCTTGCTGCCCACGTGCCCGAAAGGGAGTTCATCCCTTGCACCGTGAGGAGGGGCATGAGTCAGAAGTACTATGGTTCCGCACTCATCTGTATTTTCGGCAGAGCAGACCATTCCTTGGAGAGTTTTTTCAATTTCTTCTTCTGATAACTCAAACGGTGTGTTGAAAGGGGTAGGATTTGAACCACCTAGGCCTATAAACCTGATTTTTCCTATTTGTTCGGTTTTTCCGTGCAGGTTTATAGCCTTTGAGGTATCAAGGGCTTCTAGGATGCTTCTCTGGTCGCAGTTTCCAGGAATTGCAAGCACTGGTCTGTCAAACATTTCCATCAATTCTTCGACCTTTTCGTCGGGCCCGAAATCGGTAATATCTCCGACAATAACTACAAGGTCAAAATCCCCTGCCTTTTCCATCATTTCCGTTATCTTCGAATAATCCCCGTGGGGATCTGAAATAGCTAATATCTTCATCCTTATCCGGTCCTATTCGTAACTGTCAGTAAGGCTCTATTTTTCGTGTTTATTTATAGAAGTCTTATTATTCAAGATTATTCGAAAAGCTGTTGTCATATTGGATTTTTTTGATAAAACTTTTTCCCAAAAAGGTTTTTTGATAAAACTTTTTCCTAAAAAGTTTTGCATACATGTTTTATATTCCTTGTGTAAATATAGTGCCCATGCGCGATATTGTTATTATAGGGCATAAGGCAAAGACAAGCGGTGATTTTTCTTTAAATGACCTTCCAGGTTCTGCTGGAAGAATAGATATCCTCTGCCGCTGCGTGAGTTCTGCCCTCTTTCTATCATTTGGAATGCGCAGGGATGTAAATGTACACCTGCTTCTTCTTGGAGAACCAGGTCCCGGAAAAATCATCAGGTTTGAAGGGCTTCACCTGAGATACCTCAACCCGGACGAACGGAGCAGCGGTTCGCTTATCCAGAAAGCCCTTCAAAAGAATACAACCGAACAGGATATCCGTTCCACTCCAGGCGTCTGGATTCGAAGGGGAGACCTTGGTTCTCTACTCTCGAAGTTTGAGGGCCGTACCCTGCTCTACCTGAGAGAGGATGGAGAAGATATCAGGACACTTGCTGGTGAAATCCGGGACCCGGTCTTCATCCTTGGGGATCATGTAGGAGTTACCGAAGAAGAGGAAGAACAGCTCCTTAAGGCAGGGGCGAAAATTATTTCGGTTGGCCCTCTTTCCCTTCATTCTAATCACTGCATCACCCTTATTCACAGTGAACTGGATAGAGCTGAAGCTGGAAGGGGTGAACTCTCTGGAGAAGCCGACCGAATGGTCGAGGATTAAGTTAAATTCAGAATTTAGCTACGATCAGGCCTGAAACGAAAACAAGAGTTGTTAAAATCTGGACTGAGATGAAAATAGGGATGGCTAAAGTTGGGTTAAACTGAGAAACAGGGATTAAATTGAAAACTGGAATCTATAATCATTATTGGGATTCAATTCCTGAGTTGTTTCAATACAAAAAGTTATATCCAATTTCCCTGTATTTGAATAGGAATTTACCAGGATACACTTCCCGGAGATTTTAAGTCAATCATCTTTACCAATATTTTAAGTCAAACCCTTATCCAATATTTTAAATGAATCCCCTTATCCAGTACTTATCTCTAGTTTACTGATCATCCCTAACCTGCTGATCACTCACTCAGGTCTATTTCCCGAATAAAGAGCTAAAGAATGTGAAAGAAAATGGATATATTTGAGATTTCAAAGAAGATTCTGCATGAAGGTCCTGTATGTGATAATTGTCTAGGCCGTCAGTTTGCAAAGCTGTCTACAGGTCTGAGCAACAGAGAACGCGGGCAAGCTTTGAAACTTGCTCTGGTCCTTGAAGGAGATCGGATTTATAAAACAGAAGACAATGATTCTCTTCTTAAGGAGCTTGCCCTTTGCAGTGTATTTGCAAGGAGGGCGCTTAGAATCGAGGGTGAAGACGAACAGTGCTGGGTTTGCCTTGACCAGTTCAAAAGACTGGACGAGTGGGCTGATGAAGCTGTAAAAGCTCTTGAAAACCTCGAATATTCAACATTCCTTGTAGGCACGAAGGTCAGCGGACTTCTAAGTGAAAACGAAGAGATCCTCTGGGCTGAGGTTGGGACTGCGTATGCCGAACAGCTTAAAACCGAGCTTAACAGGGAAATAGGCAAGCGAATAGCCGAAAAAGTCAAGAAAGATGTGGATTTTGAGAATCCTGATATTACAATCACCCTTGACCTTGCAAAAAACAAGCTTGAACTTCAGATCCGCTCGGTGTATATCTTAGGTCGATATCGCAAACTGATAAGAGGAATTCCTCAGACCCGCTGGCCGTGTAGAAAGTGCAAGGGCAAAGGCTGTAAAAATTGTGATTTCACAGGGAAACAGTATCAGGAATCGGTGGATGAACTTATAAAAGGACCTGTAGTTGAAGCTTTCCAGGCAACAGATACAGCTTTTCATGGTTCGGGCAGAGAAGATATCGACGCTTTGATGCTAGGTAGTGGCAGGCCTTTTATAGTAGAAGCAAAGTCCCCTAAAAGGCGCAGCACAGACCTTGAAGTTCTCATGAGAAATATTAACGAAAAAGCTGCCGGAAAAGTTGAGGTTAGAGAGCTTGCTTTCGCCGAGAAAAATCAGATTGAGACTTTGAAAAGCTCAAAGGCGGATAAAACTTATAAGCTTAAAGTTACATTTAAAGAGCCTGTTTCGGAGGAAAAGCTTAAATCCAGCCTTGAGGCTTTAAATGACGCAGAGATTTCCCAGCAGACTCCAAGGCGTGTGGTTCACAGGCGTGCCGACCTTATCAGGAAAAGGCATGTGCATAGTATTAAGCTTGATGAACTGACAGACGAGGGTTATGCTTACATAACAGTAAACTGCGAAGGCGGACTGTACGTAAAAGAGCTAATTTCCGGAGATGAGGGCAGGACAAAACCGAGCCTTAGCGGGCTTTTAGGCATCCCTGCGCTTGTGGAAGACCTTGATGTAATCAATGTCGATATTTAAGTTTAGTTTGAATAGATTTGTTCAAGCTGACTCAGGTTTATTGGTAAGACTCAGGTTTATTGGTAAGTTAGATCAGGAATAATTCTTATCTGACTGAACGTCTTATTTAAATAATATCCATCTTATCTAGAGAAAAACTGTATTATACTATAAACAAATTTATTGAGCATTCTAAGGAGGAACATGCGATGACAAACTCCCACGGTGAAAAGCGCGGCACTAGGTACAAATTACAGAAGTCAGTTCGTGAAAGAGGAATTTCCCCTGTAAGCAAAGCAATTCAGGAATTCGAAGAAGGGCAGATGGTTCATATTGACATTGACCCAAGCGTTCAGAAAGGCATGCCCAATCCAAAGTTTCAGGGCTCTACTGGAAAGGTAATTGGACAGCGTGGCCGTTCATATGTTCTTGAGGTCCGCAACGGAAATGCTATGAAGGAAGTTATTTCCCGTCCTCAGCACCTCAAACCCCAGAAATAATTTCCTTTCCAGGCAGTTAGGTTTTACGACCTAACCCCCTTTTATCTTAAGTTTACAGTTTGCAGGCTTTTACCGGAGGTTTGGGCTCCTGTCCAGAGTTTTTGGAGACTTGCAGGAGTAATAGCCTATAATTGCCTGCAATTAATAATAGAAACTTAATGTCCCCTGGAAAACCTGCTAAAAAGCTAGGAGGGGATTTTAAGAAGCTGCTTTTAAAAATCTTGTCTTTCGTCCCTATATGGGGATATCTATAATTATATATCGTTTGTCAGACATATACCTGAGCCAAATCAGGATAAGATTATTCAGAACAATTTCAGATCATTATTAAATATGATCGAATTTCGTTGCTAACGACAATCTGGATAAGGCTTGGTGAGCTGCAAAGGATGCACAATTCTGAGTCTAATTCAGATTTTCGGATACAGACAGGCAAAAATTTATCCGCAGCCAAGAGTTCCTGGAAAATTAAAGAGTAATCAGAAAAGATTATTCAGCAGGGAATGACAACTAATTACAGTTTTACTATATAATTTTAAGTAAAAAAAGAGTGTATTCCAATGATAGTTAAGGAAGTCCTCAGTGAAGAATTACTGACTTTAGCCGAAGTCAGAGAACTACTTTCCAACATCGCTGAAGAACGCAGAGAGAAAGGGCTTGAAGTAGGATACGGATTTAGAAAAGCCCTGCACCATGCTGAACAGTTCGCAAAAGTCAGCGGAGAAGAATCAAGAGAACTGATTAACAAGCTGCTAGAACTCGAAAAAATGAAGCCTGAAATCGCGGTCAGGATCGCAGATATTCTACCTCAGTCCAGAGACGAAATCCGATCAATTTACGCTAAAGAAAAATATACTTTGAGTAACGAGGAACTAGATCAGATTCTTGATTATGTGTTGGAAACTATTGAATAAAATTGAGATGCAAAAAGAATAAGCTATATAGCAGTTTTCATCTTGTTATTTATAGGGAAGTATCCGAAACTTAGAGTACTTTAAAGTGTCAGGGAGTACCCTGATCTGAATTCAAACATAGAGGACTCTTTGGGTTATGAAGATATTGAGTACGGGGATGCTGGTTACAGGGTAGTCTAAAATTTTACAGAATACTTAACGTTCGTAAATAATCGAAAGATCTGACTAATGGCACAGTTCCTTAACCGAATAGAAATAAGCCAAACATATCGGATCAGTCATACCCTTAGCCCTGAAGATAGATCCCAATATAGAATTTCATTTATTGATAGGATGGGTGTTGATGAGAGTAGAGAAGTCGCAATCAGGTAGACCGTACGCTGGCAGATCAGCTGCTGAAAAACCTTATAGTGGCGGCAGGCGTCCGACAGGCAAACCGCAATACGAGAGGCAGTCAGAAAGAGCACCACGCTCATCCAGAAAATCTCTGGAAAGCTCACAGGAAAGAGAAGAATATGCGTGGGTTTTAGACTACCTTCCCTATGGGAAGTCAGTTGATGGTATTGCTTCATTTCAAAAGAAACCTCTTGTCCAGGCTGTCGGAGACAAAAAATTTACCCTTATGGAACTTGTTCCCAAAAATGGCGTAGTTCCTGAGATTCAGTCAAGAGTTTATATCGGGCCGGGAGATAGGGACGAAATAGATCATGTAAAGCAGAGGATAGGTTATTCAGACTTAACAACTGGGGCTAATTTGGAGCTGCCTTTTATTCTTGAAGCCTGTGTAAGGTATCAGGAGGCACGCTTTGTAATGTTTTTCAACACCGCGCACCCTATTACTACCCGCCTGCATATGCTTGACCTCCTTCCAGGGATCGGTAAAAAAATCTTGTGGTCTATAATCGACGAACGTAAAAAAGGAGACTTCAAGAGTTTTGAGGATATTCGGGAGAGAATTCCAAGCCTGTATGATCCGGTTAAAGTCATTACCAACAGAATTGAAGAAGAACTTAAGGATGATTTCATCAAGTACAGGTTATTCACAACTCCACCGCGCCGCCAGAAAGCCGGCTGAGATGTGAATTCTTCCTGTTCTATTTTTTCAAAAATGCTCTGACTTTTAAATTAGTGATTGGTAAATAGATTCAAAAGTCAAATTTCGTGAACCTACTTCGAAATCATAGTATTAGATTTGCTCAGGAGGTTTCAGTTCTGGTTCGATTTCTTCTTAAAAAATATAATATAAAAGGAGGCACTTTTGATCAGCATTTCCTAATTGATCCAGACTACCTGGATAGAATCGTAGCTGCTGCTGATCTGAGACCTGAGGATGTTGTTCTTGAGATAGGTGCAGGTATCGGAAACCTTACTGAAAGGCTTGCACGGAAGGCAAGAAAAGTAATTGCAGTTGAACTTGATCCCACTCTAGTCAGGGTTCTGCATGACCGTTTTGATGAGGTTGAGAATATTAAGATTATTGCCGGCGATGCCCTGAAAATTGATTTCCCGGAATTCGATAAGGTCGTCTCAAACCTTCCCTATTCCATCTCTTCTGAGATAACTTTCAAGCTCCTTCGCCATAAATTTAAACTTGGCATTCTCATGTATCAGTACGAGTTTGCAGTCCGGATGGTCTCCCTGCCAAACTGCAAGGATTATTCACGTCTTACTGTCGATACCTGTTATTTTGCAGATGCTTCTATTTTGATGAAAGTTCCAAAATCCGCTTTTCAGCCGACACCCGAGGTGGATTCTGCAGTTGTCAAACTTGTTCCCCGCCCTGCACCTTTTGAAGTCAAAGATCAGGCTTTTTTCATGGACTTTGTAGCTGCAGTCTTCAGCCAGCGCCGGAAAAAATTGAGAAACGCAATCCTCAATACTAACCACGTGCTCAAAATTCCCGAAATTAAAGAAATAATTGCCCGGCTGCCAGAGGATTTGATGAGCAAGCGCGCTGAAAACCTGAGTCCTGAAGAGCTTGCACAGATTGCAAATCAGATAATTGACTTAAAAATGTCAGATCTCGCAAAAGAAACAGAAGAAGGATAAAGAGCTCATGCTTATGGTTGAAATCCAATACAGAAAAGCCAGGATCAAGCTAGGGGATACAAACCTTGTCTATGAACCTGCAGAAGACTCATTCTTACTTGCCGATGCCGCCCTTAAAGAAGCAAAACCTGGCATGTGTATCCTTGAAATCGGGGCAGGCTCAGGTTTTGTGTCGGCTGTACTCCTCGCAAACCTGAAAGATATCTGCCTGGTTGCTACGGAAATCAACCCTCATGCTGCCCGCTGTGCGAAAGCAAATGCTGTTGAGGTTATCCGTACCGACCTTTTCAAAGGTCTCAAGCCCCGACGCCAGGAAAGTCTTTTTGACCTTATTCTCTTCAACCCGCCCTATCTTCCTACATCAAAAGAGGAAAAGGTTCCTGGCTGGCTAAACTATGCTTTTGACGGCGGGACAAGCGGAAGAGAAACTCTGGACCGGTTCCTGGATGAAGCTAGAAATTATCTCAAACTCGGGGGTGAAATCCTTGTGCTTATCTCTTCCATTACCGGGCTGGATATTGTTAAAGAAAAAATGGAGAAATTAGGGTTTAAGGCTGAAGTCGTGGCAAAGAAAAAGGTTTCTTTTGAGGAATTAATGGTTGTCAGGGGAATACTTCTGTGAATATCTGAAGAGAGATTTTTAAATTACTTCATTTATTCATTATCTGTTTATTAATTTGTTTAGCAGTAATTTCCTGTTTTGTGACATAAATCAAAATTGAATTCTCTTATTATGACGTCTGCTAGGAAATTATAACTCATTTTAGAGGTCTTAATCCCAAGCTCTATATTCTATGAATTTAATTATCCTCTCGAAAATTTAGTCAAAACTGGTAGATCGTAAACGCTTTAGATCGTAAACGCTTTTAATCTGAAGGCGTTTGCATGGATTAACTGGAGATAAAAACCGGATGTATTATGATGAAGCCGCAGATGCGGTTCTAAAGACCCTGAACACTTCCGAAGCCGGGTTGAGTTCGAAGGATGCGGAAAACCGGCTTGAAAAGTACGGAAAAAACGAACTTAAAGAAGAAGAAAAGACTTCGGTTGTAAAGCTTTTTCTTTCCCAGTTCAAGAGTTTCCTGATTCTGATTTTGATGGCTGCAGCACTGGTTTCCGGTTTTCTCGGAGAGCTTGTTGATGCTTTTGTGATCCTGTTTACTGTGATCCTTGCTGGAGTGCTCGGTTTTGTTCAGGAGTACAGGGCAGAAGAGTCAATCAAACTTTTGAAATCATTAACAAGCCCAGAAGCCCTAGTTGTAAGAGACGGGAAGGAGGTGAAAATTCCATCTTCCCTGCTTGTTCCTGGCGATATTTTGATTTTGCAGGCAGGAGATCGTATTCCTGCGGATGCAAGGCTTCTTGAAGCACTTTCCCTGGAGATAGATGAGTCCTCACTCACCGGAGAATCCATTCCTGTAGGAAAAAGTACAGACATCTTTCCTACCGAAACCCCGCAGCCTGACAGGAAAAACATGGCTTACACCGGAACCTCGGTCACCTATGGCAGGGGTAAAGCAGTTATTACCGCAACCGGCATGAGTACGGCTTTCGGGAAACTTGCCGGGCTTCTTGGAGAAATCGAAAGGGAAAAAACCCCCCTTCAGGAAAAACTTGACCAGTTCGGGCGCTGGCTCGGGATTGCAACCCTTATAGTTGTGGCTTTTGTAGCTATACTAGGAATCTTTCAGGGCTTCGATCCCTTTGAAATGTTTCTCTGGGGAGTTGCCCTTGCTGTTGCAGCAATTCCGGAAGCTCTACCCGCAGTTGTGACAGTCGGGCTTGCGCTTGGCGTCCGGAGAATGGTGAAAAGGCATGTACTTATAAGAAAACTGCCGTCAGTAGAAACACTTGGTTCTACCAATATCATCTGTACCGACAAGACCGGAACGCTTACCCAGAATAAGATGACGGTTGAAAAGGTGTACGTGAATGGAACCCTCTTAAGTGTTACAGGCGAAGGATATAAACCTGTAGGGGATTTCTTCAGCGGAGACAGACCCGTTTCCGAAGACGTGCATCTTCACAGGCTGCTGATTGCAGGAGCCCTCTGTAACGATGCAGGATTGGTTGAAGAGGAAGGAGTCTGGAACATCACAGGCGATCCTACCGAAGGCGCGCTTGTAGTGGTTGCAGCTAAAGAAGGCATCTGGAAAAACGCCCTTGAGGAAAAACACGGGCGCAAAGGCGAAGTTCCTTTTTCTTCCGAGAGGAAGATGATGACTACCCTTAACAGTTCAGAAGACGGGCTGTACGCGTATTCCAAAGGAGCTCCCGAGGTTATCCTTGCTTCCTGTACGAAAATTTTCCTTGGAGGACGTGAGGAGAAGTTAACCCCGGAAAGAAAACATGAAATTCTTAACGTCGTAAATGACCTGGCAAACCAGACGCTCAGAGTTATGGGATTTGCCTACCACAAGGTTCCGGAAGACATTCTTGCTGAAGACGCTGAGAAGGAAATGGTTTTTGCAGGGCTTATGGGTATGCGCGACCCTCCAAGAGAGGAGGTAAAGGTTGCGATTGCTACCTGTACCAGTGCAGGAATCCGGACCGTAATGATTACAGGCGACCACAAGACCACGGCTTTTGCGATCGCAAGGGAACTCGGGATTTTCCGTGAGGGAGACCTTGTCCTCACAGGCATTGAACTGGATGCGCTTGACAATAAAGAATTCGAAGAAATCGTGGAAAAAGTCTCGGTTTACGCAAGGGTATATCCCGAACACAAGCTGAAAGTGGTTGAGGCTCTCAAGAAAAAGGGACACATAGTTGCAATGACCGGAGATGGGGTAAACGATGCTCCTGCCCTGAAAGCCGCAGATATGGGCATTGCGATGGGTATTACAGGCACGGACGTCAGCAAGGAAGCCTCGAGCATGATCCTGACCGATGACAATTTCGCGTCTATCGTGTCGGCAGTCGAAGAGGGCAGGAATATCCTGAAGAATATTAAAAACTTCATTGCATACGGTCTTACCTGTCACATAGGCCTTGTTCTTATCGTTCTTGTCGGGGTGCTTGCCTGGCAGATCCTGCCTGTCATTGCAGTTCAGATCCTCTGGATCAACCTTATAACAGACGGCCTGCCTCCAATGGCGCTTTCTTTGGAAGCTCCTGACAGGGGGCTTATGAAGCAGAAGCCAACTAAATCAAAAGAAGGGCTGGTTTCCAAGAAAATGATTATAGCAAGCTTTGGACTAGGGCTTTTGATTGCAATCCAGTCTCTTGGAGTCCTTTACTTAGCTCTCAACAACGGGGTACCACTTCCAAAGATCCAGACTCTGATCTTTACCCTGATAGTTATTTCCCTAATGTTCAACGCCTTTAACTGGCGCTCGGACAGGTATTCGGTCTTTTCTCTCGGAGTTTTTTCCAACAGACCCCTTATCTATGCTGTGCTGAGTACGGTAATCCTGCAGCTTGCTGCAATTTACGTGCCTTTTATGCAAACAGCCTTCAGGACTGTTCCCCTTTCCCTTTCCGACTGGGCTATGATCATTCCACTAGCTTCAACCACACTTATAGCCATGGAATTTGTGAAATACCTGGAATGGAGGAGCCATAGGTAAATTAGGAAATAGCATTAAGGTGAAGTCAAATACGTCCAAATGACATAAAGGAACTGGGTTTGCTTTTAGCATATCCAGTTTCGTTTACTTAAAAAGCGGACGGCTCTTATTCCTTTGGTTTCTTCTCATTATAGTTAAAAATATTTTCGTAATTTTCTCTTTTTAATCTGGTAAGTGTATGCAAGTGTACACCAAAGTTGAGAGTTAAACTCAAAAATGACGGCAGTGTTAATTTTGGGCTTACGTACGATTAAGCCAATTTCTTCGGCAGTTTGCCTTAACTGTTCTTTGGGAGATGTTTTCCGAATTCTGTCCTTGTCGTTTTTCCTGGACTGCTTCTGCTATAATAGAATAAATTAAAGGTCCAATTAGAGATTTCAAACATTCCTATACTCAACTATACTCAATAATATTTTTATAATGTAATGTCTTTGTACTACATAACTTTATAAACTAATTCATAAATACTTTGGAAATTTATTATTTTATAGAACTCTGAAAATCAGTTCGAGCTTGAAATTAAATCCTAATATAGAATAGTCCTTTGATGTTGCTTCATTCAAAAATACCAAAAATAACCTTTATAAGGATTCATTTTAAGGATTTTTTTCTGAGTTTCAATATCAAAACAGGGTACACTGTCTATCAAAATTAAACAGTCATGATATATAACTGGGAATAATTTTTAATAAAAACTCTAAAAATTTTATTGTATATAAGGGGGGATATTTCTGTTGAGTCGGAAACTAATAATATTTTTTATGACAATCTGCCTTATCCTATCAGGTGTTCCTTCAGCTTTATGCGCGAGTTCGGCACCTACCGTTTATGTTGCTGGGGACGGCAGCGGAGACTTCAACTGTGATGGAAAAGATGATCATATACAGATAAACCAAGCCCTCAAGTTCGTGGCAGAAAACTCCGCATATACAACTGTTTATCTCAAGGGACCTTTTACGTACGTAATTGATGATACTCTTCTCATCGGAAGCAATACAATCCTTGAAGGGGATTCGAGTGCTACAGTCAAGCTTGTCAGCAATGCTGGCTGGGTAGCCTGGAAACCAATGATTAAAGAAAGAAGTTCAGGTAGTAGCGGCATTACAATCCGTGGCTTTACAATTGATGGAAATCGGGAAGGGAATACAAACGTTATCAGCGGAAAAGGATATTACAATCTTATCCACCTTGCTGGCTGCTTGAACATAAATGTATATAACATGTACCTAACTAATAACCACGGAGATGGGCTAAAAATCGATAAATGCACTGGTGTAAAGTTCTATAACAACAAGATATACTTGCTCGGACACGATGGGCTCTATGCCAGTAGCTGTTCGGATGTGGAGGCTTATAGCAATATAATAACCTGTAGAACAAACAGTGGCCTCAGGCTTTATAATACAAATAAAGCCAGTTTCCACGATAACGTAATTACCTCGGAAGGCTCGGGAGGTGCAGGGATTGAAATCCAGAAGTATAACAATCCCTCAATGAACGATATTGAAGTATATAATAACGTGATATAGAAGACCGCGCTTGCAGGGATCTGGATTTTCGGTTCAGGGTCTTATTCCGCCTCTTCTGCAAACGTCCATGTCCACCATAACCAGATTTATGATACCGGAACTAAATCCAGTAACAGCGTAATCGGAGGAATTATATCCAACGGATTCAATGGGCTCATTGAAAACAACGTGGTCGATGGAACCTATGGAGCTGGTATTGTCCAGAAGACTGTGTATTCTCCAACGCCCTCTGGATCGGGTTTTGTTCTTATATTAAGAAACAATATAATCACAAATTCTAGGCCCTCTTCCGGAGGAGTAAGCGGGTGCGGAGTACACAACGAACTTGCAGACACACACTCTTTTGTCCTGCAAAACAACTGCTTCTATGGGAATGCAGGTGCAGACTATAAGAATGTCCAGCCCTCGTCCTCAGATATAAAAGCAGATCCGCAGTATGCTGATAGGAAAAATCATGACTATCACCTGGAATCAAAAGCAGGGCGGTGGAATGGAAACACCTGGGTAACTGACAGCACGAGTTCTCCCTGCATTGATGCAGGATGTAGTTTCTCAAACTATTCTGCAGAACCACAGGACAATGGAGGCAGGATCAATATAGGGGCTTTTGGGAACACAAAGTACGCTTCCAAATCCGGAACGTCAACAACAAACTCAAATCAGGCTCCTGTGGTAAATCCCATCCAGAATGCTGTAATTGAGCCTGGAAAAAGCCTGACCTTTACAGTCAGTGCATCGGATGTAGACGGGGACAGCCTCACATACTTTACTTCAGGTCTTCCAGAAGGTGCGATTTTTGATAGCAAGTCAGGCCTTTTTAGCTGGACTCCGGCTGATGGACAGAAAGGGACGTACAGCATAACCTTTGGCGTGAGCGACGGAAGGCTAAAGGATTCAATTACAATAACTATAAGCGTTGTCAAACAGGAGAGCTCCTTGCCTGCAGCAGAAAAGATCTACGATAATCGCCTTCGTGAGGCTTCCCCTGAAGTAGTCTATCAGGACAGCTCCTTTATTGATGTTGGGGGAATGAGCATTGGCAGGTACAGGGATGTCATGTGGTTTGATTTGAGTGAATATGCAGATTCTACAGAAATCGGTAATGCAACCCTTTCTCTTTACTGGTATTACCCTTCAGGAAATATAAGACCTGAGGATACTGTGATCGAGGTTTACAGACCAGCTTCTACCTGGAATAAGAATTATGTCAACTGGAATAAAAGGGACAAAGGCGTTGCCTGGAAAAATGCCGGAGGAGACTGGTATGATAAAAACGGCGTTCTTCAGGGTAGCACTCCTTATGCAACACTAACCCTTAAAGGCAGTATCCTGCCTGACAAAAGGTACTATGAGCTGGATATTACTGAGCTTGTAAAAGAATACACTAGCGGCAAGTACGAAAATACAGGACTGCTTATCAAGGCAAAGGCTGAGAGTAACAACTATATAGCCTTTTACGGTTCCGATGCCAGGAATGAGCACTGGAAACCCAGGCTTACTGTAAACAAAAAAACATCTGCAACTCCAGTCCTGGATCTAACAACCATTGCCGACGCAAAAGATAACCGTCTTCGTGAAGCTTCCTCTGAGTTAGTCTATCAGGATAGCCCCTTTATTGATGTCGGGGGAATGAGTATTGGCAGGTACAGAGATGTCACGTGGTTTGACCTAAGCGAATATAGTGGCTCAGCCGAAATCAACAATGCAGCCCTTTCTCTTTACTGGTATTATCCCTCAGGAGCCACAAGACCTGAAGATATCGTGATCGAGGTTTACAGGCCAGCTTTTGCCTGGAATGAGAATTATGTCAGCTGGAATAAAAGGGACAAAGGAGTTTCCTGGAAAAATGCCGGGGGAGACTGGTACGACAAAAACGGCGTTCTTCAGGGTAGCACTCCTTATGCAACACTAACCTTTAAAGGTAGTGCCCTCCCTGATAATAAGTACTATGAGCTGGATGTAACTGACCTTGTAAATGAGTACACTAGCGGTAAGTACGAAAATACGGGTTTTCTGATAAAAGCTCGCACAGAGAGCAATAATTACATTGCTTTCTACAGCACTGAAGCGGGAAATGAAAACCAGCGCCCTATATTGAAGCTTCAGCAGGTATTACAGTGAACCAAGATAAATCTACAATAAAAAATAAGAAAACCACAAGAAAACCACAAGAAAACCGCAAGAAAACCACAAGAAAACCACAGAAAGCTAAAATCAATTAAATATTAGGTTTTTGGGAAGGGAGTCTTTAGGAGAGGGATTAGCATAAAAACGACGTTTTTCTCCCTCTTTCCTGTTTATTCTTGTTTTTTTGTTTTTATTTGATCTTCTTTCGTTTCATTCTTTTCTTTAGCATGAAAGTGCTCTCAAGTATTTTCATATTTTGACTATGTAGATTTTGGCTATGTAGAAGTTCTTTTAAATAAAATGATATTCAAATCAAATTGCGGGCGGCAACCCCACCCTAAAGGATGGGGTATTCTTCGGGCCGTCCGCCCTGTTGTTCTGGTAGTTAGAAATCATCAAGTTTTTCTTTGCTCGGATTTCATGAACCTATGTAATTGAGACTCTTCACTCGGTTCTCTTTGCGATTCTTTAATGTAATGCTTAATTGTATCAGCAGTTACGTTTCCAACGGATCGATAGAACTTTCCATTTGACCATAGACTTCCACCCCAATATCATTTTTTAAGATCACGATGAAGCTTGAATAGTCTGTAAGAACTACCTCCTTTCAAATACTGAAAATACTGAATTACCTCTGAAAGAGAATTATTTGGATGAAATTCTAGAAACAAATGAACATGATTGCCTATTACTTCCATAGCATGTATTTTGTAGCCATTTTTAGCACAAATGTTACTGAGAATCAACTCGCAATCCTTTTTAATTCTCTTATTGTAAAATATACTATATCAATACTTAGGCACCAATATGATGTGGTAAGTAACCTGATCATAGCCATGGCTAAAACTGCGTAATTCCAACTGATATCTCACATCCTAGCCAAAGGTGGCTGGCACCACCTCTGATTATGGTGCCAAAAAACCTAATTTTACAAAAAAGGTAAGGATTTAGATAATTAAAGTGAAAAGACGAAGAGGCGAGGTTTCACTTCATCCCCGACCTAAAGGACGGGGTATTCGTGACCCTCTGCGCTCCCTTAATAAGAAAATTTAACAGCAAGAAGATTAGTATTCCCGTTCTTCTGCATTTGAAAAAGATTTGGGAAAAAAGGAAGTGAAGCATGAAAGAACTCCAGAACTGGTTTAAAGAGAAAAACATAATCCTTACTCATGGAGATTCGGATGGGATCTGTTCAGGCGCGATTGCGAAAACTGCTTATCCAGATGCATATGTATATTTTACCAGTCCGGTTAGCCTTCTTGATAAATTAAGGTTTATAGATGAAGTGGAAACCCTTATCATCTGTGATATTGCAATTGATGAAAGGTACTGTTCCGAACTCTACTCGGTACTCAACAAATTTGCGGAAAAGTGCGACCTTTACTACATTGACCACCACCCATTTCCGAAAGATTATAAGAAGGAAGACTGGTTTTATCATGATACTGAAGTCTGCTCTTCCGAACTTACCTACCGGGTCTTTGAGGATCGTCTGAACCGGGATATGCGGAGGGTAGCAATTTACGGGGCTATCGGAGATTTCAGTGATAATACGCCTCATATAAAGAAGTGGGTCAGAGACTGGGACAAAAGAGGCCTCTATTTTCAGGCTGGAGCTCTGATTCAAGCAATCATCCACAAAGGGAGAGAATACGAGTTTAAGAGAAAGCTGCTTGAGCCTCTCTCAAATGATATTATCCCTTCAAATATTCCTGGCCTTCTTGAGCTTGCCAGGGATGCCGCAATCAACGAAGAAATGGTCAGAGTTTTTGTTAAAGAAAATGTGAAAGTCCTGAAAAACAGCGCGTATATTGTAAATCCAAATAACTCCATTTCAAAGGCAGCGATCTATGCAGCCTCCTATGGCAGGCGGGAAGTAGGGATTGCAGCCGAATACCGGGATAGAAAAGGGGTTTATGACCTGAGTATCCGCTCCCGGGGAGAGGTCGACGTAAATCGTCTTCTCCGTTCAGTCGCCCCGAAATTTGGAGGAAACGGCGGTGGGCACCCTCTTGCAGCAGGCGCTCGCATCCCTGAAAAATTCCTTAACGCGTTCCTCAGAACTTTTGACAAAAAACTCGGAAAAGCAAAAGAAATAATGAACAAACGGAACGCCGATTAATCATGCCATCATCAGGAAGTTTTTGATCAAACTTTTTTTGAAAAAGTTTGTGCCAATGAGGTAAAATATAATGAGAATTAGTAAAACCGTAGCTGAGAGTGGAGTAAGCTTTGAGATCATCTTCGTAGGCCGCTCAAACGTGGGGAAATCTTCCCTTTTAAGAGAGCTCTTCGGAGCAAAAGTAAGAGTTGGAAAACGCCCAGGGTTGACCCTGCGCCCTACACATGTTCATATCTCAGATGCTCTTGTTACAGACATGCCTGGTTTTGGCTTCATGAGTGGAGTGAAAGATCGTAAACAGGATATCGTAAAAGACAAAACTGTACACTATATCGAAGACAATGCCAAAAGGATCAAGCTAGGAATACTTGTAATAGACGGGCCGGCTTTCCCACAAATTGCAGACCGCTGGGATTCAAGGGACCAGATTCCGATAGACATTGAGATGTTCGATTTCCTGAGGGAAGTAGGGATTGACACTATTATTGCTGCAAACAAGATGGATAAATTAAAAATAAACGAGTACGATCCCCTTCTTGACGAAATCGCAGTCCGTCTCGGGCTTGAGCCGCCCTGGAAGAATTGGAAACATATTATAGCCCCTATCAGCGCCAAAAAAGGAGAACTGAACGCCTTAAAAGGTCTGCTTCGAGACAGGCTGCATGAAATGAGAAGGGATGACCTATTAAAGTATATTTCAATATAAAAATTCGGCTTTGAAAAAAATCTAAGGTCATGTCCCAATATCTTCTTCAGACCAGCTTTTTGGCCATATAATATTATGGCTTTGTAGAAATCCTAAGAAATAACGTCAGTGTCCCGATTTTGCTGTAAATTTGAAGCCAAGTTATTGCACACGATATATGAAACTGGTCTACTACTATCTAGTTTTTGATTCGATAACTTCTTTAAATTTGTAATTTTACAGAAAATTGGCACACTGTCAATAAATAATCTCCATTAACTTGAACTGAATAATACGATCTCGTTTTACGTATTCATTTTCAGCCTCTTGAAGCTGGTTTAGATAGGTTTTCTACAAAGCCAATATTATAATATTCATCCATGCCAGAAAAACTATATAGTTTCACCTCGCAAATAATTCTGATGATATGCAAAAGTTAGAGCTTTTTCCCCTGATACTCAGTTACCAGACTTCCTTTAATAAAATCTCAGATTTAGTTCCTCGCAATATCTCTCCCAACTGTTTTTTAGAAGGCAGTGAAATAAAACTCATCTCTGGTCCATCTCATGCAGGCAAAACCTCTTTTCTGAGACAGGTTGCCAGTAATCTCGAAGGCATAAAGCTTTATATTAATTTTGAAGACAGCCAGATTCAGAAACTTGGACCTGAAGGTTTGCAGGCTATTGAGGAAATTGCAGCCAATATTCGGAAAAAAAGATCTGAGAAAGATGAAACAGATCAGATCTTCTATCTTTTAGATGAAATCCATAATCTTGCTGAGTGGGAAAATTGGGTTGACAGGCTTCACAGGCAGGGGGCGGAAATTTTTCTAACCACGTCCAGATCGAAGCTAATAAATCAGTTTTCTTCCAAGTTTGCAGGTAGATGCAGAATTTTAAAGCTTTTTCCGTTTTCTTTCAAAGAATACCTTCGAATTAGAGGTGCCAGAATACCAGCACAGCTAAGCTTTCTTACGCCCTCCAGAAGTGATGAGTTGTTATGCATGTTTTTGCAATATTTTGAAAGCGGAGGTTTTCCGGATGTAGTCAAAAAAAGAGACATCAGGCTTTGCCGAGAATATTTTGAAGAAGATCTACAAAAAGGAGCTGCAGATGGTTATGATATTCAGAAATTAAAAGAGCTCGCTATATTCCTTATCTCGAACATGGCTTCAGAATACTCCCTTGATACCTTGAAGAAAGTGAGTGGAATTGAGAATGAAGAACTCATAAGTAGCCATCTGGAGTACCTCGAGGATATTTTTTTGTTGTATCGAGTCCCAAATCATAATTTGCTCCAAGAAAATAGGAGTGGAAAAGATACTCCCAGTAAGATCTATGCAGGCGATACCGGACTTTTCAAGGCAGTGTATCCTGGTTATCCAGACAGCCTTGGGTTGAGATTTGAGAACCTTGTATTTCTTGAACTGCTGAGAAGAGAAAAACAGATATTCTATTTCCGGAACAAAAGAGAATGTGATTTTGTTATTAAGGAAAAAGACAGCCAGAGAATTTCGGCTGCGATTCAGGCCTCGGTTTGCTTCGGAAGCCCGACAGTCAGGGAAAGAGAAGTTCTAGGGCTTACTGAAGCCCTGGATGAGTACGGCCTTGAAAAAGGGCTTATTCTAACAATGGATGATGAGGAAACCGTAAAAGTTGAAGGTAAAAGTGGAAAGAAAATAATCATGGTTAAACCGGTATGGAAGTGGATGATGGAGTGAACTTTGTAGGCAGCAAAAAAGATTACCGCACTTCTTGTACTGCCCAATTCTGTTCGTACCGAGTAAAAAAGTTGTGCTATAAAGGAAAATAGACAAACTCTATATTTTCAAATCCCTAACATCCCAATTAATTCTTTTGCCCACTTCAGTTTCTCTTTCTTAATCAGGTTCACGTTCGAGTCTTCAAAATCAAATCCAGCAAGTCTGACGCTCTTAGCTCTGAATTCCTTTGCAAGAAAAACGCATCTGTCTCCGTCACTAAATCCACCGAAATTGTAGACCTTATCAAAGGGCTTTGCCTGGGTAGTTGCAATAAACCGTTTAAAATGTGGCACATATTTTTCTAACTTATGGATATTGTCTCCGTGAGCATGGATCAGGACTATTGAGCCTTTTTCGCAGGCAAGAATCTCTTTTTCAATGTCAGCTTCGGAATTGCCATCGAGGTCGGTACAAATGACATCAGGTACAATGCCCATATCCATAAGTACTGCGGCTGCCCCGTCGGCCGCAACTACCATAAAATCCAAAAAATTGATTTCCGAGAGATCGTCCCTCAATTTGGGAGCATTTCCGCATACCAGAACGGGTTTTCCGGAAATTAAGGCTTTGAGTTCGGATGGGCTGGCAGTGTTTTCCTCTGTCAGCATGCTGGAAAGGAATAAGGCTGCCTTTTCATCTCCTTCTCGGTCGAATCCAAAATCCTCAAGTATTCTTTCATAAATTGGTTCCCAGAGAATAAAGTCCATATATATTTCCTTTCCCATTTTTAATATTTAAGTTTATATTACAGGTTTTATCTGACTTCAGTTTTCTATAACATTAAGATTTACACTTGAATGTCGAAAACCTGCCTTTTGTCACTATTATTATGGAGACTCTTTGAGTTAGGTTTCTCATTTAGTAATAACCAGCAGAGGATTTACTACTGTTTTTCAATAAATCATAATGACTCTAAGCCATAATGATTCCTGGATTTGATGCACCACGTGTGAGAGTTCCTTCAATCTTCTTTCTCGGCTTCGCCTTTTACAACCATAACAGGTATTTTTGAATGTCTTACTACCTTTTCAGCTACACTCCCCAGTAGAAACCTGTCAATTCCTGTTCTTCCAAGCGTTCCCATAACTATAAGATCCATGTCTTCCTGCTCTGCAAAATCCAGAATTCTGTCTGCAGGATGCCCTTCAAGAAATACAGGTTCTACCCTAATACCTGAAGCTTTCCCAGTTTCTTCAACAAAAGTAACGGCTTTTTTCGCTTCAGTCTCAAGGAATTCTCTCAATGTTCGATCCCATCCGAAATCTTTCTGAGTATAGCCTGCTGGGACAATAACGTATGCAGCATAGAGCGTTGCTCCAGTAAGCTTAGCAAGCTCAATTCCTGCGTCAATTGCTTTTTTTACCTGTTCCGAACCATCGGTTGCAATCATTATCTTTTTATAAGTTTTGCCTTCCATATTTAAATCCCCTAAGTTTAACATCATAAGTTATACATTAGATTTTTACATCACTAGCTTATTCCCAAACAAATTTTATTCCGACATCAATAGAAATTCTAAGACAATTTTCGTGTTTATAAGTCGGTTTGATCATCGAGTCTGAGCTTAAATAAAGTATATTTAAGTTTTGGGATTAGATTTACAAAGCTTGCATCGCTTTGTGCAATTTTAACTCCTAAAACTTTCCATTGAGTAGACATCTTATTTATCCACACTTACTTGAAACTTCAACTGCCTCATATAAAATTATAACTAATATGAATAAGTTTTTAATAAGTTTTAGTTTGTTGTATCTATTCAAAACCTTTTTTAACCGTTTAAGACGTGAAAAATTGCCTAGAAACTGCTTTTATCAGCATCCAGGTATTCAAACCCCTAGCAATCCAACAGCTAGACTAGGTCAGCAAAAATTATTGGTATTACGTAAACGTTCTTACTAACAAGTAGAACAAAACTAGAAAGCATAGTAAAAGGAATAAATGCAACACTATTCCAAGAGATACTTCAGGATTTACATCGCGGTCTTTTAAATACGGAATATTTTGCTTCAGGGTGGAAAGAAAATTCCCAAAAAAATCTGTCATAATTATACAATAATTTTCCCACATATATAGAGTTATAGTTTTGAATCAACTAGATTCCCATTAGAACTTTATTTTTTCTGTTTTCTGTTTTCCGCTTTTCCGAGTTATAGTTTTAAATCAACTACATCCCCATTGGAACAAATACGCTCCCATTGGAGCAAATGATCTTGTTTCATTTTACACCCTTGCTGAAAGCTCAAGAATTTTGGATTAAAGAATTTCTTACATTCTGACTTTCCTAGGAAATCAATATTGTCATGTTTCTCACACTAACTATAAAGTAATAGGGTTGTGGGGAAAAGTTACGAAAACTGTGACTTTCAGTTTCTGAAAATATTTCCAGCTTTCTGATTTTGCACTTTCTTTATTCTCTTTTCTTTGGCTGTAACCATTCCTTTAGCTGCAATTATTCAGCTTTCAATTTTCTTTTTCACGGCTGCAACTGCGTTTTCAGGGGAATCAGTTTCCCAGAGTTTCCTGACTCTTGCACTCCTGAGGGCTGGCATTAAAGCCTCAAGCTTTGCCTGGACAGCTGCAAGCATTTCTTCATCAACTGCCGGAGGCTCTATACCCAGGAATTTCTGGGCTTTAAGGGTCTCGGTTTCCCTGAAGACTGCACGATCGACTCCTTTCCTTACTCCTGTCTTTAGGGACTCAATCGCATCTTTCCACTGGGCTGCCCAGGGAGTATCAGGAATTTCGGTATGGTAGATATCAGTCCTTTCCACTTTTATAGCATCCAGATGGCAAGCTTTTACACAGGCTCCACAGTAGGTACAGAAATCCTCAGCAAAAGCAATTTTTCGCGGGTCTTCAGGGTCTGTAGGCACATACCAGAGTTCGGAAGGGCAGACATTGAAGCAGCCCCGGCAGCCCTGGGGATCGCACTCCTTCAGGTTCATTTCTATAAGGCTCAACTCTCCTTCCATGGGTTTTTGCAGGTCTACGGCTTCATAGGGACAGACAGCCTTGCAGCGGGCGCACTGTGTACACTTCAGCTCGTCTACCTTAACATTTCCTTCGACCTTCGGAGCCTCGCAGGGGCGTTCCCCTTTAACTTTTATTGCTTCCTCAGGACAGATGTCTTGGCAGAGCACACAATAATCGCATTTTTCCTCATCCACAAGGAGCTGCTCGAAAGGAACGGGATTTTCAGGTGTGGGTTCGCGCTCGAGCAGGATAAAGGCTTCACAGAACCTGGCACAGATCCCGCAGAAATTACATTTATCCGTGTCAATTTCGATCTCGCCTTCTACCCCTTCCTTTAAAGGCGCGATCTCTTCTTTTTTCGGGAAGGTGAACTCAACTTCAATTGCATCCTGAGGGCAGGCTCCCTCACAAAGCAAACAGGGGAGACATTTCTCGTTAATATTCACATATGTATCGTACTTAGGATATTGATGCTCATCAGGAACTTCTCCCACAGCCTCAAAGGTAATAGCACGTACAGGACAAAGGTTTGAACACATCCTGCAGAAGGTACACTTCTCAAGATCCATCATCACCGCAGGTGCATCAAGCCCGGTTGCAATCTCATGAAGAGGCCCCATTTCAAGCGCTTTTGTGGGGCAGATTTCTGCACAGATTCCACAGCCGTTGCAGCGCTTGTAATCGTAATCTAGAGTCTTGATGGATTTCTCGGTTGCTTGGGTATATAGAAAATGGGAACCCTGAAGGTCCATACTGGTCGTAACCGTGATTTTTTCCTGAGCTTCTTCCTCGGCAGGATTGGGGGCTTCAGCTCCGAAATCCACAGCTTCAAACTCCTCTACTTCGAACTCTTTGAATTTAGCCTCTATAACTTCGTTCTCTCCAGCCCCACAGCAGCCTGTGCAGACGTGAGTTTCCTGTTCTGTGCGCTCCTCGCTCATTGTGCCACCTCCTCAAGTTCGGTTCCGCTTTCATCAAGCTTCAGTTCGGTTCCTATGGGTCCTATTTCCTCAAGTTCCCTTACAAATTCGGTAATCGTATTTGAGAAACGTTCTCCCTCGGCAGCCGAGATCCACAGGGTTCTAAGCCGTCGGGGATCTAGCCCGATTTCCTTTATAACTTCCTTTAAGACGTCCATCCTCTGTTTGGCATCAAAGTTCCCGTGGATGTAGTGGCACTCGTCCATCCTGCAACCCGCAACAAGCACCCCGTCGGCTCCGCCTTTTAAGGCTTCAAGCACAAACTCCGGGTTCACCCTTGCCGAGCACATTGTACGGATAACTCTGATGTTTGTCGGGTAATGGAGCCTCGACATTCCGGTCAGATCTGCACAGGCGTAACTGCACCAGTTACAGAGGAAAGCCACTATGAAAGGACTCTGAGATTTGTGTGCAGTTGCAGCTCGTACCTGGGCAAGAATCTGCTCATTTTCGAAGTTCCGCATCTGGATTGCCCCTGCAGGGCAGGCAGCGCTGCAGTCTCCGCAACCGTAACATGAAACCTCGTCTACCATAGCTTTTTTGTTTTCAATGCTGATTTTTCCAAATTTGCAGACCTCAAGACAGGTCCTGCACCCTATGCATTTTTCAGAATCAACATGAGCCCCCATAGGATCTGCTTCAAGTTCTCCTGTCCCTAAGAGCTGCATGACCTTGGATGCGCATGCACTTCCCTGGGCAATTGAGACCTGAATTTCTTTGGGCCCTGAAGCACAACCTGCAAGGAAAACTCCGCTGACCGGGGCATCTACAGGGCGCATTTTCGGATGAGCGCTTGCAAAAAACCTGTCCGGCCGTCTGGAGAGATTTAGCATCCTGCCTATACCTTCTGCCGCTTTGCTGGGCTCGTAGCCCGTTGAAAGCACAACAAGGTCACAAGCTTCTTCTTCGACCCGGGATTCCAGAGTGTTTTCATAACGGAGTACAGGCCTGCCGTCTTCGCCTGCATAAATCTCCGCAACTTTCCCCCGGATGAAATCCACGCCCATAGCCTGCGTCCTTGTATAGTATTCCTCATACATCTCCCCTGCAGCCCGGATATCAATGTAATGGATTGTGATCTCAGTATCCGGGTAGCGTTCCTTAACCATCTGGGAATTCTTGAGTGCAGCCATGCAGCAAACCCTTGAGCAGTACTCATTGCCAACGGTTTTATCCCTTGACCCAACACACTGGATGAAAGCCACACTTTTTGGAGGAGTGCCTGTGGAAGGTACAAGAACTCTTCCGCCTGTAGGTCCTGCAGAGTTAAGCATGCGTTCAAGCTGCATATTTGTTATAACATCAGGATACTTCCCAAACCCATACTCCTTTTTCCTGGACGCATCAAAAAGCTGGTAACCTGTTGAAACAATAACCGCCCCGGCTTCAAACTCAATCTCTTCAGGTTTTTGCTCGTAATCAACAGCACCAGCAGGACAGGCCTGCAAACATAGCCCGCAGCCGACACAATGATCAGGGTCGATGAGCACTACCTGGGGAACGGACTGGGGAATCGGCATATATATAGCTCTGGTCTTTCCGACCCCATAATTCATAGGGTTCTCGATTTCTACAGGACAGACTTCAGAGCAGAGATCAACGCAGCCTTTGCATTTGTCTTCAAGTATGAATCTGGGTTTGCGTTTGACTTTTACATGGAATTTGCCTACTGATCCGGAAATATCAGTAATTTCGGAGTAAGTGTAAAGAGTAATATTCGGATGGTTCTGAACTTCCGTCATTTTAGGGGCAAGCACACAGATGGAGCAGTCGTTTGTGGGAAAGACCTCGTTCATAAGGGCCATTTTGCCTCCTATCGTGGATTCCCGTTCTACCATTGTGACTGGAAACCCGGCATCTGCAAGATTCAGGGCTGCTTCAATTCCGGCAACTCCTCCTCCTATGATAAGGACATTTCTGCTGGCTCTGGAACTTGTTGCACTCAGTTCCCTGAGGAATTTTGCTTTTGCAACCCCCATCCTTATAAGGTCAAAAGCTTTCTGGGTCGCCATCTGGGGATCATATGCGTGTACCCAGGAGCACTGTTCCCTTATATTTACCATTTCCATAAGGTAAGGGTTCAGCCCGGCTTTTTCCATCACCTGCCTGAAGGTCTTCTCGTGTAGCCTTGGGGAACAGGCAGCTACTACGACCCTATCGATTTTGTTCTCTTTTATATCCTTGATGATGCCTTCCTGTCCGGAATCGGAACACAGAAACTGTACTTCCCGGGCAAGCACCACATCTTCCAGTTCAGCTGCCATTTCCTGCAGAGCTAACATATCTATAACTCCCGCAATATTCAGCCCACAGTGGCAAACATAGACTCCGATTCGCATAATTGGTTACTCCGTTTCCTGCGTTTAATGTTAAATGTTGACGATTACATCACGAGACAGTATTTACGTACTTCATATAAAACTTAATAATTATAACTTCTGAACCATGATTCAGAAACGAATATCAGAGCATTTTGCTATACAGAAAAACCAGATTCAGTACAGCTACTCAACAAAGACTTTACTAAATTTTGAATATTTTTTTTATATTTTTTTTATTTCAAACCCATAAACTTGTTACTTTTTAATGTTTATCACTTATTAACGAGTGATAACTCATTAATGAATTTGTTACTCATCAATTGATTTGTCATTCACCAATTGATTTGTTATTCGGTTGTGAATTTGTCGCTTAGTCACAAGTCAGTTGTCTTTACATATCCCTATACTTTTTCTTTTGAATTGAATAAAAATATAGGTGTTTTGTTCAAAATCAAAACCTTTATTTCATAAGGATTTCCCAATTTTTTGAAAATAGATTGAGTATTTTAGAGCTCTGACAATTTCAGTTCCGGAAATTTTATCTTCTTAGGGTGATTTCTTAAGTTAGTTTTCTTAAGGTAATTTTAGTTAGCTGTTACTGGTCGAAGACAGCTCTTAAGTCAATTATATCGAATTTATAAATTAGCTTTATTTAGCTTTATATTGGACTTGTGAATTGGTGTTCATAACCAGACGATTCGACAACAGATATTTATCTAAGAGAATTTAACAGTTTATTTATATAATTAAGTTTATATTTGTTAATATATTAACTTATTTATTTGTCTTGGTCTAACTGACCGATATGATTTAACTTCGTAATTTAATTTAGAATGTTAATCCCAATTTAACTAATCCTGAGATCTAATTGACAAAACCTTAACATCATTAAGTCTGCCTTATTACTGGAGTTTTACTAATTAATTTATAGTTTTAGAGCTTAATTCGTAACCGAGAAATCGGTTTCAAAAAGACAATCCAAGAGAATTATAATGGAAAATTGCTTATATAACTGTAAATGAAATAAAATTGGCTATAATTGGCTATATAACACGAATAAGATAATTCCTGCAGGATAAGGTATTTCTATCAATAATTCAAATAAAATCTAAGGTCATATAATTTAAGTATATAATAATTAAAGATTATAATAACTTATTAAACTGAAATTGATGCCAGATAAACTGAGACTAATACACTGAGACTAATACCAAATCTTTAAATTGTTTCCTCAAGTTTTTTGTACAACTCAAAAATTCTTAGTATACTTTATGTTGTTCCGATTCTATAAATATCTCAAGTATATTACATAAATATTGCACGATTACACAATTACATATTATCCTTATCAAAGTTCAGGATTATTTAGCTTTAAAACGTAAGGAGTTTTTTGTATGGCTGGCCATAATGAGATTAAAGAGAAAATGTATGAATGGACTCAAAAATATGCAGACAAAGCAGGTTACAAGCTTAACCCAAATAAAGAAGCTCTTGACTATGTGCTTGATGGACTTACAGTCAAGCTTGAGAAATTCGGAAGGCGCTACTGTCCCTGCCGCATAGTTACCGGAGATGAAAAAGAAGATAGAAAAATCGTATGTCCCTGTATTTACCATAAAGAAGAAGTCGAAAAGGATGGAAACTGCCATTGCGAGCTTTTCTTCAAAGCAAATTAAATTGAGTTAAACTGAATTTTCTTAGATTTGGTTTGCCTGCAAAGAGGCTTTAACAGTTTATTTCTTAGAGTCTGGAAAAGTTAGTCTCGAGACCTCCTGACATGAGATGCCTTGGAAACAAAACCTGCTTACCTAAGGGCATCAAAATCTGAAGACTTAACTCGAAATCTGAGGACTTAACTCAAAATCTGAGGGCTTAACTCAATTGCAGGATACTTCTACGCAATCTAAAAGTAACACTGAAAACAAAAAAGCGAGAGTTTAAGGAAGATTACTTAAATATATAATAATTAAAGGTTATTTGACCAGTTTTCAATGATACTCTTAACTTTGCTTTTTATTATACTTTTAACCTTCATGCTCTTTAATGGAAACTGACGTAAAAAATTTACTCAAGGGTGACCTAGAATGACAAATGCAATGGAACTCTATCAGATGCTTCCAAAGACCAACTGCAAAAAATGTGGAAAGACCTCCTGTATGGCATTTGCAGTATCCCTCATGTCCCGCGAGCTCACACCCGAGGACTGCCCTCCCCTTAAGGAAGAATCAAAGTATAGAGAAAATTATGAAAAGATAAGTGAACTCTTTAAACCGTCCGAAGGCGCGACTGAGACAGGCCTTATAGTGCATGAAGACCTATGTTTTGGGTGCGGAAATTGTGTGGTTGCCTGCCCTCCCAATGTAGCAAACGATCCCTATGGAGTAGGCTCTGGAAAAGCCCCAACGAATGTTAATAGGCTGGTCCTGATAGTAGAGGATGGTATTGTAAAAGCCCAGAATTTAGGGGAATGCCGCCGTTTTGGAAAGAACAAAATTCTCTGTTATGGTTGTATAGTAACCTGCCCTGTAGAGGCAATTGAATTTGTATGAGGAAGCGGATATGGAGAAAAACTATTATGTTTGCACAGGCTGCGGACTCCTTTGTGACGATATTGAGGTTGAATCTGAAAAAAACATAATAAATAAAGTTTACACTGCCTGCAGAGTGGGCGTAGCCCACATGAAAAAGGCAAAGGGTGAAACAAACTTTCTGGTTAATAATAAACCAGTTGATGAGGCAACTGCAGTCCGTGAAGCTGCCTCGATCCTTAAAAATGCAAAAAACCCTCTAATCTTTGGACTTGGAACTTCCACTGACGAGACTCAGATACTGGCAATTGAGCTTGCAAAAAAGACCAATGCAACTCTTGACGATACCTCCTCGTTCTGCCTGGGTCCTCTGGTTGAAGCCCTTCTTAAGGATAAACTTAAGACCTGTACTCTTGAGGATATAAGGAATAAAGCCGATGTTATCATTTTTTGGGGGGCAGACCCGTCTGACTCTCATCCAAGGCACCTTTCGAAACATTCCTATTTCCCTAGAGGAAGCGAAAAGCAGAAGGGCTGGGAAGAAGAGAGGACTGCTATTGCGATCGATATTCGGAAATCCCATACCGCAAAGATCTGTGGAAACTATTTCTTCCAGATCCCGCCAGGAGGTGATACTGAATTTATCGATGCCCTGATCGCAGCTCTTTCAGGAAAGCTGCCGAAAACCTCCTATAACTTCCCGCCCAAGAAAATTCTTGAGTTGGCAAATATTCTTAAAGGAGCAAAGTTCGGAGTTATTTTTGCAGGACTTGGCCTTATCTACTCACTGGAAGACCTTGAACCCGTTTTCAGGCTCATGAAAATCCTGAACGAAAAAGCAAATTTCCACCTTGTGCCAATGGTCGGGCACTATAACATGCGGGGCTTTAATGAAAACCTCTTTGCGGAAACCGGATATGTGAACCGTGTAAAATTCGAAGACGGTATGGTAAAGCACGGGCCTGAGTATTCTGTTGTTGAATCCCTGAAAGCAAAAACCGTGGACGCAGCCCTTATTATAGGTTCTGACCCGCTTTCAAGCCTTCCAAGGTCGGTTTCAAAGAATTTGCTTGAAATTCCAGTTATCTCAATAGACCCTTGTGAAACCCTGACCTCAAAACATGCAAAGGTTTACATCAATACTGCAATCAGTGGAGTGGAATCGGGAGGGAGTGCAACACGCATGGACGGGACCAAGGTAAGTTTTAAACCTGTTGTTGAGACAATTCACCCATCTGATGAAGCAATCCTCAAGAAAATAATGGAGGCAGTCTGATGGATTTTGGATCATTTCTTTCAGCTCCAGAAATAAATATCAAAATCGTAACTTACAGGGACATCTTTCAGGATAAAGCCATGATTGAGAATCGCTTTGGAGAGGAATACAGAGACCGTTCTGCAATCTTAAAGCTGGATCCTGCAGACCTTAAACAGTTAAGCATAAAAGCAGGCGATACCGTTATTCTGAAAAACTCCCTCGGAAAAATCGTGGTCAAAGCTGAGGAGTCTGGATACGAAACCCCTCACAGGGGAATTGCATACATGCCGAACAGCCCCTGGTCCAATATGCTGGTCTCGGATGAAACTGGAGGCACAGGAGTCCCGAGGTTTAAAGATATCTCTGCAACCGTTACCAGTGCAAAAGGGGAAAAAGTGACTGAGCTTAGATTTTAAGCGGCTTCCCTAAAGGCTAGCAAAAAACCCTAATACTCCTTAAAAACGGAATGCTTCTTTAAAAACGGAATATTTTTATTCTTTTTTCCACCATTCCTTTAATTTTAAACTGATATGGATATGACTAACCTTATCCAATAACCTTTTCTAAAAACTTACCAAAAAATAACCTTAACTGTAATGGGATACTAATATGAACAAACTCCTGAGATTTACAAGAATCTTGAAAAACGGGACTATTTTCTACCGCTTTGAAGGCTTTGAAAATGTTAAATCCAGATGGGAGTTGCCCTGTGAGTATCTTTCTGGTTCTCATTTTGCAGCCTGGAATGGGAATCTTCTGTACTCTGACGGAAATATTCCGAAGCCTTTGTCACCTGGAAATATAATTTCAGCAAGTGAGTATCAGAAATTGCTTAAAATAGTTCAAATAGGGAAAAAGAGGTTGAGAGAGATACAGAGAAAAATGGAGATTTAAATATTCTATTCAAACGCTTTAAAATCAAAACTAGATAGTGTGGCTCTACAGATATTCATCTGTTTATTATACAAGCTCTGGTAATTAATTTTTCAAATTCTGAATCTCTAAAATGGTTTTCTGACAGAAAACACTACAAAACTTCCTCTTCCATGTCCTTTTTCAGGAAGTTCAACATTTTCTATTCTCTCAAAGGGCTTAAAAAGAGTCTGGCAGACTTCGAGATTTTCAAACCCGACTTCCACCAAATATACTGTTACTTCTTTTGTTGAAAGAAAGCAAGCCTCAGAAAAGAATTTGCTTACTCTTTTCTGTGAATCTAGAACACGACCCTGAGGGCTGTCTTTATCAAGAATTCCTATTATGAGTTGTCCACCTGGTTTTAAGATCCTGAAAGATTCCTTTAGTGCCTTTATGGGGTCTTTGAAAAACGCAAGCGCAGTAACAATCAAAACGAGGTCAAATTCCTTATTTTTAAAAGGCAAAAATTCGGCAATTCCGAGAACTGTTTCAATGCCACGCCTTTTTGCAATTCTTGCCATAGGTCTTGAAGGATCAAGCCCGAATTTGATTCCAAAAGGGTGAGCAAACCTGCCAGTTCCAATTCCGATTTCAAGGGCTTTCAAGTTCTCAGGATTTTTGTGGAGGAAAACTTTCAGAGCGGCAAGTTCAGATTCATATACAGGTTTATACTTCTCATACCAAGCATCATATTCCTCCGCATATTTATCAAAAGCTTCCCAAAAATCTATAATAACCCCTCTCAGCTTATAATAACCCCTCTCAGCTTCCGGAAATATTATTCGAAATTGCCATATAATTTACATATTTTTAGATATTGTACTTTTTTAATCTGTATGCATTTTTACTTTCTATACTCTCCACTTTCTACATTTTTAACTTTCCTGATCATGCTCGACTTTCTATATTATTTCAACTTCGCGTATAAATTAATACACCAAAAAGCCCGAGAATCCCGTAAACCGCTTCAAAACCAGGTATATTTACAATACTACTCTGCTTCATATCTGCATTCTCTTCTATAACACTTATTATTACAGTACTGTATGAAGATCCGTTTTCGTTACTTGTTGTGAGATTGACCGTGTAGATTCCAGGAGTTGTGTATGTATGAACTGGGTTCTCTCCCGAAGAGTCAATTTTTCCATCACTTTCAAAATCCCAGCTTCTTGAGGTTGCATTTTGCGACAAGTCAATAAACTGGACCGAAAGAGGAGCAGTACCACCTGTGATATTTTCACTGAATTTTGCAACAGGAGGGATCGGTTTCTCAACCTCGATGGCTACAAGGGGCATATAATCAACATAGTCGCTGTCTTCAAGCCAGTAGATTTTGTCAGCGATGCCATCCCCATCTGCATCATGTGTGATCTCCGAGTGTCCTGAGCCTGTGGGATTTGCCCAATAATTCCCTGCAAGGTAGGGGCCATTGACAATGTTCTTACCTGCAGTTTTTTCTATATTATAAATATTGCGGGTTCCGTTGTTAGCTTCAGCATTGACAGTGTTATTGAAGTAATTATTTAGAATACGGTTCCTATCACTTTTGGGACAGATAAAAAGCCCGTAAACCTCATTTGAAATGATAGTATTATCTGAGATCTTATTTTTATCCGAGTTGCCGAGGTGGATGCCTCTACCATTATTGTAAACCTCATTTCCTAAGAGGTTATTACCTACCGCAGTTAAAAGTAATATTCCGTAATCCTTATTTTCCGAAAGTATATTATTTGAGAGCAAATTTCCTTCAGAATTCGGGAGATAGAATCCATATCTGTTCTTCGAAGCCCTATTCTTGGAAATTGTGTTATAGCTGGACTGTTCAATGTAAATTCCTTTCTCACCTTTCCCAATCAGGTTGCCACGAATCAGGTTATACTCCGAATTTTTTAGATATACTCCAATATCATTATCCAGTAATCTGTTGTTCTCGACAGTGCAGTTTTTACACTGGTACATATAAATTCCTGCACAGGAATTTTTTGACTCCATTATTTTAAAGCCACTTATTGTAACCTTATTTGACTTTACATTGAACACATTTACAGCCGGATCTTTAGCAACTATTATAGTATTTGCAGGATTGCCGGATTCTGATTTAATTACTAGATTGTTTACGGTTACTTTGATGTTCTCAGTATAGGTACCAGGCTTTACAATAATTACGTCTCCTGAGACTGCGTTATTAACAGCGGTCTGTATGGATTCTCCTGGCTGAACGACGATCTCAGTCGCTGCTCCAATCCCTGAGCTTATTATCAGGATAATAAAAACTAACTAAAAAGTGAATAATTTGTTTATTCCAATTCCTCCACCCACTCATGAAAGCAATGAGATTGCGTTATTTAGTTTACTTAAATAATTATGTAATAAAAATACTGTATAAATTAAAGTGCAAGGAACTTTATAAATATTTGCATTCATTCATACATAAATTTGTCTTATCTTTTAATAATATGTAATATAATATGATATATAATATATAATACAATATAATATAAAATGTCAGATAAATGGGATAATGTATAAATCAATATAAACGTATTGGTAAAAATTAAAGTGAATGAAAATAGAACTAAAAGTTACATTATATTTCTAACAAGATAAATTAAAGTTAACAAGTTTAAACTCGAACAAACTTATTAAATCGAGATAAATTTTCCTATTTCCTATTTCTTATTTGAATTTCTGTCCCTATTGGATTTCTGTCCACGTTGAATTTCTAGTGTAATAATGATGTTTGATTAAGTTTTGAAGTGTCGGTTTTGAACAAGTTAAAATATTTGTAAAGATAACTACTTATGAAAATTTATTTTTTCAAGCATTTGACTCCTCATATATGCTTTCGGTTACAAAACAGGAATATCTTGAATCTTGACTTCTAAGGTAAACCTCATTTTTGAGCGAAAACAGCTCGAATCAGATACTAAACTAAAATGGCCGAGATGAAATAATGAAGAATCGAACTCAGACAGTTATAACTTTTTTAATATTCCTTATTTTTTTAATCTCCCTTTTTACAGGAGGATGCCTGGAGCAAACTTCTGGGTTAAGTGGAGAGAATGGGAAAGAACAGAATACAGAAGAACAGAATATAGAAACAGATAATGATAGACGCTCTTCGACGGGTCATCTAAAGACTGAAGAAGTAAATCTTTCGAGTGTTAAGGCAGGAAATTTATCTCTCGCAGGAAACTACAGGCTTGAAGCCCTCGATATGGAGTTAAAAGCTCCCCAATATAAGTTGCCCCTAAAAGAATCAGATATTTCAAATTATGAAAAGATTTCACAAAGCTTTTTGACAGATAAGGCAGCCCAGGAGAAACTGAAAGAAAATGGATTTGTGGTAATTTCTAATCCTTACAATCCGAAGGAAGAAGACATCACTGCTATGTACAACAAACTAAAAGACGATAGACAACTGATTTTCATAACTTCGGATACCCTTCTCCATCTCTACCACGTCCAGTTTGATGACAGCATGAGCCAAGTTGAGCAAAACGAATTATACGACCTTTTATGGGAAATTGACAAGGATCTGCTTAACTCCTCAATTGAAGAATATAACAGCGCATCAGGAGAAGAAAAGGAAGCCGCAAGAAGAAACGCAGCTTACTTTTCCGTTGCTTTGAGCCTGCTCCAGCCCAAAGAGGAACAGATAAAGGAGATTAAAAATCTTTTCGACCCAGAGGCAGGAACATACTTTGACCCTGCAACAAAGGAAAATTATCAGTTTGAGATCCCCGCGTTTGTAAAAAAGGAGGTTGAAGCTGAACTTGCTTTGATCGAAGCTCACGAAGGTTTTGAACTATCTCCAATTTTCAAGTATGAGGAGGATTATTCACAGTATGTGCCAAGAGGACACTACACTCACTCGGAAATCCTGAAGAATTATTTTAAAGCCTTTATGTGGCACGGCAGGATGAGCATGATGCTTAAGGGAAAATTAATCCAGGCTGAAGACCCGGAAAAAGAAGCCCGCATCCAGACCATCCAGGCAAGCCTGATTACTTCCCAGCTTGAAGATAATCCAGATCTCCTTCAGAAATGGGACCGGATCTACGCGATTACGGCTTTTTATGTCGGTGCCTCTGATGATCTTGGACCTTATGAATATATGGAAGCAATGAAAACGGCATTTGGAGACGGGTCAAGGAATTTTAACGCAACAAAAATGGAAGAGCTGAAAGTAGAAATTGCAGGATACAGGAGTCCAGAAATCTACGGTGGTACAGGAAGCGGAAACCATGAGCTCATTCTAACGGCTGAGCAAGTCGATGAACTCCTTGAGGATACGAAAGGTTTTAGGTTCATGGGACAGCGTTTTATCCCGGACTCTTACATTTTCTCGAAACTCACAGGCCCATATACTAAAGAATATACAGGAAATAAGGAGCAGATACCATTTACCTATATTGATTCTGAGTATGGAAACAATAGAGGTTTCCCGCGTGGGCTTGATGCTATGGCGCTCCTGGGTTCGGAGAGAGCTGTTTACTGGCTTGAAGAAATGGACGACTCCAGCTATAAAAATTACAGTTTCCAGTATGGAAAACTGGATTCGGAGTTTTCAAACTTCAGTGCAGCCGACTGGAACAAGAATCTGTACTGGTCCTGGCTTTACTCCCTCCAACCTCTCTTAAAAGACTACGGTGAAGGCTATCCAACCTTTATGCAGACTGAAGCCTGGCAGGACAAGGCACTGAGTACATCGCTAGCTTCCTGGACTGAACTTAGACACGATACAATTCTTTACGCTAAGCAATTCTATGGGATAGATGCGTCAATGCCGATGATTGGAGATAAAACAGTTGGATATGTGGAGCCAGTGCCCGAATTTTATAACAGGCTGCTTGCCCTTACCCGGATGACTGAAACCGGTCTTGAAGAAATGGGTGTGCTTGACGAAGATTCAAGATGGAGGTTTAAAAACCTGGAGCAAACCCTTGAAAAACTTATAGAGATCTCCGCGAAGGAACTTGGAAATAAAGAACTGTCAGAAGAAGACAAATATTATATCCTGACGTTTGGAGAAATAATAAAAACGAGCTTGAGTGTCGATGAGGAAGCCAGGAAGACTACCCTTGTTGCAGATGTCTACACTGAACCAAATTACGAACTCGTGCTTGAGGAAGGAACAGGATATGTGGATATGGTGATTGTGGCTTACAAGGTCCCTGATGGCAGGGTTTTCCTGGCTGCAGGACCGGTTATGAGCCATTACGAATTCAAGCAGCCCATGTCTGACCGCCTGACCGATGTAAAATGGAGAGAAATGCTGGAGGAAAACCCGCCTAAAAGACAGGAATGGACTTCCACCTACATTTCTTAATTTTTACCAGGTGGGAGAATGAAAAAGAATAAAAAGAAAGGAATTAGCCCCCTCTTTATTTCCTC
>DALS01000025.1 GCA_002499445.1 Methanosarcina sp. UBA293
ATATGGGACGCTCCTCGTTTTTTGTGGGACAAAAAATAAGGAACATTTTTACAATTTTATTTTTATAAATTTTTGGGTAAAATCAGAACTTAGAGGATTTCTACAGAGCCCAAATTTGGAACACTGCCATTAAGAATGAAAAAAACAATGATACGAATAAGTTATTAAGTGATTTTTTAAACACGATTTTAAGAAATAAAGAATTTATTTCCGAAATGTTAAATAAGAATCCATTACTAGCATTAAAGCTTCTTGATTCTGAATTCATTAACGATAAAACATATGTTTGGTCACTGTACGGAGAGTACTTGGTACAAAATAAAAACAGTTTATTTTACAGAGAATTAAATGAAAATTTTGCAGGCGAAAACACTTACTAAACTTCTTATTTTCTGACGTTAAAAAATGTTCTGATCTTTTAGCTTGGGCGCCGATTGGCGAACAGGTAATAGAGTACATTAGAAATCAAAGAAGAAAAGACCTAGATTATGAGAACCTTATTACAGACACTTATGAACAAAAAAAATGGGAATCTCCAATATATAATGGTATCGTTTTCTTCGATCAAATGGTTAATAAAGCTCTAGAGCAAAACTTTGAATGGCACATGTGGCTATTTTATTTAAATCATTTTGTAAAAGAGATTGTTGAAAATATTGAATATTGTGACGAAGAAAATGAAGAATTTAAAAGTATGTATGAATATTATTTATACTCAATTTTTTCTACGTATGAAAGTTGGATTAAATACATCGAAAGAAATAATTATAGTATTGAATTGGACAATAATTCTGAATTCCATCAAAACGAAAATATAATAAAAAGCTCAGTAATTTCGATGACGCAGTCTTTAAGTAAAATTTCCAACAGTACGAATCTAAGGCATAAATTTAAATTAGATCTTACGTGCAGTTATTTAAAATTATACTTCGATTTTGCGATCTCCCAAGAAAAAAAACAAAACGACTATAGTATTGTAATGAAGAATTGTCTGAAAGATCGACTCTCTTACGACGAAGGGAAAAATGGTCTTTGGGACTTACTATCCAATGCACTAGACAATTTAGATCCTATTCCAATCAGATTGAAAAAAAATGGTCCTCAAAAAATGGAGGAATTTGAGTTATTTTTAGAGAACTTTAACCCAGATAAAGATCAAAAAGAGCAATAATAAATTTTTATTCTTTTACAATCTCCTTATAATTCTCATAATACTCCATAATCAAATCCCTCGTCCTGTAATTCCCATACTTCGCCTCATCCTTCCTCTTCACTATCGGAAATGTCCCGAGAATATAATCCAGGTCATCCTTCGAGATTCCATATAGATGCGCATAAATCGCATCTAGCTCACATCTCAACTGCAACCGCCGTTCTTCATCCCATTTGAAAGGCTGCGGAACTCCGTCCACAAGCGGGTTTTCCGGGAACCATTTGTTCCATTTTTCAGGGCCGATTTCTTCGAGGACATCTTCAGCAAAAGGTTTGAGGTCCCAGGCGTTGTAGGTTAGTTCTACTACTTTTGGAATTATGATATTCATAACTTCTGAATTATAAGATGCAGGACTAAATGCTGGTAACTGCTCCAGTATATAAAAGTTCATATGGGTCCCTCCAACTTTTTGTCTTGCTATAAAGTCAAAAGGTATAGAATTAAGATTTGCATATAAGCAGCAGATCAAAATTGTTTTAACCCCTTCAAATAACATGAGAGGTGCATTGTCACCAAATGCTGAATAAGGAACTACTGAGAATATTCCAGTACGCTCATCAGTTGATCTTGCAATATCACGGAATGCAATAAACCAACATTTTTTTGATGGCAAGCTTTTTTTAACTTCAGATTCAGATACCCAATACCAAGGCTGAACTATATAGCTTAAATCACTATGTTCTTCAATTGTTGGAGTCGGTAATTGCACATTACCTCTTGAATTTATTCCAGAAAAGGTTCCGTAACGATGATCATACTTCCAAAACATTTTTGATTCATATAATGGTAGGTACTTTACGCTGCCTTCACTAAATTTGTTACCGTTTAATTTGAACCCCAATTCTTCAAGTTCTTCTCTTTCTCTGAATAAACTTGAATCGCTTGCCATATTAAACATTATATAAAAGCGAAGATTCCAATAATTTGTTTCATTGTTTTTACATCTGTTAATAAGAATAGGCACTTTTTTATACACATCTATTATTATTCCAGCGTCTCTTTTACTTCTCAATATTGGACAATTAAGAGTATTTGGATTTATTAATTTGATATCTTCATTATCAAGAGAAAATTTCTTGTCTTTATTGTTTAGTTCTTCAAAATTATGAAGAAAGAATGAGAATTCAAATGCAGAATTTGAAGCGTTTTTGCCTGATACGGTCAACAAACAAAACTTAAAGCTGTTATGAATTGGAAAAATATTTTCTTTGTTTTCAAAGTCATACAAACTTCGAAGGTTATTCTTACTAACTAAGTCACCAAAAAACTCAGATGTTGTTTTATCTGTTGCAATTCCTGTAGGAACGATAATTCCAGAATAACCCTCATCATTGATTAGTTTTCGGTTATTCTCAGTAAAAATTGAATATGTGTTTATTTTCCCTCTTCCTGTTAAAGGAAATCTTCCAGATTCTCTTACAAATGAGCTTTCAGATTCAATTTTTCTTTTTGCATTCTTGAAAGCTCTATCTAATGAGGGGTCATGGTCACGCAAGGATTTTATCATATTTTTTCTTTCAGATGCATTACGAGCATTTGCAATTCTTGGATCTTTTTCAGCAAAAAACTCCTTCTCGATCAAACTGATGACTTCCCATGGAGGATTTCCGAGTACACAGTCAAATCCAGGATTTTCTCCGCTAAATACATCGGGGAATTCGAGGTGCCAGTGAAAGAATTTGTACTCCTGAGCAAGGCTTGTGACTTTGTCTGTAAATTCTCTGCTTGGGTTCAGGTCCTCGTCAGTTGCAAGAGTCAGGTATGTTTTATTTGTGGAGACTTCTTCTTTAGTGTCGGTCAGTTCCCAGAAAAAGGCACTTGTCCACATATCGGCAAGGAACTTTATCCTGTTGTATTTCTTATTAGTGAGCAGGGATTTATAGTGTTCTTTTTTCTCCTTTACTTGCTCCGGGGTTAATTCTGTCTCATCTCCAAGTTTTGCAAATTCTGCGGAGCAGACCTTTGCAGAACCTTCTCTTATTACCCACTCGGAAATACTGGAGCTTCTGTACTGTTCCTTGATCCCTTTGAGGAATTCCTTGTTTATTTTCTTAAAGTGGCTTGCTACTTTCTTGTCGTCCCCTTCAACCGGAGTAAAAGCTCCATCAGGAATACCATTTTTCATAAGCTCCGGGGTTGCACCCACAAGAGAGTTTCCACATTTGATGTGATGGTCAAGGAAGTTTAACGGCTTGTTCCGAACGGCTGCATTGATCCAGAGAGAGACTCTGGCAAGTTCGACTGCCATGGGGTTTATATCTACACCATAGATGCAGTGGAGAAGGACATCACGTCTTGCCTCCTGTTCCACTTCAAAAGCTGGGAGCTCTTCGCCTGACCTTATCTTTGCAAGTTCTCTTCCGAGCTTATTGCAGGCCGCAATAAGGAAAGCTCCACTTCCGCAGGCCGGGTCGCATACTTTGATTGAGAGGAGGGCTTTTTCTTTTGCCTGGCGAGTGTCAGCGGCATTTTGTAAACGTGCTTCAAGAACCGGGATAAGGGCACTTTTGATGAGCTCCTGGACAAGACCTGGATTTGTGTAATAGGAGCCTGTAGACTTTCTGTCCGAGCCTCTCGGGTCAAGGATAAAGCGATTAGGGGCATACTGTCTGCCCTCTATTTCTTCAAGAGTTAAGGTGACTCTGGGAGCGTAGTCAAGTAGACTTTCGTAGATAGAGCCGAACTCTTCTACTGAGAGGTCTGAGTAAGAAATAGTTTGCCTGACACCATCAATTTCTGTAAGCGTCAGGAAGCGAATAGCTTCAAGAAACTCGCTGTTTTTACAGCCGTATTTTCCCACATAGCTATCCCCTGACATGTCGAAAAGCATGCCATCATACGGATAGATCCCAAGGGTTTCCACCCCTTCACTGATCATTTTGAAGGTGATAAGCAGCCCTTCCCAGAGGTCGGTATGGGAGTCGTGCTGGAAATTGTTGTCTTCAATGGTCTCAACCGCAAAGTCCCGAATCGCTGTGATGCTGTAATTTTCCAGATAAAGATCGTTTCCCGGCCCACCATGGCCGCCTAAAAGCCCTCGTTGTTCGGCGTAGAGCAGGAAAATAATCCTGTAAATCACCCGCAGGATTTCTTCATAGTAAGCATGACATTCCTTTTCATCAGCCCTTAACTTCTCCATCAGCTCATTCCTGAGAAAACCGTTTCCAAAAGCCTCGATAGCTCGAACCACATTTTCCCGCAGGTTCTTACCTACTGACTCCCCTACAGACTGGCTGTGCTTGAAGTATTCCTCAAGGTAGATATCAGCAGCCTCTTCTTCGACTGCAGTTTCCTTGCCTTCCTCATTTACCTCAACTTTCCTGGAAGTCTTCTTTGAAGGTACCGGAGCAAAGCGGCTTGCATGAGCAAATCTGTAAAGGGCCTGGAAATCAGAGTACAGACGGTTGTGGAAAATGGCCTCGATATCAAATTCCACATATCCTTTAACTGTAGTATGATGGAAATCCCTTAGCAGTCGCAAGAAAAGCCCGTTGGTCAGGAGCGCCCATTTATCATCCTCGGTATTCAAAAACCCCTGCAAAGCGTCATGAGCACTCGGTTCTCCACGCACTGGGCGCTCGTCAAGTCCCTGAGATGGAGGAATTATATGAACCACAGGCGGATTTGGCAATTCCAGCTCTTTTCTCCAGCCCCGATGTGAAAAACTAAACTTCAGATTCTCGCTGATCTCCCTCCGGGCCGAAGTATATGTGATATTAAAGCCCAGAGCTTCAAGTAAAGGCCTCTGCCAGTAATTGCGAGCATCTTTTGGGTCCATGGACCTAAGCTTCTCCCCATACATATCCCAGCGGCGCTTTAGGCTCTCAAAGGCATCCTTTACCCTGAGTTCATATTCTTTTTCATCTGGTGCCGTATCTTCTGGATTCCATGGGATCTTGAACGTGGAAGGATGAGCATAATCAACACTTACCCTTTCTTTTTGCATTGATGAGATAAACTGTGAAGTAATCAGCCCGCCTGAAACCTTGATATATCCCGAACCTTCGGAATTCATGCCTTCACCTCTGTTTTTGGCACAGGTTCGTACAGTCTGAGAGCAACAAGATCACTTGAAGCCCTTTCAATCCTATCAATTCCTTCCAGCCAATCCTGGTTTTTCTGGTCCTGCATCAGCTTCTCTTTAAGCGCTGTTCTTTCCTTCCTTATCCTTTCCACATGCTCGCTAACTGTATTCTCAAAGGATTCTCGATACATCTCAGGTTTCATTGCAAGCTCCAGGTGTCTGAGATAATCTTCCTTTGGCCTGCGATTTGGTGCAGGCTTTGCCCTCATAAGGTTATAAATTTCATCCTGTGAGAGAGCCTTTCTTTCAATAAGGTTACATGCAACAGGTATGATTTCTTCAATTATGCTGACAGACTCCGTGCCCACTGCAAAACGCACAAGGAAGTAATAAACTGCAGTCACTTTTTCAACATCGGAAGTGCTTATCACCGCAGTCCTTCCATATTCCTCTTTCCTGGGATCAAATACGGAGTTTTTCACAAGCTCAAACAGGCGCCTGATAATTGGATGCCCGACATTCAGGTGTTCAACATCAATATTCTCAATTGCCACCTTAGGGTCAAAGGTTACCTTTTCAATAGTGCTTCCATGTCCTCCTACCTGAAGGAGATTTGAAAGCTCTATCTTCCTGGTGTTGTGAAGATCCATATTCTTGGAAATCCTGCAGCCAAATTTCTCCAGACCATTAAGGACAAAACTCTCGAATTCTTCCGGTGTCCCTATAGAAGCCTCAGTTTCTTTCAGGCGCTTTCTAATCTCCGAAAGGTCAACATCTGTCTGCCCGTAGAAGCTTTCCGATCTGATATTTTCCAGAACCTCTTTATCAAAAGGATTAACTTTCTCGTGAGCAGGAACTTCAACCTCATTTCTCCTTGATCTTCCCTCAAATTCAAAAAGCGAGCTCTGGGCAGCAGTAAGCTTTTCTGCCCCAATGTTATGGATCATATCGAAAACGTTATTGTCGTCCCCGAAAAACGGAGGTGCAAAACCGTAATCTTCCCTTATTTGCCAGGCTTTCTTCACCAGCACCTTGAGAATCGTAGCATCAAGTGTATCATTCATTACCAGAGTTCGGATGTATACTTTCCTGGCCTTCTGCCCGTATCTGTCTACACGTCCATTCCTCTGCTCAAGCCTGTTCGGGTTCCAGGGAAGTTCATAATGTATTACCTGGTTTGCCATGTGCTGTAGGTTGATACCTTCACTTATGCAGTCTGTTGCAATCAAGATACCCTGGTCAAGCTGCAGAAACTTTGCAAGCTGCTCGTTCCTGAGGGCATCCGTAAGATCTCCGTGTACCGTTATAACCTGCAGGGACGAAATTGTCTTCCTGAGCTGTTTTGGAATTTCTTTCTCCAAATACTCCAGTGTATCCTTATAACGGGTGAAAATGATGGCTTTCTTGGTATCATATACGCCTGAAAGTGCATTTTTCAAAATACCGTTCTTAGGATTAGCCAGCCGTTTTAATTTGCTATCCTTTGCAGGCGTGATCCTGCTGGCAAGCTTTATTAACTCCTCAAGTTCTTCAGCTTCAGCTCTTAAAGCATCAAGAGATCCAAAAGATGTCTTGTCCATCCTTATGGAGACTTCTTCATCCGTAAGTTCATCTACTACTTCCTCGTCCAGAGCATTTGCTTTTGCCTGAGCTACACTGATACTCATGTAATCTGATGTCTCTTCTTTGTTAATCTTATCAATTACATTTTCGAGTCTATTCTTAAGGGAAATCCTCAAAGCTCCTGGGGAAGAAAGAGCCCTTTTCTGGAGGTGCATAACTACCCAGTGAGCAGTCGTCTGTACTTTGTAGCTGCCTCCTTCTGCAAGGGTGAGAATACTTTTCCCGTACCTTTCAAGCTTTTCAACAATTTCTCTTTCTTCCTCATGCTCAAGGTCTATGGCAACTTCTGCCTGGTCACGTACAGGAAATGGATTTTCTTCTTCAGAATGTTCTTTGAACCAGTCTTCTACATCTCTTCGTCGTCGCTGGCAGACATGTTGCTTTGCAACATCCCTGTTTATCCTGGGCTCATTCACAGGCCCACTTACAATTCCACAGTCGAGCATATCGAGAAGGCTTGCATAAGTATCAGTGTACCCATTGTGAGGCGTTGCAGTCAAAAGAAGAAGATTCTTTACCTTTTTTTGGGCTGTGAGTTCCTTAATAAAATTATATCTTTCCATCGATATACTCTGCTTTTCAGCAATCTGATGTGGTTTTGAAGCTAGGTGTGCTTCATCCACGATAACAAGATCCCAGGGAACTTCGAGTATCTGGTACTTTGTAGGATCTCTCTTGGCGTAATCAATTGAAGAAACAAGGAAAGGATAATGTCTCCAGGGGCTTGCTCCCGGTGGCAGGTTTCTCTCAAGCACTCTCCTGTGAACCGATGAGATAATCTTTGCATCAATCTGGAAAAAAGAGTGTAATGCTTCACGCCATTGTTCGCACAGGTTTTTCGGACATATCACAAGGACTCTGGATACCAAATTTCTCGCCATCAATTCTGTAGCAATGAGGCCGGCTTCTATGGTTTTCCCCAGACCCACGTCATCTGCAATTAGCATTCTGACTCTTTCACTTTTGTTCAGAGCCATTACAACAGGCACGAGCTGATAATGAGTTGGAATTACACTGCTTCTCTGGAGGCTAAGTAGAGGAGCTGAACCATGGAGAATTGAGTAACGGAAGGACTGGATTAATAGTTTGTTTGTTGCCGGATCCCCTATCTTTTCAAGAGATGGCTCAGGAACATGTGCCTCTTTCAAGGTTTCGAGAGGGTAGTAGAATTTTTGTTTTCTCGGCCTCCCTCCATCTATATTAGTCGCTTGAAAAATTGTCCTCCCATAATCTACAAAATCGATACGCCAAAGCCTGTGGCGTAAATCTACGATATCTCCTGGTTTTATTTCCATTGCCAATACCCACGACAAAACAATCAATTAAATATGCAGTAGTTGTGATCTTGAAGATAAAGATATATAAAATAGTTATGTTTAAGGTTTATGAAATTATATAAACCCAAAAATCTTCTAATATTGTTTTTATATAACCATCGAATTAAAAAATTAATTCAATATTAAAATTACTTTTAATATTGAATATTGACTTCAACTTTTAAATCTGAACCCGGGAAAAAGGAATTATATCCCTGCTTCGTACATTGCTTGAAGTAATTCATATTCTGCATCAATAACTTCAGGAGTTCTATCTTTGTTTAATAACGCATTCATTTTATCAAATGCTTTTGTAACTATTCAGGCAGCCTTTTAAAGGCTACAATTTTTCCTCTTTTCGAGGAAAAATTGGATATAAATTGAATCCTATTTTGTTTCGTTATCATGCTTACACGTGAAGAGATTCTTGCTTTGTGTGCTTCAAACCCTGAAGTCATTGCTTACATTGTGAGTCTTGAAACTCAAATTAAAGAACTTACTGAAAGGTTGATAGCCTTAGAATCTCGTTTAAACCAAAACAGTCGTAACAGCAGTCGCCCTCCTTCTACTGATTTTTTTGTCAAGGAGAAACCTAATCCCAAGAGTCTCCGTAAAAAGAGCGGAAAGAAACCTGGAGGTCAAGATGGTCATCCTGGAACAACTCTTGAAATGGTTGATGATCCTGAGTAGGTAATAGAACATTCTTTGAGTTGCTGCAAAGAATGTGGCCATACTCTTGAGAATGTTGAAGTTGAAGCCTATGAGAAAAGACAGGTCTTTGATATTCCTCCTGTAAACCTGATTGTTACAGAACACAAAAGCCAGATTAAGACCTGTCCTCACTGTGGAAGAATAAATAAAGCTGTTTTTCCTGAATCAGTAAAATATCCAGTTCAGTATGGTCCAAATATTTTAGCTTCAGCTATTTACTGTAAAAATCACCATTTTATCCCCTATGAAAGAATTTCTGAGTTTTTTGAGGATATTATGGGAATAAAAATCTGTCCTGCTACGATAATTAGAGCAGAAAAAGAATGTTTCCAGAATTTAGAGTGTTTTGAAAACATTATTCGAGAGAAATTAATGACTTCTTATGTTGTCCATTTTGATGAAACTGGTATGAAAATCGAAGGAAAAAGACACTGGCTTCATGTAGCTTCTAATGACAAATACACCTGTTATTTACCTCACTCAAAAAGAGGAGCAGAAGCAATAGACGCTATGGGAATTCTTCCGGAGTTTAAGGGAGTAGCAGTTCACGACGGATGGAAACCTTACAACGTTTATGACTGTGATCATGCTCTCTGTAATGCTCATTTACAGAGAGAACTTACTGGAATTGAAGAGAACTATAAACAGCAGTGGGCTAAAGAAATGAATAAATTACTCACTGAGATGAAAAAGTATACTGATGAATGTAAGGAGCAAGTCAAAGAACTGGACTTTGAGCAAATTAAAGCATTGGAAGAAAGGTTTGATGCTATAATCATGAAAGGGATTGAGGAAAATCCACAATCTCTAAATCCTGAAAAACAAGGAAAACGTGGAAAGAATCCAAAGACAAAAGCAAGGAATCTGTTGGATAGGTTTATAGAACACAAAGAAAAGATCCTGAGATTCCTGAAAGATTTGAAAGTTCCGTTTGAGAATAATCAGGCAGAAAGAGATATCAGGATGATGAAACTACAGCAAAAGATATCAGGAACTTTCAGAACAACACAAGGAGCGCAAGCTTTCTGCAGAATGAGAGCTTACATCTCTACAATTAGAAAGAACGGATTACTTGTTTTGGAGGGTATTATAGCGGCGCTCAAGGGAGCGCCGTTAACTATAACCTGAATAGTTACATGCTTTTTTATAATTTTCAACTTCCACCGGGCAATCGAAAAGATAATTAATTTTTATTTGTGGCTTATCAGGGTTCTCTGCGTTCCATGAAGCCCTTAAGAAATTATGGTTTGCATCCATGACTTCAGCATCACAGATAAAGCCCATGCGTTCATGTTCAAGTAATTCGGATTCAGATTCCCTACTGTCTACTAACCGCTGCCTGGCTCGTGCCTTGGCCATCTCAAACTCTTTAGAACAGCGCAAGAGTTCAGGAGTAGGTGATAAATTTTCGCTGTGTCTATTTTGTGGTATTATGACTTTCCTGAGCTCCTGTATTTCCCTTTTAATCTGCTGCAGCGTCATATTTAAGTACCTCACCGGCAAGTTCTTTTAATTCATGCCTTATTTTTTGGATTGAGATTTCAAAGCCTCTTTGAGTTCTTCTATTTCGTTTTTGATTTCGTCAAGTTCTGTGTCTTTCAGGATTGAGTTTTGAACCTGAATAGCCTGGAGATATACCCTCATATATGCAAGTTTTGTACTATCTCCTTCCTGAGGTCTAAAGCGTTTAGCTTTTAGCCTTTCCTGAAGCTGCTTAATGATTTCAGAATTGGAACTTAACAGGCTTTCACGTTTTGAGAAATATATAGAGATTTCGGGTTTGCTGTTAGTGGTTTTCATAATTTCTCTTTATAAAGGGTTGTCTCTTATCTGACATGTTTTCTTTAGAAAACGTTTTATAAGTTAATAAAGTTATTCCCATATTCTATATGAATAAAAGGTTAAAAAGGTTAATTTTTTAGTACAATTTCACACACAAAAACGATACTAATAGAAGCTGTTTAAAAAATGTAGTTAATCCTTAAAAGATTCAGCTAAAACCGGAATTTCAGAATTTTTAAGTTTTTAGATTAAAATCTAGCTCTGCTCTTTAACCATGCCCTTGTTTCTGCGTCTGAAATTCGTTTTACTTCCCTGGAAAACTCCTTATTTTGTCGCCAATTCCAGAGAGTTTGAACCGTAACCCCCAGCATATCAGCTATTTCATAGTATTTCTTAAGCTCTGTAGCCAGGAGAAAAGCCGCCCTGTACTTAAGTGGAGTCCATTTAAAATTTTCCATAGGGTATAATTATGCCTGTAAATATTTTTATTTTTCTTTGAAGATTTTTGATAAAACCCAACAAAACCCAACGTTTTAGAGGTATTTTTTTGAATGAAATTGATAAGAATAGACATTATTCAATAAATCAATGTGGGGGTTAATTTAATTTGATATTTCGATTTAACAAAAATGTAACATATTTTGATTCATTTTAAGTGAAAATTCGATATTCGAAGGCATTACAAAAAGACAATGTAAGGGTAAATTTAATTTGAAGTTTTTTTATGAAAATGCAGAAAACTTCATGTTTTACAGGCTTCCAGAAAAGTTAATTCAATAACAGGAAGCACAGAAGAGTAAACATAACCTGAATAAACATATGATAGGGTAAACACATTAGAGGGTAAACATGATTAAATTAAAGTTTTATTCATTGGTCATCGGTTAATGAATTTTCTTGTCTGTACGTTATCGATTTTAGAGCAAAAATTAGTCCCAAGTTTCGAACATCAAAACTAAAATCGATGCTCTGTTCCAACTTCACATCAATATATGCTTTTGAGAAATATTACAGAAATAGATCAATTTATCATGATTCCTCACTTAACCGAAGACGCATGAAGTTTTATTTTCATTACACTTTTAGTGTATCCCGCTTTTGATTTTTGCTCTTTTTTGTGCATATACATATAGTGCATATTTTCACTGAATATTAATCCCATGTATAAATTTAACCGTTTAGATACTTGCAAAACTCTCGATTGATCCCTTTTTAATACTCCCAGAACTCTAAATAAGCAATCTAAAAGCTTCGTATCTTCAGCTGCAAGCCGTTCAAAAAATAGATATAAAAGCGCGTCCTGTTCTGCCTACCATTCCATCAGGATCCGGATAAGGTCCATATCCTGATCTTCCTGCCATTTTACTAAATCCTGCAATAATTTATCTATTTCAGGGTATATCAATTCCATATAAGTTAATATGTTCTCAATATTATAAAAGCTAGTTATTAAACGATAACGTAACATTTCGATACAGAATTAAAGTTATAAAAGAACACATCAGGTCTGCCGCTTATGGTTTGTATGCTTAAACTGTCTAAACTCATTATGCAATATAATGCAACGATTTTCACATTATAATAAAAGCTCTTTATTCCACCATAACGAAAATATAGCGAAACAATTAGAAACAAAATTAAGGTTATAGAAGAGCCTGCAAGGTTTACAGATTATGATTTTCTTATACTCAACGGTCTAAAGAAGCGAAACAATTTTTTCACGTCATAACATGCACATTTTGAAAGTGGATAACGCGACATCTCGAGACAAAAACGCCCTGTACGAGAAACAGAAGTGAAACAAAATAAGGTATCTGTCTATCTTTTCCTTATGTGATTTTTTATTCTTTCCTGCTGAATGAATCGAGACAAAAAACCTGGACAAATTAAAGGTAAAACTAAATAATAGCGTTTATCCGTATGCGAGTTTAGTTACTCATCCTCTAAGAAAAACATGGACAAAATCAAAGGTCATGTTAACAAATATCCACGCTATTAATATTCATTCCCACATTCGAGAATATAGGAGAAAAAGCAGGAATTAATGGATTTTGAGGGATTATAGGGTTTTGTTTGAGGGTGAATAAGATTCACACAAGAGAAGGATAAGAAGTTGAGTGCAGAGGACGAATAAAGCAGGAATCTAAAATATATAGGGCCCTCAAAAAATCACCAATTTTTTAAGGGCTAATTAGCCTTATTTAGTATATTGAGTATAGTGGTAGTGTTTCCCCGATTAAAGTACAGATTAATAATGATTTATTTCTTATTAAACGGGTCATTTATCCTTAATTCTAACCTTAAGGCTCTAATGTATCTTATTTTTAACACCGAACTTAGTATAATGGAAAACGAGTTCAGGAGTCATAATTGCAAAGAACTTTAACTTATAAAAGAACAAAGCTATAATTTACCTCAGTTATCGATTTTAAAGCTTAATATTGACTTTTTTATTAAAAATCGAATTTTAAGGATGTACTTTTGTTGCGGAAACTCTGGTTCTATGCCTATTACCTAAAATAAGCAATATAAACCTTCAGTTTACCCCCTTATTTAGAAGGACCCTAAAAATATAAAATATGAAGGACTAGAAGGTAAAACGACTGTGGAAGCTTGTGGGATTGAATTAAAATGTGAGAATAAAAGGATTACGCTGGTTCACAATGCCAAGTGTAAAAGTAAAAACTAGCTAATTTTCAGTTTTTATTATTCAATAAACTCAGTGTGAAATTTCAACATGTGATACGATTTCTTTTTGATTGATATCATACATAATTCGACAAATTTCTTTTGGATATACTGCCGTTGCGTCAAATAGTATGTCGCTAGACAACTGAGAATTTGTTCTCTGTCTAATTATCCACAAAAAACGAGGCATTGGGGTTTGTAAAATTTCCAGTTTATTATAAAAATTATAGTTCAATAAATATGTTCTATAACTATTTAGACTTGTTAAAAATAGACCTACATCGGCATTTGTATGGAACAACACGTTTGTTTCTTCTATAGCGCGTTTTATTTTTATATACTGTGGATATATAAGACCAAAATTCAATCTCATTTTTGGGTAAATTGGAACCACTAATTTATCAACTTCAACAAATTCGTGTTGTCCTTCTACAGTCCATTTGTTTATCCATTTAGAAAAATTATTATCCGGTTTTACTTTGTGAAATGGGCCTACTTGGTCATCATGTATATAAATCTCTATAACCTTACCATTATTATTATAACGATACCCACTTATAACCACTGCATGATACTCTGGTTGTCTGTTATTTTTGACTTGATTACTAGCTCCTAATTCAGTGTTACTTTCTATTTGTTTAGGTCCTATTTTTAAGGTTGCTATTATAGGCAAACCTGCGTGATTGTAGGCTTTTACGGCATCCGCAATTACATCATCATTTTTATTGTACAAAGGACAACTATCTTTTATTTTTTTAATTGTAATAAACTCAGTTTCGATGCCGAGCGAATTGAATTGACCTTTCATTTGGAGCACAGACAAACCAGTTGATGGAAAATTCCTGCCTAAGTTAGGGAAAGTAACAGCTAATTCTGTTATTTCGTATGGAGAACGTTTTTGTATTCCAAATAATGCATGTAAGGGATGCAACGATACCCAGCATGCAGACGTGGCGCATGCACCAACTGCCGTATCCTGCGGTAAGAATGGAAGCGTTTCAATTGATAGAGGTAAGCCAAATAACGAGACATTATAATTTTGAGTAAGATAAAAACGATATTCTTCTACATTTTCCCCAGAAGGTTCACGTGGATACGTTTCTATCAAAGTGCGTCCTAAACATGGATTTCCTTTAAAGTCTGTAATTGGTCTTACTATTACAAACCCAAGATACGATTTCTTAAACTCATTGAATTCGGTTTCCGTATAATTCTCGATTAAAGAGTTAAATCTATCAATTGAAATCTCTTCTTTAAAAATATGGATTCTTTTTGTGACTTTGAGGTCTATGTCAAAAGACCGAGAATAAAAATTTGAAAAATCGATTATAAAGTCTTTATCAACATATTTTTTCTCTATTATATATGATTTTGCTCCTAAATAATTTAAATAATCTTCGACATATGCAGCTTGTTTTGAAGCTCCAATATCTTCTAGAATTTGGGTAAATAATTTTATCTCGTAGTTTGACTCATCATTATTATTCATATTGTAAACTGCCTAAACAATTCATTGACTGATACTTCATGAAGTTCATTATTAAATCTAATTGAAGCTTCTATTATATCATCATCTAATTGAGAGGACTCTAAAAAACGCTCTCTTACTAATTCGAATATTTCTTTCTCCGTTAATTCAGTCTCACTTCCATGCCCATCCATCACACATTCTCCCTTTCACATTCAAATAACACATAATCATCTTTTTCTGTAACTTAGTCAATATAATTTAGGGGTTAACAAACTACATATATCGAACTTAATTAACTTGCTTATGGTTTGTTATCTTATATATCTTATCCTAATTTAATTTTTTAACCAAATTTTATATATCCCAATTTATTACAGAATTTATTAGTTGTCACAATATTATATATTTTGATTTTATATATTAGCGCCGTTTAAATTCAGCCATATCTCAACAATTACTTATTTTATACTTAAAACCTAGGTTTGTATCCTTTAGACAGGATAAATATATTGATATATGATACAAACATTTTTTCTCTAACTGTTTTAAATTTAGCCGCCGACTTTTGACACTTAATTTAAACCATGAAAACATCCATCAACTTGACAGAATCTACGAAAACAAAATTATATACCTAAATCCGTTTAAAAAATTCACAACTTGAAGATAATATACTTGGATATAGTGCTCAGGACAGCAATAAAAATCCGTTTTTCAAATGGCATACATCGAGATCCATAGGTTGAGTCTGCATACAGATCAATTTACAACGATTGTAGAGAATTCGATTTTTGACATCTCATAAAAGTTTGTATAATTTTTTGTGGAAGTTTTAGAATGACCCTTCAAAGATTCCTGCAGGATACTTCCATTTAGTATTGTTGCACAAGTGTGCAAGTGTAGTCAAATAATCCCTGCCTTTGGTGATTTGGCGGTCTTCCATGTAGTCCGTGATGAATTGGTCCATTAGAGAGCTGTGAATCCATTCAGCATATTTTTGTGATTCGCGTTTGTAATCGATCAAGTCAACTTTTGTCCGTTCAAGTTCTGAAAGATCAGACTTCAAGTGCCTTTTTGGGTCTTGTGAGTCACGATTACTGAACGCGGTTGCATTGCTTGAACTATCGGTATAGTAAGATAGTTCACTTTTATTTGTTGGCAAATTCCCCAAATTATCCAAATTCCTCAAGTTCCCAGAGTATCTTACACTATTTTCAATAGGTGAATTTGAGAGAATTTGAGAATTATTATACTGTTTTGTTTGCACATCTAGATGTGTAGAAGTACACTCTTTTAATTCTTTCAAATTCTCCCAAATTCTCTCTTGTATTTCCTCGTTAGATACTCTGGGAATTTGCGGAACTTGGGGAATTTGGCGAACTTGAACCCTATCTAAGCTCAGCCTGACAGCATCACAGTCAATTAACCTATAAAAAAATTGAGTTTTATGATTGCCTGGGCTTTTCTCAGAAATGACTTCAATCTGCCCAGATTCCTGCATTGTCAATATAAGCTCGTGAAATTCTCTTGATTTTAATTTTGTCTTCCTTAGTAGATCCGAATGAGCACAAATACCGTTAGAAGCCTTTAGAGCCTCAATAATCCTATCAATCATATTGTTAGTTGGATCAACTGTTAGAAGGTTGTAAACATCACAGATAGTAGGCAAAAAGTAATCAAGGATCATTGCAGCTGCAATTTTCATAGATTCTAAAGTAATCTTACTCGATACTGTAGACTTTCCAATTTCGATCAGTGCGGCAAATTTCAAAATGTATATTCCGTACCTACTCCAAACAGAAGCTAAAAATTCTTGATTAGAAGCCTTTGCAAGTTGTTTATTAACATCAATGTCAGTATCAATATAGAATTGCATAGCCTCCGGCTCAATATCCATAGTGAAGGGAGGCATATCTCTAAAAAACCTAACAAGTAACGCGATTCGTTTTTCTAGGTCGCTTCTTGCTGTGATATCCTCGTCTGTAGTCAACCTCAACGGCCGTTGATTAAATTCATATGTTGGAGCCGCATAAACATATCTAAAGCCAAATCCACTATCAAAGTCTGGTATTGTAATACTTCTCTTAAATTTGGCAAATGTAGATGCTGTTAATTTTGTAACATAAGGGTCCTTGATATCAAAGGTTTTTTGCTCTCTTTTTCCACCTGAAGCAAGTCTTTTATTTTGACTGCTTCCGTCATAGATTTTGCATTCAAACTCAAAATATCCTGCATTATATTTCTGGCCCATCTTCTGATAAGTTGTACTCACCTCATCATTAACCATAAATTTAATAGGTTCTTGTGATAGGCTTTCCAGATATCCTTCAAGAGAATAATCTGTATCTGTGACAGGCTTTCCAATCGCATAGGCTAAAAAATGCCGGGCTATTTCAATTATAGTTGTCTTTCTTGATATCGAAGATAGACCTAAAAAAGTAGTCCAAATATTTAGGTGAATACCATCAACTGAAGTTGCTAAATCTATCTTAGACTTACGCTGCACTATAGAAGATAGCAACCAGAAACCCGCTAATATTTTGTACTCCCTATAGCCATCAGACATACGGTCAGCATACGCAACAAATTGCGTGATGAAGTGATCTTTAGGAAGGTTACAAATTAACTGCCTCTGTGAAAAATTCGTTTTTAGCAGCTCAATCTCTGCTGCAGTCATCTCTTTTACTGCATTGTCTAAGAAGTCGTTAGATGAAACTGTTTTCTTTTCCTCTTCTTGCTTATGTTGCCCTCTGAAAGCGCAATTATCACATTTTGAATTAAGATTTTTATCGAGTGTGATACTTCCCAATTCCCTTTGGATTGTATTACATTTCCAGGGCTTCTTAATTTTATTTCCTTCAGGTCCTAACTCATGCTCGCTTATCTCCCTGCTATACTGCTCTCTAAAAATATATTTGCATGCGAGATCAAGAACTTCAAAATTAGCGCCATTTGCTTTAAGGTCCGCCATCACTGCTAAAGTTTGTTGTCTGCCTGTGCTGCTATGCCAATCATTGACGTGAGGGGCTTCTTGATGCGCTTTGAACTTTTCCCGAAGACATGGTTTACATTTCTGTAGAATCACCTTTAATTTGTTGTTAGCTGCGAATAACGCCTTAAGCCGGGTTATAAGTTCTTCAGAGATTTCCGGGATATCTTCGAGGGTCTTGAGCCCTCGGTTAAATTCGTAAGTCTGCCTGCTTTTGTGCCTGCTTGGAGGAAGAACTGCGTTACTACCATCTGATAAAATCTCGATCCCTAAGTCGTGATGTTTCTGAGCTTTCAGGGCTTCAGTGTATTTAAAAAATATATGTCCTCTGCTCTTTGTCCTACTTGACATCAGCCAAGTCTCTGAGTTCATGCCTTCCGTAAGTTCCTGCCATATAGCAGGATTCCAGTCGTCCACATCAACAACTAAAATCCCTGATCTTTTACCACATTGTAAACCTATATTGGCCTTATCAAAATATGGATTTCTCCCGGGTCCCCAATACTTATTAATTTCTGTCTCGGTTAATGGCTTCTCCACACTTTCCCATGCTTTGATTAAGACACCTTTCCCGGGGCTCTGTGGCTTCTTAGTTTTAGGGTTTATTTCCGGGGCATCAGGGCTTAACAAGGGATGAACTATTAAGCCCATTTGGGTATAATTTAATGCAGCTTCAAGAATTGCATTATCAGAGATCATCCTTCCAGCCTTCCTTCAGGATTAAACATTCTCACAGCTCTGTGCAATTTGCATAATTCGTTTTGCGATTACTCGGTCAAGAACATCAGTGCTTTTAATCATCTGTTTTAAGATGTCGGGATGCTCAGTACTTACCCGTTTTGCCCAATCCGAAAATGATAAAAGGTTTTGAGTATTATTTTCCATGGCCGAGCACTCCATTTAAGCTATGATCGGCGCTCCGGTTCCTTTCTCATCTTGGCGGGTGGTAAGGACCGGGGTTATCCTTAAGCTATTGTCTTCAAGCATTTCTATGTTCACTCTGCTACTCTGATCGAGTTTAGCATTCTTCGCCCATGTTGCAGGTAAAGGGCAGAGAAAACTATATCCGGTTTTTTGAATTTTACGTTCACCGAAAGAAAGGATCATTTTAGTTACCTCTAAAATATATATGTCAGTTTTTGTATAAGAAAATTCTTTGTAATTAGTAAAATAGATTACATATATGTACTTAATTTTCAATAATTACATATTGAGTAATCCTAAATCAAAAAACATATATTAAAACATGTGTTTTAAATATTACTAAACTTATTATAACTCATGGCTAGGAAGAAAGGAGATATATCTCAGAGTGGAGTAAAGCCAGATATTATAAAATTTATTCTTGAGAATAAAGGACAAGTTGAAGAGCCACAAATTAGAGAACATTTAAAGAAAAATAATGAAAAAATAAATCAGGGAAACGTTAACAGGCATTTACATGAATTGCATAAAGAATTTAATTGTATTGAACTAAAAACTATAAAAAAAGGTCGGCGCACGTACAACATTTGGGATATAACAAAGCTCGAAAATTTGAAAAATATACAAACACATTTTAAGGATATCGAACTGAATAGATATGAAAAATCTTTGATGATTATTCTTAATGAAACTGACCACTTCATAACATCCCTCACCGGGCTTCAATTTTATATTCGGTTGTTTCTGTCAGCATCTTTTTTTAATATGTGCATAAAGACTAATATCGAAACGCTATTTTCAAGAGCTTGGAAAATTTACTTGTATAATAAAGGATTTATGGATGATCTACGTATCAAACAACTTCTAAATGAATTTTATACTCTATATATTAAAGACAATCCGAATTTTGAAATTTCGAGTGAAACATTTCAGGTTACAATGAGAGAATTGGCTCAGAGAAAAGCCGAAAATTCGGAAGAAATATTCTCAAAGATGTGGGAAGAAAAGTTCTCTGGGTTGTACAAAGAAATTTCGAGAGAAAAGTTCATGAAAATAAAGGAAGAGCTTGTCCAGAGAATTGCTGGACTTATGGAAGTAAATCCTGAGACAGAATTATTCTATGAGAAATTTGGAGAAAAATACCCCGGATTATCAAGAGAACATATGAAGGAGATTCTTATAGATAAAGTATACCATGTAATATTAGAAAAAGAGGTTCTTGACCATTCAAAAGATTATGAAAATTCAATAGAAAGTTTCCGAAAAACAATCGGTCAAGATCGAGAAATGCATACAAAAATGGAAAGAATATTGGAATTGATAACGCTTCAGCAATTAGACTTCAAGATGTCAAGATTTGATTTGCTTTTAGAGAGCTTCCTTTATTTTGATATACTAAACGGTATTGACTCCCCCGACGAACTGGAGTTCGTAAAAAAATTAAAAGAAAATGAAGCAATACGTGATGCTTTGTTCACTGAATTGAAAGACCAGAAAGACCGCGAGGAAGTAGTTTTAAAATGGTTTTTAAGTGACTTGGAACAATCAAGTAAAATAATATTTTATTATAAAAAACCATCGATTTTCAGCAAAAATTACAACACATCTGATGAGGTATATCAAGGTCTAATAGATTTTTTTGGTTTTCGGTCCCTTCTCAAATAAATCTGGAGAGTCGCTTAGTTGGGAAAGTCATTTCCCAGCTTTAAGCATCATCTCCTTCAACTTTGAAATCTCTTCAAGTTCTTGTTTTAATGCGTTTTTCATCTCTCTAATTTCGTCCAGATCTGAAAGCTGCATGTACTCAGTTTTTATGGTTTCTAATGTTGTTGCGGCTTCTTGTGTAAGAGGCAACCCACATTTATAACAGAACTTTGCATTTACTGTAGTTAACTCACGGCATCGGGGACATATTCCAGGCTTTAAAAATTCAGGGTCATCCTCAGCTTTTTTAATACCATACATTTTTAAAACAGCATCGTCCATGTTTTTCCCACTCAAATGGACGTATGTAGCCGGTTGAGTGGATGTAGGAGACCAGCCCAAATACATTTTAAGCTGTTGTTCCGTGAAATTTGCAGCCAAATGGGTTGCTCTGTCGTGTCGGAAGGAATGGGGATTCACCTTCTTCTCAATACCTGCCTTTTCTCCACACCTGTTAAACACATTTACAAGTCCGGTAACAGACATATGGCCAGCATTTTTGTCCAGTGTACACCATAAAGGTGCGTCCCTATCGTCCTTTCTTGGGTGATCGTCCAGCCATTCCCGCAGGTATGGAGCAGAGAAAATCAATCTAACCCTTCTAGCTCCAGTTTTACCTTCCGGGAAAGTAATCACAGCTCCGTACTCATCAAGCTCTACATTTTTGAGCTTAACAGACAGTTGTTCTCCTCTTCTGGCGCCAGACTCATAAAAACAAGCTATGATAGCTCTGTCCCGACTATTGCTGCCTGCTTCAATCATTTTTACAATATCTTCTTTACACTTGATGTCTTCAGGAAGCTTCTTTCCTTTGAGTCTCTTACACTTTATTTTTTCGTGAAGCTCGTAATTTTTGTTCCATTTTAAGAACTTCTTCAAAGATACTTTTCGAGTCTCCTTTGTTGGCTCAGAATATTTCTTTACCTTACCTGCCCTGTCTGTGTAAGTGTAGTTTTCTAAAGCATCAAAAAAGAGATAAAGGTCATCCTCTGTAAGTTTCCCTAGATCACACTCATGAAGAGCCTTCGCTATCCATATCATATTCTCCATATGGTTTAAAGCTGTTCTTTCGCTATTCCCTTCATGCCTCAAATATCTGAAATACTTACTCAAAATTTCCCGATTACATTCTGAAAGCTCTTCAGACTTTAGGAAGTTTTCAGCATCCGCTAATTTAAACATAATAAGTAAATGGTATTCTTAGTATTTAATTCATGAGGTACTCAATTTTTGTGCCTCAGAACTCATAGGGCTCATCATGAAATCAGCGATTTTTTTCATCACAGGCACTCAATTGATATTCAGACAATATACACGATTGATATAAGAAATATCTCTCTGAATGGTTTCCAATCCGATGACCGCAAAAAAGAAAATGTTTAGAAAAAGGTTTTAAAATACAAAATATGTCTTAAAACTACTTTTTAGTTTTCTCTCCTGAGTTCGGCCTTGATCTCGGCAGCAATCTCATGAGCAGCCTCTTTTGGAGAATCTGCTTTGTAGATGCTCCGTCCAACGATTACCCAGTCTGCGCCTGCGGCAATGACATCAGAGGCTTTTCCTCCCTGGGCACCAACTCCAGGCGAGATGATGGTAAGTTTATCTCCTATGATCCCTCTTATCTTTTTTACTCTCTCCGGTCTGGTTGCTGGAGCAACAAGGCCAAAAGCTCCTGCTTCAGCCGCCATCCTTGCAATTGCTTCTCCAACTGCCTGGAGGAATTCGGCTCCGCCCGGGTGGCTCATTTCACTTACTACGAATACGCTTTTTCTGTATTCAGAGGCGACCTCAATGCAGGCATTCAGGCTGTCCCTGCCTGTGAAACCCTGGACAATCACGGCATCAGCTCCTGCTTTAAAGACCTGCTCGCAGATAAGACGATTGGTATTGGGAATATCTGCAACCTTGAAATCAGCTATTACAGGGGCGAATTCAGTAAGTTCCCTGATAATTCCAAGCCCTGTAGCAAGTATGAGAGGATAGCCTACCTTTATGGCGTCCACGAATTCCGAAACTTCTTCTGCGATTTTAAGTGCTTCTTCCCTGTCGGAAACATCCAGGGCAAGAATCATACAGTTTTTCCTTTCCATAATATCACCTCTTTGCAAGGCGGGTCCGTACAGCCGCAACCATGAGCGGGAGAGTAAGAGTTGCATCTGCATATACAGTTACGGATCTTGCATCTTCTCCTACTTTTCCCCAGGACTGGGCTTCGTCAAGGGTTGCTCCGCTCAGACCGCCAGTCTCAGGCCTGTCCATTGTCAACTGGATTGCATAGTCAAAGGATCTGGGAGTCACAAGCATGGACTGCAGGATATAATTTTTTGGAACTCCGCCCCCAAGGAGCAGGGCGCCTGCACTCTCAGCCTCATAGCAGATATCCATAAACTCATGCATATCAGCAAAGGCATCCACATGCAGAGGGTTTCCTTCTTTATATAACCAGGCTTGAAGTCCTATTACCGAGTCCTGAAGGGCAGGACAGTACACAGGCACACCCATATCTGATGCGGTTTTCAGGATAGAAGAATCATCGTCAAGGTTTTTTCCTATCTCGGTAAGGACCTGTCTGATCGAGAGTTTTTCCTGCGGAAGCCCGGCATAGACGTCCTGTAAGAATTCTTCAAGGTCTGTAAAGTGATGGTCAGGGAGATAAATGTCATAGATCCTATCAATGGAATCGTGCCTGAGCTGGATATCATTTGCACAGTCTGTCCCCTTATAGTGGTGAAGACCCAGGGCTTCAACGGTGTCGTGTACCATATTTGCACCGGTTGTGACAAGCACGTTGATATGACCATCACGTATTAAATCTGCGATTATATTTCTCATACCTGCAGGAGTCATGGCGCCGGCAAGCCCAAAAAATTTCGTTGTATTCTCGGAAGCGAGCATCTCATAATAGATATCCACGGCTTCAGCCAGCCTGCCTGCTCCAAAGGCACAGCCACTGTATTCCTTCACAAGCTCGTCTACAGTCATATCTGCAACTATTTTTGCGCCTTTTATCGGAGTTGTAAGTTTTTCAGAAGAAGCTTCAAAATCCATTTTTGTTCCTCAAAGTTTATAGAATTAATTAAGAGATTATCAGAAGACTAATTACAGGTTTAGTTAAGACCAGTACAGTCAATTATAGATCAGTTATAGATCAGTTATAGGTCAATTATAGGTTAGTTATAAGTCAATTACGGGTTACTACAGATTAATTACATACAGGTGTCAGTTCACTTATTATATACAGGTTAGTTCACTTTTTTATTTGGAATATCGATATAAATTAATTTATGTGAATATGTCTGTGTACATAAACTTTCTCTTCTGAGAAGTATAGTGAAAAGATTCTTTTAATAAGATGTAAAGTTGAGTAGTTTGAGGATAAAGTAAGCATGGGCATTCGAGGCAATAAATGCAGGATGAAAAAATAATAGATAGATTAACAAGGGACAAAACAACAATGAGTGAGTTAGTAGGGGATAAAATAATAAAGAACGAATTAACAGGGAGTGAATTAATAAAGGGCGAATTAATAGGGAGTGAATTAGCAGGGGACAAAATAATAAAGAACAAATTAACAGAGAGTGAGTTAACAAAGGGAGGATTAAAAGGGGATGAGATAATAAGGTATGAAAACGCTGGCATATCTTTTGGTGGCAAAAGAGTAATTTCAGACTTTTCTCTCCGCGTTCTCAGAGGCAAGAAAATCCTGCTAAGGGGAAAATCAGGGATTGGGAAATCGACATTATTCAAAATGCTACTCGGGTTTGAAAAGCCCTCAGAAGGCTCACTCCACTACAGAGGAAAACCTGTAAATGCTCAGGTAGCCTGGGAAGTTAGGAGAGAGGTCAGTTACGTTTCTCAGGATATGGATCTTGGGGAAGGGGCTGTAAAGGATCTGCTTGACGAGATCTTCTCTTACCGTCCTAACAGGGAAAAAAGAAGCCCTGAGAAATTAAATTCCTTGATGAAGGAACTTGAACTCAATCAGGATATACTCGAAAAAAACTTCGAAAACCTTTCCGGGGGAGAAAAGCAGAGAATAGGAATCCTGATTGCCTTGATGCTTGAAAGAGATGTTTTTCTGCTTGATGAAGTAACCTCAGCCCTTGATTCCGAACTTAAAAAGAAGGTTGTAGATCACTTTCTCAAACACAAAGACTGGACTCTTTTTATAATTTCCCATGACAGAGAATGGGAAAGGGACGGAGTGGAGATTGTAGAAATTGGAAAAGACAGTCTCAGTTAAAAGTAGCAATCTAAATTTTTAAAGAGTACATAGGATTTATGAGAAATTCTCATAATTTGTCAGGTTTTATCCTATATTCCGCAGTAAATACTCTCTATATTACTACTCTCTATATTACAAAAAATCAGTACGTTATTCTATTTATGTCATTATTATAGTACCATTATTATAGTACCATTATTATAGTAAAATATGTTGTGTAATAATGGTTATCTACGAGGAAATTATCTATATAGCCCTGCTTACACTACTGGCAAGCTTGATCGGGACTCTGGCAGGATTTGGAATATCCACAATCATGGTACCAGTCCTTCTTATTATCCTTCCTTTACCTCAGACTTTACTTCTGGTTGGCATAATTCACTGGTTTAATGATATCTGGAAGCTATTGCTATTTAGGGAAGGAATAAGATGGAAGCTTTTTCTTACCTTTGGCATTCCTGGTATTATTACCAGTTTCCTGGGGTCATCTTTATCTCTGAAAATTTCACGAGAGATTCTCTCAAGAGCCTTGGGGGCATTTCTCATAGCTTATGTGTTCTTCATAATCTTTAACCGGACCTTCAAACTGAGCCAGAAATTATCGGTTGCAGTGTACAGTGGAGGTCTAACAGGTTTTTTTGCAGGTATCTTCGGTATAGGCGGGGAAATAAATGCTGTAGCCTTGAGCGCTTTCAACCTGGAGAAAGCCGTTTATGTTGCAACCGCTGGCGCTATATCTTTTCTGATCGATTCTACAAGGATAGCGATCTACCTCAGGGGAGGCGTCAGACTTGATTCTATTTTTCTATCGGGCTTTTTGCTCTTTATACCCGCATCTTTAATTGGAGCAACAATTGGAAAAAAGGGAGTTGAAAAAATCCCTCAGGAAAAATTCAGAAATTTCATAGCATTTTTTATATTTCTCTTTGGTCTGAAGCTGATGCTGTTCCCATAATTTGACGGCAGAATAAGTTCTGAATGACTAAGTAGAAATATATCAGGTAATAAAGAAAGGGAAGAATCATAGGATGGAATTTCAGATGCAAAACCCGGATATCTCAATAACTTCCCTGATACTATGTTTTTTACTACTGACGATTCCTCTCGTAATCAGCTACAGGATAAAATTGTACATTGCCTGGAGGACAATAAACTCAGTTACGCGCATGACAGTCCAGCTTTTTCTCGCAGGCATATTTTTAACTTTTATCTTTGACTTAAATAATGGGTTTTTGAATCTTGTCTGGGTAGGAATTATGATCTTCTTTGCATCCTATACGGCAATAAAAAGTGCGGACCTGAATGTAAAAAAACTCTTTGTGCCTATCATTTTAGCCATTGGCTTTTCAAACCTGGCTGTCCTTTTGTATTTAAATAAATTCGTGATCAATCTGGAGAACCTCCTTGACGCACGCTACCTGATCCCTATAGCGGGTATGTTGCTTGGAAATACGCTTCGGGGAAATGTAGTAGGGATAGGGGATTTTTACAGCGATATCAAGCGAAACGAAAATCGCTACCTTTACAGCTTATCCCTTGGGGCAGGCATGTACGAGGCTGTTCTTCCATACCTTCGAAAAAGCCTGAAGACTGCAGTAAAACCCACTCTGGCAAACATTGCATCCGTTGGGATCGTCGCTTTGCCAGGGATGATGACAGGGCAGATTCTTGGGGGAGCAAGCCCTCTCGTTGCTATCAAATATCAGATTGCCATCATGATAGCAATTTATGTCTCAACCCTCCTGAGTACAACCCTTGGCATTCTCACAAGCTTCAGGACAGCCTTTGATGAGTACGGACTCGTAAATAAGGAGCTATACGAGAAAAATGCCTGAAATGAATTATGACTAGAAGACTGCAAAAGGTTGAGAAGACCCTATTCAGTTAGAGTGATTCACACGTATCCTGTGATGTCCTGCCCGATAGGAGTACTTTTTCTTATACATTCTTCCCCATAATTAATCATTTCCTCAACTGCACTTTTCAGTATGGAAGGGTAGACTTGGCCTACTTGCTCCCATACAGGTCTTCCCTGGCAGAAGAACTTAAACGTAGGTGTACCCTGAACTCCGTACCTTTCAACGGTCCAGGGATTCGTCTCAATATTTATGCGGGCAAAAACTGCCGAGTTCTTGAATTCCCTTGAATAATTCATGAAAAAAGGTTCCATAGCTTTACAATAGGGGCAGGCAGGGCTGTAGAACATTACGATAACTGGCTTTTTAGAGCTCTCTACCACTTCTCCCCATATCATATCTTCAACTTCGATCACAGTGTTTCCGTTCAATCAATTACCCCCAAGTTATCAATTAGTTAACAAAATAAATCAATAGAAGTTTCAGGTCTGCCAGATTAAATAATTTTGTTTATCTGATTCTATTTTAAATTAATATTTTCTGTTTTAATAAGATTAACGTTCTCGGTTTTCATTGAATTAATATTTATTTATGCTCCATAAAATTAAAGTTCACGCATCTGCGGATAAATCTCTTAAATAATCTAAATAACTACTTCTTTTCAAGTCGAGACTTCTTAAACAAATAGAAAAGGAAACAAAAAGGATGAAGGATACTGCATGCACGATTTTCCTATATAATTACAAGCTGCAATTTCTCCAACACTCGCATACATTTTTAAAATTTTAAGCGTCAAAAATAACTTTATATTTTATTCAGTTAATTTCTTAACTGTCTGCCCGCAGAAAACCGGCAAGACAATTGGAATAAAGTAAGACTTACGGTCAGTAAGCTTACGGTTAGAGTGAACTACCTCTCAGCTAAAGACTGAGTTGCTTTCTAATTCATAGATGACCATCGGCATCTCCAAAGGCTTTAATTCCGGCTGAACCTTCCGTACTGAATCTCGCTCTTTCGCTCGTTCCGGCTTTACGTAGTTACAAGCTAGAGTCGAAGGGTTTTCTACGACCTGCTGAGCCTGATGGTGGACTCTTTAACAAAGGTTGCCTGGTTCTCGCTAACCTATGCCTAATATTACATTATTCGATGGTCTATATGAAGCCAAAGAATAACGAAAAGTAAATTGGAGAAGTTGACGCTTATATCCCCCAGGCTAAATACTTAGGGGTTTTACGCTTCTTCATATAAATTCCAATCCAGAAGAAATAGGTGAGTTTGGTGAAAATAAAGCACATAATAACCCTATGCCTCGTTCTTGCACTCGTACTGCCTTCAACAGCACTTGCAGCTACTCCACCCGATGCGAGCTTTAAACCAAGTACAACGTCTGGTTATGCCCCGCTGAAGGTATCGTTTAAGTACACCGGAGGTAGTACTTCAGGCGTTAAATCACACCTGTGGACCTACGGTGATGGAGCTACCTGCCAAACATGCTGGCGTCCATCGCATGTATATACTAAACCTGGAAAATACAAGGCTACTTTAACTGTAAAGACTGCTTCAGGAATTAGCACAAAAGCATACTATATAACAGTAAAAAAGAAGTAAGTATTCTCAGGTGGTTCTCTACCACCAAACTTTTTTGATCGCTCTTGGCTTTTTTGCAAAATATAGAAAAGTATTAGTATTGATCAGGAGTTTGTAATTTTAATTATAATGATAAATTCAAATTAATAAAAAGAAGGACGAAATTCAATCTCAATGGGTAAAAGCATATGAGTGATAATCAGACTCCTGAACAGAGAGCCAGAAATGAGATCGATAGGAAATTAAATGATGCTGGCTGGGTAGTGCAGGAAAAGAGCAAAATCGTTTGGAGTGCTTCCAGGGGAATTGCAATTAAGGAGTATTTAACCGATGTGGGGCCGGTTGATTATGTACTATTTGTTGATAAAAAGCCATTTGGGATTATTGAGGCGAAAAGAGACGAAGAAGGCCACAGGTTGACCGTTGTTGAGGAACAATCATCCGGATATGCTACAAGCAAGCTGAAATACCTGAATAATGATCCCCTTTCTTTTGTATACGAGAGTACCGGAAAACTTACACGGTTTACAGACTTCCGTGATCCAAAACCAATGTCAAGACCGGTTTTTTCTTATCTTCGACCTGAGACTTTTGAGGAATATCTTAAAAAGAGACCTTTGAGGGAAAGACTGCTTGCTATTCCTGAATTGAAAACAGACGGTCTGCGAGACTGCCAGATCACAGCGATTTCAAATCTTGAAGAATCTTTTAAGGACAACCGCCCAAGGGCTCTGGTTCAGATGGCAACAGGTTCAGGAAAAACCTATACTGCCATAACCTTTATCTACAGATTGCTGAAATTTGCGGATGCTAAAAAGGTGCTTTTCCTTGTCGATACCAGAAACCTGGGCGAGCAGGCAGAGCAGGAATTCCAGGCTTACATGCCCAATGACGATAACCGCAAATTTACCGAACTTTACAATGTCCAACGTTTGCGTTCTAGTTATGTCCCCTCGGACAGCCAGGTATGCATTTCTACAATCCAGAGGCTTTACTCTATTCTGAAGGGCGAGGAGTTGGACGAAAAAACTGAGGAAGAGAATCCTGCCGAGGAGAGGGAATGGAAACAAAAGGAACCGCTTCCTGTTGTTTATAATGAAAAGGTCCCCATTGAAGAGTTCGATTTTATTGTCATAGACGAGTGCCACCGTTCAATATACAACGTGTGGCAGCAGGTTCTGGATTACTTTGATGCTTTTTTAATAGGTCTGACAGCCACACCGGATAAACGCACCTTCGGCTTTTTCAATGAAAATGTAGTGAGCGAGTACAGCCATGAAGAAGCAGTGGCAGACGGCGTGAACGTGGGTTATGATGTGTACATTATCGAAACTGAAATCACCAAAAACGGGGCAATAATAAGTGCGCGGGAGTTTGTGGACAGACGTGAGAAGCTTACCCGCAAAAAACGCTGGGAACAGCTGGACGAAGATTTCACCTATACGGCTAAAAACTTGACCGGGACGTGGTCAATCCCAGCCAGATAAGGCGTGTGATACGGACGTTTAAGGAGAACCTGCCTGAGATCTTCCCCGGCAGAACGGAAGTCCCTAAAACCCTGATTTTTGCCAAGAACGACAGCCATGCCGATGATATTATCAATATCGTACGGGAAGAGTTTGGGGAAGGCAATGCCTTTTGCAAGAAAGTGACCTATAAAGCCGAAGAAGACCCAAAATCGGTGCTGGCAGATTTCCGCAATCTTTACAATCCCAGAATAGCGGTTACAGTGGACATGATTGCCACGGGCACGGACGTTAAGCCGCTGGAATGCCTGCTCTTTATGAGGGACGTTAAAAGCCGGAATTATTTTGAGCAGATGAAAGGGCGAGGTACACGAACTCTGGGCTATGACGACCTGCAAAAAGTGACCCCTTCGGCTGTTTCTGCCAAGACGCATTTTGTAATCGTGGATGCCGTTGACGTTACAAAAACCCTGAAAACCGACAGCCGACCCCTGGAACGCAAGAAAAGCACATCCCTGAAAGACCTGCTGGCAGCAGTAACTTTTGGAGCTCAGGACGAAGACCTTTATGTTTCCCTGGCATCAAGGCTTGCAAGGCTGAACCGGCAGATAAGCGAGGACGAAAGAGCCATTTTTGCTGAGATATCGAACGGAAAAACTGTCAACCAGACCGTTAAGGATCTGCTCAATGCATACAATCCTGATATCATTGACCTCAAAGCTTCCGAGATTAAACTGCGCCAGCCGGAAATTCAGGACGCCGATGCAAAGAAAAAGGCGCAGGAGATCCTGATTGATATTGCCAGGTCCACGTTTTCCGGCGAGCTCAACGAATATATCGAAAATGTCCGCAGAGTCCATGAGCAGATTATCGATACCGTGAACCTTGACACCCTTAAGAGAGCCGAATGGGACAAAGACGCTGTGGTAAGGGCAGATGAGCTGGTTAATGATTTTAAGGCATACCTGGAAGCTAATAAAGACGAGATCACAGCCCTGAGGATTTTCTACAACCAGCCCTACATGCGCAGGGAAGTTACTTTTACGATGATAAACGAAGTGCTGGAGAAACTGAAGCTGGAAAAACCTCATTTCGCTCCCTTGAGGGTCTGGCAGGCTTACGAGCAGCTTGAAAAGGTGAACGGAAATTCCCCGAAAAAAGAACTCACAGCCCTCGTTTCCCTGATTCGCAGGATTACCGAAATCGACCCTGTGCTAACGGCATACGACCTGACCGTAAACCGGAACTTCCAGGACTGGGTATTCAAAAAACAGGCAGGAACCCTGAAATTTACTGAAGACCAGATGAACTGGCTCCGCATGATTAAAGATTATGTTGCAACCAGCTTCCACCTGGAAATCGAAGACCTTGATTACACCCCCTTTGATGCCCTTGGCGGGCGCGGCAGGATGTATCAGCTCTTCGGGGACGAGATGAATTCTATGATTAACGAATTGAATGAGGCTCTGGCGGCGTGAGTTCGGAGAAAAGTTCGGAGAAAGGTTGGGAGAAAAGTTCGGAGAAAATGAACTGGCAATTGTAAACGAAATAAGTAAAGATCCAAAGACAACAATCTCACAACTAAGAACCTATCCGAAAATATAGCTTTAAAGTTTAAAGAAAGTAATAGGATTCTGTGATCTTATGCTAACATATCAATCACTAGAACGATTATTAATGATAACTGAAAGTGGTAGAAATTTTTCTTTTCCTAACTTTGTCGAAATCGAGATCTTCTTGGAACCTTCAGAGATGTTTGGAGTTGGAAATAAGAGTACAAGGACAATTACTCAGGGGTGCAGCACTAATGCTTTTGGTAGTTTACATACTGGAAAATTTAGTTTTCCATCCGGGCAAATATCTGAACCAATCAAAGCTATTCTAGAATGGTCGGATCAAAATAGACGATTTGAAATGCGTGGGAATAAGGTTTATGCCAAATTTGAATGTAAAGATATAGAGGAATTACTAAATTATTTGAATGCGTTGCATTACGTTTTTCCAACTTTATTAGCTATAGAACTTGCAGAACCTCCAATTGTTACATCAACTACTGGCCGAGTTGGTGATGTGCCTTTCATATGGGGCTTAAGTAAAACATTTCCAATGGGTATAAGTATTTCAACCAAAGAAAGACAAGAAAATTTCGTTATAGATTCATTCAAGAGGTTGATTCCTGTTTGCATTAAGCCTAATCGGAGATTGGCTGCGGCTCTGAGTTATTATTATGTGGCAAAGAGGCTGATTGAAGCTGGTAATTGTCCACAAGAGTTTTTGGCTGAAGCCATCTTGAATTATTGTAAAGTATTAGAAGCTTTGTTTGGAGATAAACATGATACAGTAAGAGACGGTTTACAAGAATTAGGCTATAGTAAAGATGAAATTGAATTAAACTTTATACCAGTGATGATCCTACGTAATCATTTTGATGTAGGTTACATTACACTCAGCATGTTTAAACGAGACCAATTGAATGAATTGCATAATTATTTAGGGAGTGTGAAATTCGACTTTGCAAATCTTTTGAAATTGGTCATTAATAAGGTTATGGACGGAAGTTATCATTTAAAATTAGAGTCCGATCTTGAACCGAGCAAGGATAAACAAAAAAAATTAGATGATTTAACGAATACATTTAGAAAAAAAGCCAAACTAGAGGCAAATCCAAGAAAAAAATAATTCGTCATCTGAGCATATCGTATATTGAATACTCCAAAAATGGGCTCTGTAGAAATCCTCTAA
>DALS01000018.1 GCA_002499445.1 Methanosarcina sp. UBA293
AATTAATGAGGGAGCACCAAAAAATAATAAAAGCAAATAATAAAAACAGAAAATGAAAAAAAGGCAGGAAAGGAAAGAAAAAAAATGGAAAAGCAGGCAGAAGGAAAAAGAAAGAAAAAAATCCAACTCAGTATAATCAAAAATCTCAGTATATAAAATCAAGAACAATTGAAACTGCATAGATAATCAATGTTACATGGAAAAAGGGAAGTACCTTCAAGCCGGCTGTGGGACTTTTTTCTTTCCAGAGATAGAGGTTTGACCCTGTGAGAAGTACAAACCCTACGAAAAAGCCGTAAAGCGCCATATTTCCAAGTTCCCTTAGAAAGAAAACAGCTGCAAGGAAATGCAGAACTGTAAAACCTGTAATCCAGTACATGGTTCCTTTTTCGCCATAAAGTACAGTTATGGACTTCATGCCTCTTGCCAGGTCATTTTTCAGGTCTATAAAATCGTTCAATCCCAAGTGTGCCATTGTCCAAGGATAGAAAAAGATCATATAAAGCAGCATGGTCATGTCTGGCTGCCCGTAACAGAGATAACCTGCCGCCGGAAAAAGTGTAAAGTCGGTTCTGCCCAAAAGTTGCGCAATCGGATACTTCTGGTCTCTTTTTTTTACCTGGTAAAAAGCTTCAATACTGTAAGAGTACAGCATGATTGCAAACACATATAAGGAATTAGGATAGGGAAGTGTAAGAGTCAAGGCTGAAATAGCTATTACAAGCAGGATAAACAACGAGAAGGCGTTTTTTGAAGAAATTTTTCCTGAAGGAATAGGTCTCTCTTTAAAAGGCCTCCAGTATCCTGTAAGCGTATTCTCTACATCAAGTCTATCTCTATTCCTGTCCACATAATCATTAAGTATAAGACCGGCCTCGAACCCAAGTAGACCAATCAGAGCCACCTTAATCGTCAATATCCAGGAAAAGCCGCCATAATTTGCAAAAGCAAGCATCAATCCAGAGCAGGAAATCAGAGGCCAGGCAGGAAGAAAATGAGCACGCATGAGGTTAAGATAAGCTCTTAGGGATTCTGTCATTTTTTGCCCTCAATAATAAACCCTTATCAATCTAAAATTAAGCTAGTTATGGCGTCGAAACTGCTTGAAAAAGTCGTATATATAAGCTTATCTAATATTTTTTTAAACTTTCTCTGATAGCAGTGAGAAAAAAATCAGAATTACTAAGTTTAAATGTTTATAGAAGTTTTCGAATCCAGGATATGCAAAACCAGAGTAAATTTACATCTTCCTATTTTAAAAAACAAAAATCGTAGCCTTTTAAAAAGGCTACTTAGGTAATTCCTTCTTTATACTGCTAAATTAAACAGTTGTTTCAGCGGCTTCTTCGTCAGCTACTTCTTCGTCAGCAGCTTCTTCATCAGCAGCTTCTTCATCAGCTACTTCTTCGTCAGCTACTTCTTCGTCAGCTACTTCTTCGTCAGCTACTTCTTCGTCAGCTACTTCTTCGTCAGCAGCTTCTTCGTCAACAGCTTCTTCGTCAGCGGCTTCTTCATCAACGACTTCTTCGTCAGTGACTTCTTCGTCAGCAGGTTCTTCAGCTATTGCGGGTTCATCAGTCACTTCTTCTGCGGCTACATCATCTGTCTCATTATCAGCTGAATCAGCACAGCCGGCTGCAAAGACAACAGTAGCAATAACAAGGAGCATTGCCATAATCTTTAACATTTTTTTCATTAATAATACCTCTAAAGTTCTCTTCCTTTTTTACACCCAGCTCATATAAAATTATGAGATTTTCATATGAGATATTTATGCATGACCAGCCAATAACATTAAAACTTTTCGATTTGATAAAGTTATAATAACACAAAACAGCAAGTATTATGTGAATATATAGGATTTTCAGTCCATATTTGAGCAAATATTATTTATAATTATAATTATTGTTTATTTTTTAATATAGTACTCTAAATAAATCTTGCCAAGAGAACAAATATGAAAGGAATAAAAAGAAGAGTCATTTGGCGAGAGAAAAATATTTAAATATGGTATAATATCCCTCCGTTGAGAAAGCGCAAACCTTTAAACATTTAGTTTGAAAAAATATAAAAGCAATTTGAGGATAAAATACTGAAAAGTTATAAAACGGTTAAATGTTGTGGCAAAGCTCGAAAGGAATTCAAAAAATCCCTGTTCATAGGCTATGTTAAGCCTGTAGAAAATGAAGATGAGGCAAAAGCTTTTATAAAAAGGATAAAAGAATTACATCGAGATGCAACCCATAATGTTTCTGCTTATTTTGTAAAGGAAAAAAGTTCTTTTGTTCTCAAATATGATGATGACGGGGAGCCTGCGGGCAGTTCAGGAAGGCCTATTTTTAAAATACTCGAATCAAAAGAAATCCTAAATACAGTTATAGTCGTTACCCGGTATTTTGGAGGAATAAAACTGGGTTTCGGGGGACTCTCACGAGCATACCGGGATACGGCACTTTCCGCGATTGAAAAGGCAGGAATTATTGAGGTCTTCGAACAGGTCAGATTAAGAATAAGCCTGGAATATGCAGAAAGCCAGAAAGTAAGAAATCTAATAGAAAAATACGGAGTAATCCAGGAAGAAATATACTTGGATAATGTAGAATTCATTCTCTTTGTAAAAGAGGAGTTTGAAGCTGAGTTCGTTAAAAAATTGAGGAATCAAACAAAAAATAAGGTCGAGATTGAAAAAATTTAATTGAACCAAAAAGCTAGTTCTATAAACTTCAAACTTTATTCTATGATTTTTCCAATTATAGAATTCTGTGATTTTCCAGTAGATATATAAATACCACAGGTATATTTATCTCAAATGTTCCTGAAGGGCAAAAAACCGCATCTGGCAGTAGTTATAGGCTGCATATTTTACGGTATGAATGGGCTTTTCATTGACCGTATTCATGATATGGCTATTGCTCCCATAATATTTTACAGGCTGCTTTTCGGCTTACTGTTCCTTTTTACCTATATAATTGTCAGAGGAAGGACTTCAGACCTGAAATTGAAGAAAAAAAGAGGAAGCCTTCTCCTACAGGGAGGGCTTGTTGTCGCGTGCATGCTGCTTTACTTTATCTGCCTGAAAAGTACCTGTGTTTCTATTGCTATCCTGTTACAGTATACAGCCCCCTTTTACGTAATGCTTGCTTCTCCTCTAATCCTGAATGAGAAAATCGGGAAGGAAAGTATAACTGCTCTTTTTGTAGCAATTACAGGCGTATTCCTTATAGTAAGGCCGGAAAGCCTCTCTGGAATTGAACTTACAGGCTCCTATATGCTTGGCATTGCAGCTGGATTGCTCTCAGGAGTGATCTTTGCAGCATTGATTATGAACGTAAAAATCCTGAAAACCGAATACTCAGAGCTTGCAATAATGTTCTGGCCTATGGGGATAGCCCTGTTGCTTCTAAGCCCCTTTGCATTCAAGGTTTCTCCTGATATTCTTTATAGCAACCTGAGAGTCCTTGTAGCCTTTGGGATAATATCTATAGGTCTTGGAGAGATATTTACGGTTCTCGGACTTGCCAATCTCAAAGCTCAGACAGGCAGCCTTCTTGCTCTGATAGAACCTGTCAGCGGGGTATTTTTTGATATAGCTGTGCTAGGAATTGGATTATCGTCCGAGGCGCTTGCAGGTTGTACCCTTATACTGGCTTCTGCCACATTCATAAGTCTCAAAGGCTCAGAAAATATAAAGAAAAGAGAAAAAACCCTTTTTTAAGGAGACTTCCAGGACATCCTCTTTTAAGGACCCCTACCAAAATATAAGAGGCCTAAGAGAAGCTTAAAGAAAATCACTAAATTACTGTGAGAAATAGTTATCTCTTGCCCTGACAAGCGCTTTTATATTCTCAAGTGGAGTCTGGGGAGCAAGCCCACAGCCGGGTGCAAGGATATCAATTCCGTCTTCAAGGCAGGCAGTCGCTTCAATAAGAACCGCATCAGTTCCCTTTGTCAGCAGGGTATCGGAAGGAGAAACATTTCCTATGAGACGTACCCTATCACCTATAATCCTTTTTGCGAAACTCACACTTACTTTTTCTTCAATGCTTATCCCCTCAAACCCTGTATCTGCAAGTGGATCAAGAACCGCAGTTGCGTCGCCGCACATATGAAGAATCTTCAAGCCTTTTACTTTCCTGCAAACTTTCCTGTAGAGTGGAAAGACCGAAGTTTCGAACATCTCAGGGGAGATAATGTCAGGTCCTGCTTCAGAATCTATAAAGGTTATGGCATGTGCTCCCCTTTCGAGCAGACCATTGGCATATTCTATACAGGCGTCGGTAAGAACTCCCATGAGTTCCTCAAGAACTTCAGGGTTTGTCACAAACCACATAAGATAGTTTCTCATTCCAGCAAGCATGGAAGCAAGTCCAGCCGGCCCTATAACCCCTGCGACTACTGGAACGGTTTCTCCTACTTTTTCATTCAGGATTTCAACTGCATCGAGCATTACCGAGGTACGTCTGCTCTCCAAAAACGAATCCGGAATCGTTATGTTCCTGACATCTTCCTTATTCTTGCAGGGAAAATCTGTTACATAAGGTTGTATATCTATACTGCCTTCGTCTACTGTGCAGCCAAAAGTTTCAGCAAGCACGGTAGTATCGAAAGGACAGCGCACATTCTCAAATCCTGCAGTTTCATACCCTGCCAGGGCGAGTGCAGCCATTTTTTCAGCGTTGTAATTTGCCTGGGGCCAGTATGCTCCAGTCAGTTCCATAAGTTCAACAGTGCCAGTCTGAGTTACCGAACATACAGGAATGATATCTAAAGCCTCTCCTTTCAGTGCCTTTTCAAATCTCTCTTTCAGGGTAAATTCATTCATTTTTGTCACCAGAATCCAGTCATTGGCTAAAAGAATGCTTTGGAGAATCTTTTCAGGTTTAATAGTACGCTGATGTTATATTGGGGCGATGGTATAAAAACATGTGAATGAAAAAACTTGCAGGTGTTAATTAAGATCCGTGTTAATTAAGACCCAGTTATTGGTATGGATTAAAAAATCGGAATCAAGAAAAATGAAAAGCGAATAATAATAATAATAATAATAATAATAATAATAATGTAAGAGGAGCGGCTTCTAGTTATCGTTCCAAGTATTCAAGCATGTTTTAAGTATTCAAGCATTATTCTCTAATTAAGAAACGTTTTCGCGCCAGTTACCAGGGGGTATTGTGATCTCAAACATCGCGCCTGTTCCTTCAATTCCGGTTTCTTTTATCTCCATGCCTGTAATTGAAAGAATGCCTTTGACTAGAAAAAGGCCAAGTCCTGTATTTCTTCCAACGGATTTTTCAAAAATTAACTCTTTCATTGCAGGAGGGATCCCTATACCATTGTCTTTTACTTCAATTACAAGACCATCCGCAGCCCTGCGGGAACCAACACAGATTTCAGTTACATGCTCCCCATGTGCCCTTGCGTTGTCAAACAGGTTATAAAAGGCTTTTTTAAGCAGAGGATCGGCATATACCTCCAATCCGCTGTCCTCGATAGAAAATTTAATACCTTGGCTGGAAAAAGGGATAGCTGATTCTTTTGCAACGTTGCTTATGGATTGCCAGGTAGGGGAAACTATTCCGAGTTCCTGGTAGTCTTTTGTGAAAATAATCTGGCTATGGATTGTCTCTATACTTTTGTTGAGATTTCGTAGATACTTCTCTATTCGAGGATCGTTCTTGGCATCTTCAGGAAGAGTTTCTGAGATTAACTCGGTGTACCCTGAAAGCACATTAACCTGATTGAGAATATCATGTCTGGTAATGTTGCTCATAAGGTTTATCTTCTTATTCGCCTGTCTCAGAGCTTCTTGATATTGGTAAGTTTCAGTAATATCGCGAATCATTACCAGTTTACCTTCCGTATTATCTTTTGTCACAAGAGGGCTGACACTGAGTGTGAAGAATTTTGTTTCCAGATCAATCTTCAAGGAAATTTCTTTGCTGAAAATTCCCTCATTGATCTCACTTTGAGATATTTCTACATCGTTCCCGAAAAGTTGATTTAAGGTCCTTCCTATGACCTCATTTTTTGTTTTTCCTGCCAGTTCAAGCGCAGCTTTGTTGATATCTACTATGGAATCTTTAAGGTCTAATACGATATATCCGTCACTCATAGACTCTATTACATTTTCTCTCGCAATCGGAATAATATTGAGAAACTCATGCTGCATGACACCCCAGAAAAGAATCAAACCTGTAACTATAAATATAAAAGGAGTCGGATCAAGGAATGCAAAAGGACCCATATTTGCTACATGGAGAATATTTCCCGATACTGGAATACAGGCAGCTGTGAGAGCAATTGCTGCCTGTGCTCTGTAGGGTGCAGTTAGATTGACAAACTGCTTGAAGATAAAAAAAATACCAAATATAATTAAAATAAATGAATAAATATAAAATGCCCAGAAAAAAGGCCCATGTATGAGCACAAGAAGAGGGAAACCCCCTGAGTTGTCTAGGTAATAACTTATAAAATGCATTTTGTGAAAGCTATTTGTAAGCATTGAAAAAATTGCGAGTAAAGGAAGTACGAAAAAAGCTTTCTCATACTTTCTCAAGAATTGATTATATACCCCTGAGTATTCAGCTGCGAATAGGAACCAAGCTACTGGAGCAAAGGCAATCCCGATATACTCGAGACGAGCAAAGAAATATTTTAGCTCAATGTCTGTGAGTCCGACCTCAAAAGCATAATTCACAGACCAGAGAGACATACTTAACATAATAAATATGAAATATCTTGAGAAATATAACCTGCGGTAGTTGAGGGCTCTGTATGCTTTGATTGCAAGCAATGTCGATATAAGTCCTGAAAATATTAGTGCTCCCATATAGGGATATGCAGCATTGTGAATTTGCAGGGAGATAAGATTTCCTTCCTTTTTAATTAGCATTAGGCGAATAAGAATAGCCAATTAACAGCTTTAAAAATTGAAGTGCGTCATAATAAATTACACAAAGCTTAGATATATAAATTTATGTTTTAAGTTAGGAACTATACAGAGGTATTTCGACATACTATTAGGTTAAAGCCGATTATATCTGATAAGTTTGGATAAAAATAAATCCGTAATTCTCTGAGAAAATGAAAAAGAATTTCTCAGAGTTCTTCACTACTCTGAGAGAGATTGAGAATTCCAGGTAGTCCGATGTTAAATTTGTATTTCTTAGAACTTGATGCTTCAAGAATCCGCTGTTTTATGTAATATAGCGCATTCAGAAGGCTCTCATTGTTTTCAGAATCCATATCTCCTGCATAGGGATGGATATTTTCTTCAAGGGCATTCAGAAGCCTTGGATCAAGGTCATTTATGAAGTAAGTATCCAGAACCAGAAGGTTTGAAATCTGTTCGTAGAAACCTGAAAGTTCCCGAAGCCAGACCGGAACTCCGTAATCTCTTGCATACTTTTCCCTGTTAAGGAACTCAAGGTAACTGGAAATAGTATCTATGAGATCTTCGGTTAGCCTGTTATCAGGAAACATGATTGGGAAACGTCTCATAACTGCTGGAGCAGTGTAGCCTGAGTACATCATTTCAGACCTACAGAGTGAGGGAAAGAGCCTGGCAATGGAACTATTAAGGACTGCAGTAATGTAAGCATACTTACTCGGATCCTTGAGAACAATTCCACACCCATTCTCAAATACATGATTTCCGGTAGTATCGAACGCAGCCTGTAGGTGATAGCCTTCAGTAGCAATGATTTTTGGAGTATTAAAGTACTCAAAAAATTTTCCACCTCTTATGTCATAGTCCACAGATTTAAGGGGAGAGTCATCACGGCAGAATCCTCTTTTGAATTCCATAATTCTCCCATAAGCCATAGGGAATTTCGTTTTGAGTTCTTCGGGTGGAATTACATTGTATTCTTTCTTTTTTTCCTTACCTGACAACTCATAAGGCAGCATAAAACGGTAAGGTGAAGAGCGAAATGCAAATTTTTCGGAAAAAGCCCCTGATACATACGGATAGACAAGTTCAGGTTCTATAAATACAGGTTTACACAGGCCTTCGCAAAGATAATATGAGTCTGAACCTCCTTCTTCAGGAAGGGCAAGTCTGTGAAGCAGACTATTTTTTGTGTTTACACCTCCGAAGATGCTCTCGGATACATCTCCAAGTGTAACAGGAATTTCACGTATTTTTTCAACCATTTTGTTTTGTTTAAGAAACATCTATTATTTCACTTCTGTAGAGGTACGTTGAGAAATATTCTCCTTTTTACATTTTTATTCTTAGGACGCAATCATCTGAGTGGGCTATAACAATTGCATTATTATACTGAATTTAGGACTTTTAGACCCCCTTTTAAAAATATCAAGTCCTGAATGAAATCTAGATAGGATCGGATTACCTATGCAGAGAATAATACAATATCATAAGTATATAAATATAATCTCACTGATAATATATTATAAATATAAATCATGATAAATAGAACGAGTGATGAATACAACCTAGAATTAGAAATAAAAACCAATAAAGAAGAATTAGAAATAAAAACCAATAAAGAAGAATTAGAAATATAATCCAATAAAGAAGAATTAGAAATACAATCCAATAAAGAAGAATTTAATTAGATTCGTGTTACAACTAGTTAAAAGAATTTAAATAGGTGCATTCTGATTATAATTATGTGCGGGAAAAAGATAAGTCCAACGTCTTTGTAATAAGAGAGGCTACTTCGCAAGATATTCAGGGAATGCTTGAGATCTTTAATTATTATATAGATAATAGTTTTGCAGCCTATCTCGAAACTCCTGTTGGACCGGACTTTTTTCAGCCTTCCAATAATGAGTATGAGCATGATAAAACCCAGCATTTTCCCTTCTATGTAATAGAGGAAAAAGAGGAAAACAACAGAGTGATAGGTCTTGGAGTCCTGAGGCCTTATTTTCCCTTCCGGAATTTCCAGCACACTGGAGTTGTCTCATATTTTATCCTCCCAGCATATACAAGAAAAGGTTTAGGAGCAAAGCTGCTAGATGTTTTGTACCTGAATGCTAAAAAGAAGAACATGAAAAGCCTCCTTGCAAATGTCTCCTCAAAAAACCAAGCTAGCCTGAATTTTCACCTTAAACATGGATTTGTAGAGTGTGGCAGGTTTAAAGCCGTAGGAACGAAATTCGGAAAATATTTTGATATTATATGGTTTCAGAGGTTCCTGGAAGAAAGTCCAGAAAACATAACTTGAAACAATTTTCTATTTACCTAATAATTGCCCTTTAAAGACTATACAGCTTTCCAATAACCCTCTTAAGAAAGCTGTATAGCCTTGTTTTCCGGTCGTACCAGTGATTACCTACTGCCTATTACCTACTGCCCATTATTTACTGCCTATTACCTGCTGTCTATATACCTAACAGGAGTACATTCCTTTTACAGCACTCAAGAAGATTAACCCCTGCTACTAGAACCTGTGAGAGGCAAATAATCAATACTCTCTTTTATGGCATAAATTTCATCACAGATACCATCTCTATTTTTATCTACATGGGTTTGGCTGAAGCCATCTCCCTGTGGTTTAGCCCAGAAATTCCCACCAAGGTAAGGCCCACCAAGAATGTTTTTTTCTTGCTTAAGGGTTGTGTTAAAGCTTGTACCTGCGTTTGAGCCTTCAAGATAAATATTGTTCTTGTTGTTGAAATAATTGTTATAAATTAAGCTGTTTCCTGAATTAAGCAGGTATAGCCCATATTCGGAATTCGAAATAATCCTGTTACCGTTTAACGTATTACTCTTGGAGAAACCGAGATAAATTCCGTGCCTCAAATTCGAGTTTGCCAAATTACCCGACAGTCTGTTATCATTGGAGCTTTTCAAATATATGCCGAATTTGTTATTTGATACATCGTTATCATTCAGATCATTGTTACCGGATAAAGTAATCCACATCCCGTAGTTACTGCCGGATATCGCGTTATTTAGAAGTGAATTTTTGCTAGAATTCTGCAGAAAAATCGAGACCCAGTTGTTCGAGGCTGCATTGTTAATTAGCGTATTTCCGATTGAATCCCATACACTGATTCCGGCGTCTGTGCTGTTTAATGCAGTATTGCCCGTAAGAACATTTCCACTTGATGCCTTCGTGTAAATACCGATTCGGTTATTCTGTGCCCTGTTATCGTTCAGTTTATTATTATTGCTTGAAGAGTACAGCCAGATGCCATAGTCGCTATCAGACACTATGTTGTTATTAATCAGGTTTGAGCTGGAATTTCTCAGAACGATAGAAACACTGTTTTTCGATGCGGTAGAATTGCTTAACGTATTCCCAACAGAATCCCATAAATTGATACCAGAGCTGGTGCTGCCTGATGCCGTATTATTATTGAGAATATTTCCACCGGAAACTTTCAGATAGACACCAATTTTATTGTTTGACAGATTATTTCCATCCAGCTTATTGTTGCTGGAAGAATCCACCCAGATGCCATAGTTGCTGCTGGATATCGAATTGTCGATAAGTGTATTTTCTGCGGATTTACGCAGAAAAATTGAGGTTCCTTTCCCGGATACAGTATTATTACTCAAAATATTACTGCTGGAAGAGTCAAGGCGGATTCCAAACCCTGTATCCGAATTTGAATTAATGAGAGTTAAAGACGTGCCCGAATTGGGAATGTTTAGCATAGGGTCGATGTAATTGTAAGATAGTTGGTTATTTTCGATATTGCAGTACTTAACTCCATTAAGGCGAATGCCTGCGGGGGGGGAATCTACAGGCCCTACTATATTCAGCCCGCGAATTGTCACTCCATCCGCACTAACATAGAAAATGTCATCCTGACGGTTGGCTGCCTTGATAATAGTATCCTCACTACTGCCAGATTTGGAGGTAAGAGTTAAGTTCGTTACATTTACTTTGACGTTTTCTTCATAAACACCCGGGAAAATAAGGATTGTATCACCAGGGAGTGCATTGTCTATTGCAGCCTGGATCGAAGTAAAATCCGCAGCCTGTCCTGGGCTGTTATTTACAGTAATAATTACTGGATTTAATCCTTTGAGGGGGAGATAATCTATTAACTGGCTGCCTTCTATATTATACTGGGAGTCAAGAATTCCATCAAGGTCAACGTCCCTGGTTCCGGTAGGATATACAGACTCATCAGGTTTTTCCCAGAAATTTCCGCCCAAGTAAGGACCACCAGCTATGTTAATACCCTTGGTTTTAGTCGTATTCCATACATTTGTATCCGAAACCGTTTCGGAGTTTACGTTTACTGTATTATTGAAATAGTTATTATAAATAAGATTTTTTGAAGTTTCGTAAATATGCAGTCCCTGTATCTCATTGAGAGTTACAATATTATTAATCAGAGTATTACTGTTTGATTCGCCCGTTAAAGAAATACCTACCATGTTTTTAGAGATTTTATTATTATCCAGAAGATTATCAGGAGAATCGAAAAATGAAATTCCGCTACTGCAATTTGAGATTGAATTATTAATCAAATTATTGTACCAGCTTTCACCAAGGCTAATCCCAGTTAGACAGTCTGAAATCTCATTATTTTCAAGCATATTGCCTGAACTCATCATATATAGATCGATACCGCAGTTGTTCTTGGACAATTTATTATTTTCAATGTGGCAGTCAATAACTCCAAGAAGATGAATTCCAGCCAATTCAGATCCAGTTATGCCAAAGCCTTTAATGCTTACACCGTTTTCCCAGATACTGAAAACTTCTTGGGAACTATCGGCTGCTCGGACTATAGTATCAGAGAAACTTCCAGACTCGGAAACAATAGATATATTCTTTGTAATTACAATGTTTTCCTCATAAAGACTGGGTTTGACAACTATCTCATCTCCTGGATTTGCAGCATCTACTGCAGCCTGAATCGAGGTAAAATCTGCAATCTGATCTAGGCTATTATCTACAGTAATTACAGCAGCTGCTGCATTCCCTGCAGTCACAAGGTTAAATGCAAGAAGTATTAGAAAAATAGTTTTGGATATTTCTTTTATTTGCACCATAGTAAGCTCCTTTATGAAATTTTAGATAAGGTAGCGAGGTCTTGTTTTGCAGCAATTATCTAAGTTAATAACCGGACATGGAGAATTTATGTGAGGTATCACAGGATTTCCCTGAATCCGAGGAAATTGATATTGAATCAATTAGATCGAAGTCACATGGATTAGGTCAATTAAATTGGTTAAATCAGTAGATCAGTTGATTAATCAGATTGGATCGTAGGGAATTCTCACAGTTACTGTAAATTTCAAACATTGAGGTTAGTCCTTATACAAGACGAGACAAAAAAACCAAACACTCAAAAATTTTCCCTGTTTTTATTTTCATCCGGTTTATTGTCCTAACGATCTTGCTGTCATTATGACGTAGAATGACAGCGTTTTTCAGCAGGAAATTTGTAAATATTGGAACTTAAGTCATATATAAAAAAATTATACTGTTATATAAAACTAACTGAAGACTTAAAAACTGTGTATTCAAAAAGGAAAGGCTTCATTAAAATCTCTAAATTTTTAGTGTAATCTGGATTGAAGCCATAGCCAGTTCCTCTACGATCTTGATACTTTCGGCTTGACCAGCAAATATTAAATTCATAAACATGACCAGGAAGCGCACGAGTTACAAAATATTTTATTTTACTTTAGTAAAACGGAGAAGATTAAAATAGAACAATGAAAATATAAACAGGTAGGGAAGGGTTAGGGGAGGGTTAGTTTTGAGCAGAGCTTTGCTTCCTTTTATATTTGTTTTAATTCTTATATTCCAGGCTCTAAACATGCAAGGGTACGCCGGAATAGAAAGCAAGAATCTTGAGTACATTATTCCAGCAGACGAGAGAGAAATAAGCCATAACAACAGCGGAAAAGATTATAGGGACGGGATCGTTGATAATTTTAAGAATTTCACAATTCTTAATTTCCCAATCGGATATTACAGCTCATGTAAAAAATTATCTAATGATGTAATATAGGCAGAGGCACTAGATATTCGATTTAGGGATGAACTGAGGACATTGATTGGGGACATTGAGGGATACTCGTTGAATGAAATTATTAAGATGTAACTCGTAAAAGAAGCTTTTTGGGGTGAAAATCTGAAAGCGATAAGGATTCATGAGTTTGGGGGACCCGAGGTTCTGAAGTATGAGGATATTCCGGAATCCCAGCCAGGGCCGAATGAGGTTCGGATTAGAGTTATTGCAGCCGGGGTCAACCCAATAGATTGGAAGATACGTAGAGGCTATATAGAATTGCCCTTGCCAATGACTGTAGGATCAGATGTTGCAGGTGTTGTGGATGTGGCAGGACAGGGAGTGAATTCCTTCCAGCCAGGGGATGAGGTATTTGCAAAAGCATCTGCAGGACAGGGAGGATATGCTGAATATACGGTTGTCAATTCTACACAGGTCGCGCAGAAGCCCAAAAGTATAGGGTTTATTGAAAGCGCTGCCATTCCTACTGCTGGTCTGGCTGCCTGGCAATCACTTTTCGATCTCGCAGGTCTTGAACGGGGACAGACTGTGCTTATTCATGGCGCTGCTGGTGGGGTTGGGACCTTTGCAGTCCAGTTTGCCAAATGGAAAGGCGCATATGTTATCGGCACTGCCTCGAGTAAAAATGCCGAGTTCTTGAAAAGCATAGGCTGTGATGAGGTAATCGACTACAGAAACCAGCGGTTTGAGGAAATCGTGAGCGACTTGGATGTCGTGCTGGATACGATAGGAGGAGATACGTTAGAAAGATCCTGGGGAGTATTGAAACCCGGCGGATTTCTGGTAACTACTGTAGCCGAAATCCCCAAAGGAGTTCCACAAAAATACGAAGTGCGTGCAGAAAGGCTCATGACCCAGGCTGACGGAAAAGAACTTGCTCAAATCGCAGCCATAATCGATGAACAGAAAATCAAGCCTATTGTAACAACCGTGCTTCCTCTGACCGATGCCCGAAAGGCACATGAGATGAGTGAAAGCGGCCATGCGCGCGGAAAGATTGTCCTGCGCGTGGCAGAAGATCCGAAGTAAAGTTGGAGACCTTCGCAGACAGGTAGGCAACAGATCTGTGAGTATTTAAATCTTCTACCGCTAAAATTGAAAACAAAAATGGCTGAAAACAATCAGAAGCCGAAGCGATATAACTTTTTTAATATATTTCCGCCCATGTCCTCTTCAAATCATTCGATCGAAAAATTCTTCAATTGTGCCACCTTTGATTGGATTTAGGCATCCCGAATAACTATTTTATTATATTTTTCCGCCTGCCAACCGCCCACCCTCAAATCAGCAAGTCGAGAAACGGGATGCTAAAACATCATTTAACCTTTCGAAAACTCAACGCAGAAAAATCCATTTTTTAGAAGAAACATTGAAGAACTGCTTATCTACCTATCAAATATACACGAACAACCAAGAAATGACGAAAATTATCGTATCCTTTCCAAGTGGAAAGGTTTTATGAAAGGGTATTTTCCGGCATTTTCTTTCAACTCCGAAATAACCATTTCCCGATGAGCTTTAAGTAAACAATAATCGTTTCTTCCCTGGGATTTGTATACCTTTAAAATACCTCTCTTAACCAGGTTATCTATAGCAGTTCCATAATATCCCAGATCGCTTCGTTTCCTACCTTTCAGTAAGTCTTCTCTGGAAATGTGCTTGTTGCACCATCTATTCATAATTGTGATTTTGTTCAATATGAATAACTCATATTCAGAGAATTCTTCCATCGGATAAGCCTCAAAAAGTACTGTTCATTGAAATGAACAGCGCTCCACTAAGTTTAAATATTAAGTGCTCATAACTTGGTTAAACTGATAGAAGCTAATGCCCGATAATATTTCAGAATTATAATTTTCCAATCATTACCCGCCAGCTGATGCTAAAAAATCTTGTATAGAAGCACCCATTACTTGATAGGGGAACATCCAATATAATGTTAACTGTTATGCCAGGAGGGAAAAGATGGCACTCATAGATTTCCTGGGATCCACAACGGAAATAAAAATTATAGATTTTCTGGCAGAAAATATGGACATGTCCTATAACCAGACAGAGATTAGCGAATGCCTTGGAATGTCCCGCACGGTAGTTAATCAGAAGATCCCGAAATTGATATACAACAATATTATAGAAATTAAAGAGTCAAAGGGAAACACAAAAAAATACGGCCTTAAAGAAAACAGCCTGGTTAACAAGATAATTTCCGTAATTTATGATCACAGTTTCAGAATGGCAGAATACGACCAGGATGAAGAAGATGTGCTTTCAGAAATATCCACCAGCTGCCAGATACCATCTACAGAAACACTAAGTTGTTACTGCGGTGAACCCCGTTACGTAGGATTCACGGAAATGCCAGGATACCACACTGATCAGGCAGAAAGAATGGAGTGGGGAGAACCGAACAAAAAGAGATGGGAAAAGATTCAAGCTGCATGTGCTTCAGCCTGAGGGAGAGTTATGACAATAGAAGAAGAGAATGAGGAAAATGTTCAAGAGGAGTCAAAGGAAAAAGAAAAAATATCAGTTTACAGAACTCCTCTATTCACCAAATTATACGCAACAAACCTTAGAGTTTTCCGAACAGATGTGGATTTCAGAATCGAGTTATTCAATGAAAAATTTGAATCTGAAGAAGAGACTGTATTCTACAGCGATGGAATTGCAATGTTAACTCCGGAGGCTGCGAAGAAATTAATGGTAGAACTTACCAGAGCTGTAGAGAAGTATGAACTTGAGAATGGAGAGATACTTGTAAGAGAAGAAAGAAAGAATTGCGAATTCGCTGATGAATGATTCTTTTTTGATAACGTATGTACATTCAGAAGGATCTAATGCCTCTGAATACTTCTCTATTTTTTACCTTATTTCGTTCACCTAAATATCCGAACAACCGAAATAACTATTTTATTATATTTTTCCGCCTGCCAACCGCCCACCCTCAAATCAGCAAGTCGAGAACTGGGACGCTATAATTCCCTTTAAAGCTTTCGAAAGCTCGCCGCAGCAGTAGACAAACATTTTTCAGCAGAAACATTGCGAGCTGAATTCTTTTTCAATCAGCCAAAATTAACCTTATATTGCGTCCAACAAAAACTGATGAAAAGAAAATATTTTATAGACTTTAGATGTAGATTATAACCATGTATAATTTTATAGAGAGTGCACTTATTAAGATATCTGTACTTATTTTAATATATGGATTTTTGTTACTCACCAACGACTTATTTGGATTGAAAAGTAGATTAAGTTTTGCAACTGAATACTATTCGAAATTCCATCAGTTCAATAATTTATGTTCTCAACTTGGTTTTGGATTAATGAAAAATGGAGAACAAGAGGAATTAGCAAATTGGCTAACCAAAAATGATGTAAAGATTCAGAATGAAATTGGATTATTAGGAATTGTTGACAACTACCAAGGAAAATATAATAACTACCAGTTAATTCTCAATACACTTCCCAACATGATTCTTTTTTATAAAGAGATTGGTCACAGAGGTGGAATCTCAGGCAGATCCTACGAAACACCCTACTATTTTATTGAACATGATGCTGCTTTGTGTGAAAATGCTTTAACTCGATATGTAGGAGCAGTAGAGAACTCATTTTCAAATACAAAGAAAAGTTTATGGAACCCTTTGAAATGGTTAAGGAAAGGGATCGAGTCATTAATAAGGGAAACTCTGGCACTTCTTGGCCTAATTGAAAAGTTATCATCTTCCTCAATCACGGCATTAACGTCGTTAATAACCAATATCCAAGCGATTGTTCTTTTTATAGAATTGTTAAATATCCTCAGTAATCAGTTTTTCAATTGATATTTGAAACTTATCACTAAAATGTTAAAAAGATTTTAAATAGGCACAAATCAAAAGAAGTGGGGAAGATTAAGTGAGAAGAATATAACCTCCAAAATTAAACATTGTATATACTCAACAAAGGTTGATTTAGGGATAAAATGTCACAGGATGAAGACGCCTATTTTAATGTGGACTCTCTCCTTCTCATTCACCAGAACTTCTTCGTCTTCACATAATTCCTCTCCGCAATCAGAATATCCCTGTAAAACGCCTCTTCATCCACCCTCATTTTTTCAATCACTCTTGATGCCGTTTCAGGTCCTATCCCCCGGCTGGCAAGCGCAATAACTGCCTTCTTCCCCTGCGAGCGGACTATACTTGCATTCCTGTAAACTCTCTGTATCCGTTTCTTTTCTTCGGGGGTCACTTTGACGTTTTTTGCCTGCTTTTTGACAAGTTTTATTTCCTCTTCTTCCCAGGGCTTCAGAGCTGCAATCATCCGGGATTCGCAGACAGGACAGACGATTTCTTCAGGGACGCTTTTGACCTGCCTGCGGGAGGTCCATTGCTTGCAGTTCGTGCAGAATAGAATAATTTTATCATTCATTATGCGTTCTCTAAGGGCAAGGACGATTGAACGGTCGGCTTTTTCCGGAGCTATCAGGTCTTTTTTCATGGCAAAGCCTGCTGACCCGATTGGGGTTGGCAGGGAAACTTCAACTGACATCTCGCCGGCTGCAAGTCTTGTAAGGACTTCTTTTGTCCTTGGGACGTCAAGCAGGTCGTGGAAAATTTCGCGGATAACCTCGTCGTACATCGAGGAGCCCTGGAAGATTTCAAGGAGTTTTTTCATGCTGATCCGGTCGTAGTCAACGTCCCTGGACAGGGCACCGAATTTTCGGGCAACGTGGACCATTTTCCATTTCATCAGGGTTGTATTTTTCAGGGTCATTTCTATGATCGGTTCAACGTGTTCAGGGCGGAGGGAAAGCAGCATATCCCTGATCTGGACAGCGCCTACTCGGCGCGGAAGGGTCAGCCGAATCCTGTACGGGTCAACTTCCTGGGCGACACTGCTCCCGAAGCGGGCTGAAAGGAGCGAGGTCAGGACTCGGGCAAGGGTGCCGTTTGTGTTATGGCCGAAACAGGCGTTCAGGGTCACAGCCTCTCCTTCGTCTTCGATCACGATCGTATTCGCATCAGGCAGGGGGAAGCTTCCTTCTACGTGCTCGCGCACTAGCCGGATCAATTCGAGTACCGCATTCCTTGTTACGGGATATTTCGCCTGGAGCTTTTCGACAATGGCTTCGTCGTCAAGTTCGGCACGGATAAAGGCTGCAATTTCCGCCCGTAACCTTCCCACATCCTGAGCTACCTCAAAAGGCACAGGGATTTCTTCGCCTGTCCAGCTCGGGACCTCGCCTGAGCCTTCCACTGGCTCGACTTTGATCCTGTCCTTTCCCTGCTCGCGGTCAGGCATCTCAACGACCCGCCACATGTAGCCTTTCGTTATGAAAACGGCGCCTGGTTCTGCAAAATTCACAACAAAAGCTTCGTCCAGCACGCCGACTGATTTCCCGCTCACGATATCGTAGATTTCGTACTTCTTTTCGTCCGGGATCATGGAGAGGTTGTCGTAATAGTATTCCCAGCTTTTCCTGCGCTTTTTAAGCACGTTTGAACCTTTTTCTTGCCAGACCAGCCTGTAATCCCCTATCTGATCCACAACCCCCTGCAGTTCTTCGATCTGCAAATCCCGGAACGGGTATGTCCGCCTGAGAATTCTGAGAATTTTATCGATTTCGACCTCCCCAAAGTCCATAACCATGCCTGCGATCTGGTTTGCAACAACATCAAGGGATTTTATGTGCGGAGAAACCTCTTCAACCCTGCCTTCCAGAGCAGCTTTCGTAATTGCCATACTTTCTGCAGTATCGTCGACTTCCATGGAAATTATAGTGCCCCGTGAAATCGCATGCAGCTTATGCCCTGCTCTTCCTACTCTCTGGAGCAACCTTGAAACCTGGCGCGGGGACCCATACTGGACTACCCGGTCAACGTTTCCGATGTCAATCCCGAGTTCCATTGATGAAGTACAGATAAGGCCTTTCAGGGCTCCGGACTTGAAAGCTTCCTCAGCTTCCACCCGAGCTTCAAAAGAGAGCGAGCCGTGGTGTACACCTATCGATGCCCCAAGTTTTCTGAAACCGGCAGCTAATGCCTCGGCACTCTGTCGAGTATTTACAAAAACAAGGGTAGACTGGCTATCTTCGACAATTTTCCTGATGCAGAGTAAGTGAGAAGCAAATTCAGGCTCGCAGCCTACCGTTTTTGCAATTCTCAGGATTTCTTTCTCCTGTAGCTTGCCTTCCCGTAGCTCACCCCCGTTTGAAATCTGAGGATTGACCACGTCAAACTCAAGCAGTTTCAACAGAGCTACTTCAATTACATTAAAATCCCTTCCATTGCCTGCCAGAAACTTCGCAATTTCCCAGGAATTCCCAACTGTTGCAGAAAGTCCAATCCTCTGGAATTCTCCTGAGATTTCCACAAGCCTCTCAAGTCCAACAGCCAGCTGAGTGCCTCGTTTTGAGCCTGCAAGCTCATGGATTTCGTCTACCACAACATGAGTCACAGTCTCGAGATTTTGGCGCAGGCGAGAGCCGGTAAACATTGCCTGCAGGGTTTCAGGGGTTGTGATCAACACATCAGGAGGGTTTCTCGACTGACGCTGCCTTTCGCTTTGAGGAGTATCCCCATGCCGAACCTGGACTTTGATGTCAAGCAATTGCCCGAGAATCTCAATCCGAGAAAGCATATCCCTATTAAGCGCCCTTAAAGGAGTTATATAAAGGGCAGAGATTCCTTTTCTGGCCTCTGGCTTCTTATTCAGGATACTGTTAAAAACGGGCAGCACAGCTGATTCGGTCTTGCCTGAGCCTGTAGGAGCTATCAAAAGAGTATGCTTTCCATCCATTATATGAGGAAAAGCCCTTTCTTGAGGTTCAGTGGGCTTTGTAAAGCCAAGAATTTTGAGAGCTTCCTGGATTTTCGGATTAAAAGAGTTGAAGCTGTTACGAAATATCATGTTTTTTGCGATCGGGGTTTGGTTAAAATGTTCAATTATTGTGTTAGTTGGCGCCAGTATAAATATTTCTATGAAAGTGTGGTAAAGTGGGCGAGGCAAATAGAAAAATCAAGGAGAAGAGTGTAAGAAAAATGCAAAAATTGATATGGGCATTAAAATATATAAATTAACCTATATTAAAATAAAAAAGTAAAGAAAAACCGAAAAAAGGATAGTTTTGAGCCTGCCTTTTTCAGTCTGAGAACGAAAAACCGGAAGGGATCAAAACCCAATGCTCTCTTGAAATTTCAACCATTTCTTCATTTCTGTTTTCATTTTCCCATCCTGGCTCCGGCGGCATTCTTTTTTTGCAGGGTTTGAACTTTTCTTTCAAAAATGACAACACCGAAAAAACGGAAAACCCCTTTTCATCCGGAGTTACGGTTGCAGCCATGGAAGAATTCCGTTTGGACGGAATCGGTCCGACTTCCAGATTCGGAAAAAGCAGGCTTTTTGTGCAGGGGTGTTTCGGGTTTTTGAAAACCTCTTCCGTTTTCCCGAGTTCAACAAGTTTTCCCGCATGCATAACCGCCACCCTGTCACACATCTTTTTCACGACCTCAAGGTCATGGGAAATAAAAAGAAGGGTCAACCCCCATTTCTTCCTGAGCTTTTGCAGCAGACCAAGGACCTGGGCCTGCACCGAGACATCCAGACCGGAGGTAGGCTCGTCGGCTACAAGTAAATCAGGCTCCAGCGCAAGGGCCCTTGCAAGAGCAGACCTCTGGTTCTGCCCTCCGCTTAACTGGAAGGGATAGCGAGAATAAAGGCCCGGTTCAAGTTCTACCAGTTCCATCAGTTTCAGTGCCCTGGTCCTTGCCTCTTCCTTTGAAAGCGGAGCCTTCAGCTTCAGGGCCTCTTCCAGGCTTGCCCCAATCCGCATACAGGGATTGAGGGAAGAAGTCGGATCCTGAAAAAGCGGCTGGATCCGGGGCCTGATTTCCCTTAAAGCCCGGCCGTCCAAAGCCGTAAGCTCGGTCCCGCAAAAGCGCACACTTCCAGAAGTCGGTCGGATAAGCTGGAGTAGGGCAAGCCCCAGGCTCGTTTTTCCGGAACCGCTTTCCCCTACCAGGCCCAGAGCTTCGCCTTTTTTCATGGAAAAAGACACTCTGTCCACGGCCCAGAAGCTATGTTTTCGATTTTTATCAATCGAGAGGCCGGTCCTGAAACAAACAGTCAAATCTTTTACCTCAAGCATAAAATTTCCTCAAGAATGCACAAATTACCACTGACATACACAAATCACCTCAAACATAGAGCCAGCATCTGCAAAAATGTCCGTTTCCCGTATCAAACAGGGGAGGATGCTGACTCCGGCAACGGGCTATAGCTTCGGGACAGCGGGAATGAAACCTGCATCCGTCGGGTAAAGCTGTTAAAGGAGGACTCCTGCCCGGAATGGGCTGCATACCCCTTGCCGGGAGGGCAAAAAGCAGACCCCGGGTATAAGGGTGCAGGGGATTTTCAAAAACTGCGGCCTTATCTCCAAGTTCCACGAGTTCCCCGGCATACATCAGGGCAAGCCGGGTGCAAAGCAGGGCCGCAGCCTCCAGGTCGTGAGTGATAAAGAGCAGGGCCCGATTTTCCGTCACTTCTCCAAGCAAGGTTATAATCCGAGCCCGGTTCAGGGAATCGAGCCCTTTCGTGGGCTCGTCTGCGAGCAGAAGAGAAGGGGAAAATGCAAGGGAGAGCGCAATCACAATCCTCTCACACATTCCCCCGCTGCATTCGTGGGGATAGGCTTTTGCCCAGGAATCAGGGTCAATCGCCCCGACCGAGCGAAGCAATTCGGGCATTTTTGCTACGGCTTCTTTTTTAGAATATCCCGCCTGCCGGAGGGTTTCAAAGAGCTGTTTTCCTACCGTTTGCAGGGGGTTTAAAGCGCGAGAGGGATTTTGCGGGATAAGGGCAAGTTCCCTGCCCCTGAGCCTGCGCAGTTCGGTCGGGGTGCAGTCCAGGAGATTCCGGCCCTGATAAAGGATTTCCCCTTCACAGAGGGCATCGGGCTGGAGCAGGCGCAGGGTTGCATGGGCGAGCACGGACTTGCCGGATCCGGTCTCCCCGATCAGCCCGAGTTTTTCCCGAGCTCCAAGTTGCAGGTCTACGCAATCCACAGATCTAACAAGCCCTGCTTCGGTCGGGAAAGTTACTTTCAAGCTTTTTATCTCTATGAGCTCCATCTGAATACCTCTTTGCTTTGGAAAGCCCTTCTAAGTTTGAAAATTACTGATTGATTTGAAAAGTCCTCACACTTTTGGAAAGATCTCATGATTCCGAAAATTCCTCAATCACATTCAAAGAAGGCTTGTTTTTCATGCCTCAGCTGCGGGGATAGCCAGGGTTCCAGGCTGTAACCCAGCAGGGAAAGGGAAAAAGAGAGCCCGACCATTGCAAAACAGGGAGGTAAAAACCAGTTCCACAACCCAAGAGCAAAACCGCCTCCAGAATATACCTGGTGTAGCATCTGGCCCCAGTCCACAATTTCTGGATCTCCGAGCCCGAGGAAGCTCAACCCTACCCCGAGCAGCATATAGTGCTGGGCCCCGAACAGGAATTTTACAAAAGTAAGGGGGAAGACCGAAGGCAAAATGTACCTGAACATGATATGAAAATCACTGAGGCCCAGGCCCTTTGCCGCATATACGAAATTTTCCGTGGAAAGAGAGAGTACTTTTGCCCGGATTATCCTGGCCTGCGTCAGGCTCCCGAGCAGCCCCATAACCCCGCAGAGAAGATAGAGCCCAGGCCTCAGATAAATGCTCAACACAAGAAGCAAGGGCAGCTGGGGAATGGTCATGAGCACGTCAAGAGTTCCTGAAATCACCCTGTCCGTGCGGCCGCCCAAAAAGCCTGAAAAGACCCCCAGACCTGTACCCAGCCCGGCGGAGATGCAGGCGCCCAGAAAGCCAAAAAGCAGAGTGGCCCGGCTCCCCAAAAGCAGCATGCTAAAAAGATCTTGACCGAAATCATTGGTTCCAAAAAGATGATCCGGGCCAGGGCTTTCACAGGGGCTGCCGCTTATTTCCAAAGGGTCATAAGGAGCAAGCCAGGAAGCCAGGAGGGCTACGAGCAAATAAAGCAGCAAAAGGGCAAGGCCAGCAAGAAAGGCTTTTTCCCGGAACAGCTCACTTCCTCCTGCCAGCTTACTCCCCCCTAATTCGGCTTCTGATTCTCGGGTCTATCAGGGGATAGAGTAGATCGGCGGTGAGATTGGCGATGATTATGAGCAGGGTATCAACCAGGAAAATCCCCTGCAAAAGGGGCAGGTCATGGGTTTCGAGAGCGGAATATGTAAGTAGCCCAAGCCCCGGCCAGGCAAAGATGGTTTCTATGAAGACGCTGCCCGCAAGCATGTGGGCGCAGTGCAGAGAGGTCATGGTCAGCACGGGCAGGATGGAGTTAGGGAGAGCATGCTGAAAAAGAATCCGGCTCTCGGAAAAACCTCTTGCCCTTGCGGCCAGGATATAATCTTCCCCCAGGGTATCGAGCATGGAGTTTCGCATAAGGTAATAGATCCCCGGAACCGAGCAGAGGGTAAGGGTCAACACGGGCAGGAGGGCATGCCGGAAAAGCCCGGCAGGTTCCGTACCCGGCAGGCTCACGTAGCCCCCAAAAGGCAGCAGCCCCAGTCGGAAGCTGAATATGAAAAGCCCGGCAAAGCCCCAGCAGTAAGAGGGAACCGCTCCTACAAAAACCAGGGAATGGAGGAGGAAAGCATCCGTTTTCGAACCGTTTTTCCAGCCCGAGTAGGCCCCAAACCCCATGCCCAAGCCCGCAGAAAGGAGACTCGAAGGTAAAAGCAGCACAAGGGTCCAGTATAGTTTTTCCCGGATAAGGGAAAAAACCGGAAGCCCATATTCAAAAGAATGTCCCCAGTTGCCTTTCAGGATGCCCGTAAGGTAGAGGAGGTATTGCTCGGGCAGGGGCAGATCCAGCCCAACCTCATGTTTGAAGGAAGCTACCAGTTCAGGCGGGGCATATCTTCCGATTTCCAGCAACAGATCGGTCATATAATCCCCGGGCAAAGAGCGGAGGAGGAAAAAAGTGAGGGTAATGCTGAGAAGGAAAGCCAGCAGACCTGAGAAAAACCTTCTCAGGATATACCTGTTCCCAATCTCTAAAACCATTTTTTCCCTCCATGCCTTTTCAATTCAGATATACGCTTTTGATTCTGAAACTCAGCTTAAACCGCCTCATCGATTCATATATCTGCGAGCTTTGAGTAAAGCGCCCGCAAACTTCGATTCAGGAAGCCTGGGAACTCACGGGTTTGATGTTCAAAAAGACCTTTTTATCCAGGATTCCAGCCTGCAAAGGCATGACGGATTCCCAGCCCGTAAAGCGATCCGTGCGGTAAGCCACGAGCGTACCTGTACTGCAGACCGGAATAGTGGGCACGTCTTCGGCCAGGACGGCCTGCATCCGGTACCCGATTTCCTTCCTTTTGTCCCGGTCAGTTGTGTTTTTCAACTCTTCCATCAGCCGGTTATATTTGGGGTTGTCGTAGTGGTAGTAGTTGCTGCCCGCAGGGCTTCTGTAGAAATTATTCAGATCTTCCACATCGTCGTGCATGGTGCCGGGCATACCGTCTATGAAGATCGGACTCTCTCCTATCTCTTCAAGGTAGATATCCTTTGGAACGACCTCAAATTCCACATCAAAACCCAGTTTATCCTCCCAGTCCATTTTTATGGCGTTCAGGATTTTTTCATCAGCCCTGTTCATGTGAGCCTTACCTCCAAGCGGGATTTTCAGGTGAATTTGATCCCCGTTTTTATACCGAACCTTCCCATCGGAATCCACGGAAAAGTTATCGGATGCCTTAAAAATTGCCCTTGTCTTCTCAATGTCGTAGTCATATTTCCTGATGCAGTCCGGGTTTACGAAATCATGGGCAAGGTCAGGGAGCAAGAACACGGTCTCCGTAGGTTCCGCGTTTCCCAGCGTATTAGAGGCATTTTCCCGGTTCACGGCATGGCTTAAGGCCTGCCTGAAGAGGGGATCGTTTGTGGGGAACAGTTCGCAGTTAAAGGCGATTTCATAGCCCGTGGCATCCGGAATGTTGTAGACTTTTATGTTATCTTTACCCTTGAGTTTCTCTGCCTCTACGGGAGTTATTTCAGGCAGCACGTCGATTTCCCCACTTTGAAGAGCAAATAGCCGGCTTGAAGCGTCCGGGATCAGTTTCAGGGCCACCTCTTTTACATAGGGGCTATCCCCGTGGTAGGCTTCATTTGCTTCCAGAAGGAAGTACTGGCCTCTCTCGGCCGCTTTGTACCTGAAAGGGCCCGACCCTATAAAGTGGGTATCGCCGGATGCGTATTCGTCATAGCTTGCGGGATTCTCAACGTTTTCCCAGATGTGTTTAGGAAAGATGGCAATGCCCGGGGAATGAGAAAGCCTGTCCGGGAAGGTAGGATCCGGGTTTTCAAGATAAAAGATCGCGGTCCGCGCATCAGGGCATTCGACTCTTTCAACGGAGTTGAGCACAAAAGCAAGCTTGAGCTTTTTATCCTTGAGGTAATCATGGGTGAACTTGACATCTTCGGAGCTTACCGGTTCCCCATCCTGCCATTTTGCTTCTTTGAGCCGGAAAGTCCAGACTTTTGCGTCTTTTGAGGAGTTCCAGCTTTCTGCAAGCCAGGAGTCGTAGTTACCGTCCCTGTTCCGGGTTACAAGTCCTTCATAGATCAAAGAGCCTGTGGGCACTCCCATTTTGTACCAGATGTTGGGCGTGATGAAATCTCCCTCCGAGGAAACCGGGATTACCACCCTGCCGTAAGGAATATGCCTGAAGTTGTGAGCTGCAAGGGATAACTCTTCCGCCGAGAGATGAGGCTCTTCTTTTCCAAGATAGCTGTATTCCATATAGGATAAAATGGAGCTTGCAAGTTCCTCGTCCGAAACGCAGGTGTCACCGCTGGAATCACCGGGAATTACGCTTGCTCCTGCGGGCAGGATACAGGCCGGCAAAAAAAGGCCCAGGATAAATAATAAGCAAAACCATGAGCGTACAGGTTGCAAAGAGTTTTCTTTTAAGATTCTGAATTTAAAGGATTTGAGATTCACAAAATTCCCCCCTTCTTTTCCTTACGGGATTTTTCCAGAGCCCTGAACCCAGCCGCAAGCCCTATTGCCCCTCCTAGAAGTCCTGGGCCTGCAAAAGGCAACCTGCCGGGTTTTTGGTCAGAGGCATTCCCGGGGTTAGAGACTATATCCCGGGCTTTCCCAGTTGAGTCCCCAGATTCGGAATAAGAGGAGGATGAGATAACTACTTCCGAATTACCCTGTACTTTTCCTTTCTTCTGTTCGAGAACCTCTTCCCACTCCCCGCTAAAAATTCCATCTCCTGAAGCAGGGGCTTTTACGCTGTAGCTTACTTTATCCTCTTCAAGAAGAGCAAAAATGATATGTTGTCCCTTGGCTCGCACCTGGGTTTCAGGCAGGGAGCTATTGAGATAGATGAACCCTTCTGGAAGTGTTTCAACAATGCCCCCTGTCTCAAAACCCGATATATTCAGCTGCACTTCAAGCTCCGAACCCGGAGCCACAGATGACTGAAGCGTTCGCTCGACCGTAAAGGAGGAGTCTGTTCCGGCTGCAAGAGCCTGGCCCGGGAGTATCGAAAGCAGCACACACTCAAAAACCAGGGCGAGCGCGCATAATGACGATGAAGATCCATATTGTATCATTCTAAGCTCCTGAAAAATCTGAGGGTGAAATAGCATTTTCTTTTTTGATATATTCCGGAATTGCGCAACCGTTGTGTTTGGATAAACATATCGATATATATAGTTTTTTGAGAATTATCAGTAAAATGATCTGTGAGACAGCCTATCGAACAGCCCATAAAACAGTGCATATAACTATCGATAGAACTGACCCTAAAAAGGCCTATAGAACGGCCCCTAAAATTAAATTGAAAAATATAATGTGAGGAAAAACAGTGTCCGAAAAAATGATGCCAGGAAATGTGAATTACCCGGAACATAAAGCCCATAAACCGATATTTATAATAACCGGGGAGCCGGGTGAGGGAAAAACGACCCTCCTTACCGAAACTCTTTGCTTTCTCGGAGCAAAAGGGATTCGCTATTCAGGGATCCTGGCCCCAGGAAATATAAAGAACGGTGCAAGATACGGCTTTTTCGTAAAGGATCTCTGGACAGGAAAATCAGTTGAACTCTGCAACAAAGAAAACAGGGCCTGGATTAGGAATGGTTCCTTTTACTTCAACCCTGACGGGGTGTTTCATGGAAAGAATGCCCTTTTAACCTCGGAAAAAGTAGATCAAGACCTTGTTGTAATCGATGAAATAGGCCGCTTCGAACTGAACGGGGAGATCTGGGCCGAAAGTGTGGACAGGTTGAGATCTCTCGTGGATTTCCCGATGATCTGGGTGGTGCGAAAAAGCCTGCTTGAAGCTGTGCTCCGGAGATGGAATGTAAAAAACAGCTTTGTATTCGAGGTGAGAAAAGATAGACCCTCCTTAATTGCAGAGAAGATTATCAACCATCTCTCCTAAAATCCTTCGGTTTTAGGGTTGTCGGACAAAGAGATAAAGCCTGGCTCCAAGGGTATACATTTTCAAGGAGAGCATTTCCGGGCACTGGATCTGTTTATTAACTCAACATTTTGACAAGTTAAGGAAAAATTTGGGAAGAAATTCATCTTCAGATAATAATTTCAATTTGAGATCTTCGCTTAATGATATAAGCGGAGTTTTTGTAATCATTATTAGAGAAGGATCAATACTCCTTCTAAATAAAATTTACGATATTTTATGCCTTTAATTCTAATTTAGACAAAAGATTGAATATTTTTTTAGGGGAATTTTGTAACACCTTTGCTAATGGAAAAAGAGTAATAACCCTTAAAAGGAATGTGAGAAAGGATAAGCACTAGAGTTAGATGAAAGCTACTGAAAAAGATCGCAGACCAATCTTAAGTAACGAGATAATATCTAAGAAGATAAGAGATTATAATTGTATATAAATATTCACTGTTTTAAAGTATTTGATTTTCTTAGCACGAAGTGAGAAGTCAACGATATACATGATGTAATGTAAAATGCGATCAAAAATCCAGCCAAACTCATAGTGAGAGCGAATTTTTGAACTTCTATAACGTTATAAATCATCTTACTAATCGGGAGAGACTCATATAGATGAAAGTCAGTTACAAAAGAGAAATTTACCATTAAAGCCACGATTAATATTACAAGTGTTGAATAAAACAAAGATAGTTTTAGACTCATGATGAACTTTTTTCTGATTAAATTATTTTCGATTTTACCTTCTTTCAAGAAATAAATTTTCCTTATTATAAATTCAAAAAATTTTACTCGATGATATAGAGAACTCAATTTTGAATTATAATATTTAAAACTCCAATGAGTAAACATTATTAGTGCAATAAAATAAAGTCCCAAAATCAATCCCTTAAGAGGAGATAAGAACCATGCTAAAAAGATAAGTGGTACACCAAATAATGCAATTATCCAGATTACTATACAGTCCCATAGACATTCTGAGCTACTTCCATTGGGAATTCGGTAAAAAAAGAGCATAGAAGTGATGTAGCAAAAACCCAAAAAAAGCCCCAGAAAATGTATAAAGATTGGAGGTTCGGCTAAAAATTTTTTAGAAATCACTGTTATTAAAAAATATGCAATTAACACTTCAAGAATTGTAAGAACCCAGATCCAGATATGTGGATATAATCTTGAAACGTTTATACCTTTTGAACGATGTAAATGCTCAAAAGATTTCATAAATATTTCTTCCTGTTAAAAACAATTTTATCCAAATTTCTTTATATGTTGCTGTCTACAAAATATAAAAATTAATTAATTAATTATTCAGGTACCGTAACCGATTTCAAAAGCCGTAACTTTAGAGTTTTTGGCATTTACAATAGATTTCAGTCGGCTTTGTAAACCGATGCTAAATGATGGCATTTCTAATTTTGCTATGAATCTCTTATTAGACAGATTTCTATGACCAAAATGGTGTTAGTTGACTCATTTTATGGTATATGAACAGTTATAAAATTAAATAAAATTTACAAAGAGTACAAGATAAAGCAGAAAAATTTTTTATAACATTGACTTTTTTCCTTTGATTATCTCGGTGTTATATAAGGTATTTGTTCCCAACATATAAAAATATTTACGCTTTAAAGGCAAATTTGATAGACTTACGAGCTCATTAAATTCATAAAAAAGATTTACACATAAAGAGGCAGTGTCTCAAATTTGCTTTGAATTCAAAGTCAATTTTTTGAACATTGTATGTAAACAGACTTACCTATATCGAAGTATTGAATCAAAAGTATATTAAAATTTATAATTTTACAGAAAAATTAGCACACTGCTTCACTGAAAAGAATATACAATCAAGTACGTTCGTTATTATACTTAACCTCTAATTAAATAGTTAATAACTCAACTTTGGTAGTTTTTGGTTGATTATATAAGACAATTGTAGAATTACAAAGTACAAATAAAGTGTTAATGATTTTATATTTTAATCAGAAACAAAAATAGACAGGAATTTATTTTTTAGTTATTAAAATGGATATCATTATAAGAGATAAAATATATTAATTTTGATATGTATAAAACAGTATAACAATTGTTTATAAGTAATTAAGTACTTATAGTAGTTTTTGGATATTACTTTTTATATCAAAACCAAAAACAGAGAGATAAATAAAGTGAAAAATAATTAATGGGGTATATACTATGAACAAAAAGATGGCAAGTAAATTTGTTATCTTAGTCCTTCTTGTTAGCTTGACAATATCCAATGCTAGTGCATATTCGTCTCAATGACTAGAATAAACAGTTACACTAATCTTAGTCCTTTAAATTTAGAACCAGAGTGTGCACGAATTGACTATTGGTTAAGTTGACTATTGGTTAAACACTGTTGCTGGCTGGTCCCGGGCATTCTATGCAACTGAAACTAATGTGGATGAAACAGATTTTGGATCAAGTAACAGTGGATATACAGGTTTGGACAGTGCTGATTTTCATTATCATACGGGCCACGGATCTGATCAAATAGGCCTTGTATCTGAGATCTGTCTGTATAATTGGGCTTCATATAGCAGCACGGGCGATGTACAAGCTTCAGAGGTCAATAAAAAATGGGATCAGAATAATGAATGGGTCATGATAGCCAGTTGTGAGGTGTTACACGATGTTAATGAATGGGCAAAAGCTCTAAAGTATGGGCATGGTATTTTAGGCTTTAGTTCCACTGTTCCAACTTCTACAGCTCTGCTCGATAGATTTTTTGAGGAAACAATAAATAACGATGATGAGATCGTTGATGCATGGCTATTTGCTACAGTAGAAACATTTGACTCAAGTGTGACAGCTGTTGCGATAGCAGATACTGATGACCAATTCGTTTATGATCACCTTAATGGTCAGGGTACCATGGAACCAAATGAAAGTCCAGATGATTCTTTGTATGCATATAATTCATGGGGGTGCTAATTTGAATAAAATGGTTTCATTAACATTTTTAATGCTTGTTTTAGGAGCATGCGTCGCTTATTTTGTAATAGACCCTGAGTCAAATGCTGTAGCTTTCTCTGATGCAGAAAAAATGAAAGGTTCTGGATTAAGTAATGAAATAGTAGTCAATGCTCAAGCTCCTGAAATTGGAAAAACCCTTCCGTATTATAAGGTTATGAATGAAGATAAAATTCATGAAAGTGTAGACAAGGTTGTTATTCCCAGAGAATATCTTCCTTCCGAAGAGGAAGCGGTCAAAACTGCAAATGAGTTCCTTGGAAAACGTAATACCTTGTCAGATGACGCCTACATAAGTAATGTGGAAACGTTTACTATCAAAACAGTAGACGAAAACAAGGGTTCTGTTGAAAAAGAAACACCTGTGTTCGTAAGAGTCTCATATAACCGAAACCTTGACGGTTACCCAATTGTCGGCCCTGGGGACTCGATGGAAGTCTGCATTGGAGAAAAAGAGGAAATTGTTTATTTCTTCAAAACCTGGAGAGAAGTTGAAAAAGCTGGGGAAGTATCAATTATTGATGCAAACGCTGCAATAGAAAAACTCAAGCATGGAGATTCCGTTCAACCTTTGAAAAGCTTGAACAAGCCTGCAGAAATCAACGAAATAAAAATTGGTTACTACTCGGATACCCCGGGAGAAAAACAGGAATTCTATAAACCGGTTTGGATCTTTAAAGGAAAGGACGACGCTGGAAGTAACATGACAAGGTATGTGAATGCAACTTCCGAATAAGACCTGCTAAACGTTAATGTAAAATTATCAAAGGGAAAAAGTCCAATGAAGAACCTGTTCTTAAAAAGAACAAGTTTTTCCCTTAATTATTCAGTTTTACATCCTTGTTTTTGGGCTTTTTCCCTTGACATTTTCGGCTTGCCCTTTTCTCCTTGACTTTTTCTCCTAATTTTTAAGTTGATTAGATTAAAACAAATATTTTCAAACATGAACTCAGTCTTCTCTTTTCATCTGCGGGAATAGAATTACTTCTTTGATGGACTCCAGACCTGCAAGAATCATGGTAAGACGGTCGATTCCGAGACCCATGCCTCCGGTTGGGGGTAGTCCATACCCAAGGGCATTTATAAAGTCATAGTCAACAGTTTGGGCTTCAAGGTCTCCGAGCTTTCTTTTTTTGTCCTGTTCTTCGAACCTCTTTTCCTGCTCAAGAGGGTCGTTCAGTTCGGAATAGCCGTTTGCCAGTTCCCAGCCATTGAGGAAAAGCTCGAATCTCTCAACAAAGCCTTCTTTTGACCTGTGGCTTTTGGCAAGCGGGGAATTTTCCACAGGGAAATCGTAGATGAAAGTCGGGTTTATCAGCTTGTCCTCTACCAGACCCTCAAAGAGCAGGGCAAGGAATTCTCCGTAAGTTTTTGCCTTTTCGTAATCATCGATCCTGTTTTCGATTGCAATTTGCTTCAGTTCATCAAGCGAATGGGCAAAAATATCAAGTCCGACATACTCTTTTAAGGCATCTTCCATGGAAATTCTCTTCCAGGGGGAACGGAGATTAATTATGTTTTCGCCCATTTTGACTTCGTAGCTGCCAGTCAGCTTGAACACGAGTTCCGAGATCATGCCTTCGGTTAAGTCCATCATGTCATTGTAATCTCTGTAAGCCTCATAGACCTCTATCATGGTGAACTCAGGGTTATGGGTTGTGTCGATATCTTCATTCCTGAAATTCTTGGAGATCTCAAAGACCTTCTCGTACCCGCCAACAACAAGCCTTTTAAGGTAGAGTTCAGGAGCTATTCTCAGGAAGAGGTTTTGCCCAAGGGAATTATGGAAAGTCATGAAAGGTCTTGCATTTGCACCTCCGTACACATTCTGGAGTATTGGAGTTTCAAACTCCAGGAATTCCCTGTCAGTAAGGTATCGCCTGATCTCGGAGATGAGTTTGCTCCTCATTATGAAAATCTCTCGCTTCTCAGTATTGACTATAAGATCAAGATACCTTTTCCTGTACCTGGTTTCAATGTTTTTTAAGCCGTGGAATTTTTCGGGCAAGGCGCAGAGGGATTTTGAGAGCAGGGAAAATTCAGACACACTGATGGAGTTTTCACCCCTTTTTGTCCTGAAAAGTTCGCCCTGAATACCTATAATATCTCCCGAATCGACCAAGGTTTTAAAAATCTCGAAATCCTCATTAGGAAGATCTCCTTTCCTTAAAGTAATCTGAATTCTGCCTCCCTGGTCTCCAAGATCGGCAAATATCATTTTTCCAAGCTTGCGAATGTTGTAAAGCCTTCCTGCGGTTCTGACCGTTAAACCTTCATTCTTTTCAAAGTCTTCAAATTTTTTCAAGATTTCACAGATATCCCCTTTCTTTTCGAATTTGTGGGGATATGGGTTAAGTCCCTGGCTTCTGATGCCGTTTAGTTTTGCAAGTTTTGATTCATCAAAAACCCTGGTATCTAATAAATTATTATTTTCAGACAGAGTAACATTATTGTCGGACTGGGGGATTTTATCCGATATTTCCGTGTTATTAAGTTCTATGCTCATCGAATCAGTACGTCCTTTTAGGGTGAATGCAAGTAAATCACTCAGTAAATTTATTAGTGATTATCGGTAATTGATGAAAAGTCAATCAGTGGTCAATTAGTATCATGTGACGGGTCAACAACTTACCAATAATCAATCAAAATCAATGAGTGATGGATCAATAACCAATAAATTGGAACAAGTAAATCAGATTGGAACAAGTAAATCAGTAATCAACAAACCAGCTCAGGCACCCACTGTGGAAGGGAGGCTTCAGGAGGCAAGTGAATTCAATACTTATCCTGGCAGCTGATAGCTTAAGTTCCTAATAATCTGGAGTAATGACTGTTTATTAGCCTGATTCCTTACATTTATTTTTCCAATAGACCCATGCATTTTATATAAACATTGAGAAAAAGAATTGATATAATAAATAAAATCTTTGTATCTTATTTAAAGAATATATAAAAATTTCATAATCTAGAACATTCAGGTTTTTTATGATTCTTTCCTGCAGCCCGGGTCCTAGCCCTTGTATGCGGCAACTTCTTAATATTCCTGAGTATTCCTAACCTGGTCCCATCAAGTAAATACACTTCGGAAGCCTCAAGTTCAATCCCGCCTGAGGAAAAAACCGGGCCCAGCAGATCTTTCTGAGTAGATTCGTTAAAGGGCACGCCCCCGCAAAGTTCATTAAAAGCAGGCATTACAAAGAGTTCAGGATCTGCCCACTGTACAGGATTTTCAAAATCAAGGCTTCCGAAACGCTCCTTCATTACACCCGTATTGAACCTTGTCCTGATCCAGGCAGGTTCAACTATGGAGTAACCGAATGAATCCGTAAAACGAATTGCAGGATGGTTGTGGGCAACAAAGATATGAGAAGCAGCCAGAAGTTCAGGTGCAGGCCAGGTATGCCCATGGAAATATCCTATCCCATCAAGAACAGCTCCTCGTGTGGAATGAACCCTGATATCCTTTTGCCTGTTGAAAAGAAGCTCGATTCCTCCGTCATGATTTCCAGGGAAGATATCCACATGTGTGTGTTCTGCAAGGGTTTCAAGGAAGCGAGGAATCTCGTCTTTTTCCTGCCAGGAGACCTGAGGAACATTATGTTTCACGTCGCCGAGAAGTATTACTCTATCAGGAGAATTTGCCTGGATATAGCCCAGAATCCTATCCAACCGTGATTCCATCTGGCTGGGCAAATTGATCCCGCTCCTGTACAGATCCCACTCGATCCCTAGATGAATATCGGCAACTACCAGTGAGGTTTCGGTATTAGCCACAATAAGAGCAGGCTCTTCAATAATAGGTGTGATTTCGGGTGACATAACGATAAAAAGTTGTTTTTCAGTAATATTTCGATATTTTCCTAGTATTTCAGTATTTTTATGTTATTTCAGTGCTTTAGTATTATCTCAGTGTTTTAGTATTTTCAGCGCTTTAGTATTATTTCGGCACTTCATATTTCGAATGCTTCCTGAAAACTGCGAGAAACCGGTTTGTAGTAGCAAAAATGGGTTTCGGGTAGAAAAACCCCCAAAAAACCAATCTAAATCACAGTAGAGTTATGATTTTTATATTTTGTAAACGGGATTTTATTTCTCATACCTCAGTACATCATCAATCGTATTAACATATTCGACATCGATTCCCACATTTTTCTCTATATACTTCTCAGTATCTACTACTTCAGGCTTCCTCTCAATAAGAGTAAAGCCTCCTACCTTCCTTTCTACATATTTGTATGTAACAAGTTCACTGTTTGCTTCAGGGACAAGGAAAAGGGTCTTGCCTCCGGCTTTTACTGCCTGCGCTTTTTCTACTACCCCGCCTATGGGACCGATATTGCCTTCATTGTCAATTGTGCCTGTGAGGGTTATACTGTCATTCAGCCTGACACTGTTATCAATGGCTGAAATTGTAAGCAGAGTCATTAGAGCTCCTGCACTGGGCCCATCAACCCCTGGAGCCTCATCTGGAGCAGAAATGCTAAAAATAATATCACTGCCTGACAGTTGCTTTTCAGTTTTGTTTTCAGCCACGAAAGCTGCAGTGTTTGCAGCATCCTGGAAGATCACGCCCATCAGAGGGGTTGTCTGGACAAGTATGCGGCCTTTTCCAGGCCTGATCTCAACTGAGAGATTGAGCAAAGCTCCCTGCTCAGAAACGTTTTCCACAACAAAGGGGCCTGACCTCTCAAGTTCGATTTTTTGGAATACCGCAGGTCCCTGAAGGGTAGCAAAACCTTCAATCCCTGCAGGACACATTTGAGAGTTACTTTCAAGCTCAAAAACTCTCTTACGGTAGGATTCTAACTGAGAAGCATAAGACTGAAGTGACTTATTATCCTGATTAATCCGTGTCTTGTAGTTTTCATTTTCCTTTTCAAGGGTGTTTATGCGAGCCTGCATTTCCTGAACCTGTTCTTCTTCAAAGGATGGCTGCTCTTCAAGCAGGACAAAGTAAGCGTTTGCAACAAGCGAAATAATAAGTAAAAAAACAAGGGATTTAGATTTCATATCATCTACCACTTCTAATTTGCCTCAGATCATACTTACCTCAGATCATACTTGCCTCAGATCATACTTATTTCTTCACTCTGGAACCACAGAAGAAAAACTGTAAGAGGCATTTATAAACAAGGATTCAATCTTAACCTTCAGGAAGGTTCTTTTCAGTTTCCTCTTTATCCTTCCACATTAGCGTTACTTTCAGATTTTTCTCCTTTTCCGATTTAGCTATAACTGCTCTCCCATTCATAGTTAAGAGCAAGTTGAAAGTCAGCTCCACCTGAGACGGCCTAAACTCAGCAGGAGTTTCCTCTATATTGTCTACAACTTTTTTAGAGATTTCCCTAATCATAAGCATTGCATTATCAACCGATTCTGTAGATTTCTCTTCCAGGGCTTTTGTAGACACAAGTGTAAATTTTTTTATTGTACCAGGAGCGTGCCCAAGTTCAGCTAAAATACACCCTGCTTTTAAGGCACTCCTGCCAGAGTTATCGATAATTTCTTCGTCAACAGCAGCTTTATCCAGAAATTACCCCCCTATAGGCGATATGGGCGCGCAACGCAGAAAAAGAGAATGCGGCCCTGAATAAGAATGGATTTAATGTAATGAAAATAGTATATATTTGGATAAATAATTATTGACGTTTTAAGGATTCGGATTAAAGAAGTTTATAATTAAACATAAAGATGTTTATCACTTAAACGTCTTATTAACTTTCTTCGGCTTCTTTTATATTTGGTCCTTCTTTGGTATCCTGAACAATATATCCCAGAGATTTTATGTTTTCTCGGATAGCGTCCGAAGTTGTCCAGTCTTTCTTTTTTCTAGCGGTTTCACGTTCTTCAACCAATCTTATTACTTCATTGGGAATTTCCTTTTTCCCGGATTCGGCAAAAAGGCCCAGAACATCCGAAAACTTCCTGTAAAAGGAATGGAATTTCTCAAGTACCTGCCGATTTTTCCCGGACTTAAGGTATTTATTAGCTGTACGGGAAAGCTCCTTAAAAACTGTAATGGCTTTTGGGGTATTGAAATCGTCCTCAAGAGCTTCTCTGAACTGAGTTTCAAGCTCAGGAAGGATTTTAAGCACTTCGCTATCTTCGGGATAAGTTGTATCTTCTGCGCTTGCCAGAGCGAACTCAAGATTCTCAAGCGTTTCTTTAAGCCTCAAATAATTATTTTTTGCATTTTCTGCAAAGGAATCGGAGTAATCTAATTTTTTACGGTAATGAACTGAGAGAAACATAAAGCGTACAACTTCTCCACTGTATTTATCAACAATTTCAGGGAGTGTGAAGACGTTTCCTTTGGACTTGCTCATCTTCTCTCCTTCGACTATGAGGTGTTCTCCGTGAATCCAGTTGCATGCAAACGGTTTTCCAGTTGCCCCTTCTGATTGGGCAATCTCGTTTTCATGATGAGGGAAAATAAGGTCTATTCCTCCCAGATGCATATCCAGAGTTGGACCAAAATAATTCATAGCCATTACCGAACATTCGATATGCCAGCCTGGACGAACTTTTCCCCACTGGCTCTCATAGTAAATTCCTCTTTCAATTTCTTCTGGGGTTGAAGCTTTCAGGAGAGCAAAATCACGAGGATTATCTTTGTCGTATTCATCTACGTCCACTGATACGCCAATTATAATATTATCAAAATCAAGCTTCGAGAGTTTGCCATAATCAGGAAACGCTGAAATTCTGTAATAGACCGACCCGCCTTTTTCGTAAGCCAGTCCCTTATCTATCAGCTTTTGTGCAAGCTCAATCATGCTGTCAACATTTTCCGTAGCTCTCGGGTATACTGAAGCTCTTTTTATATTCAGCATCTCAAGTCCTTTAAAGAACTCTGCCGTATATTTATCCGTAAAATCCTTAAGAGACATTCCGGCTGCTTTTGAATCTCTGATAGTTTTGTCATCTATATCAGTGATGTTCATTACAAGCTTTACTTTATACCCAAGATATTCGAGAGTTCTCACAATATTATCCGTCATCAGGAAAGTGCGATAATTGCCTATATGCGGCATACTATAAACCGTAGGCCCGCAGGCGTAAATCGAGACTTCACCTTCCTTTAAGGGTTTGAAAACCTCTTTCTTTCTTGTAAGGGTGTTGTAAACTTGGAGCATCCGGAATCCCCTCTTGAAATTTAAGTACCTGAAAAACTGATAAAACAGTATTAAGTTTCTTTAGGTATATTCAAGTTTAATTTCAAAATTATTAAAATCCACTTATCATTACCTAATTGATCAGAGATGCTTTATTACTTTCGCCACAAACTTTTTCAAAAAACGCTTGCTCACAAACTTTTTCAAAAAAAGTTTGATCAAAAACGCAAACCTTTTCAAAAAAGGCTTGACCGAAAATTCCTGCTTGATCTAAAACCATGACGACGGCGTGATCAACCGGCGCAACGGTTGCGGCCCAACGGTTGCAGTACAGCG
>DALS01000034.1 GCA_002499445.1 Methanosarcina sp. UBA293
TTATTATTATTATTATTATTATATTAACATTTTAAATTTAGTATATAAGAAATAGTATTTGAGAAAATAATGGTGCTAAGTTAAAAACTTCAAAGCAGCACATAGTCCGATATCAACTAGTAGTAAGATTATACAAATTCCTCTATAAATTCTCCAAATAATGCCTTAGATTTCTCAAGTCCCTCATATATTCCCTCTAAACAATCTGTGGAATAATTTGGTTTCTTTCCTATCTTAAGCGTGTCTATAAGTAAGTTGTATTCGTTCTGTAAATTCTGTATCTTTATGGTTTGATTCTCTTTTGAACTGGATATGTAAAATTTTTCCACATGATCCTCAAAAGTATTCTTTGCGATATCTAGACCTTTATTAACTCCTTCTTTAAAATCTGAATAAGCTAGTTGTTCTTTATTTCTCTCAATTAAATGATTAAAATTTCTAATTACGTGTTTAACTATTCGTTTATCCATATTTTACCCTCTTTGCTCTGAAATGAAATGCTTGTGCAATGAGAAGAATTCAAACACAATTATTTATCCATTGTTTTGAAAATAATAAATAATACAGTTTTATAAATAAATTTATATATTTTTGAATATATCATTTTTGGAGCATATTTATCCAAATGTAGTATAAATTCCCAGATATAGGTATTAGAACAAAAGAAATCAATAAGGATCTGTATAGCGTACCCAGGTACAGAAAAGGGAAAAGAGCAAGGCTACTGAATTGGAAACCATGACCTTTTCGGAGTTATACAGCAAAGTATTGTTGTGGGCTTGAGGGAAGGAGGCCATCTGACAGTTGATGGAATGAAACTTGTAGTTACGAGAATTTTGAAGCATTATTAATTAACCCTGAATTGAGACAGGAGGCTCAAAAGATGAAGGGAAAACTAGAAAATAACAGTGAAAAGATATACGGAGGAATTGAGGCAGGAGGCACAAAATTTGTCTGCGCAATAGGCACAGGACCGAATGATTTGAGAGCCAGGGAGAAATTTCGGACCACAAACCCTAAAGAGACATTAAACCATGCCATTGGGTTCTTCAAAAACTATTCTTATAAGCAACTCACTGCCATAGGTATTGCTTCTTTTGGACCCTTAGATCTGAACATCTCTTCTTTAACTTTTGGCTATATAACCTCAACACCTAAACCGGAATGGGCAAACACAGACATTTTAGGGATAATCAAAAGCGCGTTAAATGTTCCAGTTGCCATTGATACAGATGTAAATGGAGCTGCACTGGGCGAATACCGTTTTGGTAGCGCTAAGAATCTGGAAAATTTCATCTACCTGACTATTGGCACAGGAATTGGCGGCGGAGCTATGATAAATGGCAAATTAGTGCATGGACTACTTCATCCCGAAATGGGTCATATCCGTATTCCACACGACCGAGAAAAAGACCCGTTTCCTGGTTTATGTCCATATCATAGTGACTGCTTTGAAGGTCTAGCTTCTGGACCAGCAATTTCCAGTCGGTGGGGAAAACCTGCACAGGAATTGCCTGACAACCACCCAGCTTGGGAGTTAGAAGCGCATTATATCGCGCTTGCATTAACCAGCTATATTTGCACCCTGTCCCCAGAGCGCATTATTTTAGGGGGTGGAGTTATGGAGCGGACTGTAATGCTTCCACTAATCCGGGGGGAAGTACAGAAACTTTTGAATAATTATATCAGTAAACCAGAGATTACAAAAAATATAGATAATTATATTGTTACCCCAGAACTGGGTAAATATGCAGGAGTTTTGGGAGCAATTGCGCTAGCTGAAGAAAAAGCAAATTGTGAAGCAGGAAATAAGAGCTAAATATAAGAGTTAAATAATATTGCAAAAGCCACAGGTTTGTTGGCTGAAGCGTAATTCTCTGAACTCCTATCCTACTCCGTGAAAACAAATCTACTTTTCTGGATTTTCTCTGTCAGGCAGCGAGCGAATTTCAAGTCTGAGCTAATTCCTAGCCTAATATATAATGCTAAATATATTGAAACACTATTTAATATAGGCACTAATATAGACACCAGAAATTCTACAAATCAGCCCAATCGGAATTGGCAGAGCGATGAAAACTTATGATAAAAGCAGGCAGCTCTTTCTCCTATAATGGAAAACGCTGTACTATCGGCGCTGTTATTCCACTTAATGAACATTTTTACATGGTCACGGTTGCTCATATATTTCGTGGGAAAGGAGACCATCTAACAGTTGATGGAATGAAACTTGTAGTTACAAGAATTTTGAAATATTATGATTTAGCCCTGATAGAGCTTCCTCCTGAAAGCGTAGTTGAAATCACCGAGTTTGGCAGCGCAGCCGAACTCGAGCAAGCTGAAGTTATTAATGATTTTCGTGTTATCCGGTGCAGAGTGGTTAATGCCGGAGCTTCATTACTTTTTCTGGGCTTTCAGTGCTATAATATGCCAGAACCCGGGGATAGTGGTTCACCTATCCTGCAGGGAGGAAAGGTAATAGGGCTCATGTCCTCGGTAACTTTAGACACCTGTATGGGAATTGGGATCTCATCCAACATTATCCTCAGCCTGCAAGAATAACGAAAATGCTTGAATTAAGTAGTAGAATTTAACAGAAATTCTTACGGAAACCTTCACGAACTTCAAACTCTTTGCAGGTAAAAAGCTATTGGGAATCCTATCAGCGTTGGAATCCAGAAAGAAAATACCCTGTAGCTGAGTACAACTACAACCGCAATTGAGCTAGGTACCCCCAGGCCTGTATAGAGGGCAGCCATTGTGCTCTCCACAACTCCTATTCCTCCGGGAAGAAGAAATGCCATTTTTCCTAAGAGAAGGGGAAATCCGTATCCTAGGACCAGGATCCCTGGTCCTACCGGATACCCTGCGGCTATGAAGAAAAGATAAAGAGTCAGCATGTCAAAAATCGTATAAACTGCAGCCCCAATAAGCGGGCGCTGCCAGCCTCCATTGCCTAACATTTCAAGGGCTGCAAAAATTCGGCTTACTGAGCTTTCAGTTGGAGCAGGCGTATAGGTTTTATGCATAAGTCGGGAAAAGTAAGCTGCTATCCTGACAACTACGAGTGTGAAACTTGCACGGTTTCTTATTCCCCAATTTATTGCTGCAAAGCCCAGGCAAAGTAAAGTTAAGATCAGGACAAAGGCGAAGAACTGTATCGAAGAAAGGCTGTGGACTACGAGAAGATGAAATATTCCAGCTATAGCCAGTACCGTTAAGATCGTATTATTGAAAACTGTGGGCAGGGCACCTGCAAGTCCTGCGCCTTCTGCGCTGACGCCATACTTCCGTACCCATCTATAAGTCGCTGCAGCATTCCCGAAAGGACCTCCTGCCAGCATGCCTATACTTGAAGCTGCGAGTGTTATTATAACCCCATTTAATATCGGAATACTCTGGTTCACTATTGCTGCGATAGAATTTATAAGATAACCTGCTCCCAGATAACTGATCCCCTGGACAAGGGCAGCCAGCAGCACAGCCCATAGGACCATTGTTTTGATGATATACAGAGACGCCTCAAGCGAAGCAAGCTGTGGAAGAATAAGGTTAACAGCCAGCCCGGTGAGGATAAGAGTTGGTAGATAGCGGCTTACTCTCAAGACCAGAGGTGGAGGAGATAGCAGACTTCTGTGGGTACTGTTTTTGCTTTTTTGCCCTGATTTGCTTTCATCCCGGTTTATGCTCATTTAAGATTCTCTTACTCCAAATTTTTTATCTGGTTATATTTTCGGGCAGCCACTTATTTAATGATATAATATTACTGATCTGGGAAGATCAATGTACCGAGTAAAACATCACAGCTTTTAATTATTAGTAAGGATAATTCTTTTCCATGGCAGAGACTATACATCTTCTTTTCCCTATTATTTATGCTGTTCTAAATGCAGCTTCTTATATCTTGTATGCAATCGATAAATTCAAGGCAAGAAAGGGAAGTTGGAGAATTTCCGAGCAGGGCTTGTTGATTGCTTCTCTCTTTGGCCCTATTGGTGCATTGCTTGGAATGCAGCATTTCAGGCATAAAACCCAGAAGCCTATGTTTAAATTTCTGGTACCTGCATTTACAGGAATTCACATTCTTTTAGTGCTCTGGATCAACCTTTAAGCTTTAATAACTTTTTCAAGTAGTTCTACGCCCTGATAATCTAATTTCAGGCTGTTTTAAGCCTTGAAAATTTGATTTTAGACTCAGTCATACTAAATTAGGCCCGAAAAAGAGGAAATTAGCCTTAAAAAGAGTTCACAGATTAACATTATCCTTATTTTTTGTAAAACGCTTTTTATAGTATTTTACTCATACAATAAGAGGCATCACAGTTTTCATTCCTTACTCTTTATGAGACTATATTTTAGAAACTAGTTTTGAAAACTGTAAAACTTCGGGGGAAAATTAAAATCTGTATTTCATACCTGTATTTTATACTTGTATTTAAAGTCAGTATTTCACAGTAATATTTCAAAATATCTATTAAAATATGTGTTTAAGTAAAATTTTATACTATTATCATTTTAAGCTTATTGGGGGAATATCAGCGGCAGGTAAAGATATGATAAAAATTGCCATTGCAGGAGTTGGGAATTGTGCAAGCTCACTCCTGCAGGGGATTGAATATTATCGGAAAAAAAAAGAAAAGGATTCATCCGGCTTGATGCATTGGGATCTTGGGGGCTACTTGCCGTATGAAATTGAAGTTGCAGCAGCTTTTGATATCGACCAGCGGAAGGTGGGGAAAGATATATCAGAAGCTATATTTTCGCCTCCTAACTGTACAACGGTTTTCTGTCCAGATATTCCGCATGCAGGAACAAATATAAAAGTAGGGAGAGTTCTGGACGGCTTTTCGGATCACCTTTTAAATTACCCTGATGAGTTCAGGTTTTTGCCCGCTGAGGGGGAGGGTGCAACAAAAGAGGAAATCGTAGCTGCTCTGAAGGACTCAAGTACCGAGATCCTCCTTAATTATATGCCTGTAGGCTCAGAACAGGCAGCCTGTTTCTATGCCGAATGTGCCCTTGAAGCAGGCTGTGCTTTTATTAACAATATGCCGGTTTTCATCGCAAGCAACCCTGAGTGGGTAAAACGCTTCGAAGAAAGGAAGCTTCCTATTATAGGGGATGATATCAAGTCCCAGTTAGGCGCTACTATCGTTCACAGGACGCTTGCCGACCTTTTCAGGAAGCGGGGAGTTAAACTGGAAAGAACCTATCAGCTTAATACCGCAGGAAATACCGATTTTCTTAATATGCTCAATAGGGATAGACTTGCCTCCAAGAAGGAATCAAAGACTGAGGCCATCCAATCCGTACTCAAAAATAGACTTGAGAGCGGAAATATCCATGTGGGTCCAAGTGATTACATTCCCTGGCAGAAAGACAACAAAGTTTGCTTCCTGAGAATGGAAGGAAAACTCTTCGGGGATGTGCCAATGAACCTTGAGCTCAGGCTTTCAGTTGAGGATTCCCCTAACTCGGCAGGTGTGGTAATTGATGCCATTCGGTGCTGTAAATTAGCTCTTGACCGCGGAATAGGAGGAGTCCTTTATCCTCCTTCGGCATATTTTATGAAGCATCCGCCTGAACAATATTCCGATGCTGAAGCATATCGCATGACTGAAGAGTTCATTGCCGGAAACCTGTGAAAAAAGAAATTGAAAGAATCTGCAAAAAAGTCATGAAGTAAAGTCTTTATAAAAGCTCTGGAAGTAATCTATAAAAGAACCTAAATAAAACAGGTAATAAATTTAAAACTTATGCTTCTCTCGAAGTTTTTAGGGTAATTCAAAACTTGAGGGAGCCAGAGGAACTAGAGCCAGAAGAACTAGAGCTAGAGGAACTAAAAACAGGAAACTAAAACTAGGAAGTTAAAATCAAGAAATTATTTGGATAATACTTTTTCCGCCTCTTTAACTCCAGCCTCAAGTTCTTGCTTATGTTGAGTGTCAAACTTAAGTAGGAGGGCCTGAAACTCTCCTATGTGCGTTTTTTCCTCTTTTGCTACATCCAGAAGGACAACTTTTATATTCGAATTTTTTGTTAAGTTTGCCATCTGTTCATATAGATTTATGGCATCAAGCTCAGCAATTATTGCAGCTCTGATGATCTCTTTATCAATATCTCCTTCAGATACGCTTTTAATATCGACAGGTATTTTGGATAACAACTCATTCCCTCCTGCTTACGTATATGAGGATATAAAATAAATATATTTACCTGATCCGGGAAGTCTTTTAATGATTTTAGCTTGGAAAATTACCTTCTCAGCAATCTCACTGACTCCCGTAAGATACCTTAAAGTCACCCGGATCAGGTATCAGGATGTCCGGATAATTCTACAGATCATTATTTTCAACATTTCTTAGCTATAGCTGATCCTGTAAATCGCGTTATTCTTGTCATCCGAAACAAGCAAGGCTCCGTCAGGCATTACAAGTACATCCACAGGTCTTCCCCAGGCTGCAAGCCCCTGAAGCCAACCGTCAGCAAAAGGTTCATAACTCACAGGTTTTCCTCCCTCCAGCCTGACAATAGAGACCCGATATCCGATTGGGATTTTCCGATTCCAGGAGCCGTGTTCGGCAATAAAGATCTGGTTTCTGTATTCCTCAGGGAACATTAGGCCTGTGTAAAAAGTCATCCCAAGGGCAGCCACGTGTGGGCCAAGTTTAACTTCAGGAGGTGTGAACTCCGAGCAATTTCTGAGTTTCCCAAATACCGGATCAGGAATATCTCCCCCGTGACAATAGGGGAAACCGAAATGCATTCCCTGCACAGGCGCACGATTAAGTTCGTCCGGAGGTATATCATCTCCAAGCCAGTCTCTTCCGTTGTCAGTAAACCATAATTCTCTAGTTTCAGGATTCCAGTCAAAACCGACGGTATTCCTTACTCCCCTTGCAAAAATCTCAAGCTGGCTTCCGTTGGGTTCCATCCTCATAATTGTTCCGTACCGCTCGTCTTCTCCCTCCTTATTACAGATGTTGCATGGCATTCCGACAGGCACATACAGCTTTCCGTCAGGCCCAAACTTTATGTATTTCCAGCCGTGAGCACGGTCGGATGGGAATTTATCATTGACTACGACAGGTTCAGGCGGGTCTTCAAGCCTTGCTTCGATGTCATCATATCGGATCACCCTCGAAACCTCAGCAACATATAACGAGCCGTTCCTGAACGCTACCCCGTTTGGTGTATCTAGGCCCTCGAAAAGCACAAGCACATCATCGGCTTTACTGTCATTATTCCGGTCAAGGACTGCGTAAACCTTTCCCGTATCCCGACTTCCGACAAAAAGCGTGCCATTGGGGCTAAGTGCCATTGACCTTGCCCCTTCAACATTCTCAGCATAATAATCAATGGAAAAACCGGGCTGAAGCTCGAGGCAGGCAAGCCCTGTCCCGTTTTCTCCACAGTTATCAATCGGAACGGTTCTCAGGACGGCGTAAGTAACAAAAATAAATACAACAATTACAAAAAAACCAAATATTATCCTTGATACTTTCATTTCCCCCACCACTTTGAAATCAAAACTTCAGATAGATCAAAGACCCCAGAGATTTAAGATACATATTAATGGTTTTATAGAAATATATTAGTGGCTTTATAGAAATGCTTTTTTAAGGAACAAATAATACTTTCACCCGACTTCCTCAATCCTTTTTTATAAGTTTTATCCTTTCTCAGATAATGCCTACTCCCAGCTCAAAATTAAATGCTTCAGAAAGGCGAATTATCTTCCATGTGGATATGGATAGTTTCTTTGCGTCAGTTGAGATCAGGGAAAGGCCGGAGCTCAAAGGTTTGCCTGTAATCGTGGGTTCTGATCCAAAAGTAGGTTCAGGAAGGGGAGTTGTGAGCACCTGCTCGTACGAGGCACGAAGGTATGGAATTCACTCCGCAATGCCTATCTCACAAGCTTACAGGCTCTATCCGGATGCGATTTTTTTGCCTGTGAACATGAAATTGTATGCAAGCGTCTCGACAAAAATAATGGAACTTTTGAGGGGATTTGCAGACAGGTTCCAGCAGGTCAGCGTGGATGAAGCTTATCTTATACCTGGGCCCGAAGTCAGGAACTTTGAAGAGGCTGCCCTTTATGCCCTCAAGATCAAGGATGAAATACAGAGGCAAGAAGGGATCACCTGCTCAATAGGAGTCGGACTGAACAAACTTATTGCGAAAATTGCGTCTGGTTTCCAGAAGCCTGATGGGCTTACCGTTGTCAGGCCTGTAGATGTAAAGGAATTTCTTTTTCCGCTGCCGGTTTCAAAAGTCCCGGGAATAGGGAAGAAAACTGCCAATACCCTGAAATCACTAGGAATTACAAGGGTAGAAGAACTTGCAAACTGTAATGTGCAGCTGCTTTCGGAAAGGTTCGGGAAAATAGGGTTTCGAATGAAGCAGCTTGCAAACGGACTCGATTTTGGGGAAATCCGGGAAAACGAAAGTTTAAAATCCATCAGCAGACACGGGACCTTTGCTGAAGATACAAACGACCCTGTAAAAATCACCAATTCTCTTGATCTGCTTGCAGAAAGTGTACATAGTTCCCTCCTAAAACATAGGTTCTTTTTCAAAACCATAACCCTTACTATTCGTTTTGATGATTTCTCAACCTATACACGCTCAAAAACCATTCCAAACTGGACTTCAGATATCTTTCTAATCAAGAGGACAGCCAAACTGCTTCTCTCGAAATTTATAGGAAGCCGAAAGCTCAGGCTTGTAGGTGTGGGTGTCACAAAACTCCGCAAAAGAGACGAAAATCAAACTCTAGTTACGGACTTTTAACGCAAACTTTTTCAAAAAAAGTTTGATCAAAAACGCAAACCTTTTTAGAAAAGGCTTGACCGCAAACCTTTTGAGAAAAATTTGATCAAAAACATCTAACGACGGCGTAACGGCGTGGTCAACCTGCGCAACGGTTGCGGCCCAACGGTTGCGGTGCAACGGTTGTAATGCAGCGGTTGCAGACCAATACCAGTTTGAAACTCTTTTATTCTTCCGGAGTGTGCAGGCTTTAGAGTGATCGATTGCAGACCAATGCCAGTTTGAAACTATCATACTTATATATTTAATAATAGAATACTCAATTAGATCCAATGAAAAAAAGTGCGAAGATGGCTCTGGCCCTTCTTATAATTTCCATCTTGACTGTGGTTATTGTTTATGCCACGCTCCCATATTTAAATTATATTTTTGGAGCTTTTATCCTTTTTACCATATTCCAATCTCTTTATCATTTCTTCATAAGGAGAGCCAAGCTTAAGAAGCAAATTGCAGCCGTACTTGTGATAATAATTTCTATTTTCGTTGTATTAATTCCTTTTTATTTCCTTTTAAGCATTATTGTCAGTGAAGTTCAGCAACTTTTAATTAATCAAGAATCGACTATCGCATCTATCGAGTCTGGAGCTAACTTTTTATCTCATCTTCTCTCAAGGCTGAATATTCCTGCAGATTTATTTCAGTCCAAAATAGAAGAAAGAGCTATGGAAATTGGCACGCAGGCCTTTAACTACACAAGCCTGTTGATTCTGGGCTCAATTCAAAGCCTGAGTCACCAGTCCATCGGTATATTGATAATGTACTTTCTGCTTTACTATCTCTTTACTGGCGAAGATTCGAATTTTATGCGCCAGATCTCTCTTGCAGTCCCTTTCAATGAAGAAAACACAGCCACTCTCCTGAAAGAGTTCCAAAAAATCGTTCGGACGACTCTTATAGCCAGTGGAGCGGTTGCTCTTGCTCAGGGTGGAATCCTGACCATAGTGTTTCTCATTTTTAATATCCAGGGAGCTTTTCTCTGGGGAGCCATTGCAGCAATTCTGTCCTTTTTACCGGTTGTCGGAGCACCTTTTGTCTGGGTTCCTGCAATTATTGTTCAGTTCCTTCAGACGGATTATACTGCTGCGATTGCCATACTTGCAGCCGGGCTTTTTATAAGTGTGCTTGACAATATTCTAAGGCCAATTATCCAGAAAAAAGTTGGAGAGATCCATCCATTTCTGTCCCTACTTGGGATTGTTATAGGAGTATCCCTTTTTGGTTTGCTAGGAATTGTTATAGGCCCTCTCTTGCTTTCTTATTTTATTCTGACCGTAGAGATGTTTTCCAGAGAATACCTTTCTGGAAAGGAGTAAAATGTGCAGATTGAAATACTTGGGTGTGAGTCTTTCGGAGCAAGGTCCCTTGCCTGTATTGTAAAAACAGATGATAGAATAATTCTTATCGACCCTGGGGTTGCGCTTGCACGCTTGCGTTCAGGCCTGCTTCCTCATCCATTAGAGATTGCTGCTGCTTTTAGGATAAGAGAAAAAGTTCTTTCTGCATTTGAAGAAGCTACAGATGTTGTTATCAGCCACTTTCATGGGGACCATACGCCTATGAAGGCTGAAGATCCATATCAACTGCCGATAGAAGCCCTTCCTTCCCTTGCTGGAATAAACTTCTGGTGTAAAGGGCCGGAAAAAATCTCCAGCTTATCTTTAAAGCGGAGGAATGAACTCTCGGATTTCCTGGGTTTTCCTCTTCCGGCTTCAGAAGGTAAAAAGTCCGGTATTATGGATTTTTCTTCTCCTGTTCCCCACGGAGCTAAGGAAAAGGGCTTTGGGACAGTGATGATGACCCGAATCTGCGAAAGAGATGAAGTTTTTGTCCACTGTTCGGACATTCAGCTTCTAGACAGGGAAACTGTCCTTAAGGTGCTTGCCTGGAAACCCACTATTGTTTTTGCCTCAGGTCCTCCTCTTTATCTTTCACAACGCGTTCCTGAAACAGGAAGAGAAGCCTCTGAAAATGCTCTCCTTTTGGCCCGGAATGTGGATACTCTAGTTTTGGACCACCATTTACTCAGATCTTTTGAAGGGTACAACTGGTTAAAAGAGCTAGCCGGAAAAGTTGAGAATCGGGTTCTTTGTGCTGCAGAGTTTATGGGAAAAGTCCCTGAACTTCTTGAGGCTCAGAGAAAAACCCTTTATGAAAAAGGGCATCCTGAGCCTGTGTCATTTTAAATGACATAGATTGAGTATTAATCAGCTAACTGATATTGAAAATATCCTCAAAATCAGTTAGCTGACCTCCATTCTCAATTATAATTCTCGAATACTTTTGGGAAAGACTTAAATAAGTCAAAAAGAGTTTGTTTATTGTTTATTATACATTTAAATGTTTTAAACGTAGATGATTAAAAGTAAAATATTTGGGGGGTATTAATATAAAAAAACAAATTGTTGTATACTTAAATAAACCACTTCTCAGAAAGATTGAAAATGCTAGAGGAAAGTTGAGTAGAGCACAGTTCTTGGAACATTACATTGAAGAACATGTCGACGAGCCTGTGGCTATTAAAAAATTCTCAGGACCTAAACTCACTGTTTCTATAAGTCTAAAACCAGAAATCTATGAGAAAATTGAAATTAAAAGAGGGCTTACTAATCGCACGGTATTTCTTGAAAGCCTCCTGGATGAGATTAAAATCGAAACTAAAAGCTCTTGAGCTGTGCAAAAACAAATTAATTAAGACTCTGTGTAAAGTTTAACCCACGAATTATGCTGAATCCCTTTTGACCATAAATTCAACGCTTATTCGCTCAGGGTTCGTGGGTATAACTGTCGATATTGTTAATCTGTTTAGAATGCTGTTCATAATAGTCATAGAGTTCTTTTCCCCAACCCAAAGCTCCGGGCTCAAAGCATATCACATACTTTCGGTCAAAGACCGTGCTTTTCGGGAAAAGAGCCATTGCCATGAAGTTATCAGCTGAGATAATAGCAGGAATTCTCTCGCAGTCAATACAGACAAAAAGTTTTGCATTTTTTATTTTAAGATATTTCTCGGTCTGTTCTCTGTAATCTTCAATCCACCTTTTAAGGACTGATTCTGGAAGAACGAGAGATATTGGTACTCCTTTTTCGGCAATTTCCAGGTGAAAAGAAGGGAAAAGAGGATGGAAATAGGGAAGTACAGCCTTCAGATTTTTCGACATCCTAACGTTTTTGACGTATTCTGGGATCATCTCGAACATATGGTCTATCTGAGGTTCAATAATAGTGCAGTGACCCAGCTCGTTAATTCTTCTCAGAAGAAAAGATGGAATTTTATTGACCTCACGATCTGCCCAGTAATCCGCATTTCCCTCAAAAACAGCAAGCGTATCCACAAGAGGCTTCATTTTCTCAACCACAATTCTACCCATCTCACTAAGTTCATAGAGGTTTTTATCCTGAACTATCAGATTGTGTTCTTTGAGTTTTTTTACCTGCGGCTGTACTGCGGTTGCACTGGCATTAAGGGCTTTTTTCATTGTTTCGATATCCTTTGGCCCTTCAAGCAGAAGAAGCAGTACATTCTTTCTTTTTTCAGATAATAAGATCAGATCGAGTAGAGTGCTTTCCATACCATTCACCTTGACCGGTTGCCCGCAGACTTTAATGCATTGAAGTTCCATGAATTCAAGATGATTTGCAATAGATGTAGATAATATTAAAAGCTGAAGTACACTCATTTATTTATAAAAAATGAAAATTAATAGTTAATATATTTTACTCTTATATTCATAAGCATTATGCATTTAAGAAAATTTTTTCCCAATCAAGACTTTGTTTCCTGGGAATATTTCAACTCAGAAACTCAACTTCAAAATGCATATCTTATTTAATGAATTGTGTATGGGACGGTTTCCTCAAAATATGTGGTTTTCTCCAATTTCTTCCATGCAAAACGAGTCAGTCGAGAAAACGCACCAGGCCTTTGATAAAGTAAAAATTTCACTTTAAGCTACAGACTTCTATTCCACCAAAGTTCAGGCACTTTTCTATCCTTATGGCTTACGAGTGTATAAGCTTGTTCCTTAAGTGTAAATAGCTTTTCCCCGAAAACGGTTCAGTTGATCTTTCAAACTCCTTATAACCAAACCGTTTTCGAGATGTAACCCTCTTTAGTTTTCTGGTGAACAATTTGTTCTTATACCCTTTTCATACCTTTTATATATCTTTTGTATTACCCAACATTCTCTATTTCCGGTCCTAACATTCAAGGCACTTTGGAGAGGCTGCAGATCTTACAGCTATAATAAAATCTGCAAGTATTTCTTAATACTCTCAAACATAAATAATTGTTTGTTCATGAAGTAATAAAGTTAACTTGAGATAATGGCCTCATAAATAATGCCATTGCTAATGACTTTTTAAAACCCATGTCTATTTTATCAAATGAAAATATTTTATGAATTATTTTCCAGACGGAGTATTGTTTAAAACTTAATTCAGATTCTTTTAGCCTGTTGGGTTACATCCTCTAGAATGCCTTGGAAATGAGTAACTTCTCCTTCCTCATTGCGTTGGATAAAGGTTTTTTCATCAATCCAGCGGATACCATTAGTCTGAGTAAGGATTCGGTACTGGCGGTTAAACTCCTTTCCTCCTTCCTCACAATTCTCCTCAAGTTCAAGTTCTACAAGGAGCAGGTCTTCAGGATGGATAATTTTCCCATAAAGGACTCTTCCTGAAATGAAGTCCTCTGGAGCATACCCAAACTGCCTGACATTTTCAGATACATATACGGTAGGCCAATATTTTTCAGCTTTCCAGAGAAACACTACCATCGGACTATTATTAATTACAGTTTCAAGAGCCTTCTGCCTCTCAAGCAGGGATTTTTGCTTTTCCATCAGAGCTTTCTGGCTTTCAAGCGCATCTTTCAGCGCTATTTCGTTTCTAATTTCCTGCGTAACATCCCTGACTATTCCCTGGAAACTGGCAACAGTTCCTCTTTCATCACGCTGGATAAAGGTTTTTTCTTCTACCCAGCGGACTTCCCCTTTTCCGGTAAGAATCCTGTACCTCTGTATGAAACTGTCTTTTCCAGTTTCACAGCATCGCGTAAGTTCCTTTCTAATCTTGTCTATATCCTCGGAATGGACTATATCTGCATATGTTATTCTGCCAGTAAGGAAATCTTCTGCAATGTACTCAAGTTGGGTTACATTCTCGGAAACATATTTGGCAGGCCAGTTTTTCTCAGGAATCCAAAGAAATGCCATAATAGGACTGTTATTAATTATGTTTTCCAGAATTTGCTGCCTTTCCAGTGATTTACCAAAAAGTAACTCGTCACTTTCAGTTAGTTGATTGAATCCCATAACTATTACCTCTCCAAAAATCCTTTCAGATTTAAAATCCTTTAACTGCCCCATTAAAATGCACTTTTTAAATCCTTATGCGATATATAATATATTTGACATCTTATAAATTATATCTTTCTACGCCAGGAGGAATATCTTGAGTTTCAGGCTTGCTGTGGAAAATAAAGAAGGTATTGGAAGGATGGGGTACTTCGGAGAAAGAACATCCAACACCATACAGGATGACAGAGAAGGATGTGGAAAATACTTTGGGATCTGTAGTTCATACCACCATCTTAAAGCCTGCATTTGCAAAAACTGTCCTTCTTATTCTGGAGGTGCAGGAATGTTTTGCTCCAGGGGCAAAGGTCCAGGACAGGGAAAAACACAGGGTTGCCTCTGTGAAACCTGTGAACTTTATAGGAAGTTCCGGCTTGAAGGAAAGTACTTCTGTCTGCATGCCGAAAAACCTTAGTCCCAAAGAAAAACCCGAGTTTTTTCTGAAGAAACACAGGAAAACTTCTGAGTGAGATCGGAAGACAAGATTTTGTATAGCAGAAAGACAAGATTGACTTTGTATAAAATCTATTTTAATTGGTTTCAATAAGCCTTGTGATGAATGAGTAAAAATGTGTTAGGTATTGAGCTCAAATAAATGAAAATACTTTATTTAAGAGGATTTCTACAGGTACATATTTTAATTAATAGTTTACCACATGATTTTGTTATAATAAAATTTAAAAAATTTAATTTTAAAAATAAATTAGGAAGCCATATATACTCTCCTTTGTATATAATCATATACTCGAAAAGTCATAGTTTTGAGTCCTGCCTAAGTCGGCCATGACACACTAACTTTTCAAACAAACGGGCAGAATTTTAGTGCTTAGACTCCAAAATAAAATCATGATTTATCTGGAAAATCCGTGATCGACGCATAGATTCAAAAGTCAAGTTTTGTGAGCTACTTTGGAATCGCAGTACTAGTTTTTGCCTACTTGAAAAAACTCTATGGATTAGGCTAATTTTTAGGCCTATTAATCCTGTGAATCGATACGATAGTAAAGACCAGATTCAACTTTTCTCTTCAGGCGCCAAGGAGCGCTTCTAAATTTACGAAAGATCGTATTCAGGTTTATTCCAGGACTATACCCACTCTTCAGGCCCTGAAGAATGTTTCCAAACTTATAGAGGTATAAAAATGGCAAGCAAAGAAGAAATGATTCAAGAGCTTTCAGATGCAATCATTTCCTGTAAGAAAGATGCAGTACTTGCTGCTGTCGAGAAAGCAAAAGAGATTATGGAACCCTCTGAGATCATTGATAGAGGGCTTTCCGCAGGTATGAACCAGGTAGGAATTCTTTT
>DALS01000056.1 GCA_002499445.1 Methanosarcina sp. UBA293
GGAGTTCTGGAAAAGAAAACACCTGCACAAGAGTCTGAAATCATTAAAAAGAAATGGAGATTTATAGAGTTGTTAAATTACAGGTGTCTCAAAATATCAACTAATTAATGAGGGAGCACCTAAAAAACTGTATGGTAGAAATTTAATCAAGGCAGTTTTCGGATCTGGAAAAATATACATTTAATAATTCCTTTAGCAGATGACCTCCAAGAAGATGCACTAGAATTATTTACAGGTGCACTTCGTTATTACAGAAATTATACAGCTCATGAGGATAGTAAAATTGATAACATAAGTTGTATCAGGATTATGGTGTTAGCTAGTGAATTACTGGGTCTCATAGGAGCTTCATCTATTAGCTTTACGGAGGTTGGTGGAGTTGAAGGATTAATAAAACATGGCATTTTTGCTGATGAATCACAAATAACAGATTTACTTTCTTTACTTTTATCAGAAGCTTGTCCAGATGATTGTTTTGATGGATTATTTGAAGACTGGGCCGTAAGAGGGTACACCGATAATCAATTTCAATCAGTTTTTGACTTGGGTCTTATTGTGTATAAAGAGACGGATCAAATTATTAATAAACCTACAGATGTAGAAACGTTGGGGTGGTTCGAATTAACTCCAATGGGGCAGAAGGTTCTTAATAAAAATCGGGATATTTGAAATACTGAAAGTCTTTTGTCTTATGTCCGTTGTGAAAATGTTCTGGAACCTGAACATCCATATGTTGCAACAATCCTAAACAATCTCGCCAGACTCTATTGTTCTATGGGAGCTTACGAAAAGGCCACATAATTAAAAGAGAAGTATCCTGCTCTCTTTGAGAAACCTAAAAAATAACTGGATATTACTTTATACACTGGATAGTTACTAATTTACTTCTGTTTCCAGATAAAACGTTCCAACATCCCGAATTTCAGAAATATCTGAAATGCATTAAAAATTAATTAAAGTTTTTCCAGCACCACTTTCAAAAGTACAACTAAAACAATGATCAAAAAAATAGTCCATAAAAACGGCAGAAGAATCCGCAGCAAAAAATAGAGTATTATCGCTATGAGAATTAACTGAATTAAAGAAAGTCTTTTTCTCCCCACGCATAGAAAGCGACGATTAAATCTATTAGCCATATTGTAAACCTTCTAGATATTTATCTCTTTTTTATTTCTTTTTTGATATCTTAACATTATCACTCTTATTATATTTTTCCCGTAGATGAGAATATTTCTTAAAAAATCCAAAATGTTAACCCGAAATGGGATCGAAATTACTAAGTGGAAATTAAAATAAGATTAAAGCAATAGGAACTAGAAGAGTTTGGTGAAGAAAAATCAGTAACAGGTCTGCTGGGAATCGAACCCAGGTTCGGAGCTCCGGAGGCTCCAGTGATATCCTCTACACCACAGACCTTTGTTATGAAAATATAAGTTTGACCAAACTTATGAAAACTTTAAGTCAGTTAGCTGGCAGATCAAGCTACAATCAGTTAACTGGCTGGTTATAGTGCTAAATGACTTATAAATTTAATCCTTGAATAGATTATAAATATTCTCAAAAAGAAAGAATCTCAAAAAAAGGAAAACAAACCAAAAGGAAAGTTAGCCTGAAGATTCCAGGATAAGGTTTATTCTTCCAAATTAGGTTTATTCTTCCCATTTTTGTCCGTATTTTTCATTAAATACGATTTCAGAAAGAGGCTTGCGGGTCGAAGTTCTCTCCTTTGGAACTGGTTGGCCGATTGCAAGCACTGCCATAAGCTCAAGCTTTGAAGGGCAGTCAAGAATTGAGTTGACTTTCTCACTCTGGTTCAGAATTTCTCCAAGCCAGACTCCGCCAAGGCCAAGCTCACAGAAGGAAAGAAGCATATTCTGGATTGCAGCTCCAATCGCCTGGACATCTTTTGTCCTATTATACGCATGTTCAGTATCAAGAAAAGCGGCAATAAGCAGAGGAGCCCCTGAAACTATACCCGAATAATGCGTACATTCCGAGAGCTTATGGATAGTCTCTCGGTTCCGAATAACGATAAAGTGCCAGGGCTGGTTATTCAATCCGGATGGAGCCCAATGCCCTGCATTAAGGATTGTATTAATATCTTCCTTGCTGACAGGTTTGTCCGTAAACTCCCGGACGCTCCGTCTGTTAAGGATAGTGTCAATGACTTTGGTTTCCCCTGTTACTGGCATTAATTCTCCTCCGGATTGATTTTTCTATTTCTAGCTTAATGAACTTTCTCTCTGCAGGCTGTCAATTACAGAATAAATCACAGGATAGAACCACTGTGATCAGTCGTCATCAATCTTCTTGTTGAGCCACGGGATATTTGCACGGATCTGCTTTCCGACAATCTCAAGCTGGTGTTCCTTTTCCTGGCGTTCCATTGCTTTGAGCACAGGATGGTTGACCATCCCTTCGAGCACGAACTCCTTGGCAAATTCACCGTTCTGAATTCTTACCAGGGCTTCATACATGGCTTCGCGGGACTCCTCGTTAATGATTCTGGGGCCGACAGTCATACCTCCGTATTCTGCAGTGTTGGAAACGGAGTGCCACATTCTCTCAAGCCCGCCTTCGTAAATAAGGTCCACAATGAGCTTGACTTCGTGACAGGTTTCAAAGTAGGCCATCTCAGGCTGGTATCCTGCCTCAACAAGCACTTCAAAAGCGGTCTTGATGAGGGATGAGATTCCTCCGCAAAGGTCAACCTGTTCCCCGAAAAGGTCGGTTTCGGTTTCCTCACGGAAAGTGGTCTCGTAAACGCCTGCCCTTGTTGCACCTATTCCTTTGGCGTAAGAAAGAGCAATTTCCCTGGCATTTCCAGTTGCGTCCTGGTAGATTGCGATCAGACCCGGTACACCAATACCTTCAGTATAGGTTCTTCTTACGATGTGACCAGGACCTTTGGGAGCGACCATGAAGACATCAACGCCTTTTGGAGGAACAATCTGGTTATAATGGATATTGAAGCCGTGCGCAAAAGCAAGCGCATCCCCGGCATTCAGGTTTTGCTCGATTTCAGAATAATAGACCGAGGCCTGCTTTTCATCCGGAAGGAGGACCATGATAACATTTGCAGCTTTTGCAGCTTCTGCTACAGACAGGACTTTTAGGCCGTCGCCCTCAGCTTTTGCCCAACTTGGACTGCCGCTTCTGAGTCCAACAACAACATTAAGTCCTGACTCATGAAGGTTCAGGGCATGAGCGTGGCCCTGACTTCCATAGCCCATTATTGCGATAGTTTTGTCCTTAAGTGCATCAAAAGTAGTTTCATTATCATAAATTATTGTTGCCATACTTGATTCTCCAGATAAGTTCTTCAGTTTTCGAGCAAAGCACCTCGACTTTTACTCGGGAAGTACTTTATTATGAAACTAATTCACTTCCCTAAGAACTGAATTGTTTCCCTAAGAACTGAATTGTTTTCCTAAGAACTGAATTGTTTTCCTAAGAACTGAATTGTTTAAGTAGATTCTCGAAAGTTTAAGTAGATTCTCAAAAAGTTACTTTCTTCAGAGAGGAACAGCTTTTTGAAGTTTCAGGAGATGCCTGAAAGCTCAGGCCTTCCTTTAAGGATACTTTGAGGGTATTAAAACGCTTCCAGTTGCCCCAATCTGTGAAAAATAATTAAGCAGCTACTTTCCTTTACCTTGTCCTTAATATTTAAACCTTATTTGGCCCGCGTACCAGAGCAATTTTGCCTGTCCTGACCATTTCCTTAATCCCAAACTGCCTCAGGAGTTTTTCGATTGCCTCGATTTTGGCTTCGTCTCCGGTTACCTCAACAGTCATGGATTTTGGAGCCACATCCACTATCCTTGCCCTGAAGATATCCGCAATCTGGATGATTTCGGATCTTGTACTTACGTCGGCTGCAACTTTAATGAGGGCAAGTTCCCTTTCTACAGCCCCATCGGCTCCTATGTCCGAGACCTTGATTACATCCACGAGCTTGTTAAGCTGTTTTGTAACCTGTTCAAGCACACCGTCGTCTCCATGAACTACAATAGTCATTCTGGAGATCTTAGGATCTTCAGTAACGCCTACAGCTAAACTGTCGATATTATATCCACGCCTTGAAAAAAGTGAAGCAACCCTGAACAGGACTCCTGACTTATTTTCAACAAGGACTGCAAGTGTGTGTTTCATCAGCTCTCCTCCAGGTCAAGAACTCTATCAGCTGTTACAGTGCGCAGGTCAGGCATAGCGCAGCGAGTATCTGCGTGCTCTTCCATATCAAGGATCTCATTGATTGCAGCTCCTGCCGGCACCATAGGATAAACATTTGCCTCGCATTCAACAATCACTTCAACGACAGCAGGCCTACCCGAATTGACAGCTTCTTCAATTGCAGGCCTTACTTCAGACGGTCTTTCAACACGCAGTCCAATGGCTCCATAGGCTTCGGCAAGCTTCACGAAATCGACACTGCCCTTAATAAAGGTGTAAGAATACCGCCTGTCATAGAACAGTTCCTGCCACTGCCTGACCATGCCCAGATAACCGTTATTCAGGATCACGGAAACAACCGGAATATCGTTCTGGACTGCGGTTGCAAGTTCCTGAGAGTTCATCTGGAAGGAGCCGTCGCCTGCAATATTGATAACTGTTTTATCCGGCCTGCCGACTTTTGCTCCTATGGCTGCAGGGAAACCGTACCCCATTGTGCCAAGCCCACCTGAAGTCAGGAAAGTGCGGGGCTCTTTGTACTTGAAATATTGAGCAGCCCACATCTGGTGCTGCCCGACTTCAGTAACTATTATTGCGTCCTTACAGACCTCGGAGATTTGCTCGATAACAAATTGGGGCATAACAGTATCAGGTGAAATCTGTTTATAGCTAAGGGGATACTCTTTTTTCCACAGATTTATTTTTTCAAGCCAAGCCGCGGAATTACAGCGCTGGACATATTTATTCAGGGTTTTGAGTATCTGCTTTGCGTCTCCAACGATTGGAATATGAACTTTTACGTTCTTGGAAATCTCTGCAGGATCAATATCAATATGGATAACCTTGGCATTGGGAGCAAAAGATTCGAGTTTGCCAGTCACACGGTCATCAAACCTGGCACCTACAGCAATGATAAGATCGGATTCCTGGATAGCATAGTTTGCGTATTTAGTCCCATGCATTCCAAGCATCCCGACATACAGGGGGTGCTCTGTTGGAATCGAACCTATTCCCATAAGAGTGGTCGTAACCGGAGCATTAATCGTCTCGGCCAGTTCCACAAGTTCGGCGCTGGCGTTAGAACTAATCACTCCTCCACCTACGTAAATTATAGGCATGCAAGAATTTGCAATTTCTTCAGCAGCTCGCTTAATCTGCTGGATATTGCCTTTGTAAGTTGGCTTATACCCTCGAAGCCCTACTTTTTCAGGATAGTAAAAGTCGATCTCCGCATTCTGTACGTCCTTTGGAAGGTCAATTAATACCGGGCCAGGCCTTCCGTGAGAAGCAATATGGAAGGCTTCTTTTACAATTCTGGGGAGTTCGTTTGCATCCTGTACTAGATAGTTGTGCTTGGTAATGGGCTGAGTAATTCCCGTAATGTCAGCTTCCTGGAAAGCGTCGTTACCTATCATGAACGTCGGAACCTGACCTGTTAAGGCTATAATAGGTACTGAGTCCATATATGCGGTAGCAATGCCTGTTACCAGGTTGGTTGCTCCGGGACCTGAGGTGGAAACGCAGACCCCGGTTTTTCCAGTAGCACGGGCGTACCCGTCCGCAGCATGAGCTGCCGCCTGTTCGTGGCGCACAAGTATATGGCGCAGATTTGAATCATAAAGTTCGTTATAGAAGGGAATGATCTGCCCTCCTGGATATCCGAAGATGGTGTCAACCCCTTCTTCTTCCAGGCACTTTATCAGAGCCCTTGCGCCATTAACTTTTTCTGTTGACCCGGTTGTCATTATTTAACTCCTATTTATCTAATTGAAATGTGAATTTACTGGATATGCTCACCTTGAGATGAGTATGCTCAGTAAGGGGACATATATCAGAAATACTTATCTCTGACAGTCTTTAGTTATGAATTTTGCGAGTGGATCATAATCAATCATGTTATATATGGATAAGGTTTTCTTCTGACTCCAGAAATACCATTGGTATGCTATTTATAATTCTACAGCAGGAAAAAGAGAGAGGACAAAAAAGCCCTCCTGAGAATTTTTAAAATTCATCCTTTCTGGAGTCACTCAACCCGTATAAGACGGTTCATACCGTTTACTACAGCTTCTACGGATGCCATAATGATGTCAGTCCTGGCTCCGCTTGAGGTAACTACCTTTCCGTCCTTGGAAAGTTTTACTCTTACTTCAACAAGGGCATCGGTTCCACCAGTAATTGCATCTACGTGATATTCTTCAAGGATGATATCTTCGGCACAGGAACTTACTGCCCTTCGGATGGCGTTGATTACAGCATCTACAGGTCCGTTCCCGATTCCTGCCTGTACTATATCTTTGTCTTTTACATTGAGTTTTATCGATGCCGTTGGAGTCACCCGATTTCCGGATACAATGGTAAATTCTTCCAATTTTACCAGGGGTTCTTTGTAGATATCAAGTACGTTCTCCGCGATAGTATGTAGGTCAGCATCAGTTACATATTTTCCCTGGTCACCCATCTGCTTTACCCTTTTGAAAATCTCCTCGGTCTGGGCATCATCAGCCACAAGCCCCATTTCCTTTAAGGCAAGGGTGATAGAACTCCTACCTGCATGCTTTCCAAGTACGATCTGGCGCTGCCTTCCGATATATTCGGGACTTATCGGTTCGTAGGTTGCCTTATCAGCCAGAAGACCGTGAACATGAATCCCTGCTTCGTGAGTGAACGCATTACCACCTACTAGAGCTTTATTTGGCGATAATGCAATCCCTGTAAGCCGGCTTACAAGCCTCGAAGTCCGGTAAATCATCTCATGTTTGATACCTGTATCATATTTATACAACCATTCAAGGCTCATGACCACTTCTTCCAGAGGTGCATTTCCAGCTCTTTCCCCTAGCCCGTTTATAGTTACATGGGCCTCTTTTGCTCCTGCCGCAAGGGCAGCAACCGTGTTTGCAGTTGCAAAACCGAAATCATTGTGGCAGTGGACGCTGATAGGGGCTTTCAGAGAAGAAGATAAATCCCGGAAAATCTCAGTTGTCCTTTCAGGTACCAGAAGGCCTACAGTGTCGCAGAAACATAACCTGTCAGCGCCTGCAGAAATTCCGTCGGCATAAAGAGCCTTTAGGAATTCAGGATCTGCGCGTGAGGCGTCTTCCCCGCTAAGTTCCACGATTAAGCCATGGTCTTTGGCATACGCTGTTACTTCGGCTGCAATCTGCCGCACAGCATCTCGATCCTTTTTGATTTTTGTCCTTATATGAAGGTCAGAAACAGGTGCTACAAGGTGGATAGAGTCAACGTCGCACTCCAGAGCACGGTCAACATCAGATTTTACAATCCTGCAGTAGCTGCAAATTTCAGCATCAAGTCCTGCGTTTGCAATAGCCTTGATAGATTCCCTTTCACCTTCGGAAGTAATCGCGGAACCAGCCTCAATTACCGAAACTCTCATCTCATCAAGCGCCTGGGCAATCAGAAGCTTCTTGTCTTTTGTCAAGGCAATACCTGGTGTTTGTTCACCGTCTCTCAAAGTAGTGTCCAGAAAGCGGATATTTTCGAATAATACAATCCCTCAGTCTTTGTTTTATTAATGATAGATTCTTTGGGCAAGACAGGAAATAATATTTCCAAATAATCCAAATAATATACTTATTATTTTATAATATTATACCCTATTTTGCAAAACTCTATTTAAATATACAAATTACATATATTTTTCTCAGGAGCCTGGCTTTTTCAGGAAGAACTCCAGATTTGTGCCGTAGCTCTCTGAAAACTCTTCTTCAATAGTAGACCATAGTATTTTTACTTTCCAGTTAACAATGGATAGGATCAATAAGAGCTTATTATTCTGAAAACCTAATTTTGGATTTATCCAGTTACAAAATCGAAAATTGGAAGACTTCCTGACAATGAACAAGAGTCTGCCGGTTCTATTATGAGAGGGTAGGATCTACAAGTCAATAAAGTGACACAGAAAGAAAAATAAATCTCTCTTTTGTGAATTTTGAATAGCAACAATGATTAATACTTGAAGTATCACCGAATAATCACCAAATATAATGAAGGCTGAGCTTTTTCCAGATAGATACAGAAGAGATATGGTTGAAATCCTTAGTTGTGTAGCCCAAACCAAGTTAAATACAAAATAGTTTATTTATCGTTAACTGTTGAATTTGGTTTTATTTTTATTTGTAGAGAGTAACGACGCAGCTTTAATTTAGAGCTGCACATTACTCTAACTGACATTTTTAAAAACCTAAGTTGTACCATCCAACTTAAATCTAAGTACTATCCAACTTAAATATATAACTTAAAAGATCTCTACTGAGCTGGAGTTTTCAAATTATGATTCGATCTTAAGATACCCAGGATTTTTTGCCACGGCTTCAATATCATCATAACCAATTAGATTACCGGGTACACCCTCATGACGCACATTTATTTATCAAATACTTTCTTGATCTGACCTTTCTTTTCTTGTATCTTGCCCTCTGTCTTTTCAGCACTACCTTCTGCTTCCAGGTCACGATCGCCGGTCAGCTCCCCTACAGTCTCCTTGACCTCTCCTTTTGCTTTATGGTACTTACCTTTAACTTTGTCATCTGTACTTGATTTCATTATACTCCCCCATTCAAGGTTTCTTTTAATCTTACAGAACTTTACAGCTTAGGTACCTTCAATAGACACAAGCCGAAAATTTCTAGGAACTATCAGCTTTACTGGCATGAGTACCCCTATTTAATATTCTGTACATTATAATAATTAGCTGTCATCTTAAAAGCTTTGCCTAGTGAACTACTCCGCCCTGCTTTCTGATGAAAGCGAGGACGGAGCTTCCTATTTCATTCCCTCTTCTTTTGAAGACGAGTCCATAGGCTCTTCCCCACGTTCCGTAGGTGTCGAATTATAATTCAGATTGTAATTAGATTTTGATCTTGAAGTGCAAATTTTTTAATGTTTATTGCAGCATTTACATCCCTATCATGCAATGTATTACATTCGGGACATTCCCATTCCCTATCTTTTAAGGTTAGATTAGAATTATGGAATCCACAAACATGGCATATTTTAGTTGATGGCTCAAACTGCCCTATTCTAAGAACTGTTCTCCCAAACCATTCAGCTTTATACTCTAATTTTGTTACAAAACTACTCCACGAAGCATCGGAAATAGATTGAGCCAGACAATGATTTTTTACCATACTTTTAACATTCAGAGTTTCCAGTGCTACAGCTTGGTTCTCGCTAATCAGTCTAAAAGAGAGTTGATGTTGGAAATTATTTCTCTGATTGTTAATTTTCTCATGCAAAACTGACAATCGGTGTCTTGCTTTATCCCTGTTCTTTGATCCTTTCGGTTTTCTTGAAACTCTTTTCTGAAGAATTTTAAGTCTTTGAAGTGAGTTTTTCAGGTATTTAGGGTTCTCTATTTTTTCACCCGTAGAAAGGACAGCAAAGTCTTTGATACCTATATCTATTCCTATTGTTGTTGATTTTGTGAATTCTTGTTTCTTCGGTGTTTCTTCATTGCATTCAACAAGAACACTAATGAAATATTTTCCTGTAGAAGTTTTTGAAATGGTTGCTACTCGCAGATCTCCCTCAAATTTTCTATGAAGAACAGCTTTAATTTCACCGATTTTTGGAAGCTTAACGGTATTATTTTCAAAGTTCACAGAATAGTGTTGAGGCACAGGAAAAGACTGTATAGGATTCTTTTTTGATTTGAACTTAGGGAATCCACTTTTCTCTCTGAAAAATCTGGTGAAAGCAGATTCCAGGTTTCTTGTCATTCCTTGAAGTGATTGAGAATTTACTTCTTTTAACCAGTTATGTTCTTTTTTCAAAACTGTAAGTTGTTTGTTAAGATCGAATTGTGAAAGTGATTTTCCTGTTTGTTCATAGGTCTTTATCTTTTGTTCTAAAGCCCAATTATAGACATACCTGCAACTACCTATATGCTGTTCAAACATAGCTATTTGAGAAGTCGTAGGGTTGAGTCTGAATTTATAGGCTTTTAACATACCATTGTATTCACGTCTTACAAACATAAGTATCTTTCTGTAAACTAGTTATGTTGAGGTTGACTGCTACCATTCCCTCCCTGTTCGCTTCGCTCCTGAGGAAGGGGTCTTCCCGCCTTATGAGATAAAGTTTTGAAAAAACTCTAGCCTTGTAGGTTCTTGAGATAAAATTAAACTTATATGTATTGACTATCCATTATTTACTGATTATACGCTATGTGTTTTAAGAAAGAGAGATTTCCATAAAAAGTCTTTGACAGTCATGTTAAATTAAATTCGGCTAAAAAGATTAAGGTTTTTTACTTGTTCCATTTATGACAGATTTTAACCACGAGAGGCCAGAAAAAGTTATAAGAATCCCTGAATCAGGGAATCTAAGAAAATAACTTTATCACTCAGTATTTTTCCAGTGTCTTACCTTTTCCTTTTCGATCTTATTGTTTACTCTCGGGGCTCATCTTCTGTGCAGTCTTTCTAACTTCTTCTATGAGCTTATCTGTACTCTCCCTGATACTCTTTATAAGATCATCTACATTCTGCTGACCAGTTTGGCTTGCCTGTTCTGCAGTCTTTTTGGCTTGTTCTCCAGTTTCCTCAGCACCTTCTTTAACCTGTCCTGTAGTCTCCTCGGCTTTACCTTTTGCCTGCTCTCTAATCTGCTGTATCTGTTCCCTAAGTTTTTCTGCAGTTTGCGTGAGATTATCTGCTAGGTCCCCTAGAGTATTTCCGAGATCTTCTAAAGCTCCCTGTAATGTCTGCCCTAGAGTCTCTGTGGTTCCTTCTACAGTCTTTCCGAGACCTTCTGTTGTTTTGCCTACTGTCTTCCCTACACCTTCGGTGACACCCCCCACAGTCTCTCCGAGACCACCTGTAACGCCTTCTAAAGTCTTCCCAAGGCCCTGCTCCTTGCCTTCCTCAGTCTTACCTTCAGCTTGTCCAGACTTACCTGCTTTCTGACCCTGCGCACTCATGATATTCCTCCTTTTCCAACGCCTCTTATCGATCTTGGAGATAATTACAATTTCTCCCTGACCTGTTATATATGTCCTCTCGTGTTTACCTTTCCTTACTTGTTTTACCCTTTACAGTATTCTTGAATTTCTCCGCAGTATCTCCAGTTATATCCATCAGTTTGCAAAGCTCACTTCTCACTTAGCTTTAAGTTTTTATGATACCCCCTTTTTAGAGATTCTTTTTAGCCCTGGAGAATAATCACAGCTATACACCGTTTAAGTGAACATGAACCGAAGATGATACCGAATTATCGGCGTAGTTAGCCGTGATGCCCCCACTCATACTACTTTATATTAGTACCATTATAATAATGAATTACTTTTTCTTAAAACCTTCCCTAATAAGGTTTTTGATGAAGAGAGCTTGAGTATCAAAAGAAGGAGGGATGCCTTGAAAGCAAATTGTCATTCATAAATGAGATATATTATTCTGTTTTCAGATCTCACATTATCCAGCACCGTCCTGTTTAGAGTAAGCAGCATAATTTTCAAAATAATTTAGGACTGGATAAAGGCGAATGAAAGAGGCTTTTGTTACATGTTTTTATTACTGACTCTTATCGACTTAATTGCCTGATCTATTCCTGTATCCTGCTTTTCTTCCCTTTAGTTCCAGATTCAGCTCCCTAATTGGAAATCTAACCCCTGTGCAGACTCAGTGGCTTCTAAGTTATACCACCTGCAATTTCCTCTAGATTGCTTACGAAAGTGCATACAGCCTTTTAATAACTTTTACATTGTCTTAGAAACCCTTGAGCAGCCTCATTGAGTGTTATGATGAGCTATCCCAAAACAAGTTTTATTTCTCAAGCCAACAAGAATCTCAAAACAATTTTCGTAATCGAAAACTCAACTGGTTATTGAGATTTAAGATTCGGAGACTCGTTTTTGAGTTTTGGGATCAGCTCATGAGATAACTTATAAGGTCTCCGAAGTTTTGAAAATCTAACCTATTTTTTTGATGAGCTGACCTATAAGGCTTCTTATCCCTTTGCTCATGTACCAGATTCTCGGTAATTTGCAATTCTGGTGAGCTGGTCTATAAGGTCTTTAGTTAGCTGATTCATAAGGTCTTTTATAATGCTGGCGAGTCTATCTATAAGGATCATGGTGAGCCGATCAATAAGGTTTTCTACATTGTTGGTGAGCTGATCTGTAAGGCCTGCTGCAGTTTTGGTAAGCTGATCTATAAGGCGTTTGGTGAGTTTATCTATAAGGCCGCTTACAGTATTGGCGAACTTATCTATAATGGGTTTGGTGAGCGGATCTATACGGTCACTTACAGTTTTGTTGAGCTGGTCTGTAAACGACTTGGTAAGCTGATCTATAATGCCTCCTGCATTTTTGGTGAGCCCACTTACTACGATATTTGAAATGCCTCCTCCTAAGGAACTACCTAAACCCATAGTTTCCTCTGTAAAATTACTTGCAGCTCTTTCTAGATTTCTCTCGAGACTCTCTTCAGCCTCCTTGATAGCTTCTCCAATACCTGCAAGACCCCTTGGGCGAGTTCTTGGAGTCCGCCTGATACCCCTTACACGACCTTCTGGAAGCTTAGCAATACCCTTCATGGTACCCCCGAATATTTTCAATATGCTTTAAGGCATCCCTGACCTGTAGTCTTCCTGGGTTTACTTTTCGTTCTACTAGGTTTATTTTTTGCCTGGTTCTGAACAGTCATTGTACTCCCCTGTTCCAAAGTTTAATTTTAACCTGGAGAACGATCACAGCTATGCGCCCTCGAATGATTATAAATAAAGTCTCTCAAAATAATTGACACTAATAGCCACGATACCCGCAATCATATTGCTATATAATAACAATATTATAATAATGAGTTATATAATGATTGCTTTTCATAAAACCTTCTATAAAAATGGTTTTTAAGAAAGAGAGTTACCTGTGAATGTTTTTGAGATGTAGATGTCAGTATTGTAGCTGCTATATAGGAGACATGGCTGAAAAATATAAATAGCCAGAGATAAAACAGATGGCTAAAAAACATAATAGCCAGAGGTAAACAGATGGCTAAAAAATATAAATAGCCAGAGATAAAACAGATGGCTAAAAAACATAATAGTCAGAGGTAAACAGATTGAACTATATGCTGTCAGTTAACTATATGACGATTGTTACTTTGCCGTTGAGAAACTAATCCAAGATCCCAGGAAAAAAGCTCACTGAATCGAGAGCATCAGCAATAAACATACGAAACAGGAACGCCTATTGATCTGAACTTATTCCTTTCTTACAAGGTCGATAACTTCGATATCTTTCTCCAGGCTGGGAATTACATTGTGTTCGGCACCTATAAACAGGATTCCGGTTTCTCCACGTTTTAAGGTGCTGTTAATCCTGGAGGCTATATACTTGTCCCTTTCCTGCAACAACTCTTTTTTTCTAGTTTCATATCTCTGTTTTGCCTTTTCTCTATCATCTGAGGTCAAACTCTTATATATGTCCACCAGCAAGTTTTTCTCCTCAATCAGAAGCTCCGGGTTTTCAGTATCAATTATTTCAGCTTTACTTTCCACAAGTTTTTCTATAAGCCTGTAATTCTGACTTCCGCGTTTGGCAGTAGTATGTACAATTTTCATCCCCATTTCTCCGCCACACGGAAGTCCGTCCTGATAGATTTTTGTATGCTCAAAGTCAAGTTTAAGTCCAAAAACCTCTTTTTCAAGTTCATCCCAGAATTTCCGGATCAAGCTCTGAGTCTCTTCCCACTTATCTCTTCCTATCTTGGAAATTACTTCTTCCTGAAGTTTTTCACTCAAAGATCCCATATCTGCTGAGGTATGCACAATCCTAATGTATACAAGTTTTCGCATAATCTCACACTAGATAAACAGATCGATTAATTGCATTAGTTTCCGACAGATTATATAATTCAATATTGCACAGATAAAACTCAGAGTGACCAAGGTAAAGCTCAGAGTTTCTTCAGTTTAATTCTCAAACATATTCCTAAACCGTGACGTAGCCTACAAAAGTCCCATCATCGTCTCTTCTTATGGTTTAAATCTTCTTTTAAGGTGATTAGTAAGTATTCCATTGATGAAACAAATTCATCCAGCATTAAATAAATCATCTGGCTTCCTTGTTCCGTTGGGACATATACCTTTGATCTCATATCACCTTTGGTAGTGCTTGCTTCGAGAATATTTTTTTCTTTTAGAGTATATAGAACTTGATAAACTGAGCTTTGATTAACAAATATCTGGTATTGCCTGAAAATCTCTTTTACAATATCCTGCCCGCACATTGGCTGTGTCTTTAAAATAGAAAGTACTATTATCTCGAGGTGTTTTTTAACTAGATTTTCAACACCGAATTCTTTTTGGATTTCAAAATTTGAGCCTCTAACAAGAGATCCTTGTCTTGAATGCAACTATCTGTCCCCTCAGAACTTGGTGAAGTTATTGCATAATGGTTTTATATAACGTTCAATCGTTTTTATAATACTGAAATAATCGATTACTATCAATTTATTTAATCTGAAAAATAAATTTGTCTCAAGCTTGAAAAATTTAAGAGCTATTAAGAGATATTATCCCTTTAAGAGCTATTATTTAAGAGCTATTATTTCCGATAATAATCTGCATTTATTAGCTCTGCTCATACTCATTATGTATCTATTATTTTTTGTTCAGTGTTGATTTTTTAAGATAAATATAACTTAGAAATTATATAACATTATATGAAATAATATTTGTTTTAATTCTATTTCTATTATTGCAGAAATTAATATCTTCAATAGATAAAGAAAGCTAGAAATCAGTATCATTAAACTGCTTTTGAGTGACAAAGTAATTACATTTGTTTGAATATTTAGTACAATTAAGATAATATAATTTAAAACAAATTTTGTAGCAAAAAAATGAATATCCTAAGTTACTTCAACTTCTGTCGCCCTAAAATATAAGGAAAAAACTAAGTCGTACAAATCTGAAGTTTATTTTTTGGGGGCTGTTTTCGTAATTGGATGGTAACTGGACGCATTCTCAGAGCAAAAAGTCCCCTTTTATTCAATATATAAACTGTGATTTGTACAGCTTAAGCTGAAGTAAAAAAACACAGTGAGGGGGTGAAAGCTTGGTAAATAGTAGTCCTGATAGTTCCAGTCTTGTAGAAGTGCTGGATCTTATACTCGATAAAGGCGTAGTTGTAGATTTATGGGCTAGGGTTTCACTTGTTGGAATCGAGATACTTACAATTGAAGCTAGAGTGGTTATAGCATCTGTAGACACATTCCTACACTATGCAGAAGAAATCACAAGGATTGAAAAAGCTGCAGAGGCGATCGAAGAAGCACAAAGAGTTAATGCATAAGATGCAAGATCTGACTTTTTCTTCTTCGAGTTAATATCACAGATACAAATTTCAAAGATGATTCTTTAAAAGGGAAAATCATTAGGAGTGTGATCTCAGAACTACCATAAAACTCAAACTCAGTTTGAGTTTTATGTATTTTTGAGAATAACTATCTGAGAATTCATGCGTTTTTGGAAGGGATTGCATGGAGGAAAAGAGTACAATAGAAGAAGTCGGGGATAAAGCGCTTCATCAGATCGAACATCTTGTTAAGAAAAAAGCTGAGGGAGTTGTGGGTATATCCAGGGAAGGAGATAATTGGACAATCCAGTTAGAAGTCCTGGAGAGAAAAGCAGTTCCCGATACACAGGACATACTTGGGATGTATGAAATGAAGCTTGATAACGATCTTAATGTTATGGAATACAGAAGAGTGAGACTGCGGCGTAGAGGAGTCATGGCAATAGAGGATGACTGTTATATTAACTAATATACTAACTAATATGAAAGAATTATATTAACTAATATGAAAGAATCCAAGGATAAATTGGCAAATGATTGTCCTTGATCCCATAACAAACGATCCAGAATCGAAATATTTGACACTATGGATATGAACACCTGATAGCAGACAACTTAAAATGAGTTTCTGAAATCCACACCTTGGGGGGAATAAAAGGTGAATACAGACAATCAGAATGGGAAATACGTATACTGCATAGTAAAAGCCCAGGACGAACAGGAAAGTTTCGGAAACATAGGCTTTCAGGGAAAAGAAGTATACACCATTAAATATAAAGAATTTTCTCCTGTTGTAAGTGATGCAATTTTTAAGAAGTATGATATTGGGGATGAAGAGGACATAAAAACCCATACTTTAGTGGTTAACGAGGTAATGAAAAAGTACAGCGTTATTCCTGTGGCATATGGCATGGTTTTCAAAAACAAAAAACTGGTGGAGATCTCCATGCGATCCGGGCATAAGGCTATGAGAAAAGCCATAAAAATTGTGGATAACAAAGTCGAACTCGGAGTAAAGATAATTTTGCCAAAAGATTTTGACGGGGATATGCAGAAGGCAGAACAATGCAAATCCGAGTTTTCAAAAAGCCTTAAGCAAATTGCTTTTGATTCTAAGGATCTAAACCTGTTCAGCAAGCGTCTTATAATGAATGGTTCATTTCTTGTAGAAAAAGACAAGATAGAGGCTTTTTCCGACGAGGTTGAAAGGCTAACAACCAAATACGATTCTTTTAAGGTCAGTTATAGTGGACCCTGGTCACCTTACAATTTCGTAGATATACACATATTGTCTCAACAGAGGGGAGGCTTCAGATAATGCTCCTCATTGATGACCTTATTCTTCGAGCACTGGGAATTACAATTCCAGGGCTTGATCTCATTTACACATTAGAGATTATAAAAAATCTTGCATATAAAGAACTTTACAACCCTGAAAAAGTCAAAAGCAGAATAAAAGAGAATCAAATGCTGTACGAATTTGGTGAAATCTCAAGGGGAGAGTTCGAAGAAACAAAATCCAGTCTCATGGAGCAGCTTAAATTCACAGAGCGTTTTGAGGAGATGAACCTCAGTGTCAGAAGTGACATTTTTTCCTGAAAAGAGAGAACGCACTAAAAATAGGAATCCTGAATCTAAGGATGCAGAGTCCGAGGGATCAGTATCTAGGGAATCCTGCTGGAATATAATGAATTTTTTCAAATTACTTGAAGAGATGGACAGAGAAGAAACATCTGAGAAATCTGGAAGAAACAACTGCAAGGGACCAGTTGGCTCGAAAATTGAGTACTCTTACCATGTTAAAATTAATAATCCTGAAATGGAAGTAGAAAGATCCTGGAAGCCCATATCTCAGAAACCAAAGATCAGGAAGAGACATAGAGGCTGAAGAAAGACCCAAGGGAAGATTTCAGTTCGCAACGCAGATAAAGAGTTTTAACAAGTTGTTAGCAGTAGTACCGCACATCACATACCTGAACCTGGAAGTCAAAGAAGGAGCAGGATATGAACCAGTAAAAAGGTGAAACAATGAAAAATTCGGTTGTTAGGGAGTCGGGAGGGCTTGTTGACGTAATAGATAGAATTCTCGATAAAGGGCTTGTGCTGAACGCCGATATTTCTGTATCTGTTGCTGGTACAGAACTTCTTGGTGTAAAGATTACAGCTACTATTGCATCCTTTGAGACTGCGGCGAAATACGGGCTTGAATTTCCTTCTGGAACTAATTTAAATGCTCCAGCCTGGGAGAAAGTATCTGAAACATACGCAAACTGCCCAGAATGCGGAAACCGAAGAGAAGAAAGACTTCTGATACGTGAAGGATGTCCTGTTTGTGGATGGGAAAGCCCGCTTAAGAAGAAAAGCGTTCCTGCGTTGAGTCAAAATGATTCGGATAAATCTGACAATATACTGTACAGGAATTTGTGATGTTTATATGGGTTTGTAATAAGGGAGAGTTAAATGGAAAAAGATAACGCAGAAAAAGAATCTGAAGCCAGATCCGTAAAAGAGAAAGAGGAGTGGGAACCCAAAGTCAAGGCTATGGAAGAAAGGATAAAGGAACTTGAGAAAAGCCTTGGTGAAAAAAAGGAACCTGTCGGATATGGTGGAGAAAGTATTGTTGGAGAACTTGTAAGTTCTCTTATCCCGGGCTTTGGAAAAATAGTAAAAACTCTTGAAAAGACCTCTCCAGAGTTTAGACAGAGAATTGCAGACACCGATTCGGAAATTAAACATAGGCTCGAAACTGGCTGGAGTGATAAAAAGCCTACTGTAAGCTATGGCCTGTCAATAAGGCCTCTTGACACCAGACCCGGAACAGTCTCGACAAGAGGAATGCCTAAAACGAAAATAAAAGAAGTAAAAATTGAGTCTTCAGAAATTGAGCCTGTTTTTGACGTCTTCGAAGAAGAGGGGAATGTTTCCGTAATTGCCGAAATTCCGGGGGCCAATGAAGAAGATGTCCAAATAGAACTTGAAGGTAGCAAACTGCAGATTTCTGCGGGATTGTACAGTAAAACCATAGTTTTACCTACAGAAGCAGAAGCAATCATGGAAAATAGTTTTAAGAACGAGGTACTGCAGCTAAAAATAAAAAGCAAAAAAAAACGCTGATTCAGATTAATCAAAGGAGAGAGTGCCATGCCAATTGAGATTGATGAAAAAAATCTGAAAAAAGGCTTATTGGGCCTTGTTGTAGCTCTTGTTGAAATAATAACGGAGTTACTTGAAAAGCAGGCACTTCTTAGAATCGAAAATGAGAGCCTTAGCGACGAAGAGATCGAGAGACTCGGAGAGGCACTTGCAGATCTGAGTGAGGCACTTGAAACTATAAAGGCGGACAACAATATCGAAGATACTGTTGAATCCGTGCGTTGCGGACTGGATGAAGTTGTAGATGATGTAGTGGATAAGTTAATGAACCCTGCAAGATGGGCTAAAGAGGTAGAGAAACATGACCGAAACCGACCAGGCGAGATATCTTTACTTGATAGCTAACACGGAAGAAGAAAGAAGTTTGGGAGATGTTGGTCTCGGCGATAGTCCTGTGTATACGATTGTTTTTCAAGATATTGCAGCTGTTGTACATGCTTCGAAACCCGAACCCGAGCCTGCAAAGAATGAAGAGCAGGCTAAACAATGGATTTTGAATCACAATTATGTGATCGACAAAGCTACTGAGAATTTTAATACAGTACTGCCTTTTTCTTTCGGATGTCTTGCCAGAGGGGATGATAAAACCATAAAAAGATGGCTTCAAAAAAACTACGGATTATATAAAAGAGAACTTGAGAGATTAAAAAATTCTGCAGAATATTCGATACAGATTTTTTACGACCCTAAGATTCTGGAAAAACAGATTATAGAGACGATACCTGAACTTAAAGAGATAGATCAGAAAATAGAAACCATGCCAAAGGGAAAGGCCTACATTTTCAAAAAGAAATTCGAACTGGGTTTGAAGCAAGCAGTAAGCGATCATCTGGCAAGCATGGGGAGGGAATTTGGAAAATTAATAAAAGAAAATTCAATACAAACAATAATTGAGGAAAAAATCCCCTATGTGCCTGAAAAATATGCAGGTAAAAAAGTTATGGTTGCGTTTTCTTGCCTTGTTGCCCAGGAGAACGTTGACAGATTTGGGCAAAGCCTTGAGAAGATAAACAAAAGAGAAGAATTTGCAGTAAGATTTACAGGGCCGTGGGCGCCTTTCAATTTTGTTGATCTCAAGGGGAATATTGAGGATGAAACCTGAACGTGAAAAAGACAGTCTTGGGGAACTGCTGAACCGAATGGTCACAAAAGGTGTACTTATTAATGCCGATGTTATAATTTCACTTGCAGGAATTCCCCTGCTCGGAGTAAAACTGGAAGCTGCAATTGCATCCATTGAGACCATGCTTGAATATGGACTTTTTGAAGAGCTTGATAAAAAAACTAGAGCCTGGCAACTCGAACATCGGAAAACAAGCCCTCTACTTCAAGAAGACGAAGAGATTGAATTACAATTCTACGGCTCTTTTTTTCAGGAACTTCATCCGATTTGGAAATACTGTTTCATATATGTAACCAACCACCGGATTTTTGGATGGAATAAGGCTTTTAACAAAATTCTTTTTGAAATTCCGCTTGCCAAAATTCAAATGACTGCTATTTGCAAAGGAATCTATCAGGATGAAGAGCGAGATGAACTTTGCCTGAGCCTAGAAAATGAAGAAAAACTGTATCTTCATTCAAGTGATCTTATTGGGCTACAGGATCAGATCTGCAAGCTCATCCCTGAACCTGTCAGAGGAAGCTAATTATCTCTAAATTAAAGATAGGTCATTCTGTCGTCGTATTATATAGCCGAAACTGCCTATTCTGACAGTGCCTTGCAGAGATACAACTTTATTGGCGCAACTCTGCCAACGCTAAGCAAAAATTCAGAAGCGAAACTGGTTTTGCGTCAATCCTTAAGGATTGAATCGTTCTGAATTTTCTATTGGTTTTATGCGAGCTTTTGTTCTTGGCGCGACATCTTATCCTTAAAAGTATTTTCCAATATTTTCTATTGCTTTTACAATAAGAGAAACACACGTTTCAATATCGGCCGTATCCAGAACTTCAACCGGAGAATGAATATACCGAGTGGCTATACTGACCGTACCTGTAGGAATACCTTCTCTTGAGAGGTGTATTGAGGTTGCATCGGTTGTCCCTCCTGACCCTACGCCAAGTTGGTAAGGAATCTTATTTTCAGCAGCAGTTTCTTTAAGCCACTTAAGAATCTGAGGATGGGCTATAAGGCCTCTTCCGGACGCATCGGCTACGGTAATTACAGGACCTTTCCCAAGTTCCAGGGAAGAATCGGTTTTACTGATGCCAGGATGGTCTCCAGGAATAGTTGTGTCAAGGGCAAGCGCAAGGTCTGGGCAAACTCCAAAAGCACAGGTTCTTGCTCCCTTAAGTCCTACCTCTTCCTGAACAGTACCTACAGCATAGACATTTGCTTCAATTTTCTGCTTGGAAAGTTGCTTCATAACCTCAATAAGGATCACAAGACCTGCCCGATCATCAAAAGCCTTGGAAGTCACCTTTCCGTTTGCCAGGGACACAAAATCCCGGTCAATTGAGGCTGTTGTGCCTATTTCAATTCCCAGGTTTTCAGCATCTTCCCTGTTTTTTGCTCCGATATCGATGAACATGTCATCCAGCTTCACGGGTTTTTTCCTGTCTTCCTCTTTCATTACGTGAGGGGGCTTGGACCCTATAACTCCGGGAATTGAACCCTTTTTGCCGTGAACCACAACTCTCTGGTTAAGAATTGTCTGGTCAAACCATCCCCCAATCCCAACAAACCTGAGGAAACCATTATCATCAATATACCTAACCATGAACCCTATCTCGTCCATGTGGGCAGCCAGCATTATAGAAGGGCCTTCTCCCTTTTTGACAGCTATAAGGTTTCCCATGCAGTCTCTCCGCATAGTGTCAACATAGGGTTCAAGCTCCTTTTTTAGAAGTTCTCGGACATCATCTTCAAAGCCTGAAATTCCGTGAGCGTTTGTAAATATCTCAAGCAGAGATTTTATTTCTTTAAGGTTTCCGTCTTTTTCCATTTTCGAATATCTCCTGCATATCGTTTAATTAACTAAGTGTTAAAACTGTTTTACTGAGGCTATTATTGAGGTTAGTTATAATTTAACAAAGTTAGTATAAACAATGAATTTAATATAACTAAAGGGATTTAATATAATTAACGAACTCAATACGATTTAATTAAGTGAATTATAATTACAGGTCGTCCATCATTAAGCAGTTGATGTTTTCATGATTAATTTTCCAGTGCTAGAAATGCCTTATGTTTCGTGCATCAAGCATGCTATTAACCTTACTGGATTGCAAAAAAGGTATGATGCACCACTAAAAGTGTTTTGGAAATACATCAACTAACTAATTGTGCACGACCTAATTACATGTTTTTATAATTACACATTTTAGAATTGTATCTCAGATTTTGAATTATAATACTGTCCAACTATTAAGATTAATCTGTTATTTAAATATCTAGCAGAAGGAGTTACAAGATTAATACTAGACAGTAAAGTTGATTTTTCAAATGCTGCAAGGACAGAAACATTAAAATCCCTTCAGGTTTATTGAGGACTCAGGTGAAAAATCAGATGACTGCAGAATTACCCCCTCAAGTTCAAAATCAGATAGCACAGCTTCAGCAGATACAGCAGCAGATTCAGGCGCTTGCCATGCAAAAAACACAGATTGAAGCTATGCAAAAAGAATCCAAGATGGCTCTTGATGAGCTAGAAAGGCTCACTGACGATGCAGTAGTCTATCGTAATGTAGGGGAATTGGTAATAAAAACGAGCAAAGGAGAGTCTATTGCAAAACTGAAAGACAGAGAAGAAACTCTCTCACTCAGGCTTCAGTCCATTTCTAGGCAGGAAGAAAGACTCACATCCCGCTTCAAACAGCTTCAGGAGCAGATACAGCAGGCATTGGGCCCCAGGGCACAATAACCACGTTTTTTATTTCCGTATAGGGAATTAGGAAATAAAAAACAACTTTGCTAAAATTCAATATATGTACGTCAAAATCCCGAAATTCTTGAATTCAGGGAGATAACACCCGTAAAAACGATAGCCAGAGTGGACAATGGAAGTTGATGAAGCGGAGTTTTTCAACCGGCTCCTTGACTATCGAAATATTTTATATCTATGCCACCGGAACGCAGATCCGGACGCGATTAGCAGTGCTTTTGCCCTTTCAGAAGCTATAGGAGGTACTGTCGGACTCGTGGACGGTCGCAATCGCGTAGCATCCGTACTTATAGAAAGACTCGGAATTGAAGTTGTGGATAAACCCAACCCTGCTGATTACGGTTTTGTTGTTGTGGTTGATACTTCGACAAAGGCTCAATTGAATGATCTGGAACTTACAAGATATTGCGTGATCGATCACCATACAACTACCGCTCTGACAGAAAATGCCGAGTTTTACCTGCACAGAAATAGTACCTCCACTGTCGAAATAGTTTATAATATCTTAAAAGTAATGGGGGCGCCGATTAACCGGCGTGTGGGCATTGGAATGCTCACAGGAATCGTAACAGATACTGGACATTTCAAGCATGCAACCGCAGACACATTCCGGACAGTGGCAAAGATTATCGAGAACAGTGGTGTAGAGTACGGAGAAGTGCTGGACCTTATGGCTGCTACCCCACAGGATATTTCTATGCGTATAGCTATTCTGAAAGCCGCAAGCCGCGTCGAGCTCGATAGAGTACACGATATGCTGATTGCCTCTTCCCATGTCAGCTCTTTTGGAGGCTCTGCATCCTCTATGCTCATTAATATTGGTGCAGATATTGCTTTTGTTGGCACAACCAAAGGTGAAAGCGTAAGAATAAGTGCAAGAGCGAAACGCGATGCTGTTAATGTCGGAGTAAATCTTGGGCAGTTAATGGAAGATATAAGTAGTGAGTATAACGGTACAGGCGGTGGGCATTCCGGAGCTGCCGGGATCGATGTTATCGCTGATATGAAAGAAGTTCTGGACAAATGCAGAGAAGAAACAAAGAAGATTCTTGAAACCTCTCTTGGGGCAACATCAAAAGAGATAACATTTGAAGATGAAATCGAAGAGGAAGATGAATAATTCTTTGAAGAACGATATTCCACAACTCAAAACAGCTTCTTGAATCCTAAATTAACAATTTACCTTTTTAGTTTATCTTAATAATCTGCTTATAAGCATCGAAATCTGGAGCCTTATGATTTACCGGCTGCAAGTGAATTGCCTGTTGTTTAAAAACTCAGATAGGATTTGCCGGAGGACTTTTACCTATTAGGATTTTTACCCATTATATAACCAGCTTTCAAGTATACTTTAAATTTTTTTTCAGCCTAACCGCTAATATTTATACGATAATCCAATTTAATCTTTGATACATATCTGCCGGAAGTGAATGTTCGCTGGAAACAATGGAATTCAAGGGTAAGAAGCAAGATTAAATATAGAAATAAGAGAGAACCTGCTGAAGCATGACCTTAAAGGGCATGAGATAAGATATATACGCAAAAAACAAGCTAAAGAAGTACCAGGCCTTAAATTGTGAGCCTGGGATTATGAGAGATACAGAGTGAGAAAAAATGCCAGAATACTGGGATCCTGAGATAGAGACGATGCCTGCAGAGGATTTAAAAAAACTGCAGGAGGAAAAGTTGAAACAACTTGTACATTATGTGTATGAGCGCTCCCCTTTCTATAGAAAAAGGTTTGACGAACACGGCGTTAAGCCGGAAGACATCCAAACTCTTGAAGATATTAGAAAATTACCTTTTACAGTTAAACAGGATCTCAGAGATACCTATCCAATAGGTATGTTTTGCGTCCCAAATTCACAGCTAACCCGTTTCCATGCCTCCTCAGGTACAACTGGCAAACCTACCGTTGTAGGGTATACGCAGCAGGATATTGATGAGTGGGCTGAATCCCTTGCAAGAGCATTCACTTCTGTTGGAATGGGGAAAGACGATATTCTTCAGGTAAGTTACGGGTACGGGCTTTTTACAGGAGGACTCGGTGCCCATTACGGATGTGAAAAACTGGGTGCAACTGTACTCCCTACAAGCTCCGGGAATACTGAACGCCAGCTTGAGCTGATGATGGACCTTGACGTCACTGCTATAGCCTGCACGCCTTCTTACTTCCTTTACATGATCGAGACTGCACGAAAAATAGGAATGAACATCAAGGAAGAAACGAAATTAAAGAGAGGATTCTTCGGAGCCGAACCCTGGACTGAGGAACTCAAGAAACGTATAGAAGACGAAGCAGGAATCAAAGCTTATGACATTTATGGAACTTCGGAAATGAGCGGGCCTCTTTTTACCGAATGTTCGGCACAATCCGGAATTCATATCTGGGCAGACAAATTCCTGGTCGAGATCCTGGACACTGAAACAGGAGAAACTGTTCCTGATGGAGAGCGCGGTGAACTCGTAATTACAACCCTGACTAAAGAGGCTCTTCCTCTAATCCGCTACAAGGTAAAAGACCTTACAAGAAAACTTTCGGAACCCTGCGCGTGCGGAAGAACTCACCCAAGAATTGCACGCATCAGCGGCCGTTCAGATGATATGATTATTGTGCGTGGCATCAATGTGTTCCCAGGACAGATCGAATCGGTTCTTATGAAGATTCCAGAAGTTGGGAGCCACTTCATGATTATTGTAGACAGGATTGGACCCCTTGACTCCATGAAAGTCCAGATCGAAATGCACGGGTCTGCCTTCAGCGATAAGATGTCAGATATGATGGCACTTAAAAGAAAGGTCTCAGGTGCGCTTAAAAGCGTACTGAACCTCGCAGTCGAGGTGGAGCTGGTGGAGCACGGCTCTCTACCCCGCTCGGAAGGAAAGTCAAAGAAAGTTATCGACAAGCGGAAAATTTGAAAGTTTCGAGGATTGAAATATAAAACCTGCAGAATGTTGGTATTCTGCAGAGCTTCCTTTTTGGCTTTTGTTTCTCAAAACTCTTCTTACAAGGCAGAGCCAGACGCAAAAATAAAGTCACTTGATGTAAAAAATAAACAAATGTAAAAATAAGTCACCGAATTTAAAGTAAATTGACTTAAAGCTTAAAAACTGCATGTAAGCTTAAAGTATACTGGAAACCTATTATACTCTGATAAAAAGCAAAAAAGGAAGTAAGTAAAAATAATAACAAGCAGTATAAGGACATGGGTGCTGGAATGGAAGATAAAATAATAAAGCAGATTTCCCTTTTTGCGGAAAATAAGCCTGGCAGACTTGCAAACGTTGCAAATAAACTAAAGAGCGCTGGAGTAAATATCAGGGCATTTACCATTGCTGAGTCCGGGGACTTCGGGATAATCCGCATGGTTGTTGACAGGCCTGACTATACGCACGATATACTCCATGATGCAGGGTTTACTGTTTCTGAAACCAGTGTGTTGGGGATTGAAATGGAGGATGTTCCTGGAAGCATGTCCCGTATTGCGGAAGTATTCGGAAAAGTCAAGATAAATATTGATTATGCATATGCCTTTATTACCAGAGATCAGAAAGCCCTATTAATAGTCAGGGTTAACGACATTGAAAAAGCAGTTAAAACACTTCAAGAAGAGGGTATAAAGCTCATAACCATGAAGGAACTTGAAAAAATCTGATTTTAATGAGAAACCGGGTTTCCGGAAAAGAAGATAACATTTAAAGGAAAGAATACCTAACGGTTCAGAATCAGCAAACTTATATTTTCCAGATTCTGAAACGACTTCTTTTTACAGCTTTTGGCTGCTGGACAAAATTTTAATGCTCCATGACAAAACCTTAATGAGAGTCAATATAGCCTGAAAGATTTCTTTAGATTCCAGCCGGAGAAATAAATATACACAATAAATATAAAAAGAAATAAATAAGAGAAAGAAAAAGTTGTCAGAAAAACAGGGTACTGGTTTGACTAGAATGACGGAAAATAGAACCAACTTACAGGAAAACGCACAAAACTCCTCGAAAAAAAAGCTTGGTGGAGCCCATACAACAGTTATCGGAGGAAGGGCTGGAAAAAAGCTTGTAAAACTTGTAAGCCAGCACCCTGAAGTAAAAAAGGTAATCCCGTCCGTAATTTCCGTAAAAGGCACTGCTGGAGGAAATCTGACCGGAAAGATACTGCGTGCGGATGCGAGAGGGAACTTGAGATTATTACTCTCTGAAGGCAGGAGTATCCAGGAAATAAGATTGGTGACAACAGTTGGGACCGCTGAAGAGGGAGACAGAATTATGAACGAACTGAATGAAATCTTAAAAGCTGCCCTCTGAGGCGTTAAAGGAGAGAAAAATAATTGGCGTTTATAGGGATAGATCACGGTACAACTGCAATGCGCTTTGCTCTGATAAAGGAGCAAAAGACCCTGACCTTTGAGCTTGGGAGGGCTGAGGCAGCTGCTATGTCCGAAAATGAGATTTTGACCTTGCTTGAGGAAAAATTTGGAGTTCAGCGTGAGGCAATCAATCTGGTCGCACTGACATACTCTATGGGAGACGGATTTTCCACGATTAAAGATGTAAGGAACCTAGAAGGAAGAGGGCTCAAAAGTATTGAAGGTGCTGGGAAAAAAACAGGAGGAGGCACCAGAGTTTTTGATGCAATCCGGAACTCAGGAATTCCTGCTATAGCAATCCCTGGTCTTCATATTGAGAGCAAGGTAGATCCCAGAATGAAAGTATTTTCTCATCTTACAAGTCCTGAGAAGCTAGGAATTGCTTATCACATCCTATGCCTTGGCTATAAAAATTTTGTGGTTTCCGATATAAGCTCAAATACTGTTACTCTTGCCATTGCTAACGAGAAAGTGATTGGTGCAATTGATGCCTGCATATTTGCTCCGGGTGTCCATCACGGTCCTTTAGACCTGCAAGCTATCAGAGATGTAGACAACAGACACTGTACTGCAAATCAGGCTTTTATGGAAGCAGGGACTCTAAAAATGACCTCCTATAAAGATAGGGAAGAATTACTCAGTGCAGCCGGAAAAGGAGAGAGTCCTGCCCTCCTTGCCCTTGATACTATTGCGTTATTTTCGGCTATGGAAATCACCTCAATGCAGCTCCTTCTAAAGGACTATGAGACAAATGGAGAAGTATTTCTTGCTGGATCTGTAGGCGAATTCGAATATGTACAGAAAAAAATCGATGCACACCTGGGGCAAGAATGTCAGTGTCTTGGGAGGTGGCATGCTGCGATAGGCTGTGCCGAGATAGCAAGGGATGTTTTCGCCGGAAAAAAGGAGATTCTCGGAGTAGATGTTAATTATTCTTAAAAAGATGAAAATAATCGCCCTTAAAAAAGTTGGGAGTTATTAACCTTAAAAGTTGAAAGAAATATCATAAAAGGACGGACATTAATCAGGTCTCTTCTACAGATTCTTCATACAGGCTGTCCTGATATTTTGATGCATCCATTTTTCCTTCTGAGCCTATTTCATCAGAATTATCATAGCTGCTCATTTTATCTTTTTTCATAAGAATAACATAATCCGCCGAATTCTTGAGCGCTGTGGAAAAGCCTGGTTCGACCCCGAAAATAATAGTCTCTTTGCCGTGTTCATTTGCTTTGTTCAATAGTGGCTTGAAGTCCGCGTCCCTAGTTACGATTGCAAGGGTGTCAATGTTAGGATTATGTACTAGCTCCATGCCTTCTACTGCAAGGCGCACGTCAACATCGCTAGAACAGATTATAGGCTCAAGCCCATGATTTTCGATAGCTTCCACAAGCTTGTCAGAAGCGTACTGGTTAAGGAAAACGCGCCCGATTTTGATGTTACCATAATCTTTCAGGACGTCTCTTATCTCCTCAAGATTTACGTCAAATTCTTTTCTAAGAATATTCGGACCATCCACTAGAAGTCCTATTTTCCGCCTGCCAAGCTCTTTTTTTGAGCGGAGGTATTTTGAAATCGTGTCAATTCCGCTTTTTACAGGTTTCATCATCAATGTCCTCTGTCATCTTGCAGTTCACGGAATCTGCATCTTGTGTGTTTGCGCTATATAACTAATACAGCATTAGCTCTGGGGGAAAGCTACACTTCCAGCAGCCCTCCAATCTGCCGGTGCAGAACTTATGCTTTAGTTGTCAGTTTTTGAGGTTTGAAATTCGAACTTCTAATATTTAAGTTTTGATACTACAATCTGCATATAACCCAATAATACTTAATATCTGCTTTTCTGTAGTAAAACATTTGCATATTAAGGCAACTAAGTTTTCAACTTACCCTTTTGTAAATTACTGAACTGAGGAATCAGAGATTCTTCTTGAAAAGGAACAAAAAACTCAAGCAGGACAAAATTCCTATCTATAGAAACATAGCACATAGTTGTATTAAAATATAGCAGATAATTTATATAACAAACATAATTTAATTTATATAATAAGCCCTGTTATAATCTATCAGAAAAGGGTCCCTTTCTTACCTCCCGGACAACATATTGAGACTCCTTAAGTTCAAAGACATTTTCCGTTTTTCTCCCTTTTTTACGCCTGATATACTGGATTTCCCCAAGTTTTTCCAGAAAAGCCTCATAAACCTCCATGAACTGTTTAAATTCCAGTTCATTAAGTTCTATCAACCCTTCTCTGCCCGCAAGCCAGTCATAAACCTGGAGAAGAATAATTTCCCTTACCCTTTTCAGATCCTCCACCTCCTAGGGCAATTTTTCAAAGTACAGAGTCTTTTTTAATTCAGGAGACCAAGCTGCAAATAACTTCCTGAAATTTAAAATCTGGATCGGAATTTTCTTTCCAGGCTCTGGCTTTGGATGATAATATATGCCCTGGAGAAAGTTATTCTCTTCCAGATTTACCACCTGCTAATGTATCTAGATCTTCGAACTTCTTCCTGAATTTTCTTTATACGGAAACCCATGTAGAGACCAACAAAGAGACCACTAAGATGAGCTGTATGGGCTATCATGTCCGATGAGTTAACCATAAGAAAGTCAAAGAGAGCAAAAAGCACAAGAGCATGTTTTAGCTTCATTGGGATAAAATAAACGTAGACGCGAATATTCGGCTCAAGCACCGTAAGAGCTGCAAAAACCCCATAGATCGCTCCGCTTGCACCCATCATGGGGCCAGGAGAGATATTGAAAACGGGCTGGCTCAGGAAAGTATACCCTATTGCTGATAGAATTCCGGCAGTGAAAAAAACTGCAAGAAGCTGCTTGTTTCCAACCCGATTTTCAAGTGCAGTTCCAAAGAAATACAGGACAAGCATATTGAATAAAAGATGTAATAAACCGGTATGCAGGAATATATATGTAATAAGCGTCCAGGGCCTTGTAAAAAGAGAATTAGGGTCAAACTGGAAAGCGTTTACATAGAAATAACCTATACCTGGAACCATTTCCAAGAAAAATGAAAGTATGCAAAGAGAAATTATTACTATCGACGGGCTTGCAAAAATAGAATCTTTATTTGCCATCTATTTCACGTCCAGGTATATAAGATGTATAATCAAGCATATTTCAAATTACTCTCCGATTTAATAATATAATAATAAGTCATATTATAATTGTTTCAATCCCTCTAAATCTGCTTACAATTCTATTTTTGAGATTAAAATAGCTGACTAAATAATTGAGATTTATGTGAACATATACTATGTTATAATGTTGAAATAAATTATTAACCTCATTATTATGAAATCGAACTGAGTACATTATATTAAAGTGCTTTAGTACATTATATTAAAGTGCTTTAAGGATAAGCAGTAAACCTCTATATACCTGCATAGGAAAACCATCTTAGTTAAAGATTCAACCATCTTAGTTAAAGACTCAATTTTGAGAAACGCCAATTAAGTAAGTCAGTTTATCTTCACTTAACCTTTCCAACGAAAAAGATCCTGGACTTAAATCTAGTAAGGATTCCGAAATAGTTTTTAAATCGAGCTTTATGCACAATAGATAAAATTAATCTTGAGATGTTGAAATTTTGACTCAATAATTTCTTAAGATTTATGATATTACAACAAAATCTGCATACTATCAGATGGATCAATGCAATTTTAATCAAAGTGTGAAATATATAAGTCAGTAAATATTTCGGCATATATTAAACCGAGAAGATTATATTTATGTTTTTTCTGGAAAAACACGAAAACAGTTTACGGTGTTTACTGTATAAACCCATATGGCAAAGCTAAAGATATAAATAATTTCCTATTTACTTATTAAGTAGATAATTATAAAATCAATAATATTATTTTAATTAAATATTTCCTAGAAAGATAAGTTTTGCCTAAGAATTTGTATACCCTCAGGTAACAAATATTTACAGAATTTTTTGTGTTAAAAATGAAAAAATGACATAATTAATAACAATTAATAACACTAAGAAAAAAAATACCAATACTTTGATGGACTTTGAAGGAAAAACAGCATCATATGGTTAATTTCTTTTTTTACATAAAGACTCCAATAGATTCACCAAGTAGGAGGATTTTAAATGTTCTCATTTTACCCTTGTCGAAATGGTATGTTACAAATTAGAAAATGTTATATAGATTTGGTACGTTAAAGACATTTAATTAATGTTCATTACCCATCGGTAGCGACCTCTGCTCAAGATTAAGGTCTCAATCGTTGGCAAAAACGATTTTTTTTAGACATAGGGCGTAAAAACAGTTTTGAAGAGATTAAAGCCCTAAAAACGACTTTACAAGGAAATGTTCCCTCTAAAAACGGTTTTAGTTAGAAAAACGTTGGTATGATACTTTAATAGTTAAAAGAAACAACTAGAAGTATTTTACCAGATAAACCTTATTTAAACGATTGTAACTTTAAAGCAGACGGCAAAATATATAATGTATAATCATTAAGAATACGCCGAGTATCGTAAATTGCAATCGTCTTGATGAAGTCGACTTTGAACAAATTTAGGAGGTAAAGCTCAAATGAGCAAACTAACTACCGGGAGTTTTTCTATAGAAGATCTGGAATCTGTTCAGATCACTATTAATAATATTGTAGGGGCAGCAAAGGAGGCTGCTAAAGAAGAACTTGGCCCGATGGGTCCGACCCCCTTCCCCACAACCGCTGCAGTAAGGGACTGGAGTTTTACACTGTTTGATAGATATGAGCCTGTCTATACTCCAATGTGTGACCAGTGCTGTTACTGTACCTTTGGACCGTGTAACCTGGAAGGGAACAAGAGAGGTGCATGCGGCCTTGATATGAAAGGCCAGACTGCAAGAGAGTTCTTCCTGCGCTGCATTACAGGCTGTGCATGTCACAGTGCACACGGACGCCACCTGCTTGATCACATTATTAACCTCTTTGGAGAGGAAATGCCAATCAACATGGGCGCCTCAAATGTAATCGCCCCCAATATCCAGCTTGTCACAGGAAGGCAGCCAAAGACCCTTGGCGATCTCAAACCCATAATGGAGTATGTTGAAGAAGAGCTTGGCCAGTTACTTGCAACTATTCACGCAGGACAGGAAGGAGCAGCAATTGACTATGATAACAAGGCAATGCTTGCCGGAATCCTGGATCACGTGGGTATGGAGGTTTCCGATATCGCTCAGGTTACTGCACTTGGTTTCCCGAAGTCCGATCCTGATGCCCCTCTTGTTGAAGTAGGTATGGGAACACTTGATGCCACAAAGCCAGTCATAATCGCTATTGGGCACAACGTTGCCGGTGTTACCTATATTATGGACTATATGGAAGATAATGATCTTACCGACAAGCTGGAAATCGGAGGTCTCTGCTGTACCGCATTCGATATGACCAGGTACAAGAGAGAAGATCAAAAAGCCCCATATGCAAAGATCGTTGGTACTATTTCAAAGGAACTTAAGGTTGTACGCTCCGGAATTCCTGATGTAATTGTCATTGACGAACAGTGTGTAAGGGCTGACCTCGTAGAAGAAGGACAGAAACTTAAGATTCCAGTTATCGCATCCAATGAGAAAGTCATGTACGGCCTACCAGACAGGACCAATGATGATGTGGATGCAATTGTCGAAGATATTAAGACCGGAAAGATTCCAGGCTGCGTAATGCTGGACTATGACAAGCTTGGAGAACTTGTACCCAGAATTGCCATGGAAATGGCTCCACTTCGGGAGGGAATTTCAGCCATCCCCACTGATGAGGAAATGACAAACCTCGTCGCCAAGTGTGTAGCATGTGGAGAATGCGCAATTGCATGCCCAGAAGAACTAGATATCCCTGATGCAATCCAGCTGGCAAAAGAAGGAGACTATTCTGCTCTGGAATATATCCACGACCTCTGTGTAGGCTGCCGCAGGTGTGAACAGGTCTGTAACAAGGACGTACCTGTCCTGAGCGTCATTGAGAAGGCTGCCCAGAAAGCTATTGCCGAAGAGAAAGGTCTGGTAAGAGCAGGAAGAGGTCAGGTAAGCGATGCTGAAATCAGGGCAGAAGGTCTGAACTTGGTTATGGGTACCACCCCCGGTATCGTTGCAATTATCGGCTGTTCCAACTACCCTGCAGGCTCCAAGGACGTATACAACATTGCAGAGGAATTCCTTAACAGGAACTATATCGTTGCAGTGTCAGGATGTTCCGCAATGGACATCGGTATGTACAAGGATGCCGACGGCAGGACTCTCTACGAGAGGTTCCCAGGCAAATTCGAGAGAGGTAACATCCTCAACACGGGTTCCTGCGTCTCGAACGCTCACATCTCAGGTACAGCTCACAAAGTCGCCGGAATCTTTGCCCAGAGAAACCTTTCAGGCAACCTTGCCGAGATCGCTGATTACACACTCAACCGTGTAGGTGCAGTAGGACTTGCATGGGGTGCTTACTCCCAGAAGGCAGCAGCTATCGGTACAGGATGCAATATGTTTGGAATTCCTGCAGTGCTTGGACCTCACAGCGGAAAGTACAGGAGAGCCCTGATTGCCAAGACCTATGATGAGAGCAAGTGGAAGCTCTACGACAGCAGAAACGGTTCTGAACTGGCTATCCCACCGTCTCCGGAGTTCCTTATTACGACTGCAGAGACCTGGCAGGAAGCCTGTGTAATTATTGCAAAGAACTGTATCCGCGTATCCGACAACAACATGGGCAGATCCATCAAGCTCACCCACTGGATGGAGCTAAGCGAGAAGTATCTTGGTGTTATGCCCGAAGACTGGTGGAAGTTTGTTAGGCACGAAGCCGACCTGCCGCTCTCCAAGCGTGAAGCACTCCTGAAGATACTTGAAGCCGAGCACGGATGGGAGATTGACTGGAAGAAGAAGAAGATCATTTCCGGCCCGAAGATCAAGTTCGATGTCTCTGCACAGCCAACAAATCTTAAGAGACTTTGCAAGGAGGCCTGAAGATGGTTGATACTACTAAAAACACCAAACTGTTTACCAGTTATGGTGTAAAGACTTCAAAAGCTATAACCACTGAAGTAGCTGCCAAGCTGATCTCAAAGGCAAAGAGACCACTTCTCGTAGTAGGCACTGGAGTTCTCGACCCAGAACTTCTTGACCGCACAGTGAAGATTGCAAAGGCAAAAAACATCCCTATTGCAGCAACCGGCAGTTCAATGCCAGGCTTTGTGGGCAAGGATGTTAATGCCAAGTACATCAACCTGCACCAGCTTGGCTTCTATCTGACAGATCCCAATTGGCCAGGACTTGATGGCAGCGGTAACTATGATACAATAGTTCTCCTGGGCCACAAGAAGTACTACATCAATCAGGTGTTATCTGCAACTAAAAACTTCAGCGATGTAAGAGCAATCTCGATAGACAAAAACTACATCCAGAATGCAACAATGTCTTTTGGAAACCTTAGCAAGGCAGATCACATTGAAGCACTGGACGAGATAATTGACCTTTTATAAGTTTAATTTAGGAGGCGAAATATAATGGCAGAATTCCCATTTGAGATTTCCCCGATGTTTGAAGGAGAAAGAGTAAGAAAAGAAGGAATGTTCGTCGAACTCGGAGGTCCGAAGTCCATCGGCCTCGAACTTGTTCGTTCAAAGCCCATGGACGAGATTGAAGACGACAAAGTCACAATTATCGGTCCAGATATCAAGGAAATGGAAGAGGGCAAGACCTATCCCTGGGCAATGATCTTCAACATAGGTGGAGAACTTGTAGAGCCTGACCTTGAATCTGTCGTAGAAAGGCGTGTCCACGACTTCATCAACTATTGCCAGGGTATTATGCACCTGAACCAGAGGTATGACGTCTGGATGAGAATTTCCAAAGACACTGCTGGAAAACTGGATTCTCTCGAACCCTTCGGAAAAGCTGTTATGATGCTTTTCAAGACAGAACTTCCCTTTATCGAGAAAATGCAGGTGACCTTCTATACTGACGAGGAAGAAGTCAAGAAGCAGATGGATGAAGCAATAGAGATTTTCAAGGCCAGAGATGCCAGGACAAAGGACCTTCACGATGAAGATGTGGACGTTTTCTACGGCTGCACCCTCTGCCAGTCCTTTGCTCCGACAAGTGTCTGTGTGGTCTCTCCTGACAGGATTGCCCTCTGCGGTGCTATCAACTGGTTCGACGGCCGTGCAGCAGCAAAGGTCGACCCGGAAGGCCCACAGTTTGAAATCGCAAAGGGTGAACTTCTCGACGCTAACACCGGTGAATATTCCGGAGTCAACGAGATTGCAAAGAAGCTCTCTGGCGGAGAGTTTGACAAGATAAAACTTCACTCTTTCTTCGACAGTCCGCACACATCATGCGGCTGTTTTGAAGTGGTCGGATTCTACATCCCAGAAGTCGACGGTATTGGCTGGGTAAACAGAGAATACCAGGGAATGGCTCCGAATGGAATTGGGTTCTCAACAATGGCAGGCCAGACCGGTGGTGGAAAGCAGATTGTAGGTTTCCTGGGAATTGGGGTCAACTACTTCTACTCCCCGAAGTTCATCCAGGCTGATGGCGGATGGAACAGAGTTGTCTGGCTCCCCTCCATGCTCAAGGAAAAGATCGATGAAACCATTCCTGAAGACCTCAAGGATAAGATCGCAACTGAGAAGGATGCAACTGACATTGAATCCCTGAAAGCCTTCCTGAAAGAAAAGAACCACCCGGTTGTTGCCAACTGGGCAGCTGCAGAGGAAGAAGAGGAGGAAGAAGAGGAGGAAGAAGAAGTAGCTGTTGCAGCAGCTCCAATGATGATGCCAGCAGCAGGCTTCCAGATGCCAGCAATGGCAGCAATGCCAATGGTTTCTGGTGGTGCCGGTGGAATAAAACTTACCCTCAAGAACGCCAAGATTAGTATTGACAGGCTGATCATCAGCGAGAAGAAGGAAAAGAAATAACTGAGTGACAAAAGGCAATCGCCTAAAACAGAAAAACAATTCAAAGGGGTATTCTGTGACGAGAGTAATTGCAATAACGGGAAAAGGTGGGACTGGTAAAACAGCGGTAGCGGCTCTTCTGATCCGCTACCTTTCCAAAAATGGGAAGTTCCTGCTTGCTGTAGATGCAGATGCAGATACTAACCTGCCCGAAACCCTTGGCTGTGAGGACGTAAAAACAGTCGGGGATGCAAAAGAATATCTGCAGGCTGAAATCACCAAACCAAAGCCTGATAATCCCGACATGAACAAGGAGTCGATACTTAAAAGCAAGGTATATGAGATCATCGAAGAAATGCCTGGTTATGATCTTTTGGTTATGGGTCGGCCTGAAGGGTCAGGTTGTTACTGCTACGTAAACAACCTGCTCAGAGGCATAATGGACAAGCTCACCCTAAATTACGATGTGGTGATTATTGATGCTGAGGCAGGGCTTGAGCACTTCAGCCGGAAGATTATCCGAGACATCGATGACCTGATTGTCGTAACTGATGCCTCTCGAAGAGGCATACGGACTGCCGAAAGGATTCGTGAACTTGTAGGTGAACTGGACTCAAATATTGGAAGAATTCATGTTATTGCAAACAAGGTTACAGATGCTAACTATGAAGCACTTGTCAAACTGGCCGGGGAACTGAATCTTGATATTATAGGTATGATCCCTCTCGACCCGAAGATTGAGGAAATGGATATAAAAGGCATACCTCTCTTCGAAATCCCAGATGATTCAATTGCTGCAGTAGAGATTGAAAATATTGTAAAAAAACTGAGGATCTAATCCTCAGTTTCCTTTTGGACCTTACAATACTGCAGAATACTATGCCTTAAAAGAGACAGGATTCCCTTGCCCGTATTTCAGGGCTTGAAAAAGCATAAGAAATCTTCATAAATAACGGAGCAGGAGCTATTTCTGTCCTGATTCCTGTATTATACAGGGAAAAGGTCAGGAAATGCATTCTGTATTACATTCTTTATTATGCAGTCACTCGTAAAAACGTAAAACTTACGGAAACGGTGAGGTTTACATGGCAAAGAAAATTAAGTTATCCGAAATTACAGACATGTTCAAGGGTATGGACGTAGAGGCCTTTGAAGGTGTGACTATAGAAGGGGACATTGAGATCGATCTTGGTGGACTCGGAGGCGGCTTTGACCCGATGCTTGCTGCTGCTCTTGGACAGGAGAGTGCAATCCTTGCCCAGCACTTCGCAAGACTTGCAGGCATGTTTGGCTACCCAGTTGGTATCGGTGCTCCCGCAGCTGCTCCTGCAGTTTCCCCTGCTCTAGCAGCCCCGAAATTTAAGGATCTTATCCCTGCCAAGTTTGACGTTGCAAACATAGAAGAATGGACAACCCAGATCCAGGAAGTCCCAATAGGTAACACCTCTGCAGACGGTGGCAGCCGTGGCAAGAGGGTCATGCTCGGTGGTGAGAAAGCCCTTCCATTCTACTTTGACGCTCCAATGCCCAACAGGAACCAGGTCACAATTGACGTATTCGACATGAGGCTAGGGCTTGCAAAGGCTGTCAAGGAAAACTATGACGATGTCATGGATGACCCTGGAGAATGGGCAAAGAAGAATGTTGAGAAGTTCAACGCCGACATGATCACCATTCACCTGATTTCAACTGACCCGCTCATCAAGGACACCTCGCCCAAGGATGCAGCCAAGACAGTTGAAGAAGTACTGCAGGCTGTTGATGTGCCAATCGCAATAGGCGGTTCCGGTAACCCACAGAAAGACCCACTTGTTCTTGCAAAAGCAGCGGAAGTTGCTGAAGGCGAACGCTGTCTCATTGCATCTGCCAGCCTGAACCTTGACTATGCTGCAATCGCAGAGGCCGCATTAAAGTACGACCATGACGTGCTTTCCTGGACCCAGCTGGACATGAACGCCCAGAAGGAACTGAACAGGAAGCTCATGAAGCAGTGCAACGTGCCCAGAGACAGGATTATCATGGACCCGACCACTGCCGCACTCGGTTATGGTCTCGACTATGCCTACACCAACATGGAGCGTATCCGTCTTGCAGCCCTTATGGGTGATGACGAACTGACCTTCCCAATGTCCTCAGGCACCACTAACGCATGGGGTGCCCGTGAATCCTGGATGGTTAGCTCCCCATTGGGACAGGACTCTGACTGGGGCCCGAGAGAATACAGAGGACCTATCTGGGAAATCGTTACAGGCCTGTCTCTTGCCATTGCAGGAAACGACCTCTTCATGATGATGCACCCGACCTCGGTTGCTGTCCTGAAGCACATAACCCAGACCCTTTTCGGTACAATTGAGGCAGAACCCATTGATATTGCCAACTGGATTGGAGCGGAGGTGTGAAACATGAAAATAAACAGCCCATTAGAAGCCTATAAGTACCTGCCCCAGACCAACTGTGGAGAATGTGGTGAACCTACATGCATGGCATTTGCCTCCAAGCTTATCGACAGGTCTGAAAAGACAGCAGACTGTCCTCCCCTGGTAAAGGAAAAGAAGTATGCTAAGAAGCTTGCCGAACTTGACAGGCTCCTTGCCCCTGAGATCCGTCAGATTACCATAGGAGTAGGCGAGAGGGCAGCAAATATTGGTGGGGACGACGTCCTGTACCGCCACAGACTTACCTTCTTTAATAAGACAAAGATGTTCTTCGATGTTTCAGATACCATGGAAGAAGCTGCTCTTATTGAGAGGGTAAAGAAGATTGCTGACTTCAAGAAGTTCTATGTAGGACGCAACCTGCTTCTCGATGGTGTGGCAATCAAGGCCGCTTCCAACGATCCAGCGAAGTTCGCTGCTGCAGTAAAGAAAGTAGCGGAAATAGGCTTGCCCATGATCTTCTGTTCATACAACCCCGAAGTTCTGAAAGCAGGACTTGAGGTTGCAAAGGACAAAAATCCACTGCTCTATGCTGCAAACCAGGACAACTGGAAAGAAGTCGGAGAACTAGCTCTTGAATATAAAGTGCCTGTTGTAATTTCAGTCATTAATGACCTTGACGCTCTCAAGAGCCTTGCAAAGACTTTCGCAGAAGCTGGCATCAAGGACATTGTGCTTGACCCAGGGACCTGCCCAACCGGTACAGGCCTGAAGGACACCTTTACTAACTTCCTGAAAATCAGGAGAGCAGGCATTATGGGCGACGGAGATATTGCATACCCAATCATGGCTCTCCCGGTCACAGCCTGGATGGCAGGAATTTCTGACCCTGTCAGTGCCTCCTACTGGGAAACCGTGATGGCTTCAGTCTTTACCATCAAGTACGGCGACATAATGATCCTCCACAGCCTGGAGCCTTATGCCACCCTACCCCTGGTGCACCTGGCCGAAACCATCTACACCGACCCGAGGACTCCTGTCTCTGTGGACGGAGGTATGTACAAGGTTGGAGAACCAGACAAGGACTCTCCAGTGTTCTTCACCACCAACTTCGCCCTTACCTACTACACGGTAGAAAGCGATATCTCAGCAAATGGCATAGTATGCTGGCTGCTTGCAGTTGACACTGATGGTATTGGTGTTGAAGCTGCAGTTGCCGGTGGTCAGCTGACTGCCGCAAAGGTAAAGGACGCCTTTGATAAGGCTGGCTTCGACCTCAAGAAGGATGTAAACCACAATACCGTTATAGTCCCAGGTCTAGCAGCCCGCCTGCAGGGTGACCTCGAAGATACCCTTGGTGCAAATGTCAAGGTAGGTCCAATGGACTCAGGCCGTATCCCAGGCTGGATTGAGAAGAACTGGCCACCAAAATAATCAGGAACTAATTTGAATTTATTCCGTGTCAAAAAACACGGAACTTTCTTCTTTTTTAACTATTCCTTTCTAATAATTATCTTCAGCTCTTCGAAAACCCAGTTTTAAGCAACTAGTTTTTTCTTTGTTCAGAATCCAGTTTGTTCAAACTCATTTTGCCCAAAATTCAGCTTGTTAAGTGAGTATTCCGATATACTCAACAAGTTCCAAGCATACCTTTTAACTTCCATTACTTTCCTGATAACTAATTAAAAATGACCACAGCAGTCTAGATGTCTGGATATTTTAGAGTTCTTAGTTTAATAAAACACAGAAAATTTAATAACAATATGAGCTAATGAACGGATTATGGGCGATAGGGAAAAAAATGTGGGATTTGCTGCGTCTTTGAATATACTCTTCACAATCATAGAACTGATCGGAGGACTTTTAACAAATAGTCTGGCGCTGTTAGCTGATGCGTTACATGATTTTGGTGACAGCATTGCATTGGTAGTAGCCTGGTTCGCGGAAAAGAAAGCAAAGAAACCTGCAACCAGTAAAATGACTTTTGGATATCGAAGGTTATCTCTTTTTTCTGCACTATTTACTGTTGTTATACTTATAACAGGGTCATTGCTTGTTTTATCCAGAGCAATTCCACGTCTAATTAACCCGGAACAAGTGAATTCCGAAGGAATAATTTTAATTGCAATCTTCGGAGTTATTATAAATGGATTTGGATTTTTTAGATTGAAGACAGGGATGAGCCAGAGCGAGAAGGTATTATCATGGCATCTGCTGGAAGATATTCTGGAATGGGTAGTCCTGCTCATCGGAGCAATACTTATAAGGTTCTTGAATAACCCTATTATTGATCCTATAATGACAATAGGATTTACCGTCTTTGTATTATGGGGAGTTTCTAGAAATACAAAGGAGATATTTAATCTTCTTCTAGAGGGTGTTCCAGAGCATATCAATATTGATAAAATTAAGGAAGCTGTTTTATCGATAAATGGAGTGGAAAAAATTCATGATGTTCATATATGGTCTCTGGAAGGTGAAACCGACATTTTAACAGCCCATGTTGTTGTGAAAGACAGATATCTACAAGAGCCGGATAGAATAAAGCAAACTATTAAAAGAAAATTAGAAGAACATCACATAGAACACTCTACACTTGAGCTGGAAAGCGAAGGATTTTGTTCTGGCAGAGAATGTATTTTTGAATTGAAAAAATAATGTACAGTGAAGGTTATAAAGACAAAAATTTCCTTCAGACAAGCGGGGTCCGAAGCGACTCTATAACCCGATTTCAGATTCATTTTTGCTGCCAGTTTTTTTATTCATCTCTACATGTATAGTCACGCCTATAATTGCTGCAATAAAAACCACTATGTATCTCATCTAATAGTTGCATTATTTAGCCTCTTTACTATAGTAGTTCTTGTAAAGAATTGCACGAAAATTAGAAGGGACCCATTGAGCAAAGTATAAACTGTGTATCTAGATAAAACATCCTGGCAGACTCTGGTAAACTTGGAATTTTTTTACCTAAACTCCACATTTTTAGGCACATAAAGGTCTTCTGATATTGAAGTATGTGCTTAAATTTAAGCATATGATCATTGTAGCAGAATTTCAAAATCTGGGTCTGTTGACCTCACATAATTTCATTACAATATATATACGCTTAATACTTGGGAACTTAGGTTTTATATAATAATGCGTTTTTATAATAAAATTGAATAGAAATAGATCGATAATCGTTAAGGAGCCTTTATGAGTGGAATGGACATATATTACTTCTCAGGAACCGGAAATTCGCTACATATTGCAAAGGAAATAAAAAAACGAATTCCGGATGCAAGCCTGATTCCAATTGTAAGTCTCATAAATAAGCATCTAAAGGTAAAAGATCAAGAGACTATAAAAACCAGCAAAGAAGTAGTGGGCTTTGTATTTCCTATTCATCTTATGACATTTCCTACTCCTGTAAAGAAATTCATCGAGAAACTTGATATAAAATCGACCAGGTACATTTTTGCTATAGCTACACGAGCCGGTACCCAACATATAGCATTTAATGAAATCAAAAAAATACTCAGAAAAAAAGGTAAAAACCTTAATTCATGTTTTACTCTAAATATGGCTTGTAACGATCCGAGAAATAAAGATTGACATCCCACAACAAATGAAGAAATCACAAAACTGGAATCTGAGATTCAGATTAAACTTGATTTAATTCAAAAAATTATTATAAACCAGGAAAACAGCCGGGAAGAAGATTCTGATTCAGCTCCATCTAATTATATGTTGAAACATTTAGTTCCTTTAGGAATGGCTTTTGCTGAATACACCGGCGCAAAGGATTATTTTTATGCAAATTCGAAGTGCACCGGCTGTAAAATATGTGAAAAAGTTTGTCTATCCGGGAAAATAAAAATGATTGATAAAAAGCCGGTATGGCAAAGAAATGTCAAATGCTACTTTTGCTATGCTTGTCTCAATTACTGTCCTGTGAAAGCGATTCAAATCAAATCCAAACTCTATATGAAATCATATACCGAAGAAAACGAAAGATATTCTCATCCGTATGCAACAGCAAATGATATTGCCGAACAGAAATCAGGAAGGAAATTAAGTTCTGTCCTTAATTAAATTGCGCTGACGCACCCAATAGCAGGCCGCGATATCGATTGAAATGTAAAGCACATTTATAGCAAGGAGTTCGGGACGTTACCTATAAAGTATTTGCCAGTTGCCACAGAGAATAGAAGAATTTTGGAGACCCTAACTTTTTTAGAGACTACTACCTGATTCAATTGACAGAAAAAATAGTTCTCGCTTAAAGAGGAATTTAAGAGAATTTTGCCCAGTTTGATACAATCAAACTCATGGAGAAACAATACTTAGATCCAACGGATTACCGCGATGCGCATCTATATTAATATATATTATGTCTGCATCGCTCAAATTCGAATAAACAGTTTCAGTCCTTGTAATATTGTTATTTAATTAGGGTCCTCCAAAATCAGTGTGTAAACTGAGGATTCAGAATGCTTATTTTAGGTAATAGATATATAACCAGAGTTCCCCCAATAAAAGTATATTCTTAAAATCCAATTTAGAGGAAAATAAACCCGATTAAACTTTAAAAATAATAGATGGATGGGATTAGAGCTTTATTTTTTTGACAAATTACATTTTTTTGAAATTATGGCAACTGACTCCGTTTTCCGTTTTACAAAATTAAATGTTGAAAATAGAGCTAAGAAAACCTTAAAATGGAAGTTAAGGATATTTAATTTCTTTAATGGAAAATAAATTCTTTATCATCTGTACTTTTACTGGGGGAGCACTAACACCATATACAATTTACGAGATAAGGCTTATTAACCCTTGAAAAATGAATCATTTTTTGAGGACCCTATATTTAATGTAACGTCAATAGATGTACCTGTTACCAATCTAGCCGGATATTGACTTTTTATTTCTTTTTCAGGATCTAAAACATATAATTCATCAAATATAGAGCTATTATTTGAATCAAATAATTTTACAGTAACTTCATGAGTTGTATTATCCTGATTAAGTATAATCAACGTATTATTTTCTATTTCTTCAGAAAAAGTATTATGCCTGATAACAGAATGTAAAACAATAATGTATACCAACAAAAGGCATATACCTACAAATATGATTAGCAATTTTCTTTGCATTCTAATCCCTTAATTAAAGTCACTCTAATATAATTTACATTATATCTTAAAGTAAAGAGATTTGTATCTCTAAAAAATTATATAAATTGTTTGAACTTGCGTTTACTTTAACTGCACTTCCAGCTGGTATCAATGCTATACCAACCTGCATTGTCAAAATAAGCATTTCTATTGCAATTTTACTCTTACTCATTTATCTAACTCCTAAAGTTATTTTACCCTAGAAGGTAGAATCAGGTAAGCTTAATATGGGCAAAGCAAACATAATCGTGCTTCATAGAGCATATTTTATGAAGTTTGTATGACTGGAAAATTTTTAGACTCCATAAGCTTATTCGCATTAATTCATTGTAATTTTTTAGTGGGTGAACTAAATGTATGGTATTTGTAGCCATTTAAATTCTGTAACTATTTCCCTGTTTTTGATTATTAAAAACTTTATGTAGAAAGAATATGGGATATAATGCCCCAACACGTATTCAAATAAATAAAAACAGAGAACGTAGAACTTTGCAGTCATGTAAACCGATATAAGTATAGTCCCTAACTCAATGTTTTATACAGAATGAATTATATTTCTATACATGGAGAATAAAGAAAATTGCCACTAATAGGAGAATCTCCTCTGAAGAACTTGATTCTTTAATTAGAAGTGAAAGTATTCAAGAGTACTAAAAAGGCTTTATTTCATCAAGTTCAGGTGTTTAGGTAACTCTGTAGAAGAGACTCCTAATAAAACAAGAATAACAAAGAAAACAAGATATTATCGGCAGAAAGAATGGAATCAGACCGGTTATACTACCCCAATTCCAAAATTTAAAGGTGGAAAAAAGCATAAACTTACAGATTTGAAAAGACTTGTGAAACTAGTATGACTCAGGCAATTCGAGAAATATTTATATAAGATAAATACTTATTAAGAAAGGTTCAAACTATATATTTTTAGACTAATCTATAATCGATTTACCTGATAACTGACGTGACTTTCTGCTGGATTGCGATGCAGGAAATTTGGGGAGCCTGAATACTGAAAGGTAAATTCAGCTATTTTTAAATAACATGAGCAGGCTTAACAGGTGAATTGCTCAGATTATATTGCAGGAACTTTCTGTCCTGAGAATCTCAAAAATAGTATTCTAGATTATTGATCAAGAAGACTTGTTATTATTAGAAAGATAAATACTATTTCAAGAAGACTACAAGTAAGGATTAATGATGAATTTTATCACATGCCCAAGATGCGGCAGAGAATGTAATAGGCTCTTTAACTCGGTTTGCAGGGATTGTTTTTTTGAGACTTTCAAACTAATTGAATTGCCCCATGTACTTCATGTAAGGATATGTTCAACTTGTGGAGCATATTTTCACAGAGGCCGGTGGGAAAATATTGGTAATATCGAAGATGTGGTGCTAAAAGCTGTAGAAAATATCCTTTTCATCCACAATGAAGCCGGAGACGTGGAAATCTATCTCGAGCCCAGGGAGATTACTCCTTATACATATAAAGTGAGAGCCGAAGTCGATGCAATGATCAAGGAAGAACCTGTTCATGCCGAAGCTGAGACCGAGGTAAGGATTCAGCGGACAGCCTGTGATATGTGCAGCAGGGAATCCGGAGGATACTTTGAAGCAATTATTCAGATCAGAGCAGCAGGCAGGTTTCCTACTGAAGAAGAGAAAAGGCGCTGCATGGCTATCGCAAGGGAAACCATGGAGAGCATGAGAAAAAAGGGTGATAGGCTTGCGTTTATAAGCGATGTATTGGAGCAAAAAGAAGGAATAGACTTTTACATGGGTTCAATGAATGCCAGCAGGCAGATCTGCCGACTAATCACCTCTGAACTTGGAGGCAGCTTTTCCGAATCCCCTACGCTTGTAGGAATGAAAGATGGGAAGAACCTTTACAGAATTACTTTCTCTTTGCGCCTTCCCGAGTTCAAGCCAGGGGATGTAGTCAGGTTTAGAGGAAAGATTATCCAGATCAAGAGTTCAGGAAAAAAAGTTAATGGAATTTCTCTTGAGGACGGCTCAAGATTTATCTCAACTCCTGAGGAACTAAAAGGAGCCGAGAAAGTAGGAAATATGAGGGATACAGTTTTAACAGTGTTAGTCTCAATAGAAGACAACGCGATTCTGGTACTTGACCCGGAAACTTATGAGACTGTTGCCATAAAGAAGCCTATGTCTTTCAATGCAGAAGCTGGAAGCGAGATTCCTGTCCTGAAAACCTCGTATGGAATCTTTGCACTCAGTCGTTCCGATAATATACAGGCAAAATGAAAGATTCAGAAAGAGGAAATATGCAGAATATCCTTGTAATAGGTTTTAATACCCGGAATGTTGTCTGCTCTGCAAGCCGGGCTGGCTATACGGTCTGTTCCATAGATGCTTTCTGCGATTTTGACCTGCAGGAATGTGCGCATGCATCGACATTTCTTGAATGCAGAACCGTACAGGAATTGCATCAGCTTGAAGCTTCCCGGATAAAAGCCCAGATGGCTGAATTCGGACTTGAGTTTGATGCTCTTGTTCCTGGCTCGGGACTGGAAATGCTTGATCATGATGATTTCCCCTGCCCTGTACTTGCCAGCAGTCCGGATGCTATGCAGAAAGCTTCAGATAAACATTATCTATCAAAGAGGCTTGAAGCCCTTGGAATTCCTCACCCACGCTGCTATTCCCCGGAAGAACTGGATGCAATAGAATATCCGGTTATGGTTAAACCGATTTCAGGGGGAGGAGGAATTTTCAACCGGGTTGCTAGGAACAGACAGGAGCTTTTAGCTATCCTCGAAGAATTGAACGGTCTGAACCCTGAGCTTACGGAACAAACTGTTATTATTCAGGAGTTTCTTGAAGGAGTACCCTCAAGCGTTTCCTTGCTTTCTACAAAAAACGAAGCTCTATCAGTGGCTGTAAATGAACAGTTAATAGGAATATCTTGGCTTTCACGGCTGCCCTTTGCTTATTGTGGAAATGTAACTCCTTTCAGGACCGATCAAGCTGAGGAAATGGAAGCCCTTGCTGAAGAGCTGGTGCTTGACTTCAAGCTCCTTGGCTCGAACGGAGTAGATTTCCTGGTTACGGAAAGAGGACCTATAGTACTTGAAATAAACCCAAGATTCCAGGGAAGCCTTGATACGGTTGAGAAAGCGATGAAGATTAACCTTTTTGAAGCCCATGCAGGTTGCTTCAGAGGAGAACTCCCTGAGAAACCTAAAGCCAATTGTTTTGCTGCAAGAGGAGTAATTTACTCAGAAAGAGAGCTTTTTATAGACAGAAAGCTCATGGACCTCATTTTGAAAGAAAAAGGCGCTGACATCCCATCCAAGGAAAGTATTATAGAGCCTGATGGACCTCTTACTTCCCTGTTCGCATGCGCCCCTACTAGGGAAAAAGCAGTCCTATCACTTAAAAGAGGGGTAAATAGAGTAAAGGCTTTTATTGAAAACCAAAAGGAAAAAAATCCGGATTTAATGGAAAATATAAAAACCCAGGTTAAAATGCTTAATTTTTCTGACTAGACAAAAATTCGGAAGAAAAATTAGAATGTAAATTTTAATACTGGTATGTCCAATTCATATTGTTTATTTGCGAGGTGAACGTATTGGTTGATATAGATGACAAGGTAATTAGAGGATATCTCGTGAGCCTTGTAGGGGAAGATGGGCTAGAAATGATAGAAAAAATGCCCGAAGGCGAGGTTACAGATGAGGAAATTGCGGAAAAGACCGGAGTTCTATTGAATACCGTAAGGAGAACTCTCTTCATGTTATATGAAAATAAATTCGCAATAGTTGTAAGGGAGAGAGATTCAAATAGTGGGTGGTTAACATATCTCTGGCGCCTGGATTTTTCAGACATAGAGCACCAGCTTATGAGAGAAAAGAAAAAATTGCTTCGTAACCTGAAGACTCGCCTTGAGTTTGAAGAAAACCATGTTTTCTACACATGTCCTCAGGGTTGCGCTCGCCTTCTTTTTGACGAGGCTACTGAAACTGAGTTTCTCTGCCCGTTATGTGGAGAAGATCTTGTCTTCTATGACAATTCTTATATTATTGATATCATAAGGAAACGTGTAGATGCTCTTAGTTCATCATAAGTGATCTTCTTGACCACCAAAGCCGAAGCAATAAAGTTGCTTGAGGAAAGTGGATGTGCTCTCAATGTGATCGAGCACTGTAAGGAAGTTGCATCGCTCGCATTTGAGATTGCAAACAAAGCAAAAGCATCAGGACACGACGTAAATCCTGAACTGGTAGAAGTAGGAGCTCTTCTGCATGATTTTGGAAGATGTAAAACTCATAAAATCAACCATGCGATAGAAGGATACAGACTGGCCAGAGCCAGAGGTATAGAGCCAGAAATTTCTGAAATAATAAAAAGACATATAGGTGCCGGAATCTCTAAAGAAGAAGCAAAAAGTTTAGGGCTTCCTGAGAACGATTACTTCCCGCGGAGCCTTGAAGAAAAAATTGTCGCTCATGCGGATAACCTTGTTAAAGAAACGAGTAGGATAACCATAGCTGAGAGAATTGCACTCATGCATAAGCAAGAAATACCTGAAGATGTAATTCAGAGGACAAAGAGCCTCGCTGAGGAGATTGAGGAGCTTGTCCGTTAAATTTCAGTATTCAGATCAGACTTTCTGATATCATGTAAATCAGATATCAGATTTCTTGATGTCATGTAAAAGAAAAAGAGAAGACTATCTTGCTAGATCTCTTTCCGGATTTAAAATTAGATGCATTCAATAAAAGAGAAGGAAAACTTATATATAGCGATATTAATATTGAGATAATGAAGTGCTAAATCCTGCGATTTAAGTTAAAAATCTCACCTCACTAAAACATTTTTTTTAGCGACATTTTCTCATTTTTAACTTATTATGAGGGTATGTTTATGGATAATGACAAATATCTAAAGGGCACAACTACCGTAGGAGTAGTTTGTACCGACGGTATCGTGCTCGCAAGCGAACAGAGAGCCACCATGGGGAATTTTATTGCAAGTAAAACTGCAAAAAAGGTTTATCAGATTGACGACCTTGTTGCAATGACAACTGCCGGTTCGGTAGGAGATGCCCAGCAACTTGTTCGGCTCGTAAACGTAGAATCACAGCTCTACAAGATGCGCAGAAATGAATCAATGACAATAAAAGGCATCGCAACCTTGATGTCAAACTTCTTAAATGCTAATCGTTACTACCCTATGATGGTCCAGCTTCTTATAGGAGGAGTTGACAAGAATGGACCTGGTATCTACTCACTCGATGCTCTTGGAGGAAGTATAGAAGAAACAAGAATTTCGGCAACGGGTTCTGGTTCGCCCATGGCATATGGAGTGCTTGAAGATCAGTACAGGGAAGATATGACTGTAAAGGAAGGTCTTGACCTTGCTATTCGAGCGATCCATAATGCAACTAAAAGGGATTCAGCTTCTGGAGAAAACATCGATGTAGTGGTAATTACTAAGGAGTCGTTTAAAAGGCTGGACCCAGAAGAAGTAAAGTCCATAAGGGATTCATTAGCTAAATAACTTAAATTGTTGGTTTTTTATTTTAAATTAAACTAACATCTTTTTCAACCTACTATTTCTCCAACGTTTACACATTTTTTCATTTTTTGATAAAAAGGAAGATTCTTGATGCCTATTGAAGACGTGCTATTAGACCTCAAAAATAAAATTGAGAAAAACCTACCAGAAGGAGTTACAATTACCGACGTTGAATTTGAAGGGCCTCAGCTTGTGCTTTATACTGAAGAACCCAGAAAATTCGCAGACGATGGGAACATTATTCGTAACCTAGCAAAAGAGATCAGGACGCGGATTGCTATGCGCCCCGATCCAAGGGTACTTGCAACTCCTGAGGACTCTATTTCTATAATCGAAGAGGTTGTTCCAAAAGAATCCGTAATCTCGAGCTACTATTTTGACCCCGATTCCGGAGAAGTAATTATCGAAGCTGAAAAACCGGGCCTTGTGATAGGAAAGCATGGAGCTACCCTCAGGGAGATTACAAAGCAAATCGGCTGGATCCCGAAGGTTGTAAGGACTCCTCCTATCAAATCCCGTACTGTAAAGAATATTAGAGAATTCATGAGAAACAACCTCAAAGAAAGAAAAGAAATTCTTAAATCCGTGGGGAGGAAGATTCACAAACAATGTACATCAAAAGACCAGTGGATAAGGATTACATCGCTTGGGGGATGTAAAGAAGTAGGACGGAGCTGTTTCCTGCTCTCAACTCCTGAGTCCAGAATCCTGATTGATTGTGGAGTCAATGTGGGCTCGGATGAAAACATGACCCCTTACCTGTATGTTCCTGAAGTGTTTCCATTAAACCAGATTGATGCCGTGGTAGTTACTCATGCCCACTTGGATCATCAGGGTCTTGTTCCTTTGCTTTTTAAATATGGCTATGAGGGGCCTGTGTACTGTACGCCTCCAACAAGGGACCTGATGGTGCTGCTCCAGCTTGACTATATCGATGTGGCAGCAAAAGAAGGAAAGAAGATACCCTATGAATCAGGCATGATAGCAAAGACTCTAAAACACACCATTCCTCTGGACTATGAGGAAGTAACGGATATTGCACCTGACATCAAATTGACTTTCCATAACGCAGGTCACATTCTAGGATCGGCTATTTCCCATTTCCATATAGGAGACGGACTTCATAACGTAGTCTTTACTGGAGACTACAAATATGAGAAAACTCGGCTCTTTGATCCTGCTGTTAATAGGTTTCCGAGAGTTGAGACTGTTGTTAGTGAGGCTACTTATGGGAATTCCAATGCTTTCCAGCCTTCACTTAAAGACGCCGAAAGAAACCTGCAGATGGTAGTTAAGAGTACAGTAGAAAAAGGAGGAATATGCCTTATCCCGGCTTTTGCCGTCGGCCGAAGTCAGGAAGTCATGATTGTACTTGAAGAGTCTATAAGAAAAGGACTGATTCCCGATGTTCCGGTCTATCTGGATGGAATGATCTGGGAAGCGACGGCAATCCATGCTACACATCCCGAATATCTGAACAATGACTTGAGAAAGCTGATTTTCCAGAAAGGCCAGAATCCCTTCCTATCCGAGTGCTTCAGACCTGTTGATTCACATGAGACGCGCCAGAAGATAATTCAGAACCCTCACCCCTGTGTCATCCTCTCGACTTCAGGCATGATGAACGGAGGACCTGTCATGGAATATTTCAAAGCTTTCGCCGAAGATCCGCGCAATTCTCTGGTGTTCGTAGGATATCAGGCTGATGGGACAGTCGGACGCAGAATCCAGAAAGGATGGAAAGAAATCCCGATGACAGGAAAGGGCGGGACCATTGAAACCATAAAGATGAACATGGATGTCCTAGTTGTTGACGGATTCTCAGGTCACTCTGATAGGAGACAGCTTGTGGATTATGTCAAGAGAATGCAGCCCCGCCCAGAAAGGGTGTTCACCATGCATGGGGATGAAAAAGCCTGTGTAGATCTGGCAAGCTCGGTTTACAAAAAACTGAAGATTGAGACCAGAGCTCTTACAAACCTTGAGACCGTAAGGTTGCTGTGACCCCCTTAGGGGCCACAATTTTTATTTTTAAGGAAAAAACAAAAAATAAATATTTTTATAATCTGAATGCGTTGGTAGGTTCAAGACTTAGAAGATGTTCCACTAGCTGTTGGTGATCTCCTACCACAAGATCTGCCCTGTCAAGCTGCGAGGGCTCTACATATGTGGGAACCCCTATGCAGTAAATTTCAGCTTTTTTTGCAGCTTCTACACCCAGAACGGCATTTTCTATTATCATGCATTCTTCCCTCTGCACATCCAGGAGTTCTACAGCTTTAAGAAAAGGATCTGGATGGGGCTTTGAATTCTTAATATCATCTCCTGTAACCACGATATCAAATATGCCTGGGAAAAGCTGGTCAACGATCTCGTGAACAATAAATCGATCCGAGCCCGAAACTACTGAAAGCAGGAAACGAGCTTTAAGGACTTCAAGGCACTCTTTTATTCCATCAAAAGCTTTCAGCTCAAAAATCCGTTTGAATTCCTGCCTGTAGATTGAAGTGATAACCTCAAAGTTATATGCTTCTGGTTCTTTCCTGGCTTTTTGGATAAGCAGAGGAAGCCCATTTCTGGGATTTGAGCCTTCAATTGCATAAATATCCTTATCCTGAATTTCCATGCCCATATCAAGGAAAGCCTTTTTCCAAGCTGCTGCATGAAAGGGCATTGAGTCCACGAGAACGCCATCCATATCGAAAATTAATGCCTTTATCACGATTCTGACTCCAAAACAAAAACTTAGCAATTCTTAATAAAATTCCTGGGAATAAATCAACTAGAATTTCTAGTAACTAAGATAATTAAATATTAATGAATAAAAGTAAAAGCGGCTTTGAAACCTTAAAGCTTTCCCGGAAAGCTTGAATAGAGTTATAGTTTTAAAATTCTCGGATCTAGTTATAAATTAAAAATTATAAATTAAAAATGCCTCCTGCGAGTTCAAAAAATCCTATAAAAACCCAATACGCCTTCCCAGATATAATATGAGTTTACGAATTTAACGCATTTTACGATTTATTATTCTATTTGGTTTCAATATACTGTAGTTACAAAAGTGTTTCTAAGGTAATTTCACTGAAAAGATTAATTAGAAATTCCCGAGTGAATAAAATTTAGCAAATAACCTTAATTCATCAAAGATTGAATTATAAAAATAAATATTTAACTTTGAATATAAACACTGAAGTTTGGATATAAATATTAAATTATACAGATAAAAATATTTATATTGATTTAAAAAGATTATTTCAAAAATTATGTAAGATACCAGAACCCTGAAAGATACCGAAAAAGATTTTAAGAGGGGAATTCTACTTAAAAGTAATAATATAAACATTCTAATTAAATTAAAAGAATCCCAACTCGAAAGTTTTATCAAAAATCACAGGATTGCAGTTAGCTTCTGAAGTCAACAAACATGGCATCAAAAGAATGTAGAAAACAAGATAGAAAATTGCCCTGACTTAGAAAAATAGGAAAGCTTTGCTAAGGGAGAGAAAACTTTCGATAAAAAAGTAAGCTGATACATATAAACATTTTGGTAGCTCCCACCCTCCACCTTTGAGAATTAAGTATTAAAGGAATTAAAAGAGTGAATATATGAGATTTTTGGGTGAAATATATAAACTTAATAAACAATTTAGATGTGTTGTTTAAATACACCCGAGATATTTAAGTTTGGTAGAGTGCCAACTTATTAAAGATAACGGAACAAAATCTTTGATAAGTTTTAAAAATTATCTCATAACTCAACTCAAATATTAGAAAGGTATGTAACCCCCAATGTAAAGGGTGAGGAGTCAAACAAAACTATTAGAAACAAAACCCGAGGGGATAAAATTGCAATCAATAGTACAGGAAGCAATGAAATTCAGCGAAAAAGAGAAGGAGTACCGGAAGAGTTCCTCCTCTGATGACGACTTCGAAGAATTCGGGCAACCACGAATCATGATTGTCGGATGCGGGGGTGCAGGGAATAACACTGTAAACCGTCTCTATAACATAGGAATTGAAGGTGCGGAAACGGTATGTATCAATACTGATAAGCAGCACCTTGACAATGTAAGGGCTGACAAGAAGATTCTCGTGGGAAAAACTCTCACACGAGGACTGGGTGCAGGTGGTTACCCCGAGACAGGTAAGAAAGCTGCGGAACTTGCAAGGGGGACCCTTGAGGAAGTGCTAAAGGATGTCGACCTGGTTTTCATCACTGCAGGCTTAGGCGGAGGTACCGGAACAGGAGTTGCTCCTGTAGTCGCCGAAGTGGCAAAGGAACAGGGAGCAATCGTCGTAGGAATGGTCTCAAGCCCCTTCAGAGTTGAAAGAGCCAGGATTTACAAAGCCGAAGAAGGTCTTGAAGACCTGCGTAGGGCAGCTGACACAGTAATTGTTCTGGACAATAACAGGCTGCTTAATTACGTGCCAAACCTCCCTATCGATCAGGCTTTTTCCGTAATGGACCAGTTGATTGCCGAGACCGTAAAAGGTATTACAGAGACGATCACAGTGCCCTCCCTGATAAACCTTGACTATGCCGATATCAGGACTATTATGAGTTGTGGCGGAGTTGCAGTCATGCTTGTAGGTGAGTCAAAAAACCAAGACAAGAGCACTGAGGTAGTTCGGACTGCCTTAAACCATCCTCTGCTTGATGTTGACTACAAGGGCGCAACAGGAAGTCTTGTCCATGTAACCGGCGGGCCAGACCTGAGCCTTAAAGAAGCTGAAGAAATCGCATCCATGCTTACCTATGAACTCTCTTCAAATGCAAATGTCATCTGGGGCGCAAGGATCAGAGAGGACTATGAAGGTAAGGTCAGGGTAATGGCTATCATGACAGGTGTGCAATCTGCCCAGATTCTGGGACCTCAGGCAGGAGCTGGAATTCTGGAGCCCAGATCCGAAGCTAGCCTCATTCAGGAAAAAAGATTTGGAAGAATGACAACTGCGGACAGATTCAGAAATACAGCGGGCCCTCTTAGAAAGAAACATGAAGAGTCAATCATTGACTTTATAAATTAAATCTAGCTTAAGTTAAAGTCCGAGATTCTCAAAACTGAAAAACTCGGGCTTTTGATTTCCTGACATTTTTAACTGATGCATTTCAAACAGATACTCTTTTTTATTAGTGCTTCTATCTAAAAAAACATGAAAATTTTGATTGCAACAGGGCGGCTTGCGGAAAATACCGTCAGGAAAGCAATCGGGGAAAAAGCTGACATCCTCGTAGCTGATATTGACATTGCCGCCTTTATTACCCCTAAAAAACTGATCAAAGCCTTTCAGGAAGCCGGCCTTTCGAAAGCTTATGACCTTATTCTGCTTCCAGGGCTTGTAGCAGGAGATTTTTCAAAAGCCTCTGAAGAATTGGGGTGCAAAATCCGACTTGGACCAAAACACGCCTATGATCTTGGCTTTGTACTCCCATTTGCTGGAAAAATCGAGTTTTCAGAAAAAGTTCCTGCCTGTGAACTCCTTGCTGATGTTCGAAAAGGGATGGCACTCGAGCTAATAAGGAAAAACGAAGAAGAAGTCTCCTCTCCACTTGCACTCAGAGGTGTAAAAATCGGAGGAAAGGCTCGCATGAAAGTAATGGGAGAAATTGTAGGGGCTATGGAAATGGATGCCCCAGTGCTCCAGGTAAAAATCGAAGCTTTTATCGCCCGGGGAGCAGATATAATCGATCTTGGGGCTACCCTTAATACTTTGCCAGAACAGGCAAAAAGAGCTGTAAATCTTGCAAAAACCTTCACAGATGCCCCGATAAGCATAGATACCCTTGACCCTGAACTGATAAAAGAAGGAGTAGAAGCAGGAGCAGATCTTGTCCTGAGTCTTAATAGCACAAATCTTGAGACTGTGGGCCCAAGTATTGCCAGGGCAGGAATTGCAGCAGTTATAATCCCGGATGAAGAAAGAAGTCTAGAAAGCCTGATAAGGAACGTCGAAGCTGCCCGCAAGCTTGGAATTGAAAGAATTATAGCCGATCCTGTGCTTGATCCTGTAGGTCACAATATAACCGAATCCATTTTACGTTATCGTGAATTTCATAGGATGTACCCTGAAATACCTATATTCCTCGGAGTTGGCAATGTCACTGAGCTTATGGATGTAGATACAATAGGAGTCAATGCTACACTGTGTGGAATAGGAGCAGAAACAGGAGCAAGCATCCTTTTCACCCCCGAGTTCAGTGATAAGGCACAGGGTTCTATCAGGGAACTTAAAAAGGCATCCGAGATGATGATGCTTTCCAGAATACGAGAGAGCTCACCAAAAGATCTTGGGCTTGACCTCCTATACATTAAAGAAAAACGCAGGCGGCCTGATTCTCCGCTTCCAGAGAATGCAATTCAAGCCAAACCATCAAAAGGCTGGCGAATAGATCCCGCAGGCCCTATCTGTATCCGTATAGTGCCGGACCGCATAAGCGGAAACGACGGCTTGATTGTAGCCGAACACGAGAAAGCTTTAGTCGTGGGAAAAAATGCCAGGGAAGTTATGGATACACTGCTTGAACTGGAACTGGTCTCCCGTCTGGATCATGCTGCATATCTGGGAAGGGAACTTGAAAAAGCCGAACTTGCCCTGCGGTTTAACAGAAGCTATGCCCAGGACGACGTATTCTGAGGTAAGAAACGCAGACAAAGTAAAGATGTGAAAGAATGAGACTCGAGAATGAAGATAAGCAGGCAATCTTTGAGATAGTGGCAGCCCGCTATTTCACAGAGCAGAGCTGGAAATGGGTAAACTTGAGGAAAGATACTAACAAAATCCTCAAAGCTCATGATGAGCTAAATGAACAGTATGCATCCTACTCCTATGTGAGCAAGGACTGGTACGTGGAGAATATGGGCTCCAAGAATGTTCACATGTGCAACACCTGGGAAGAACTTAAAAATCTCGTTGTATTTCTGAACACTCATGGAAGTGTCTTTAATTTTCTTGTCAATACAGGAAACAGGAAGTCTTTTTGCATCGTTAGCGACTCAAGAGACTTGAATGAAGCTCAGGCAAGTGCAATTAAAGAAGTTCAGAAACTTGGATATAACACGTTTATATTCCTAGCCACAGTTCCGGAAGAAATCGAGTTCCAGCTACTACAGGTAAGGGGAGTTAACTGATCTCTCCTAGCCTGTTTAAGTTTTAGCCCGTATATTTCCTCATTGGCTTGAGAAATATAAAACAATACTTGTTCATTTAATTCCTTCTATTATCCTGTTTTTTTCTAAATAATCTGATGTTAGTGACTGCTTTAAACCCTCAGATAGCGAAAAGTTTTTATTAGATTGCCCATAAATAGGAAAGTGTGTTCCGGCTAATATATAGTAGATTAAACATTAATCCATAAAACTAACTCATTCATAAAACTGCGGAATAACTTAACATGCTTATAACAGAAGGTTTTTAGAGGTCTGCAGAGGCTCACACAAAAAACAAGCAATGATTATAGAGATCGAGAAGCTAAGGGTTTAGAAACCAAACACTGATAAAAAATAAAAAAATAGGAAAAAGAATGTCAGACCATAAACAGAGGTGCAAACACAACCGCTACAATGCTCATGAGCTTTATGAGAATGTTGATTGCCGGGCCTGCTGTGTCCTTGAAAGGATCTCCCACAGTATCACCTGTTACACCTGCTTTATGTGCATCTGAACCTTTTCCGCCGAAATTACCGGATTCAATGAATTTCTTCGCATTGTCCCATGACCCGCCTGCGTTAGACATTGTAATCGCAAGCATGAAACCTGAAACTACAGAGCCTGCAAGCAGTCCTCCAAGTGCGCCAGGTCCAAGTATAAACCCAACGGCAAGAGGTGCAATAACTGCGAGTACACCGGGTCCAATCATCTCTTTCAGAGCAGAATGTGTTGAAATTGAAATACATTTCTCATAGTCAGGATCAGCTTTGCCTTCCATGATACCTTTGATCTCTTTAAACTGCCTCCTAACTTCCATAACAACTTCACCTGCTGCATTTCCAACAGCCAGGATAGTCATTGACGAGAAGAGGAAAGGTAACATTGCACCAATGGTAAGCCCGATGAATACGTTCGGGTTCATAACATCGATAACATCAAGACCTACTGCTATGCCATATGAGGAGAAAAGGGCAAGTGCAGTCAGAGCTGCTGAACCGATTGCAAAACCTTTGCCGACCGCTGCAGTTGTGTTTCCTACCGCATCAAGAGTATCGGTAATTTCTCGTATTTCTTTTTTCTGGTGGGACATCTCGGCAATACCGCCTGCGTTATCAGCTACAGGACCGTATGCATCGACCGACAGTGAGATCCCGAGTGTAGCAAGCATTCCCACAGCTGCAATAGCTATACCGTAGAGGCCAGAGAGCATGTATGAAACATAGATGGTAGCTGTAATGATGACAACTGGCCAAACAGTTGATTCCATTCCTTTTGCAAAGCCTGTGATAATGTTTGTAGCCGACCCGGTTAAACACGAATTTGCAACTGTACGAGTGGGTTTTCGATCATATGATGTGTAGTATTCTGTGATCTGCCCGATAAGGAACCCTGAAACAAGCCCTGCGACACTTGCAAGGAAGACCTCTAGACCGTAGTCTCCAAGGAGTTGAGAGGTAACGAAATACGAGGCGATGACTGTAAGAACGATTGCAGAAATCAAGCCCATATTGAAAGCCATATGGATTGCCGATGCTTCTGTCTTGTTTGTACGGACAAAAAAAGTACCAACAACGGATGCAAGAATTCCAACAGCTGAAATCAACAGTGGAACTAGGATAGTGTTCTCAATTGGAACTCCAGGGAAGGTCGTTGCTGCTGTTGATGCTGCAAGAAGCATTGTTGCTACGATAGAACCTACATATGATTCGTAGAGATCGGCTCCCATGCCTGCAATGTCTCCGACGTTATCGCCTACATTGTCGGCAATTACGGCAGGATTCCTTGGGTCGTCTTCAGGGATTCCAGCTTCTACTTTACCTACAAGATCAGCCCCAACATCCGCAGCTTTGGTAAATATTCCGCCACCTACACGGGCAAAAAGGGCGATAGACGAGGCACCTAGTGAAAAGCCTGCAATTATATTGATAATTGTAATAAGATCGAGATTTGTATAATATTTTGCAATTACTATGAATGAAGCAGATAATCCAAGCAGACCAAGGCCTACAACGCTCATTCCCATAACCGTGCCTGATGCAAACGAAACTCTAAATGCAGGGCCAATACCTCTGGCGGCAGCATTTGTAGTTCTGCCATTAGCAATGGTAGCTGTGAGCATACCTACGTATCCGGCTGCTGCGGAGAGCACTGCGCCGAAAACAAAGCACAAAGCAGTGAGAATCCCATTTGGAAGAGTTGATGCGATTATGATTGAAAATAATATGACGAAAACAGCGATTGCTCGATATTGCCTGTTAAGGTAAACCATGGCGCCATTGTGAATTGACGCTGTAATTTTTTTGATAACATCGTTACCTTCGCCTTCTTTTTGGACATTTTTATAGGATACACCTGCAAAAATCAGACCAATAAGGGCACATATTGGTGCAAGGTAGATTAACACATCCATAAATTTAACCGTCCTCCGGAAAAAATATCTTAAAATTTTTTCGGATGCTATATACTCAATAATATATAGTAGTTTAATTTTTGTAAGCTCATATTTTTTAATTGGTAACCTATAAAAACAGCCTAATCCAATTTCTGGATGACATCTGTTTTTCAATATGAGCATACACGTAGTTATGATTATAATATATAAATCTACTTTTACAATGTTATGCAGATATTTTTAATAAACATTACTTTATTCTTTTTCTACCTAGATATTCTTTTAAAATACCATTATGTAAAATATTACATATTTCAGATTTCTACAGTCCCATCTGTGAATCCGAAAATTTATTACGTTATTGATTAAGTATGCAAATATCTAAGAAATGTAATTCGTAAATAGAATTGACTTTTCTATCAGAAATTTATCGGCATCTTTATAACTTATATGGATTTAACTGAGAAAAATGTAGAGTAAATTTGTTAAAATGTAAAATGTCCAAAGTTTGATCTCTTAGCAAAAAACGATAAAAACGTTTGCTTATACTTTCGTCAAAATGAGTCTTTAACAATATATAATTACAAATTATTTTTCAAAGAATGTGATGAGAGAAGTGATCGGCTAAATGGAAACTATAACGAAAGATAGAATGGTCAGGGCAACGCTTGAAAGCCTGTTTAGCCTGACCATATTATCGCTAACGCCAGCAATAGCAGCTGCCAGTGAAGCGAATCTTATAATTCCAAATTTAAGCCAGAGCCAGAATAATTTGCTGCTCTGGGGTATCGTTGTCTGTGTATTAGGTATACTATTCGGCTTTTACCAGTTTGCCAAGGTGAAAAAAATCAGGGCCCACAAGTCCATGCTGGATGTGGCCAACATAATTTACGAGACCTGTAAAACTTATCTTATCCAGCAGGGTAAACTGCTGTGTATATTATTTGTTTTTATCGCCTTCTGTATAACTTTTTACTTTGGCTTTCTCCAGAAGACTCCTCTAAGCGGGGTATTGCTCATCCTGGCGTGGACTATAATAGGGATATTAGGGTCCTACATTGTCGCCTGGTATGGAATTCGTATGAACACCCTGGCAAACAGCAGAACAGCATTTTCTTCCCTGGAAACAAAACCTTTGAAACTCTTAAACATCGCTCTCGATGCGGGAATGAGTATAGGCGTGCTCCTTGTCTGCGTTGAGCTTATAATGATGTTAATTATATTGCTGTTTGTTCCCAGAGAACTTGCTGGAGCAAGCTTTATAGGTTTTGCAATAGGAGAATCCCTCGGAGCCAGTGCCTTGCGTATTGCAGGCGGAATATTCACTAAGATTGCAGATATCGGTTCCGACCTGATGAAAATAGTCTTTGGAATAAAAGAAGACGACCCGCGCAATCCCGGAGTTATTGCCGACTGCACAGGAGACAATGCAGGTGACAGTGTAGGACCGACTGCGGACGGATTTGAAACCTATGGTGTGACCGGCGTAGCCTTGGTTACCTTTATTGTTCTGGCTGTGCAACCTGCCCTGACAGGCATCCTGCTTACCTGGATTTTTGTAATGCGTGTACTTATGATACTTACTTCCATATGCTCATTCTACATCAATAGAGTCTTAAGCCAGGCAAGATTTGGCAACAAAGACGACTTTGATTTTGAGCAGCCCCTGACCAGCCTGGTATGGATCACTTCCATTCTTTCCATTGTAGTAACTTTTGCCGTAAGCTATTACTTGCTGGGTCCGGGTTCTGAAGTACCTCCCCAGTTGCAGAAGCTCTGGCTTGTGCTTTCAGTGATAATAAGCTGTGGTACCCTAGGAGCAGCTTTAATTCCTGAGTTTACCAAGATATTTACCAGCCCTAATTCCCTGCATGTATCCGAGGTTGTCAAGGCTTCCCGTGAAGGAGGGCCGTCTCTCAACATCCTTTCTGGACTGGTTGCAGGCAACTTCAGCTCATTCTGGATTGGTATGGTGTTCTTTGCACTGATGTTTGTTGCCTATTATGCAAGCGGGTTTGGCCTGAGCGAAATAATGATCTATCCTTCCATATTCGCTTTTGGGCTGGTAGCTTTCGGGATGCTGGGGATGGGCCCTGTTACTATAGCAGTTGACAGCTATGGGCCCGTAACAGATAACGCTCAATCCATTTACGAACTATCACTTATAGAGACCATACCTAAGATAAAAGAAGAAATCCAGAGAGAGTTTAATTTTAAACCGGATTTCGATAAAGCCAAATACTATCTGGAAGCTAACGATGGAGCCGGGAATACCTTTAAGGCTACAGCCAAACCGGTTTTAATAGGTACAGCAGTCGTTGGCGCCACAACCATGATATTCTCCTTGATTCTCGTTATTAAGGATGTTCTTGGAGTAGAACCAGAAGAAATTCTGACCCTGCTCAACCCCTATACCATCTTTGGATTATTAGCAGGCGGTTCGGTTATTTACTGGTTTACCGGAGCATCAATGCAGGCTGTAACTACCGGAGCTTACCGAGCAGTTGAATACATCAAGAAAAATATACAGCTTGATGGAAGTGCAAGCCAGAAAGCAGCCACTGAGAAATCAAAAGAAGTGGTAAAAATCTGCACCCAGTATGCGCAGGAGGGCATGTTCAATATATTTATCGCCATATTCTCCTTTACTCTGGCATTTTCCTGCCTCTCTGCGCCCATAGCCGGAAAAGACTCTGTAGCATTCTTTGTATCCTATCTGATTTCCATTGCAGTATTCGGACTGTTCCAGGCTGTGTTCATGGCAAATGCCGGGGGATGCTGGGACAATGCCAAAAAAGTCGTGGAAGTAGACCTTCAGGAAAAAGGCACTGCCTTACATGAAGCAACTGTTGTTGGCGACACTGTAGGCGATCCCTTTAAAGACACTTCATCAGTTGCCCTGAACCCAATCATCAAGTTCACCACGCTCTTTGGCCTGTTAGCCATGGAAATCGCTATTTCGGAATCATTTAGAGATCTAGCTCCCTATGCAGGCGGCATATTCCTTTTAATTGCGTTTTTCTTTGTTTGGCGTTCATTCTATGGAATGAGAATTCCTCTGCGGAATGAGAGTCCCAACAGAGAAATAATAAGAGAATCAGCTGCTGAAAGGGAATAATATAAGGATCAGCCTTACAATATCAATTATTGTGAGGCTCCTAAAACAATGATAGTCTTAGACTCTTGCGCCTTGGGTTGATCAACCGTAAGGTAGTCTTTTCAAGGACACTGCCGAGTCTGCTTACAGAACCCTAATAAAACAATAAATATGGCAGCAATTTTCAGCCCTTATGATAGGCAAAGACCTCTTCTGGGAGAAGAGAGTTCAAAAATTTTATGAAGAGGTCCTGGCTTTTTTCATAATTTATTTATTTATTTATTTATTTATTTATTTATTTATTTATTTATTTATTTATTTATTTATTTATTTATTTATTTATTTATTTATTTTCCTATTTTTAAACCATTACCCTAAGTTTAAAACAGCATGAATCTATTAATTTTCCATGGGCAAAGAGTTGATTCTAAAAAACTAGCTCCAGCAAAAACAAATTTGTATAGGGATAAGCGACCTTCTGACCCTTTTTCTCATCAGCAGTGAGGCAAAAAAGAGACTGAGAAGATAAAGAAATAGAACTAAAATTCTAAGAGATTGTGAACTAAAAGATTAAAAAAGTAAAAAAAGAGTTTGATTGTTAGTAGAAGTAGTGTGAGCGGGTTGGGGAGTGGGGGGTCATATGGGGAGTGGGGGGTATGGTATGTGAAAAAAGTTTCCCGCTCACATTACTCACATTAACCCCTATTCAAACTAATTATATAAATAGCTATGCATTCTATCCAGCTTATTATAATAAGCGTCATATTACATAGCAGTGAGATCTTAGTGACTAAATTTAGCAACCAGACTTAACCTCAGAATACTCTTATATATGACAGACAGAAATCCTAAAAACAGTTGAAGAAGTCTTAAAGATCTCAAAAGTCTCATGAGTGACTTAAGACCAAGATGTAAATCCCAGAAAACTGCTGCAATAAGAAATTATATACTAAATTAAAGGTTTTTAGTGCTATGAACCCTGACAGGCTTTTGATTTATGGAGCAGCTTTTACAATTATGGGGCTCTCCAATGCTGTTATTCCTATCCTTCCCGAGCTTGCAGACCTGAGCCTTAGTTCCTCTGGAGCGTTCGCCTCAAGTCTGCTATTTTCCGCCTACTTCTTCGGAGCTCTTGGAACAATGCTTCCTTTTGGAATTCTGGCAGACAGGTTTGGGAATTTAAAGTTTATAGAATTAGGTATCATTTTGACAGCCATTTCAGGGTTGATTATTCTGCTCTCTGAAAACCTTTGGATTCTTTTGATTTCAAGGTTTATAGAAGGCTCTGCTTGTGGAGCTTTTTTACCGGCTGCCTTTGCCATACTATCAAAATTTAGGAATCCTGGGCGCTATATAGGAAAACTTACTTTTCTTTTAAATGCAGGACTGGCAACAGGCGCCTTTCTCTCAGGGTTGCTGGCAGAGATTTACCTGAAAGGAGCAATCCTTATTTTTACAGCTATGACCTCTCTTTTAACTGTTTACCTGTTTTCAAAACACCGACAAAGAGTTAACCTTGAAAGCACAAACAAATCCGACTCATTGCAGAACTCTGACCTTTTCAGAATGCCTTATAGAGAGATTAAAGTACTTCTGAGCCGTGAAAATTCCGGCCTATGGCTCAGTGCCTTCCTGCTCAATGGAGCTATAGGAGTACTTGTAGCCTACTATCCAGACTACAGCCTGGGCATTATAACGAAAGCCGAGCTTGGGATCTCAATTTCCAGCCTTTATGTCTGTGCGATGATTACTTCTCTTCTTGCAGGACGTTTTAAAGTAAAGGAAAAAGCATTAATTAGAATTGGAATAGGATTTTCCGCCCTTGGAGCCCTTTCTGCAATAAAATATCCTTTGCTTGGGTTCTCAAGCCTTGGCGGAGGGTCAGGGGTCGCAACCGTAGGTCTTGCTCTTGCTGTTGCCAGAATGAATGCCGATAGAGGACTTGTAATGGGACTTTTTAACACGACTATCTATGCAGGACTTTCTCTTGCCCCAATTATTGCAGGATTCTTTACAGATTTATTGAGTTTTGAAAAAATGTTTATAGCAAATGGCTGTATCCTGGCAGGTGCCCTTATATTGAAAGATCTCTCAGCTAATAGGAATATAAACCTTTGATAGAATAGCAAAGGATATCGCATAAAATATTACCCCAAGAAAAATTCAGGAATATTTTTAAAAATGGGAGTAATATTTAGAAATAAAAATTTTTAAAATAAGAGCAGTTTTTGGAAACCAGAGAAGGAAAACATTGAGTATAAAATCAATATACGGCTAAACACATAAAACTAAAAAGCCTATGAACCTCAAAAAACTCGCACTCTATTCTTCAGTTTTTGCGCTCCAGGGACTCTCAAACGCAGTAATCCCAGTTCTTCCAGAACTTGCTGGAGGAGATAGCGGAAGTTCTGCGATTTCAAGTCTTATCTTTTCCGGATATTTTATGGGGGCTTTTCTTGCCCTTGTGCCCCTTGGAATCCTGGCAGATAGGATCGGAAACCTGAAAGTAATAAGATTTGGAATGCTACTTACCGCCTTTTCGGGCGTTTTTATCGTATTTTCGGACAGCCTGTGGGTTCTTGGAGTAGCCCGATTCCTAGAAGGAGTGGGCTGCGGGGCTTTTTTTCCTGCAGCATTCTCCATACTTGCAGAATGGGAGGACAGCCGGCAAAGCCTTGGAGAATTTAACTTCCTGCTAAATGCCGGGCTGGCTGCAGGTGTTTTCTTTTCAGGAATACTCGCCGGATTTGGAATCAAAACCGCAATAGTCAGCTTCACTTTCCTGGCAGTGCTTTCCTGCATTCTTCTTTTGTCGGAAGCCGGAAAACTGCTTTCCCAGGACAGAAAAAAGAAGTCCTTACTACAATGCAAAAGTTCTGTAAGAAGGCAGCCGGAGGCCTCTTTATTTTTCGAACTAAAAAAATACCTAGAAAAAGCTAGAAAAAGCCTGTTTGAAACCGATTTAGGAAAGATATGGGGAACTTCGGTGATTCTTTACGGGACTACAGGCCTGTTAACTGCGAACTATCCGAATTACAGTGCTGACTTCCTGACAAAACCTGAACTTGGGATGGCAATTTCAGCTTCTTATCTGGCTGCAATGCTGAGTTCTCTGATTGCAGGCAGGACAAGTATAAATTCCAAAAACACAGTAAGAATAGGAATAACCCTTGCAGCAGCAGGTATCTTTTTCTCAGTAAAGCTGCCTTTACTGGCTTTTTTCCTGATAGGAGCAGGGGGAGGAGCTGCAATGGTAGGACTTATCATGACTGTTTCCAGAATCAATTCCAGCGGTTTTTCAATGGGACTTTTCAATACCGGAATTTATGCAGGACTCGGTCTGGGTCCCATTCTTGGAAGCTTTTTCCTGGAACTTTTAGGATATGAGACCTTATTTTTTGGAAGTGCCTTTGTGCTGCTTACAATATTATTTGTAAAACTTGAGTAAGAATATCCAAAGTAATTCTTGAGTAAAACACTCTCAATAAAAATGCAAAAGTATAGTAGAAATCTATTTCAGGAAATCCCAGAGCTTCACATAAGCTTTAAAAGGCACAAACCCCCTATGCTATGAATAACATACAACATTTGAAATTCGGTGATCAATTGAAAGTGAAGTCAAGAGTCCAGCTGAGGAAGAGTGTCAAGAACAAAATGTTGAAAGACCTTATATCCACTTTCGGCGAAGAAATGTCAGGGCTAGAAGACAAACCCCTGGAAAAAATCGCTCTTGAGGAATACTCCCTTATCCTTGTGGACGGTAAACCTTTGCTTTTCGAAATTGAAGGACGTCTTTTTCCTACCGTGCGTGGAGCTCTTGAGATGGAACTTCAAAAGCGTGTTGTAACCGTGGATAAAGGAGCTATCCGTTTTGTTTCAAAGGGCGCAGATATAATGGCTCCGGGGATTGTGGCTGCTGATCCCGAGATAAAAGAAGGAGATTTTGTAATCATAGTAGAGGAAACTCATCGAAAACCTCTTGCAATCGGGAAAGCCCTTATGATAGGGCCTGAAATGGTAGAAGCTACATCAGGTAAAGCCATAAAATCAATAACCCATGTAGGAGACAAACTCTGGAATATGGAATTATAAAAGCTCCCATAAAATAATATATGTTTTTTATTAAACGAGACCTGTGGGCAGGGGACGAAACCCTCCTGAAGCAAAAAGAAAATCAGGACCAGCTTTATAATAGCAAAATTAATTAATATAGATTTCAATATAGGACAATGCGATTCGAATCTTTAAAAAATATAAAAGGTGTGCACAACATGGCAAATTTCATAGACAAACTCCTTGGCAGCAGTACAAAGACTTCAACCAGCCCCGAGGATTACACTGAAATTGATCTTAGCAAATACGAGGAAGTTCTCGAAGACGAACCTGCAGAAACCTATGTAAAGATCGCAGAAGTCTCGAACATTAATCAGGTATCCCAGCTCAAGCAGGAGATTTATAATGGAAATATCCTAATAGTAGATATTTCAAACATTAGAGGCGATGACCTGCTGAGAGATAGGATATTAAAAGAGCTAAAAGATGTTGTTATCGATGTACATGGAGATATCGCAGGTGTCAAAGGAAGTACCGTTATCGTAACTCCAACTGGTATTAAAATCGACAGGTCCAAACTCACTGGTGGAAAATATTGAATCAAGATTATTTAAAACAGGAAAAGTTTGAAACGAGAATCTGCTGCCCTCTGTGCCAGAGAGAGCTGGTTATGAACTGGCAGAGAGACAATATTCCCTATTTCGGGGAGATCATGCACATTAGTGCAAGATGCCAGTGCAGTTTCCGTTTTGTGGATACCATGATTCTCTCGAGTAAGGAGCCCATGCGCTATGAGATGCCAGTTGAAACTCTTGAAGACCTGAATGCAAGGGTCATTCGTTCAACCTCAGGAACAATTCGCATCCCGGGAATGGGAGTTGCCATTGAACCGGGCTCAGTTTCGGAGTCATACATTACGAATATTGAAGGTGTGCTACATAGGGTTCGGGATGTCCTTATGACCGCGAGCAAGTGGGTACAGGAAGATGAAGAGAAGTTATCCCGCAGCCAGGAACTCCTGTGTATGCTCGAAGAAGTAATTGAAGGAAAGAAGAAAATTACAGTCATAGTCGAAGATCCTCTTGGAAATAGTGCAATCATTTCTAAGAAAGCGAAAGCTATCAAGCTCTCCAAAGAAGAAGCCGAGAAACTCAATACCGGCATGATTGTTTTCGATGTTGACAAAACCGAACTAGTGCACGATGTTTCAGATAATGTTCAGCCCCTCGGAGGGAATTAACTCTTTTTCCGATTTTTCATAGCCTGACAGATTCCGGGGGCACTTCCAATATAGTTATTTACTTTTATTCCAATAAAGGCAGACATATTGCAGGCTATGCAGGCAATTTCACATCAGAATGCTGCATATCTCAAGATGTGGGGGCCGAAGTCATGACTCTAAAAATTAGATTAATTAAAACTTCAGCTAGTTAGTTTAAGAATTATCTCATAAATTCAAAAATCATACAACCTAAGAAATTATTCCGCAACCTGAAGATCATTACGTAACCTAAAAGTTATTCAACTAACATTCAACTAATATTCAACTAATTTAAGAGTTTATCTATTAAATTTAACATTTATTTGACTAATTGAAGATTAAGATTATTCCAGATTGCATTAATACGGTGAAGGTATGGCAGAAAGCGAAAAAGAAGCAGCACTCCCTCCAAAAGAGGAATTCAGCGAATGGTACAACGAACTCCTGTGGATGGCCGAAATAATGGACGTCCGCTATCCTGTGAAAGGGCTCTATGTCTGGTATCCCTTCGGTTTTGCAATCCGCAGGATTACTTATAATATTATAAGGGAAATCCTAGACAATAGCGGGCACCAGGAAACACTCTTTCCGCTGCTTATTCCCGAAAATGAGTTTATGAAAGAAGCCGAACACATAAAAGGCTTTGAAGATGAAGTGTACTGGGTAACCCACGGAGGAAGAGACGAGCTTGACATTCCGCTGGCCCTTCGCCCAACAAGTGAGACTGCCATTTACCCAATGTATAAAATGTGGGTCAGGTCCCATGCAGACCTCCCTCTAAAATTCTACCAGATAGTCAACACATTCCGTTATGAGACAAAGCACACTCGCCCCTTGATAAGACTCAGGGAGATTACTTCCTTTAAAGAAGCTCATACCGTACACGCTACCTGGAAAGATGCAGAAGCTCAGGTTAAGGAAGCTGTCAGACTCTATACCGAGATATACCGCAGGCTTGGAGTCCCTGTGCTCAGGTCAAGAAGGCCTGACTGGGATAAATTTCCGGGCGCAGATTATACCGATGCTCTTGATGCCGTTATGCCTGACGGAAAGACCCTTCAGATAGGTACGGTTCACCATCTGGGAGATAACTTTGCAAAAACCTTTGACATTAAGTATGAAGCTCCTGACGGAGAGCAGCATTATGCCCACCAGACCTGTTACGGGATTTCAGAGAGATCGATTGCAGCCACAATTTCCATCCACGGAGACGACAAAGGGTTGATTTTGCCTCCAGAAATTGCACCTGTCCAGGTTGTCATTATTCCAATTATCTTTAAGAAAGGAGCAGAAGAGGTACTTACAGCCTGCAAGGATGTCCAGGAACGCCTGAAAAAAATGGGCATACGAGCCGAGATTGATGCAAGTGACCTCCGCCCTGGAGCAAAGTACTACAAATGGGAAATGAAAGGGGTACCCCTTAGGCTCGAGATCGGGCCCAGAGACCTGCAAAATAATGTTGCTGTAGCTGTCAGAAGGGATACAGGGGAAAAAGAACAGATTCCACTCCCTGAGATCGAAGCCGGTGTGAGTTCAAGGTTTAAGGCAATCCACCAAAACCTATATCAAAAGGCAAAAACCGAGCTTGAAAGCCGCATTTTTGAATGTGAAGGACTTGAAGAAGTAAAGGAAAAAATCCAGAAGGGTGTTGCAACAATTCCCTGGTGCGGAAACAAGGAATGTGGGCTTGTTATGGAAGAGCAAATAGGTGCAGGAATCCTTGGAATCCCTCTGGAGCAGAAAAGGGACCGGAAAGAAAAATGCCCAGTCTGCGGAGGAGAAACTGAAACCCGTGTGTATGTGGCAAGAACATACTGACACAAAAACTTTTTGGCATAGCCCAGAGAGCCGAATACTATAACCTAGTTCGGCTTTCATATATCTTTTTTAATTCTTCTAAAGTTATCTTATACCTAACTTAAATTCTGGATAGGTTGTCTTTACTATTTACATGAGTGAATCTAAAAACAAAATATTATGGACATAATTATATCAGAAAATTAATTCAACTTATCTTTAATAGAATCTAAGCTAAGATTAAATGCCTGAATCCGAAAAAGAAAAGAAATAAAGCAAACTTAATTTGAGTATTACTAAATTATATTTGTTTGTGGATAAATATTAAATAGTAAGTCGAAGAATTCACATTAGATTTCGGAAAGAATCAACTTTTTTGAAAAAAGTTTGGTTAAAACCGAAAACGTCTTGGCGGCGTGATCAACCGCAAACTTTTTCAAAAAAAGTTTGATCAAAAACACCTAACAACAGCGTAACGGCGTGATCAACCGCAAACTTTTTCAAAAAAAGTTTGATCAAAAACGATGTAACGTTTGGATTTAAAAGCCTTATCCCCAAACCCTATCGGCGTGATCAACCGGCGCAACGGTTGTGGCCCAACGGTTGCGGCCCAGAGGTTGTAGCAACGCTTGAATGAAGGAGATACCATATGGCCTGGATAGAACCGGAAGTAACTAAAAAACCCAGAAGACCGATGTTTTTGTGCGTACTTTCCAATACTAAAACCGCACATATCCCGAAGCTCTCAGCCGCTGGAAAAACAGCAGAACTTACGGATTATACACCTGCAGGAGATGCAGAACTCATGGAAACAGGAGATATTATCAGTGTGCCCGTTCTCCCCATGACTCCTCCTTACGATACCCCTACTCCTGCAATTATTACCCGTTCGGCATTGAAGCTTACGGACGCCCCATATCATTTCATAAATTCTGGCTTAATTGTAACTCCAGAGGTCCCGTGTATCGACCTAAAGGCTAAACCAGGAGAAGACATTAGAGAACCAATTGCGGTCAGGGATGTACAGGGAATCTATGAGCGAGCAAAATTCCTCGCCAGAAGACTAAGAAACCAGGTAGATCAGGTAATTATCGGAGAGAGTATTCCCGGCGGCACAACAACGGCGATGGGAGTTTTAATGGCATTGGGATATAACGGAAACGTCAGCAGCAGTGCTGATGAAAATCCTCTTGAACTAAAGAGACGGGTTGTTGAAGAAGGCATGAAAGCATCAGGCTTGACCTTTGGCTGCCTGAAGGATGATCCCATGAAAGCTATTGCCTGTATGGGAGACCCAATGATGCCTGCTGTTGTAGGTCTTGTTGCAGGCTTCCAGGACGCCGATGTCAGTGTCGTCCTTGCTGGAGGGACTCAGATGGCAGCAGTCTACGCCGTAATTAAACACCTGGGTCTTAATACAGAAAAGATGGCAATTGCCACTACCCGGTATGTTGTGGAAGATAAATCTGCAAACTTTACCGAGCTTACCAGAAGTCTTGGTATACCTGTAGTTTATATTGCAGACCCAGGATTTGGGAAGTCCGAACTTAAAGGGCTTCACAGATATGAGGCAGGCACAATAAAAGAAGGAGCAGGTGCCGGTGGCGCTATGTACTTAGCAGGCCTTTACGGAATCACCCAGGACGAGTTTAGAACCGAAGTAGAAAACGTATGCAAACTGCTCAAAGCAGGAGACTGAAAAACTCTATTTCTTGATTGGTTTTGTAAAGAAATACTCATTAAATCAAATCTTTTCTTTATTTATTAATAAACCAATCCCAAAACTCAAAATTTCCCTTTTTCTTCTATTGAACTTTGAATAACTCATCTTGATTCTGAATATGAAAATCGCTCTAGAAATGTATTTTTCAAGCAACTTTACAAGTCTTAATAATTAACAAAAGGAGTTTTGGGGCAGACTAAGTGCGTCTTCTAGCAATAAGGGTCTAAAGAAATCATGGAACTCTCAATCTATAGAACTCTCAACCAAGGAAGCTTTGTGGCTGCTCTTCAGAAACAAAAAAGATAAGAATATAATAAATAAATTAAGAGGAAAATTCGAAAACTATTAAGACTTTTTAGAAGTTAATTTCCTTAACTTTTTAAAAATTAAAATCCTTTTTTTTAGGCTAGGTCCCAGTTAAGCAACTTGGGTGTTTTCATAAGATTAAAAGTAAAGATAGTCTGCTTATAGAGATGTCGGATTCTGGACGTGAAGAACGTTTACTCCCCCAGATAAATATGTTTCCGAACTCACACATCCACAGTTCCGACAGTAGTAGAAGATATTAGAGCCCAGAACCTGGCGTTTTAACTTCGTTTGGCATATATTACAAAATATAGAAACATTTGTGTTTCCCATGCAGAGTCCTCACTCATAAATCATAATCGAATCAAGCCTAGCAGTACCCACTTTTGTCCAGTACTTACAAATGCTACAGTACTGGGTCTCTCCATCTGAACTCACTTTCAGTCTAGCATGGCATTTTGGACATATTTTTAGACGTTTCGTAAATTAAACCCCCTTGGATTTCCATTTTTAAAGCTGCAAGATTCAGGTGGTCAAGAGTCCAGGAAGCCGATAAGTACCCTAACACCATAAGGACCTAAAGGATTCCCACCAGTACGAAAACACCTGGTCCTAAACCTTGAAGTTACATTAAAAACCATTTTTGATCTTTAATTGGAAATAACATTAATCACTCGGATAGGAACCTTAGATAAGGGCATTTTAAGCTAACGATATTGCTTAAGAATCAGACCAATCCGACCTCGCTGCATACTACTGTTACAACAAGCTAATCAAATATATTATTCCTAAAAGGATATAAATTTTGGCTAGAAATGAAATTATTTCATAAGATCAGAAGACAGCTTTTTACCTTCTGATAAGATGGGATGCTTCCTATTAGAACGCTATAAAAAATTGAAAAGCACATTATACACCAGAAACGCGAATATCTGGATCACCAGATTCTCCCATTCATATATAGTTATTAAAACAGTTCCAAGCGAAATATATAAATATGATTATCGCTTTAGGAGTGTTCGCGATAGGGTGGGCAAAAAGGGCACATCCGATAACGTGAGCCGCTTTAACTCAGTTGGTAGAGTGTCTGGCTGTTAACCAGAATGTCGTAGGTTCGAGCCCTGCAAGCGGCGTAAATTTTGTATTTTTTATACTACTCTTTCCAAGACAAAACGCATATGCAAAAATGTTATTATTAAAGGCGTACTTAAAGATATAATAACGTCATAAAACAATGAGGGCCTGTAGCTCAGTCAGGTTAGAGCGCTCGGCTCATAACCGAGCGGTCACCGGTTCAAATCCGGTCAGGCCCATAAACTTTATATCCTAAGGATTTCTTGTATAAGAACACCTGAAGGTGAAACATAATAACTTTCCTATCAGAAAGCCGCTTTAACTCAGTTGGTAGAGTGTCTGGCTGTTAACCAGAATGTCGTAGGTTCGAGCCCTGCAAGCGGCGTAATTTTTATTTTAAATTCTCTGTGTAAATATTTATCTTCGGGGTATCTTTACTTATTATCTTCTTTGTCCATTATTCATTGAAAAAGAGTTTTAGAGCGTATTTTTATCTGAATATCTCAAGATCTAATTATATTCATAATCAGATAATATAATTTAAACTCTTTAGAATTCATATTATCTGAACCTATCTATAGATCAAATTTTGAAATTTTGAACATACAAATTTTTAGTCCAATAAAATTTTTTATATTCATAATTGGATAGCCAAAAGGTTCAGATGAGTATTAACAGATTTAGTTTTCAAATAGACCTGCCAAAACTTCATGGAAAAAATATAAATGTTCAAAGAAGAATAAGATATTAAGAAGGATTATAGATAAATACGAATCCACAGTATTAATTACCATCCAACTAATTATCATCAAATAAAACTGAGGTTTATACATATGATTTCAATTAAAAAAGAGGACGTGATTGTACCTCTAGACGTCCCAAAAGCGATGCATGAAACGTACGTTAATAATTATATGGAAATAACCCGGGAAACCGGCAGACTAATGCTTTTCGCAGGTGATCAGAAAGTAGAGCATCTTAACGACGACTTTTACGGGGAGGGAGTGCCAGAGGATGATGCTGATCCAGAACACCTTTTCAGAATAGCCTCTAAGGCAAAAATTGGAGTTTTTGCAACCCAGCTTGGGCTTATCGCCCGCTACGGCATGGACTACAGAGACGTGCCATACCTCGTAAAAATAAACTCAAAAACAAACCTTGTTAAAACAGCTCAGGCTGATCCATTTAGCAATCTCTGGTATGATATTGACCAAGTTGTTGAGTTTAAGGAAAACAGCGGGCTTAAGATTCTTGGCATAGGATATACGGTTTATCTTGGCAGCGAGTTCGAAGCCGAAATGCTTGTTCAAGCGGCTCAAGTGATTTACGATGCCCACCAGCATGGCATGTTGGCCGTACTCTGGATTTATCCGCGTGGAACCGCAGTAAAGGACGAAAAGGATCCACATCTTATTGCAGGAGCAACAGGAGTTGGAGCTTGCCTTGGCACGGACTTTGTAAAGGTCAATTATCCGAAGAAGGAAGGAGCAGAATCTTCTGAGATTTTCAAGGAAGCTATCAAAGCTGCAGGGCGTACCAAAGTAGTTTGCGCAGGCGGTAGTAGTGACGGGGTCGAAACCTTCCTGAAAAAGCTCTATGACCAGATCCACATCTCTGGAGCGCAAGGAAATGCAACGGGAAGAAATATTCACCAGAAGCCTCTGGACGAAGCTGTCCGCATGTGCGATGCTGTCTATGCAATAACTGTTGAAGACGCAAGCATTGAAGATGCCCTTAAGATATACAAGGGTAATTAAAAAGAACTGTAGAGACCTGATTAAATAGACAACAATATATTAACCAGAAGTTGGGAATAAAGGCTGTGTAAATATGCAAATTCCGGACCATAAGACAAAGATTGTTTGTACCATAGGCCCGGCTTCCTCTTCCGAGGAAATGATCAGGAAACTTATGCTTACCGGCATGAATGTTGCAAGGATCAATTTCTCTCACGGAAACTTCGAAAGCCATAGCGAAGTAATCCGAAGAGTGCGAAAGGTTGCAGCTGAGCTTAATAGAACCGTCGCAATCCTTGCTGACCTACCAGGCCCGAAGATTCGCATAGGCAAACTGGAAAAAGAACCTATCATGCTCCATAAAGGAAACTTTGTTACCCTTACGGTTGACGAGGAACTTGGAAATGAAAAGCGTATTCCAGTGAGCTACAAACAGCTTCCGGAAAGCGTGGTTCCAGGGAGCCTTATTTATTTAAGTGATGGATTTATCCAGCTCCGCTGCCTGGAAATCTCGGGAAATGATGTGCTTTGCGAGGTTCTTATAGGAGGAGAGCTTTATTCTCATAAAGGACTGAATCTTCCTGGGGCAAAAATATTCCTTGATCCTGTGACTGAGAAGGATTTTAAGATCCTTGAGTTTGCCCTGAGTAAGGAAATTGACATTTTCAGTATTTCTTTTATAGAAAGTGCTGAGGACATTCACAAGGTCCGGAATTTTGCTGCAGCTAGAGGAAAATCTATACACATTGTTGCTAAAATCGAGCGCAGGCAAGCTGTAGAGAACATTCATGAGATTCTGAAAGAAACCGATGGTCTCATGGTTGCCAGAGGAGACCTAGGAGTCGAGATTCCTATCCAGGAAGTTCCCTCAGTACAAAAAGAAATTATCCAGAGTGCAAAGCTTCTTGGAATTCCGGTAATTACAGCCACTCACATGCTGGCTTCAATGACTAATAATATAAGGCCTACCCGCGCAGAGGCTACCGATGTTGCAAATGCTATTCTTGATGGAACAGATGCAGTCATGCTTTCGGAAGAAACGGCAGTTGGCAATTATCCTGTAGAAGCTGTTGAGATTATGGCGAAAATTGCAAAAGCAACAGAAAACTGGCGTTCCAAGACAAAATGGGGCCTTGACACAATAATCAAGGGTATAATGGCAAGGGAAATGTCAATAGACGAGGTAATAACCCTCCAGGTGCATGAAGCCCTGCAAAAATTGCCGGTTGCCGCCGTACTGACTCCTACAAGAAGTGGAGCGACTCCCCGCAGAATTTCACGCTTTAAGCCTGAAACCTGGATTCTTGCATTCAGCCGCGTCCCGAGAACCTGCGACTTTCTCTCTTTATCCTATGGCGTTTATCCCGTTAATGTAAAAGAAACAAAAGAAGGCTGGGAGAAAAAAGCTACGGAAAAAGCTAAAGAACTAGGATTTGTAAAAAGTGGGGAAGTTGTTATTTTTACCCAGGGTCCTTCTTTAGGAAAACCTGGGGGCACAAATATGCTTAAGATCCTCACCCTTGAGTGAAAAAGGCAACAGACTCAGAACAAGAGACTTCAGCTAAACCCAATTACCTGTCTGAAACCCAGATCAAGTCTAGAAGAAAAATTAGAAAACATTTTAATTCAATATCTCATGCCAATATATTATAGCCAATATCTCTAGATATCAGGTGCATGATCTCTACTTTCAGAAAAATTAACTTTATGTTTTGAGGTTTCATTGATGAAACGAAAGGACCCAGCAACAAAAAACCAGAAAATACTGGCTGTTTTTTTGGCATTTACAATGCTTCTGTCAGCCTGTATGGTTTATTTTTCAGGTGACTCAAATAAAAATAGTAATGATGACCCCTCATCTGGAAACGGGGAGGAAAATCTTATAATCTCTTTTTCTCAAATTCCTGGCAAACAGGTTAACCACAAATTCAACTCCGTTGCCGATGGATTGAAAATGTCCCCTGAAGGAGTAATAAGTGCAACGTATGTAGACCTGCAGAAAACAACAGGTACTCCATTTGAAAAAATTCTTGGGAACGTAAAAACAATGGACACCCTATATGGAGCAGATGTAACAAAGCGCTACGGGGCAGGTTACGCTGACGGAAGTGGGTTTGAACTTCACCAGATTCCAGAACAGAAAATCCTCATGCCTTGGGGTACAATCCCATACAACGATTATTATCTCCTTGCAAGGACAAATAATACCCATGACGTTTGGAATGTAGTTGGAAGCCCTGTAATCCTTGGTCCTCGCCAGACCATCGTAGATGTGATTGATGTACTGGGAGGGAATATAACTTCAACAACTGAATATAATAGTCTCCTGAGCCAGGCGAATCCGGAAGGAAGTATCTATCAGGAAGTAATTACAAAAACAAATCTCACCGATATCCCTGCTGATCAGATCTACACAGAAATTAAAAAGCTGGATGATGGTAGTTACAGGCAGACGTCCCTTTACCTTAATCTAGAATCTGAATTCACGGAAAGAATTCAAACTCTGCAGGCAAATTCCACCGAACGCGGAGTAACCTATAACGTAACTACTTCAGGAGATGTTACCAAACTGACAATAACCTCTGACTTTGGAAGCTTGCTCAACGAAACACAGTTACTTTCAGAGTGAATTTCCAAATTTCTTTCTTTTTTAAAAATTAAAAACTTTTTATTTTTATTCTATTTCAGAATTTCTTTTTTTCGTTGCTCTGGTCAGGAGAATAATCATCAAAATGAATAATTATCTATTTCTACCTATCAGACCAATCTTCTAAACGGGAAGTGATGCCATTGGGATTTCTCGATAGCTTATTCAAAAAGAAAGTCGAAGGCAAAACCGCAGAAGAATGGTATGCACTAGCGGTCAGAGAAAATGATCCTGAAAAAAAGATTGAGTATTTCGATAAGGTTCTAAAGCTGAAACCTGATTTCGCAGGCGCCTGGAACCTCAGAGGACTTGAGTTCGTTATCCTGAAGCGATACGAAGAAGCTATTGCCTCCTTTGATAAAGCGCTTGAAATAAGGCCTGACTACCCGGAGGCAAGGTACAATAAAGAAGATGCAGAAACTGAACTAAGAAAGATAAAGGCATCCGAAGCAAAAACCGGAGGGAAGGGAGAAGAAATAGCTGCGGAAAAAAAAGAAGCATAAGATGGAAAATGAAGTCTTAAATCCTTTAATTCCTGCCTTCCCTCTTGTCGCTGATTTGCCTTTTGTCAGATGAAAGAAATTTTTGCTTCCTTTTTCGTAAGATTATTTCTTTTCCATTTTCATACTAGCTGCTTCTTCCCTTCTTTTCATACCAATTACTTCTTTCCCCGGTTCAGTGCCTGGAGCCCGAGTCTTACAGGCCCTGGAAGTTTTCCGCATTGCATGACTTTCATCTGCTCAGGGGAAATGAGTTTGAAAGCTGCATTCATGAGAGTATCGGATTTCATAATCCCATCCATGAGTTGCCTTGCTTGGACCGATGTTTCAAGGGCAGACCCAAATTGAGCTCGCCAGCGTCGGTCGTATTCTTCAAGCTTGCATTTGCCGGCTGCAAATTCGGCTGCAGTTTCTCCTGCTATTTTTCCTGCAATCATTGCAGGAGGAATTCCCCCTCCATTTGTTGCAAAAATCTGGCCTGCTGCATCCCCTACTACCAGCGCGTTTTCAGTTGCGGTTCTTTCTGGAGCGCCATTAACAGGAATAATGCCTGCAATCACGTTCATGATTATGCTATTTTTCAATTTTGATCCTGCAAGCGGATGGTCTCGAATAAAGCGGTGCAGATATTCTTTTGCAGAGATCCCTTTCTGAGCCATCCCGCTTCGGATTCCGATTCCCACATTTGCTCGGTCCTTACCCTCAGGAAAAATCCACGCATAGCCACCTGGTACAAAATCCTTTCCAAAATACATTTCCAGAGCAGAAGAATCAATATCCACATCCCTGACCTGATATTCGAGAGCAACCGAGGTCTCCCTTGATTTGGGCTTAAGGACAAGCCCTTTTGATTTCGCAACCAGAGAATTAGGGCCGTCAGCTCCTATGATAGTTTTTGCTTTAATTTTATGTTTTCCAAAAATCCCTGAAGTTTCAATAGTCGTGCCCTCAATTTCCGTTACACGGGTTTTAATCATCAGTTCGGCTCCTGCTCTTGCTGCCTGCTCGGCAAGGAACTGGTCATACCTACGTCGGTCAAGGACTGTGCCTCTGACAGCAAACTCTTTTATATTGCAGTTTGGAGTGATAAGGCGCTGAGTATCAATTCGCTGCAGCACGCAGGAATCAGGGTAGTTTTTCAGCGTATCCGGAAGCCTGGCATCACGGAGCAGGGCCTGGACTTCCGAAGCATCGGGAAGAAACCCGGCACACTGAATAGGACTCCCGATTTCTCTTTTTTTATCAAGAAGCAGCACAGAGGCGCCATTCTTTGCAGCATACAGGGCAGATGTAGAACCTGCCGGGCCTGCGCCCACAACGATTACATCATAAGAGGCTTCAGGGATCATAAAAAGTCTTCCTGCTATTTATTTTAGCTTTGCAATTTACAGAGGACTATTTATTAATCCTTTCCCGAAGCTCGCAAAAAAAATCCCTTGACAAACAAATGACACAGGGCATTATAGTGGGAAACAAGCCCAGCAGTTAGCTCACGGTCAGATCCTACTGATTAACTCGGTTGGGAGGTCTGGTTCAGATCCTCGATGTAGATCCCCGCACCGAGCCACCAGGTCTCATCGACTTTCTGAACATAGCTCATCTTTGGTTCAAGGGTCATATTGCGGGTGGGGTTGTAATAATGGTAGAAGATAAACCCTCCTCCCTGCTGTGCCAGGAAGATTTTAACTTTTGTATAATTCACCCCATAAGGATCCTGGAGCCCGGAGAGGTCCTTTCCTATCAGTTCGGGCTGATAAGGGAGAGCCAAGGCCGTTCCGTTATAATTTAAGGCATAAATATAAAGATTGTCGCGAACAAATGTCCCGTTCCGATCGTTGAACTCCGTGATCGCGGCATCCTTTCCGTTCGTATTGGCATACGAAATTGCCTCCCTGACAAAGGATTTCAGGCCCTCTCTTACCTGTGGATCTGTCCCCACATTCACGATCGATGAGTTTTCCGGAGGATTATAAATGCCAGACCCGATGATCCAGTCATTGTCTACCATTATAACGTAGCTGAGTTTTTCTTTGATGGTGAAATTATCTGCAGGATCTGGATAGAGATACCGGACAAAGCCTCCACCAGACTGTGCTGTGGCAACTAATTCCTGGATATACGCGGTACCGTTAGCGTCCGTGAGATTCCACCGGTTCGTCCCGACAATTTCGGGCTGGAAGGGGAGAGCCAGTGTGGTACCTTTCGTGTCGTATGCAAAGATATAGAGTTCGCCATCAACGAATTGACCTGTCTTATTGTTGAATTCCTGAAGAACAGCTTCCTTTCCTTGTACGTGCGCATATTCGAAGGCTTTCTCAACGAATGCCACGAGCTCCTCAGGAGACCTACTGGAGTTATTAGTGGAGCTGGTGGTGTTAGTAGACTTGTTAACCAGCTTCTGCGCGGAACTCGGTGTCACTTCTGATTTGTTTTCACAGCTCTTATAATTGCCACTGCATACAATGTAGGAGTTCCCATCGCTTCCGTTGGTTAACCTGTAGTAGGTGGTCTTATAGTACAGGTTTGTCTGAACTGGATGCATATAGGCGTAATCCACCCAGCCGGTCCCATTCTTCAGTGCCCCCTCTAAAATTTCGTCGTGGAACGGTTTACCAGTAACATCTGTCTTGCCCTTCAAGTTCATGCCTACAAGCTGAATGTTGTCTGCATGAGCAACGATGGTCATACTCGTATCGTACACGAAAGCGTAGAGGCCCGGATCCTCCGGGTTTCGATAAGGCGTTTCGCCTGCATTGATACGCCGGAACGTATCTGATGCGTTTTTCTCGACTGCTGCAGCGGTTGTGTTTACAAGCTCCATAACCGCGTCATCAGTGAATGTCTGCCTGGCGCATCCGACCCCAAGATTCCGGTAGATAATGCGTTCATAATCGCTGATTCCCTGCTCGTCCTTCTGATTTCTCTCCATTTCGATAGCCTGCTGGAAAGCGCTGACCAATGTATCCGGGACATCCTTACTGAAGATATAGTAGAAGTCGTTCTCGCTCAGAGTATACACAATCTCATAGGTGTTAGGATCTACTGCAGCCCGTAGCATCTGATGTCGTCCGGCGAGATCCCCTGTCGCCCACAGGTCGATCTGACCATCATCCAGCATCTGGAGGAGATCTTCAGGTGTCTGGCCGTTGATGATCCGTGATTTATTCACGCCCTGGCTGATGAGGAGATCATTTTCGATTGAGGATCGTACCGCACCGATCCGATACTTATTAAGATCCTCTGGAGAGGATATTGTAATATTACTGCTCATCGGTGCATAGAGAACGAAACTGGCTTTAGTAAAGGGTCCTGCCCACTTGTAGAGTGGCTCACGTTCGGGCGTGCGAACAATGGAGAAAAACACCGTACTGGTGTTGTTCTGTGCTATCTGGAAACCTTCCGCAAGGGGAACAATGCGGATATCTTCCCGTGAGCGGTTCACGCCGATATTTTTGAAAATCGACTCTAGTAACTCAACAGAGATTCCGGTGACATTGCCGTCCTCCTGGTAGTTGAAGGGGGCCCACTCTTCGGTCAGGTAATTGAGCTGAGCAAGGCCGATCGACGGAATGTGTTGCCCAAGGATCCGCTCATACGTGCTGATGCCCGCGGCATCTTTTTCCTGCTTGAGAGTATCGAGTGCCTGCTGGAAAGACGCAATCGTCGAATCAGAAACATTATTATTGAAGGCATAATAACCCTCCAGATCCGGTAATGTATAGGCAAGCTTGAAAGAGTAAGAGTTTCCCGTCACCTGTTCGGTGAAGTACCTGCCCGCGGCTTCAGGATAAGCCCACAGGTCTATCTCGCCATTATCGAGTTTTTCGATAAGAACGGATGCATTTGTCTCCTGCACGAGCTGGTTTTTATTCACACCAGCATCGAGCAACTGCTGAACCGCGATATCGTCAACAATTACCCCGATCCGGTACCCCTTCAGATCTTCAGGGTTCTCTATTATGATTCCTCGATCCGGACGGGAAAAAAGGACATTGGTATATGTATAGATGGGCCCGGCCCATTTGAAGGATTGCTCACGTTCGGGAACCCTTACAGTAGTGAAGAGCACGGTATTATTCCGGGCGAGAACGGTCTGGTATCCCTCGGTCCAGGGGACAAGGTGTACCTCCTCCCGAGTAACCTTCTTTCCCATCTTCTCTATAATCGCTTCAAGGAGATCAACGGAGAGACCTTGCAGCGTACCGTTCTCCATGTAGTTATAGGGCGGTAGCTGTTCTGTGTAGTATGTCAGGTCGGCCGACATCGTGGTGTCGTTTATGTCTGCAGTCGCAGCTTCACAGCTAGAAAGAGATCCAGCAGCTGGAGACAGCACTCCAAGCAACGCCGCAATAAGGATAAAGCATGTGTACCTTAAAGATCGTGACATGAAAAAAAGTCTGCTTTAATATATAAATGAATATTGAACGCCTCTTGCTAATTTTCAAAAGAACGCCCGTCCGGGGAATACATGGTGAGGGTTACATGATTTTATTTTCTTTTTACAGGACTTCATTCTCTATTTACAGCTTTTAGAACCACTGCTCCTTCCAAACTCTCAGCCTCTACGGCGAAACCGACATCTTCGAAAAGCTCTTTCCAGCCGTTTTCCGAGAGTTGAGGCCCATGATGATGTTGATGTGCAAGCGGCTCAACTGCTATCAACAGACCACCATTTTTAAGCACTCTCTTAATCTCAAACAGAGCAAATTTGATATCTTCAAGGTGGTGAAGCATGAAAAAACAGGTAGCTACATCCGCGAAATCGGCTTCAAAAGGCAGGGCATAGGCACTTCCAGTCCTGAACTCAACATTAGGCACTACTAGGACTTCTGCATTCATCTGTGCCTGGCCTGTAAGTGAATCATGAAGATCGATCCCGTAAACCTTCGAATCCGGATTGTTTTTTGCAAGCTCCATAGTAAGGCTTCCAAAACCGCTGCCAATATCGAGGATTGTTTCTCCTTTTATGTCAGGAAGTACAGCAGGAAGCATTTGCGTCCGCACACGGGACATCCGATTTTCAGGAAATGCTGCCTTCTTCGTTTTTTCCGCATCTATTGTTGTAAAAGGAAGGATAGCATAGACTTTTGACCCGTTAACTGCCATAAGCCCTCTTACGTAAATCCTGCCGGTTTCAGTCACAACAAGTTCCGCAATCGAAACTCCGACATTTCTGCAAAAACGCATGTTCCATTCTTCCCTTTCCTCAGGAAAGCGGATATCCAGGGAAGTATGTACCACTATATAATGAGAGTACTCCGGCTTGAAATACTCTGATACGGATTCAGGTTCATTCAAAACAATCTCACTAATGCTGTCTCTGAAAAGGGCGAGAATTTGCAGGGAAATCTCATTAGCCTCGTTTCTTATGCTTCCGATTTCTTTGAACATACCCTTAAATCGGTTTCCACAGAATAAAAACTCTCTTACAGCAGCGATAGATTAACAGGAAAGCGGGCTCATACCAGACATTCTGGAGATCTCTTTTTTCTTTTTATCTTTTCCTGTTTTCAAAAATCCCTACAAGGATAAAGAGAAGAGCGGTATACAGAAACATCTTATTCTGGATATGCATGCGGATTCGACTTTATTTTTCATACAAATAAAATGTTGTAAAATGTATAAAAACCATTTTTGACCCATCCAGATGTCAACAGAAGACCCAAAATATAGGTTCTAAACTCATTTCAAATATATTTGAAATCGGAAATTTTATATACGTTTGTTTCAAATATATTTGAAATAACAACTGGAAATTCTGGAAAAAACCCCTGGTGCAAAAATGACTCTTAATTATATCACATACCTCATATCAGTAGGGCTTCAGTCACTGCAGGAGTATCTAGCACTCCATGTGCTTATGTGCCTTGTGCCTGCTTTCTTTCTAGCTGGTGCGATAGCCTCCCTCTTTTCAAAAGAATCGGTGCTGAAGTTCTTCGGAGCGGATGCTCCTAAATATGTTTCATATACGGTAGCTGCGGCTTCAGGCTGCCTCCTTGCTGTCTGTAGTTGTACAGTGCTCCCTCTCTTTGCAGGGATATATAAACGGGGAGCAGGCATAGGTCCTGCAACCACATTCTTGTTTTCAGCTCCTGCAATCAACATCCTTGCAGTTGTCTACACTGCAAAAATCCTGGGATATGACCTCGGAGTGGCTCGTGCTTTTTCAGCAGTATTTCTGTCTGTACTTGTCGGTTTAATAATGTCTTTTGCGTACGAGAGAAAAGGAATCGAACGTAAGCCCATAAAGACCTTCGGAGAAAAAGAACATAAACACAGCGCTGAACTTTTTATTTTGCTAATTGCCGTGCTTATAGCTCCTGAGCTGATGTCTTCCTGGGGCTGGAAATATACAACTCAGCTCCTTGCATGGGCTCCCATTGTAGGACTTACGGTTTTCCTATCTTTCAAATGGTTCTCAAAAGAAGATCTTGAAAGCTGGATGGGAGAAACTTGGTTCTTAGTAAAACAGATAACCCCCTTGCTTCTGCTAGGAGTTTTCTTTTCCGGGATTGCAGTAGTTGTACTCCCAAAAGAGTTCGTAGCGGCTCTTGTAGGAGGAAATTCCCTGACTTCAAACTTTATTTCTTCAATAGCCGGAGCCTTCATGTATTTCTCTACTCTTACGGAAGTGCCAATCATTAAAGCTCTCACGCTGCTTGGAATGGGAGAAGGCCCTTCCCTTGCCATGCTCCTTGCAGGCCCAGCACTTAGCCTGCCGAGTATGATTGTAATCAACAGGATTATGGGAGTGAAGAAAGGAATGACTTATATTTCACTTGTAATATTGATTGCAACCATTTCTGGATATATATTCGGAGTTTTTATTATATAAAAAGGAACTTGGTTAAATCGAAAAAAAGTTAAAAATTGACGCCTTAAATAATTTCACGAAGCTTATATCTAAAATATCATAACAAAAGAACAAATAAGAAATAAACAGCAGGTGAGAATGTGAAAATAGAAGTACTGGGTTCAGGCTGCGCAAAATGCAATAAAACAAAAGAACTTGCCGAAAAAGCCGTTAAGGAAACGGGCATAGATGCGGAGATTGTTAAAGTGGAAGATATTGACAAAATTCTGGAGTATGGAGTTATGATTACCCCTGCTCTCGTTATTGACGGGGATGTTAAAATAGCAGGCAAGGTCCCAAGCGTGGACGATATCAAGAAATGGATAATTAAATGAACCAGGATGAATCAGAGTGAACCAATGTGAATAATAAAACAAGTTAAGAATAACCATTACAATCGAGAATTTTTCTGTAAATTGAACCATTCGGTAAATTGAACCAGCAAGACTCTCAAACTTCCAGGGATTAAATTCAATTGCAAATCATAGATTCTGAGCTCGGAATAAAAAAGAAAAGTAATAAAGGTAACAAGTAAAGTAATAAAAGGTAGCAGGGCTTTGTGGAAAAAATAGAGAAAGTGATTACAAAACATATGGGCATAAACTCATTTACAACAGCCACATCCACCCCATGAAGAAAGAAGATTCTTATTACTGCTTTCCACTTCCCAGCACTCAAAGCAGAGCTTTATTGTGCCAAGTTTCCTGTGCTTTACCCTAAGCAGCGAGTTTTCATCTTCCCTACAAATGGAACACTTAACCATATTTGAGCCTCACTAATCCTTTCGTTATGCAATTTTAAACTACATTTGATCTTTCGATCAGTAATTTCGTACCACTATATACTGTACATTCTTTAATATTTTTGCTGAAATTAAATAATATGCTAAACCATAAGCCATGTAAGTTTTGAATCTTGCTGTAATAAGCCATTCACTCTAACTTATGTGTTATTATAAAATTTACTTAAAACGGCAGGTTTATTCCCCTAAACCACCGTACTCCGTAGAGTTCTTGGTCTTAGATAACAATAGTTTATTTTCATATCAGGAGTTTCACTGGAAGTTCTGGGAAACTCTCTAATTGGTCTTTTGAGAATCGTTTCTCTAACTGCCAACATTGCTCTCTCTATTGAAGTATAATTGTCTTATTGTCTCATTACATAGTATAATTATTCTTTTATATAGTCAATTATCATTTAATAAAGAAAATGATTCGAATAATAATAATAATAATAATAATAATATAAAAATGAAGTAAAAATCACTTAATTTAAATATCCCTTTGTTACATTAATTATTATAGTAATTTGATATTATGTATATTGTTCATTTTGTTAATTAACTTTAAAAACTTTAATGTTCAAGAGCTATCCGAAAAATCAAACTCAGAGGCAACATAAAAACAAATAGAAACCACTAGGTTTAAATAGAGCATTGAGTATGCTAATTTATACTATTTTAATAGGATGTTAGATGTTTAGTAGCATTTATTAGTACTCAGTAGCAATATATACCTCAAGATATAAAACAAAAAGAAAACAATATTCGGGAGCTATTTTGTCCATTATTCTTGTTAGTTATATAAAAGTAGAAAGAAAATCACTATCTTTAAATATGCCTTTGCTATAATTAAGAATTGGCAACATGTCGAATTTATGTTGACATTACTCGCATATTATTATTTTCTTGTGATTTTCATATAAGAACATTATAACATTTGTGGACTATTAGTCCATATTCTTATATATTCAGGAATTGCGCAGTTGGACTGAAAAATCAATATAATAGCCTTTCGGGAATGTAAAAAATGGGTAATAAAAACGTTCTGAGTATTTGATTTTGTTTTTCGGCTGCGTAAATTCCAACTCGTAGGTTAGATAATGAACAGATCGGAGAATTAATAGATCGGAGGATACGCTGTATGATGGAAAACACCGTTATGCTATTAATTACAGTACCCATACTGTTTTCGTTACTATTTCTAGTCCTCGGCAAGTCGTTATATAAGATATTAGCCTGGGCTTTTTTCATATTCGGTACAGTTTTTTCAGTCCTCTTAGTTATGGACGGAACCGGACGGTTCGAAATCACTGGATCGAATTTTGCAATGATAGAAAACGTTGTCCTTATACTAGAAGTACTTGTGATATTGTTCATATTCTTTGTGTCGGCAAAATATAAGAACTGGCCTACACTTGGACTAGCAGTAATTGTGGCAGCAATATCAGCTTATTCTTATATGAATGTTGCAGCAATCGAAAGTGCTTCTTTTAATATTGACCAGTTTTCTCAGGTAATGGTATTAATAGTAAATATAGTCGGTACTGCGATTATACTATTTGCAACCGGTTATATGGATGAGTATGAAGAACACAGGCATCTAAACAGACAGAAGACGTTCTACTTCACGATGAGTTTCTTCATAGCAGCCATGAATGGTCTGGTCATGGTTGACACCCTTGGGTGGCTTTATCTTTTCTGGGAACTAACAACTCTTTGTTCATTCGTCTTGATCTCATACAACATGGATGAGGAAGGAATAAACAATGGTTTCAGAGCTCTAGCTTTAAACCTGGTTGGTGGGATCAGTTTTGCGATAGCCATCATTCTACTAAGTACTAAATTTAACATATCTACTCTTTCCGGAATTGGAACTGAAGCAGCATCAGCAACTGTCGTAGCTCTTCCTGCTGCCTTACTCTGTATCGCAGGCTTTGCAAAATCTGCCCAGATGCCATTCCACAGCTGGCTCTTAGGGGCAATGGTAGCTCCCACTCCGGTTTCTGCTCTACTTCACTCAAGCACAATGGTAAATGCAGGTGTATACATAATTGTCAAGCTTGTACCAGCTTTTGCTGGCACTTCCCTTGGAACTGCTATTGCAGTTTATGGTAGCTTTACCTTCGTTATGTGCTCAGCTTTAGCCTTATCTCAAAGGAATGCTAAGAGAGTACTTGCTTACTCAACTATCGCAAACCTGGGATTAATTATCGCAAGTGCTGGAATAGGCACCCCTCTGGCTGTAGCTGCCGCGATTATGCTTATTCTGTTCCACGCAATATCAAAAGCTCTCCTCTTCCTGTGCACTGGTGAAATTGAGCACACTATAGGAAGCAGAGATATCGAAGACATGTCAGGATTAATAAAGAAAGCTCCTCTTCTCACCATTCTTGCAGCTTTGGGAATGGTATCCATGCTATTGCCCCCTTTTGGCGTATTGCTTACAAAATGGGTGTCAATGCAAGCCGCTTCACAGAATCCTATTGTGATAGTATTCCTTATACTTGGAAGTGCACTCACTACGGTTTACTATGCTAAATGGCTTGGAACGATTATGTCTTCCACCATGGATAAGAATGTAGTTACTCATAAAAAACCGGAAACATATTTCCCACTATCATTCCTTGGATCAGCTATTGTAGTTACAAGTATTCTTGTATTCGCAATATATGATTACTTCATTAGACCTCAGGTCGAAACTTTGCTCAATGCTGCACCTGTTATTTCAGGACAAGCTGGGCAATTCGCATCTGAGATAGGAGCATTTGCTTATGCAGCAATATTCGTAGTGCTTGCTCTGGCTCTTCTGATCTATGTCGCTACCAAAAATATGTTCACTCCTCGCAAATCTAGTTATTATATGTGTGGAGAAAACAACCTCGAGATGGACAGATTGATGTTCAGGAATGGACTTTGCAGCTATGATAAAAGTAATGTCTCTAACATTTATCTCGAGAATACTTTTGGAGAAAGTAAACTTACAACAATAGGATATGCAATTTCCATAATTCTAATTGTAATTGCATTGGCAGGAGGAGTATTATGAATGTGAACGACGTCTTAACAGCTGTTCTTGTATTAATTGGTGCTCCTATCATCGGCTGTTTAGCCGCAGGAATTGACAGGAAGCTCACTGCAAGATTGCAGGGTAGAGTTGGTCCTCCTCTTTTGCAGCCTTACTATGATGTCAAGAAGCTTCTCAGTAAAGACAATATGATTGTAAATGAGTCCCAAAACTTATACGTAGTTGTGTACGTAGCCTTCATGATTTTGAGCCTCTTGATGTTAGTGTTTAAAGCAGATATTCTGATGATAATATTTGTATACACTATATCTTCAATAGCTCTCATAGTAGGAGGAATGAGTACTGGTTCCCCATATGCCAGGATAGGGAGTTCAAGGGAAATTATGGCTATACTGTCCTATGAACCCGTTTTAATCTTATACGCCCTGGCAATATACCTGGTTACTGGTACCTTTAAACTATCCGCAGTTCTAGATGCATCAACCCCTCTCTTGATGTACACCCCTCTTATATTCATAGCAATGTTATTTGTTCTGAATATAAAATTGAAAAAGTCACCTTTTGACTATTCAACCTCTCACCACGCTCACCAGGAGCTGGTTAAAGGAATGCTTACCGAGTATTCTGGACCGGGTTTAGCCGGCATTGAGATTGGGCACTTCTATGAATACGTGTTTTTAACAGGACTCATTTTCGTATTCTGGACTGTAAACCCACTGATAGGTGTGCTTATATCTATCGCTGCTTTCTTGCTTGTAATTGTTATAGACAACATTACTGCAAGAGTGTACTGGCAATGGATGCTCAAACTAAGCTGGACGCTCCTTCTAGCAATTTCCATTGTGAACATCGCATTCCTGTACATTACCAAACCAACACTCGTGTAAAAAGAGGGATAAATAATGAGTCTGGCAAAATCACCATGGATAATACATGTGAACTGTAACAGTTGTAATGGCTGCGATATTGAGGTAGTCGCCTGTCTCACTCCTTTATATGATGCTGAAAGATTTGGTCTTTTAAATATTGGTACTCCAAAACAAGCTGACATAATGGTAGTTACAGGTTCGGTGAATTATAAGAGCGTCAATGTGCTTAAAAATATTTACAACCAGATCCCGGATCCAAAAGTCGTTTTAGCTGTAGGCGCCTGTGCCTCTACTGGCGGGATATTCCATGACTGCTATAATGTGATAGGCGGAGTGGACCAAATTATACCCGTAGATGCATATGTTCCAGGATGCTGCCCGAAGCCTGAAGCCATAATTGACGGCGTAGTAGCAGCGCTTTCAATACTTGAAAATAAAAAGAAAGGGAATATCAGAGGAAAAGAAGTAAAATTGAAAGGAAAGGAGGTGGCATCGAATGCTTGAGAATGAGGTAGAAATTAAAAGCAGTGCAGAACTGCTAAAAACCGTTGAGGGTTTAAAAAACGACGGCTATCGTTATGCTACTATGATATGCCTGAAAGCTAACGAAGGTCACGATTTGATATATATCTTTGAGAAAGATTACAAATTGAAAAACCTAAGGTACTATCTGAAACCAGGCGAAAAACCCAAAAGTGTATCAGGCATTTATCTATGTGCACTTCTGATTGAGAACGAGTACCAGGATCTCTTCGGATTGACTTTCGAAGGTTTAGCAATAGACTACAAGGGTCACCTTTACTTAACGCCAAACAGTCCAAAAACTCCCTTGGCTTAAAGCAATTTAAGAGGAGAATCACATGACAACCATAATACCGTTTGGTCCTCAGCATCCCGTTTTACCCGAACCAGTATCATTAAAACTTGAAATCGACAACGATGTTGTAGTTGGAGTACTTCCCTCACTGGGCTACGTGCACAGAGGGCTTGAGAAATTTATAGACACTAAGGACTATAATCAAACGCTGTATATTTGTGAAAGAATATGTGGAATATGTAGTGCTCTGCATGGTGTAACTTACGCAAGAGCCGTCGAAAAACTATTCGATGTCGAAGTTCCTGAAAGAGCACAATATTTAAGAGTGATCTGGGGTGAACTCAACAGAATTCATAGTCACCTCCTCTGGCTTGGCTTGTTTGCAGATGGTTTTGGATTTGAGAGCCTCTTTTATGAATGCTGGAAGTACAGAGAGTCAGTATTAGATATAATGGAGATGACCGTTGGAAACAGAGTTATACATTCAATGGCCAAAGTTGGTGGGACCAGTAAAGATCTGTCTAAAGAACATATTGACCTGATCCTGAAGACTCTCGACACGCTGGAACCCAAGATCAAAGATATCGAAAAAGTGTTCGTAAACAACTACACTGTAAAGAAAAGACTTGTGGGATTAGCCACAATGTCAAAGCAACTCGCGTATGAGGCTGGAACTGCTGGTCCTACACTTAGAGGAAGTGGGAATGCCATTGACGTGAGAGAAACAGAAGACTGGGATATCTATAGGGACCTGGACTTTAAGCCAGTCGTCGAAAAAGATGGAGATTGTTACGCCAGAACTAAAGTAAGAATTGGAGAATTATACGAATCTATTAAGCTGGTAAGGAATGCGATCTCCAAATTACCTAATGGTGAGATTGCAGTACCTATAAAAGGCTCCCCTACAGGCGAAGCAATTATGAGATGCGAAATGCCCAGAGGCGAAGTTGTATATTATGTGAAGGGCAAGGGTACTAAAAACCTTGAAAGGCTTAAAATAAGAACCCCTACCTTTGCGAATATACCCTCACTATTGCTGACACTTCCGGGCGCAAAACTCGCAGATGTCCCTATAATTGTACTTACGATAGACCCCTGCATTAGCTGCACTGAGAGATAAAAAGAAGGGTGATATAATGGGCATGTTAAACCTTGTTCTAGCAAATGTTTCTCGTAAACCTGCTACCAGACTTTACCCCTTCGAGATAAGGGAACCTTTCAAAGGATTTAAAGGAAGGATTGTTTTCAATCCTGACAACTGTATTCTCTGCGGAATATGCCAAAAGAAATGTCCCCCAGATGCAATAACAGTTACCAAAACCGATAAAACGTGGGAGCTTAATGTATTCAGATGTATTATGTGCACTGAATGCGTTAGCGGTTGCCCAAAAGACTGCATAACAATATCTAATGAAAGGGCAAAGACTGGTACAAAAGAGTATATTAAGATATTAGTTCCAAAATCAGATACTCCAAAAGCGGCTTCAAAATAAGAATTTCAATTTAAAATTAATTCTTTTTTGAGGTTGCTTTTAATTAAAAAATAACTTAAAAAACAATAATGAATGTTCTCCGGTCTAACTGGTAGTTAGGGAGTCCTTCTCAAGGATTCCCTCAAAACCATTCAAATAGAAATTAAGTTTTGTTTACGGCCCAGTTTTTGTTTATGATTGTTATTTTGCTACGGTTGTATTCTTTTAGAGGTCAATTTTTCTCTAATGTTAATGGTTTTCTATGTTAGCTACTATTTCTCTAATGATTACTGATTTTCTATGACTACTGTTTCATTTAATATGATTTTTACTGGTTAGCCGGGCTGCAGGTGTGAACTTCTGCAATCAGGACTCTAGGATTTGAAGGGTCTTCAATTGTCAGAATAATACCAGCCTCATGCATCTCTCGATAAAGTTTCGGACATAGGCTTCAGTGACTTCGTCAACTTGTCTGCGATTCCGCCCAAAGGGATGAAACCGCTATATAAAGCGCCATAATGTTAATATTTAAAGATAATAAAGGTAAGATGGTAAAGATAAAACAGGAGATGAACTGGCTGACAAGCAGATATTCCAATACAAAAACGAAGACAAATTTTGATAAGCAGTGGGCTTTTGAAATTGCTTATTTTACCCAGGATATAGGGACTTATCTAAGAAAACTCGGGGATCTTCTAAATGCCAGAGATTATGTTGAGTCGCGTCTCCTAGCCTTAGAAATGAAACAGAGAGCAGAATTTGAGAAAACCGTCCAGCCAGACTTCAGGACATCGGACAACCTTATAAGGGCTCGCAAGCTGTTCAACAGTTTTCTAGATGAATGCGTAAATTTTGCCGAGCTTTTAAAGATCACAACAATACAGGAAGAAACTGGGTGTGAAGAAATGCTGGATAAGCCCGAACAAATCAGGAATTCAATCAACAGGCTTAATCTCATTAAAGAAATGTTGACCGATGAGCTTTGTTTTCATGGCTGTTACTACTAAAGAACACAAATGGTTTTTCAATTCTTAATTATCCGTGTTTATCCGCCATCCATGGTCCTTATATAGAAAGTCTATATCTGATAATCTCTAACCACCAATCCGTAAGCATTGTCTCGGATCTGCAATCTCCACCTTAAATGTAATCATAATTTTAAGCGAGGATTCCTGAGAAATACCGACTTCTGGCACAAGGGTTGTTCCACAATATAAGGTTTTATTATTAAAGATTTCATTCAAGAGGTAGCAAAGGGTTATATACAGGAAAATGAGTTACAAGATAACCATCCGAGTTAAAGGTTATTTAATTTAACATTATCTAATCTAATAATTCAGTCTGCCTGTATTACAGGGAAGAGTTCAAAAAAAGCGTCCGGAACTTATCCAAGAAGAGCGAATTTTTGCTGTATAAGTTTTATTCATATCGGTTCTGAATTTCCCTGATCCTCAGGCACCTTCTCGCATTCCCGGGGATATTAACCATTTATACGGCGTGTTTACTTGTTTTTAGCTGGTATTGTGTACCGGTTTTGATAAGTGGCCTCTCCTGCAAAGGATACTGTCGGGTATGCGGCAGAGCATATAACCAGCAGGTCTAGCAGTTGCGTGGTCTGTGAGAAATAACTGTCAATTTGTCAATATTAGAGTGAGTACATGGAAAAATTAGCAAAATTTAAGGCATTGGGGCTTTCAGACAGTACGTTAAAAGCCCTTAAAAAGAAAGGGTTTGAAGAACCAACCCCAATTCAGGAAAAAGTAATCCCGCTTTTTTTGAAAGGAGAATGCGATATTATAGGGCAGGCTCAGACCGGAACCGGGAAAACAACGGCATTCGGAGCCCCCATTATAGAAAGAATTCCTGAGAAATCAGGGGAAGTACAGGCAATAGTCCTGACTCCGACTCGAGAACTGGCAATCCAGGTCTCAGACGAACTTAATTCCTTGAAAGGAGACAAAAAGCTACATATCGTCCCGATTTATGGAGGACAATCCATGACCCAGCAACTCAGGATGCTGAGAAGTGGAGTTGACATCGTTGTGGGGACCCCAGGAAGGGTTATCGACCACCTTCAGAGAAAGAGCTTAAATCTTGAGCACATTGCTTACTTCGTGCTTGACGAAGCCGATGAGATGCTCAATATGGGCTTTATTGACGATATTAAGGAAATCCTGAGGGCAACTGGGCCTGAAAAACGAATGCTTTTCTTTTCAGCTACAATGCCAAAGCCGATCCTTGGAATAGCCAAGAGATACATGAAGAACTATGAGCATGTTGCCATCGAAAAAGAAGAGCTTGTTGCAAGCTTGACTGAGCAAATTTACTTTGAAGTCCGAGAAGCCGATAAATTTGAAGCCCTGTGCCGGATTATCGATATTGAAGACGAATTCTACGGGCTTGTATTCTGTAGAACAAAAAACGATACAACCCAGCTTGCCCAGAAGCTTGGAGACCGTGGTTACATAGCTGATGCCCTGAACGGCGATATTTCCCAGAATGAAAGGGAAAAGATACTTAACCGGTTCAGAAAACAAAAAATAAATATCCTCGTAGCAACTGACGTTGCAGCTCGGGGAATCGATATCATGGATCTGACCCATGTTATCAACTATTCCCTTCCTCAGGACCCTGAATCCTATGTGCACAGAATAGGAAGGACAGGCAGGGCAGGCAAGCAGGGAACTGCAATTACTTTCGTTACATCTACGGAGTACAGGCGACTAACCTACATAAAAAAGACCTCAAACTCCGAAATGAAGAGGGGCCGAATCCCCGAGATAAAAGATGTAATAAAAGCCAAAAGGGCAAGAGTAAAAGCCGAGATCGAAGATACTATAAAAACAGAGGAATACGGCGACTGCCTTGAGATGAGCGAAAAGCTCCTGGATGAATATCCCGCCGAAAAAATTCTGGCTGCCCTCCTGAAGTGCGCTTTCAAGGAAAAGTTCGATGAAAGTATGTATGCGGAGATTTCTGGAAGCTCCTATGTTGACCGGAAAGGTAAAACAAGGCTTTTTATTGCCATGGGTAAAGCCGAAGGCATGGCGAACCCTAACAGGCTGTGTGAGTTTATAAAAGAAGAGACTGGAGAAAATGATCTGAAAATAAGAGATGTCGAAATTTTCCCGCATTTCTCCTTCGTAACATTACCCTTCACCCAAGCCGAAACCCTGCTCGAAATCTTCAAAAATAAAAAGAGAGGCAGAAAACCCTTTGTGGAAATTGCTCAGAAATCGAAGAGAAGAAATTCCAGGAATGCTGGTGATACTCACGATAACACTCGAAGCAATACAAGCTATACGAGAGATAGAACTACGAAGAGGAGATACGCTTCTTATTAAGCTTATATCTTTTTTCAGGATTCCTGAAACCGAGTAGGTTCAGGAATACCAATAAGTTTTGACAACGGGAATCTCAACAAATCTGAGAGCACCGTTTAGTCCTAATTTTTATTCAAATTTTTTTCATTCTCTGAAATTAGAGATATTTATTTTCCCAAAAAGGTTTTTATTCCTACTAAAATAACAAATATACCAAAAGCTTTTCTCATTATGTCAAGTGGAAGTGAAGTTGCCAATTGAGCTCCAAATTTTGCGCTAATAATCATAGCAGTGCAAATAACTATGCCTGCGTATAAATCTGCATATCCTCTTTTATAGTACTCAAAAAATGCAAGTATGCCAACAGGCGGAAGTAATGCAACCAGAGAAGTTCCCTGGGCTTTTAACTGAGAAAATCCTTCTAAAAAGACAAGTGCAGGAATAATTATAACCCCACCATCAATCCCAAAGAATCCACTTAAAATGCCTGCGGTAATGCCGATTAGTACATAGATTACTAAACCTTCCATAAACTCCTCCCAGACATATTTCAAAGAATATTCTTAGATTAACTTTTCACCACAAAATAGAATGCAGAATCAATGTTAATACCATTTCATTCATAAAGTAAAAGTTTGTCTTATTGATCAGGAGGATAGGGCTAGTAACCTATGAATTGATTTTTAAAGCTTGTAAGGGAAGGAACAAGCCTGTATAAAAGAAATCACTATAGGAAATTATTATAGGAAATCATTATAGGAAATCACTATTTAATGCAGTAAAAGCCAGCTTGCATATAAGAGTACCAGAATAACTCCACGGTTTTGAATCCTGTTTCTCTCAAAAGTTTAAGATGCTCTTCGACAGTTATAGGAGAATACTCAGTGTCAAAACGCTCCAGATACTCCTTTATTTCTTCCTCAGTCCTTCCGTGAGCTAACTGGAAATCGTGCAAGTATCTTTTTCCTATCATGACCCCCTCTTTGGTTAATGGCCTGATGTTCTCAAAGGTAATGTAAATTCCACCATCTTTTAGAAGCCTGTGACACACGCCAACTGCTTTAGCCCTGTCTTCGCGGCTAAGATAATGGTGGCACTGTATGGCAGTTATAACGTCAGGTTGTTCCTCCAATTCCTGCGAAAAATCCTGAGTAGGGGAAGCTTTTAGAAACTCCAGCCTGTCTGCAGAGCAGAGTGACAGTTTTTTCCTTGCCTGGGCCAGCATGCCTTCCGAAGGATCAAGCAAAAGAAATTTTGTTGTGGAAAATTCCTCAGTTGCCTTATTGACCAGGGAACCTGTTCCACATCCGGTATCCAGCCAGATTCTGGGGCTGGATGGCAGAGATTTAACTAAATTGATAGTCTCCTGATGAAAACTGGAGTAGTAAGGGAGAATGCTGAGGATCCGGGCATCAAAATCCTCAGGAAGATTAGGAATAGCATTTTGAGCAGGTTTTGCAGGAGTCATAACAACAGAGTCCTTTTCTTATAAAATTATTAAACTAATCTTATACTAGTTTTATACTAACTTAAACTAATCTTACACTAGGTTAAACTAATCTTACACTAAGTTAAACAAATCTTAGGCTCTGTAGAAATCCTCTAAAATAATGAATTTTCATAAATTTAAACTGAGCAGCAAGATCTGAATATACTTATCTTTTTTCAGCCTCTTTCATCTGATGTAGATAGGTTTTCTACAGAGCCAAATCTTACATTATTTTTATATGACTAAAGAAAGTTATCGTTTCTGATAATTTCAAATCATCTTGAAATAGATATATATCTAAGGTTTTCAGATATTATTGTCTTAAGATTGCATTTTTATTACAGCACTTATTAGTTTTGAGATTATTTTTCCTTAGTAACTTGTAGGAGAAGTAAAAATCTGTCAAAAGTACTTGAAAAAACAAAAAGGGGTCGTTTTCATCATGCATTATAGCCTTGGGATTGATGCTGGGGGCACTTATACCGATGCGGTGCTTATAAGGGATTCAGACGGAGAAATTATAGATTCGAACAAAGCGCTTACGACCTATCCCGATCCTCTTGCTGGCATTAAAAACGTAATTGATGATCTCGATTCTGAATATCTCAAAGACGTAAAACTGGTTTCGGTTTCAACGACCCTCTCAACCAATACCATTCTTGAAGGCACGGGTTTTCCTGTAGCCTTGATCCTCATAGGGGCCCATCCACTTGAGAAAGAATTGCCTGCCAAACACATACTTTTTGCTGCAGGTGGGCACAACCATAACGGAGAAGAGGTTGCTAAACTTGACCTTGAAGCTATTGAGAAATTTGCACTGCGGGTCAAGGACCGGGTTTCAGCTTTTGCCATATCTTCTTACTTCAGCACAAGGAATCCTGAGCACGAAATAAGAGCAAGAGACCTGGTTCTTGAGCACACTGGATTGCCTGCGGTCTGCGGGCATGAACTTTCCCAGGAATTGGGAGCTTACGAAAGGGCAGTGACAGCATTCCTGAATGCGCAGCTTATCCCTATAACAAGACAGTTTATACAGTCAATTATTTCAGATATCGTGAAGCGCGGAATTGATGCACGGCTCCTTATGCTCAAATGTGACGGCTCGGTTGTGGGGATAAGAGATGCCCTGAAAAAACCTATCGAAACTATTTTTTCAGGACCGGCAGCAAGCCTTGTAGGGGCATCTTACCTCTCAGGACTTAAGACCTGTGCCGTAATTGATGTTGGCGGAACAAGCACGGATATTTCCTCGATCTGTATGGGAGTTCCTGACCTGAACAATGAGGGAGCCATTGTAGGGGGCTGGAAAACTCGCGTTCGGGCGATTCGGATGGAAACAACCGCTACAGGCGGAGACAGTCATGTATGGATCGTGAACAGAGAACTCTTTCTAGGACCTAGGCGAGTCATGCCCTTGGCAATGGCTGCGGTAAAATATCCGACTTTTCTGAATAACCTCAAAAGGACACCCATGCCTCCCAGAGAAGATCTAGGCGAAAACATTCAGCCAACAAAATTCTTTGTGAGATCTGACTACCCGGCAGGAGAATTGAGCAGGGCTGAAGCCGAAGTGCTGGAGGTTATCAGGAAAGAACCCGTTTCAGTGCCCAAAATCAAAGCTCTTATCCGAAAAGACCTTCATCCTCAGACTTTAGATTCCCTTATCAGAAAACGCCTTGTGCAAGCAATTGGTTTTACCCCTACTGATGCTCTACATGTGCTTGGAGAATATACGGCGTGGAGTGAGGAAGCTTCCCGAATAGGTGCGGAAAGGCTTGCAAGGGTCATGCGCATAACCCCTAGAGAGTTCTGCACTGCTGTAAAAAAGCGAGTTGTAAGGAACATGGCACTTCATCTACTTTCGTACATCCTCGAAGGCGTTCCATACGAAGCCATTGAAAAGATCCTGGACGGAAACTATCCTGCCAAATTCAAACTGGATATTCCAATTGTGCTGCTTGGGGGCCCTGTCCGAGCTCACAGGAGAGAACTGGAGGAAATTATTGACGCAGAAATCCTGGTGCCTGAACATGCCGAAGTAGGAAACGCAGTCGGAGCGCTTGTAGGAAACGGCATCAAAAGAGTTGAAATCCTGATAAGACCAGCAAGTCTCATGTCACCAGATAAGGATTTCCTGGTCTTTGCCCCGGACAGTAGGCTAAAATTCGATACATATCCTGAAGCGCTCGAAACTGCAACCGAACTTGGGAAAAAACTTGTTATAGATTACATGCGAGACTGCGGCCTTAGCGGAAACCAGGTTGAAATTTCAGTTGAGAAAAAGACGATCTCACCTGATGGCTGGAACCATCCGCCCATGGAAACAAATCTGCTGATAATGGGAGTAGGGGTGAGGGAAATTATTCCTAAATAAACCCCTAATATCATTCCTTTTGGCAGTGTCTGGAATTTCGGCTCTGTAGAAATCCTCTAAAATAATGAATTTTCATAAATTTAAACTGAGCAGCAAGATCTGAATATACTTATCTTTTTTCAGCCTCTTTCATCTGATGTAGATAGGTTTTCTACAGAGCCGGAATTTCCAGCAAACTTGAATGCATGTTTCTTTGATTCTTGCTCAGGAGAATGATCTTCAGATATCGAATTAGATTTTGTATTATAATAAGAATGATTTTCGTAGTATCTTTGTATTAGTAATTTTTATATATCATATTTACATATCTTTGTATGATCATATATTGATATAAATGAAATAAAGTGTTCTCAAGCTAGATGAATACTCAAGTTGAGAAAATATCAGTATAGAAAATATGAGAATTCAAGGAGAGATAGCTTATGGCGAAAATGATAATTTTTGACCCTGCAATGTGTTGTCCCACAGGCTTATGTGGGCCTGTAATTAACCCCGAACTTTTGAGGATATCAACAGTTCTTAGTAATCTGGAAAAAAACGGTGTGAAGGTTGAAAGATATAACCTTAACAATAATCCTCAGGCATTTGTAGATAACATAGCTGTAAGTGAAATACTGAACAGGGATGGTATTGACGTGTTACCTGTGACTATTGTTGACGGCAAAATAGTCAAAACTAAAAGTTATCCTACAAATGAAGAATTGCTTAAATTTTTGGATGTACCAGAAAATTATCTAAAAGCAAAGAAAACGCTTGAAGTGAAGGCTGTGGTTGTGGCGACAAATGTTGCTAACAATAAGCCATCTAGGTGAGTATTTTGTTCAAAGTATTTAATCCTGATCAGATGAAACTTACTAAATATTTATTTTTTACAGGTAAGGGTGGCGTTGGAAAAACATCCGCTGCATGTGCTACTGCTGTGACTCTGGCAGATGAGGGAAAAAAGATTTTGCTGATCAGTACTGATCCCGCCTCAAATCTGCAAGATGTATTTAACACTGAATTAAATAATAAAGGGGTTTCTATAAAAGAAGTGCCCAATTTGATTGTGGTTAATATTGATCCTGAAGAAGCTGCTCAGGAATACAAAGAAAGTGTTGTGGCACCATATAGAGGGAAGCTACCTGAGGTTGTAATTAAAAATATGGAGGAACAGCTTTCCGGCTCGTGTACTGTTGAAATCGCTGCCTTTAATGAGTTTTCCGCATTTATAACCGATGAAAAGACAGAGAAGGAATATGACTGCATTATTTTTGATACAGCCCCTACCGGTCACACTCTTCGATTAATGCAGTTGCCTTCAGCCTGGAGTAATTTCATAAGCGAAAGTACACATGGAGCATCCTGTTTAGGCCAGCTTTCTGGACTTGAAAGTAAAAAAGAGGTTTATAGGCAAGCTGTAGAAACATTGTCCAATAAAGATATGACTACTCTTATTCTTGTTTCCCGTCCGGAAAAGGAGCCCCTTAAAGAGGCTGAGAGGGCTTCACAGGAACTTCAGGATTTAGGTGTTAATAATCAAATCCTAGTAATCAACGGTATACTGCAAAACTATGACGATATCGTATCTCAAAGCCTTTTTGATAAACAACAGAAAGCTTTGAAGAGTATGCCCATTGGCTTAAAAAACTTCGTGACCTATGAAATTCCTCTTAGAGCGTATAATATCACGGGCATAGATAATGTAAGGGCATTCTTACATAAGGATAACAATGAGATTAGCAATGAAAAGATTAATGTTAATAAGATTCCTAATCTCAAAAACGTTATAGATGACCTATATTCTTCTGGCAAAAAAGTAATATTCACCATGGGTAAAGGCGGTGTTGGTAAAACAACAATTGCAGCAGCAATTGCATTAGGTATGGCTCAGAAGGGTGTTAAAGTCCACCTTACAACAACAGATCCGGCAGCACATATTAAATTTGTTATTGAAGAAAGTAATGATATAACGATAAGTAGAATCGACGAAGAGGCGGAGCTTGCTAAATATAAAGAAGAGGTGCTCTCTAAAGCAAGGGAAACAATGGGTGAAGATGATATCGCCTACGTCGAAGAAGATTTAAGGTCACCCTGTACGCAGGAAATTGCTGTTTTTAGAGCTTTTGCTCAAATTGTTGAGAAGGCTAAATATGAGGTTGTTGTTATTGATACAGCCCCTACCGGTCATACTCTTTTGCTTCTTGATTCAACCCAGAGTTATCATAGAGAAATCAGTCGTTTGCAAAGTGACATCCCAGAATCGGTTAAAAACTTGTTACCGAAGTTAAGAAATGCTGACGAAACCGAGGTTCTGATCATTACATTAGCAGAAACCACCCCTGTGTACGAAGCTATGAGGCTTGAATCTGACCTGAGACGTGCCGGGATCAATAGTAAATGGTGGGTTATCAATGCCAGCTTATATGCAACTAAGACAACGAATAAGACACTTAGAGCAAAGGCAAGTAATGAAATTGAGTGGATAAATAAAGTTAATAAACACTCTGATGGGCATTTTGTGGTTATAGAATGGAAGGCAAATGAAATCAAAGGTGAAAAGATACTGGATTTAATACAGTAATATGGGCAGTGAATGGTCAGGCGAATCTAATACTTTTGAGATATTGCTTGACCATTATCACGAGTCTGTAAAATTTATACAAATTCTAAAAAGAAGAACTAATTTTCCCGGTTGATCTTTATGTTAATGCATGTAATCAATATAGGACACGATGTTTTCAAAGCAAATGACAAAATTGCCGAGAAGAACAGAAAGAAACTTGACAAGCATCTGGTTTTTTCATTAAATGTTATGGGAGCAATAGGATCAGGAAAAACTACTCTAATAGAGGAGGCGATCAGGCATCTTAAAGATAGATACAATATCGCGGTTATTGCAGGTGATGTTATCGCAGAAATGGATGCTTCCCGTTTCAGAAAATTCGGAATCCCTACAATTCCTGTAAATACCGGGAAAGAGTGCCATCTCGATGCAAAGCTGGTGGAAAAAGCCCTAAATGACATAGATCTTGCCACCACTGATCTCCTGCTAATTGAAAACGTAGGCAACCTTATATGCCCTGTGGACTTCAATCTGGGAGAGCACCTGAGAGTTGTAATCGTAAGTGTGACAGAAGGAGACGACATTATCCTAAAGCACCCCATGATCTTCAAAACTGCAGAACTAGCAGTCATAAACAAGGTTGACATTGCTCATGCGGTTGACGTCGATGCCGAGAAAATGAAAAACGACATACTTTCTTTAAGTCCTAGTGTGCCTGTTATCCTTACTTCAAAATATGACCGGGAAAGTCTGGAGAGCTGGATTGGTTTCATAGAGAAGGAACTTAGAGAGATGCAGAGAAATAAAGTGGATTGAAAAGACTCAAAGAATGTAAAAAAAGAGCAGGAAATGTTAATTTCCCAGAGTCTGCTTTTCGGAAGATCCTTTTTTGTTTTAAGCCCTTTAAGATTAGGTCTTAAATTCTTATTTTTTAGATCTATTTTTTTCTTTAGCCGAATACCATAGCAGGAAGCTACCTTCGAATGCAGAGAACTTGCTCACAAAACCAAGAATATAGCATAATGAACAATGAAAATAAAACAACAACTTTAAATATAATATGAGTCAATTTGCATACACTCATATAAATGTTCTGGTAACTGTATATATTGTTCCAATATCGAAGGTTCTAGCTGACGAAAATGGGATTAATAGACTGATCAATTTTCCTCCTTTCAAGTCTGCTGCAAATCTTAATACCAAAAAACTCCTCTAAGTCTTTTAAAATACAAGAAATATTTTTGACTTTGTCGGCTAGATCTCATAAAAAACCAGCTCTCAAGAGATTTTCAAGGCTTAGGCTTGTAATTAAAAGTAAGGGATAAAAATGGATGAAAAATATATGAGGTACGTACGTCAAAACAGGAAAAAGGCAGGAGTCTCCATATTAATTCTTATTTTCCTGATCGCATCAGGAATATTCATTCTTTATGTCATACAATCCGACTATTCTCTTATACCGTTAAATAAAACTGTATATATAACTGGCGATGGGAGTGGAAACTTCACCTGTGATGGTAGTGATGATCAGATAGAGATAAATCAAGCCCTTGCTTATGTTGCAAAACATCCGCAGTATTCGACTGTTCATTTAAAAGGTCCATATACATACGTTATCTCTGATAGTATTTTGATTGGAAGCAATACAGTACTTCAGGGTGATTCTACAGCCGTAATTAAACTTAAAGACAAAGCAGGCTGGCAAAGTGGAAAGCCGCTGATAACTCAGCTTGACAGTATAGGAATCCATGGAGTCACTATAAAAGGATTTGAAATTAACGGAAACCATGACAATAACCAGGACAAAAAGAAAGGGGATGGATACTACAATATGATCTCCTTCCTTGATTCTAAAAACATACAGGTTCATGACATGTATCTTCATGATGGGCATGGAGACGGTCTGAAAGTAGAGAGAGGATTCAATATTCAATTTTACAATAACACCGTGTATAAACTCGGTCATGACGGTCTTTACGCGATTGACAGTCAGAATATAGAGGCCTGGAACAATACAATAACTTGCAGGACCAACAGCGGTCTTAGAGTATGGAACTCGAACCACGTAAAATTCCATGACAATGTGATCGACTCCTTCTTCCACTGGAGTGCAGGCGGTCCGGGAATCCTGATCGAGAAGTCAACAGGTATTGTAAACGATGTGGAGGTCTACAATAATACTATCCATAACACGTATGGCCCTGGAATCTGGCTGATAGGTTACGGAGAGTCTTACCCCAAGAAAGAGGCGCAGAATGTCCACATTCATCATAATACCTTTTACGACACTGGTACGAACCCCGATATCGATTGGGTAGGAGGCATTGTAACCAGCGGATTTTATGATACTCTCATTGAGAATAACGTATTTGACGGCATATATCATGCCGCTATTATCAATATGTACCCTTCTACTTCTGTAGGTACAAGTGATCCTATTGATCTTTCACCTCAAGGTACAGGATATACAACCACTGTTCGCAATAACATAATTGTAAACACCCAGAAACGCACAGAAAACCCGGAAGAGACAGGATATGCAGTGATCAATTATCTTCCTAAAACACATAGCTTTATGCTGGAAAATAACTGTCTGTACAATAATGTGGGTGGAATGTCAAGGCCGGTTTACTTTTCC
>DALS01000058.1 GCA_002499445.1 Methanosarcina sp. UBA293
CTAAATATAACTGGAGCACCAATTTACTTGGTACCGTAATTTGTTTTACTCAATATGTTTAAATAATAAAAAGCGTTAATGTACAATGCTAACAAGTATCACGTTAACTAATGTCAGGATATTTCCCAGGAAGGTATTATAAATGGTATTAGGAATAAATGATCCGCAAATCTGGCTTGCATATCTTGCTTGTGTATTTAGTGCACTCGGGTGTATGGTTTATGGACTGCTGAATTGGAGAGAGAAGAAAGGAGAACAGGCAGTAAAGAGCACTACTCAGAAACAGGTGACTCAAGACCAGTAAATGGATACAGGATTTACTAGAGTTCATTCAAGTCAAACCTTTCTGGTAATGCCTGAGGAAAAACAGTAGTCGAAACTATTCTGGAGTTATTTTTTATGGCAGTCAGTACTTCAACTCTTATCTTTCTTGTCGTTATTTATTTTGCATTAACTTTCTACGTTGCCCGTCTGGGGTATAAGAAAAATTCCCAGACTGATGGGTATATGCTTGCAGGCCGACGTGTACCTCCGGCAATTATGGCTCTCTCTTATGGAGCTGCGTTTATCAGTACTTCTGCGATTATAGGATTCGGAGGAGTAGCCGCTTCCACAGGGATGGGGCTTTTGTGGCTTGTCTTCATGAATATCTTTTTCGGGATTTTCATTGCCTTCGTGGTCTTTGGGCCTGGAACTAGGCGCATGGGGCTAAACCTTGGAGCCATTACTTACCCTGAATTTATAGGAAAACGTTTCCAATCCAGGTTTATTCAAGCCTTTTCCGGGCTTATTGTAGCGGTTTTCATGCCGCTTTACGCTGCAAGCGTAATAATAGGAGCAGGTCGATTTCTTGAGACTACGCTTGGGATAAACTACAATTTTGCTCTTCTGATCTTTACCGTTATTATTGCTTTTTATGTGATTAAAGGTGGTCTCCTCTCAGTAATGTACGTGGATGCGATGCAGGCCACTATTATGTTAATAGGAATGACTTTTCTGCTGGTTTTTACCTACAGTAAACTGGGAGGAGTTGTAGAAGCCCACCAGGCGCTTACTAACATGGCAAACCTTGTACCTCAGGCACTTGTTGAGCAGGGTCATAGGGGCTGGACCGCAATGCCGGCTTTAAACTCCTCAATCTGGTGGACAATGGTTTCCACAATCATAATGGGAGTAGGAATAGGAGCACTTGCGCAGCCACAGCTTGCAGTCAGATTCATGACTGTGAAAGACGACCGTTCCTTGAAAAGAGCAGTTGCTATAGGAGGACCCTTCCTTCTGATGATGGCAGGAGTCGCATATGTTGTGGGAGCCCTTTCAAACGTATACTTTTACAGGACTGTAGGGAAAATTGCCCTTGAAGTTGTTCCGGGCGGAAATACAGATCTTATAATTCCCGCATACCTGAATCAGGCAATGCCTGAGCTGTTTGTGGCAATTTTCATGCTAAGCCTGCTCTCAGCAGCAATGTCTACTGCAGCTGCCCAGTTCCACACCATGGGTACAGCCATAGGGTATGACGTTTACCAGCACGGTCTTATGAAAGGCAAATCCGGCGCAAGCACAGTCCATGTTACAAAAATAGGAATTGCCTTTACCATTGTGGTGGCAGTTATTCTGGCTTACATTCTCCCTGGAAGCATCATTGCAAGAGCTACTGCCATGTTCATGGGCCTGTGCACATCTGCCTTCCTGCCCCTTTACATTGGAGCGCTGTTCTGGAAACGTACAACAAAAGCCGGAGCAATTGCAAGTCTTGTTGTTGGCTCGCTAAGCAGTCTCTTCTGGCTGGTCTTTATCCATGCAAAAGAAGCAGTGCCTCTGGGGATCTGCCAGGCAATCTTCGGCAAGGAAACTTTACTCACAGGTATCTGGCCTCTTGTGGACCCGATCATGATCGCAACTCCACTCTCTTTCCTTGTCCTGATTGTAGTAAGCCTTATGACACCCCAGTTCTCGCCAGAGTTCCTTAAAAAGGCTTTCAGGCACAGGTTTGAAGACGAAGAGGAAGAAAACTCAGAAAAAGTATCAAGCAATGCAGCGGATTCGGCAGGCATTTAAGCCTGCACCTCCGCACATTATTTTTTAGTTTTGCTTCCTTTATTTCCTGTTCATTTTTTCCTGTTCATTTTAGGAAGTTATCAGTTATCTTTTTTGACCGGCAGGGTTTGTCCTCCATGAGGCATAAGGTGAATCTTCGCATCAGGATTTTCCGAAAGCACTGCAGATAAAGCTGTCTTTACATATGGCATTGGAGTAAAGAATGCGGCTTTTGTCTGTTCGTCTGAAAGTTTTGAGACAAGGTAAAGCTTGAATTTTTTAGAAACTTTTGCAACGATTGCAGTCCTGTGGCCCCCGAACTCAAAACATTGTTTGAAACGCTCGATTGCATCGTCAGGGCTCCGGCATTCTCTGTTCCAGCATTCATAGACCTGGTTCCCTATCCCTTCGGCGCATTCGGCTACAAGGATAATGGAGCCTCCTTCTTTTACGGCCTGGGTTGCATGGTCAAGCGCCTTGTTTGCCTGGAAAAGGTTGATATCTTTCGGAAAGCCCCCACAGGAAACTATTACTGCATCTGCGGGCTCTACAGGCACCTTGTACATGGAATCCACAACCTCCACGCCTTTCCTGTGAGCTTCTATAAAATCACCTGCAACGGCAGCTACTATCTCTTTTTTGCTGTCAAGCACCACATTCAGGATAAAAGCAAGACCAGCAACTTTTGCGGCTTCTTCCATGTCCTGCCTGACAGGGCCGTCAACCCTTCCGGAAACAGCTTTTTCGTCAATCATCATTTTATGGTTTGTGATAACTGCCTCTTGTGAGCTAACGCCAGGCAGCACTGACTTTGCTCCTCCGCTGTATCCTGCGTAATAATGGAATTCGATGCTCCCGGTCCCTATGATAACATCAGCATCCAGTACATCTTCAAATATCTCAATCGGGGTTCCAAGAGAGGTTATTCCAATATGTCTATATCTATTGGTATCGTGCTGAATGCAGCGAATTTTTTCATAGACTTCCTCTCCAACCAGTTTTCTGGATTCTTCTGCAGTCTGGTTCCGGTGAAGCCCAAGGGCAAAAACAATAGTAATGTTCTCGTCCTTTGCCCCTCCAAGATAAAGTTCTTCAAGCAAAAGTGGAAGAAACTTTGCAGTAGGGGTTGGCCTGGTAACATCGCTTACAATAATTACAATCCTGGTATTTGGGTTTATAATCTTTGAAAGCCGTCTGCTATTTATGGGATTTTCAAGCGCTTTTTTAATTAAAGAAGTAGAATCTTCCTTTTTTTCAGGTTCCGAGGGCAAAATTACACTGGAGATGTTTCTATCAGGAATATCAAGCTCTATCGTCGAGTTTCCAAAAGCCAATGGGATTTTCTTTATGTTCACAGTCATGTTCATGCCGACACTTTCACCTGTTCTCAAAAGTTATACGGATAAACAATATAAAATATGCTGTAAAGGCAGTTCAAATCTGCGGTTTAGATCTACTACTCAACCGCAGATCAGGAATGCTGGCTATGGAAGTGCTGATCTCGCCTCCGCAAGATTCCTTATTTTACTTTTCCTGTAGATTCTGCGCTTACTTTCTTACAGGTTGGGTACAGCCTCCATGAGGCATTACATGAATTTTAGCTCCAGGATGTTCTGTAAGAACCTTTTCAAGGGCTTCTTCTATGCTTTTTGCTGGTGTAAAGAAGGCTCTTTTGCATTCAACTTCAGGAAGTTTTGAGACAAGGTAAAGTTTGAATTTTTTTGCAGCCCTTCCAACAATAGCAGCTTTATGCCCGCCGAACTCAAAACAATTCCTGAAACGCTCAACTGCGTCATCGGGAGCCCTGCATTCCCTGTTCCAGCATTCGTAAACTTTGTTTCCTATTCCCTCGGCACATTCGGCTACAAGGATAATGGAGCCTCCTTCTTTTACGGCAGGAATGGCATGCTCAAGGGATTTCGTTGCCTGGTAAAGGTTGATATCTTTCGGAAAGCCTCCGCAGGAAACTATTACTGCATCCGCAGGCTCTACAGGCACCTTATACATGGCATCAACATATTCCGTGCCTTTCCTGTGAGCTTCGATAAAATCGCCTGCAACGGCAGCTACTATTTCTTTTTTGCTGTTGGTTATAACATTAAGTATAAAGTCAAGGCCTGCAATCCTTGAAGCTTCCTCAATGTTCTGTCTTGCCGGACTGTCGGCTCTGCCTGAAAGGGGGTCCCCTTCAAAGAGCTTGCTATAAAAGCTATGGAATGAGAGAATGGATCTTTCAGAACTGACCCCAGGAAGAATGGACTTTCCTCCGCCTCCATATCCTGCATAATAGTGAAATTCCAGTGTTCCAGTGCTTATAATAACGTCAGCATCAATCACGTCTTCAAAGACTTCTACCGGCGTTCCGAAACTTGTTTCTCCAAGCAGCCTGCACCTTTCCCTGTCGTGCTGGATACATCTTATTTTTCCAAAGATTTCTTCCCCTACAAGCTGCCGACACTCTTCTTCAGTCTGTAAGCGATGGAGCCCAAGGGCAAAGACAATGGTAATATTCTCATTTTTTGTCCCACCAAGATAGAGTTCTTCAAGTAAAGGAGGAAGAATTTTTGCAGTAGGAGTTGGTCTCGTAACATCGCTTACGATAATTGCAACTCTGGAATCTGGATTTACAATCTCAGAAAGCCTTTTGCTTTCTATTGGATTTTCAAGCGCTCTTTTAATAATGGAAGCCCCTTCTTCCCTTATTTCGGGTTCTGAAGGCAGAATAATACTGGACATATTCTTCTCAGGTATATTCAGTTCAGAAATCCCGCACCCAAAAGCGAGTGGAATCGTTTTTACATTTTTAGTCATGATTATTCCGATGCCTTCATGTTAATATTATAAAATCATATAGGTAAACGATAAAAATTAAAGATAAACCCCGGTTTTAAATGTGCAGCTCAAACTGACAGTTGAAATCAGATTTATATATTATAATAAAAATCAGATTTGCACCTTTATAACCACTCATTATTTTTAAGAATTTCGCCGCCTGAGTCCCGTAAACCTTTTGAGAAAAAGCTTATCCACAAACTTTTTCAAAAAAAGTTTGATCAAAAACTCCTGGTGACGGCGTGATCAACCGGCGCAACGGTTGCGGTGCAGCGGTTGCAGCCCAATGGTTGAGTCATATCCTCACGCTAATCGCCTTAGATTTGAGATTTATTATAAACTTTGGAGTTGGCCAGAGGGACATTAAAATTCATAGTTCGAATGACTGGCCTGGCTGGATGATAACCACTTTTGTGTCAGTTTTTGATTCAACAGCCTGCTTGAATTTTAGGGGATCCTGACTGATTATATCAAAAGTGTTATAGTGCATTGGGATTACGATTTTTGGCCGGATGAATTCTACGGCTTTTGTGGCTTCTTTTATCCCCATTGTAAATCGGTCTCCAATGGGTAAAAGAGCTAGTTCAGGTTCGTAGAGTTCGCCTATGAGCTGCATATCCCCAAAAATCGTGGTATCTCCGGCGTGATAGATGGAATGACCACCAATTTGTATAACGTACCCTGCAGGGCTGCCGCCATCGAAACTGAAGCCGGAGGCATCGATTGAAGAGGAATGTAAGGCTTCAGTCATGGTTAGGGATATACTCTCTACGTTAACTGTACCGCCCTTGTTCATGCCTTCTGCAAAAACTCCTTTCGATTTGATATAATTTGCAACTTCATGAATGGAAAAAATCCGGCAGCCCGTACGTTTTCCGATCTCTACCGTATCTCCAAGGTGGTCGCTGTGTCCGTGAGTTACGGCTATAATGTCAGGATCCAATTCATCAGGGCTACACGGAGCTACTGGATTTCCAGAAATAAAAGGGTCAATAAGCAGTTTCTTTTCGGCTTCAAACAAGAAAGCCGAATGTCCAAACCAAATAATCTTTACGCCAACCATCTTCTGCCTCATAATCTTTAAATTTATCAAAATTTAATGACAGTAATTTAGTTATCAGTAGTTTAACTGTCAGTAATTTAATTTCCTATAATCTAGAAAAGTTTTATAAAAAAATTGTATTAAAGATAAACTAATTCCAAAAATTTATTAAACCTGATTATTGTTCCTAAGGGTCCAATTCCCAGGTATGGGATTCTCTTAATTTCGTATTTCAAAGACGCTCTTTTATACTATTATTGTCCTGCTAAACATTTCAATACTTCACATTTCTTTTTAAACTCATTAAAATTTACCTTTACTAGCCTTCCTAACTTCTTTTCTTTCTATTTAGATGTTTACCATTATATTGACTTAATTCCTCTTCTTCTAGTATTTAAGCTAAAGTATTGATGTTGTAAGCTGTATTAGTTCTGATTCTAAAGCTTTTCAAAGAGGTGGGGGAGACTCGTCTTCCCGCAAAAGTTCAGAAAACAGGATAGAGCAATCCGGAACATTCTCGACATTTACCACAATAGAACTTATATAATAAGGTCCTCCGCGTTTAATGTCTATAGGGCTCAGATCAACGAATTCCCAGATATCAACAGGATAATTTAGATAGAAAGTCTCAAGCTCAGGATCATTTGAGTATTTCTTAGATGGGAAGCCTATAGCATGGATTTTAGAATCTAAAAGAGAATCAGTCTCCGCATCCAGAATAAATACAAAAAATAAGTATTCCCCATGGGGAAGGTCAAGCATGAACTTAGTATCCATACGAAGCTCGGATAACAAAAGGTTCTGCGTTCCTTTTCTGTACACCATAAGGAGCAAAGCCTTGTCTTTAAGAAGGAGTTCCTGAGCTGTATCTGGTAAAAAGATGTCACCGAAAACCAGCTCAAACTGCTCATAACTCGTAGCCGTAAAATCATTTCTTATAAATAACAGACCTTCTGGACTCAAAAGCGAATAACCCAGATTACCCTGGAAATCAACTATTGGATATTCTCCTGTAGAGACTTCTCTCCAGAACCCATCAAGAGCTTCATCATCCATCCGGGATAACAGATGCACGCATGTTCCGACAGCAATATCTTTCAGCACTAGACCCCCGGTATGCAGTAAATTGCTTTCGATCAAAGAAGTACAGGCAAGAAACCGTACATCAGAAATTAAGTCAGAAATTATTAGTTTTTTAGTTTCAGAGATTATATACAAATGGCATTATATAAATACATGACTCGTTGAAAAAAAATTCTAAATCTGCCACTCTATGTTCAGAGAATAAAATGTACAATTAAAAAATACAACTAAGAATTAAACAAAAACTTGCATGTTTACTTAATAGGCTTCGACCGATTAGGTAAGGTCTGTACGAATATCTAATTATCAAGAAAGATATTACATTGACTTATTAGTGATAGAGTATTGATATCCCAGGAAAAAACACCAATTTAGTATCCTAGGAAAATCACCAATATTTCAGGAATAACAAATTCATACCTAAGCATTACCAAGAATCCTAAGCATTACCAAGAATCCTAAGCATTACCAAGAATCAAAGATTCTTTGTTTCAAGGGATTTTATCATTTTCTGTTTATCCTGGGTATCTATAAACATCTCTTCTACTTTAGCCCAGATTTGCCAGACCTGACTTGCAAATTCACTTTCGTTTGCATGTTCACTGTTTTTGGCATACTCTATCAAGGTTTGTTCCTGAAGCATAGCTTTAGTTGTAATGTCATCATAAGGAAGCCTGCCTATTACTGGAATTCCCATTTCGATACAGAATTTTTCAATCAGCTGAGTATTCTCTTCATTTATGTCATACTTGTTTATGCAGACAACAGTCGGGATCATAAAATGTACAGTAAGTTCAATAACTCTTTTCAGGTCATGGATTCCGGATATTGTTGGTTCGCTTACCACCAGAACTAGGTCTGTGCCTGTAATAGCTGCTATAGCTGAACAGCCTGTTCCAGGAGGGCCATCAATTATAATTAAATCTTTATGATACTGTTCTGCAAGTTTTTTCGCGTTATTTCGAACAACGCTTACAAGTTTTCCGCTTGCCTCCTCTCCAATGCCGAGTTGTGCGTGAGCCATGGGGCCAAAACGGGTTTTGGAAAAGAAAGCCAGACCTGAGACCCTTTTTTCCATGGAAACTGCTCCTATGGGGCAAATAATAGTGCAAACAGCACAGCCTTCGCATTTGTAAGGGTCAACTCCAAAATTTTTATTTACCGCCTCATACCTGCAGAATTCTCTACATTTTTTGCATTCGATACAGAGTTCCAGGTCAATCCTCGCAACTTCAAGGCCGTAGTAGTCTTCTTTTTGCAGAACCCTTGGTTTTAGGATAAGATGCATATCAGCTGCATCCACGTCACAATCGGCAATAACAACATTTTTCGTAAGTGAGGTAAAAGCTGCCGTAAGAGTTGTCTTTCCAGTCCCACCCTTTCCACTAATCACAGTAAGTTGCTTCATATTTTCACATCCTCTAGACCTACAAGCTGAGATTTTATTGCCTCAAACACACCAAGAAATTTCTCATTCCATCCCGGCATTTTTCGAACAAAGGGAATACCCTGAGAATAAAGTTCTGCAATTTTGCGATCGTTGGGGATCTTGAGGAGGATCGGGATTCTTTTGGTTTTGCAGTAGTCTTCAACGCTTGAGTCCCCTAACCCCCAACGGTTAATGATAACCCCAAAGGGAATTTTAAGCTCCCTTACAACGTCTACGGCAAGCCTGAAGTCATGAAAACCAAAAGGAGTGGATTCAGTCACAAGCACACAGTAATCCGCATCTCCAATAGAGGCAATAACCGGGCAAGAAGTTCCTGGGGGCGCATCAAAAATTACAGTTTTCTGGTCATCAATATACTTCTTGAGCGTTCTTATAACAGCTGATGCCATTGTTTCCCCAATATTTAAAAGTCCCCTGTAAAACTCCAGAGAACTCCCTCCTTTTGCTTTTTCGATTACTCCAAGGGATCTCTGAGATTCCAGGATTGCCTTTTCCGGGCAGAGTATTGTACATCCCCCGCATCCGTGGCATAAAGAAGGGAAAAATAAAATTTTGTCAGGAAGTGCAGCCAGTGCATTATAACGGCAAAAGTCCGAACATTTCCTGCAGATGTCGCATTTTTCCTGATTGATTACAGGCACCGAGCAAATGACATCTTCCACTTTTTCAAGGTCAAAGCCAAGGAAAAGATTACAGTTAGGTTCTTCCACATCGCAGTCAAAAAGTTGTACATTTGAGAGAGCAAGGGCAAGATTTAAGGAAACTGTGGTCTTCCCGGTCCCTCCTTTTCCGCTTGCAATTGCAATTTTCATATTCAATCTCCATGTTATTCCATAGGAGTTGTGATTTCTCCGAGATTCTGAAACTTATCGAGGACATCTCTTACAGTGCCTGCCTTGTCAGGGATTCGTAGGATTTTTACAAAATTCGCCCGAAGCATATAGTAGAGACCTTGCGTGACTGTTTTTACTACAAGGACGTTTGTCTTCTCTCGGATGATTAAGTCCACAGCCTTGATGCCTCTTTTCTTCTCATAATTGGAAAATAAATTTTCGAGAATTTTCCAGTTCTTGACCCTTCCTTCTTCAAGCTCTATAAAAAGAAAATAAGGGGCCTACACCCAGACTCTCAAGTTCCGAAATCCCAAGCATGGAGCCGAGGATTGCTACGACTATAACCAACGAGGAAAAAACATCCGTATTAGAATTTTTTGCATCAGTTATCAATGCCTGAGAATTGATTTTGGTCCCTATATTTCGTTTGTATATTGAAAGTCCGTAGATTACAAGCACTGAAAAAGCAGCTATTACAAGAGCAAGTCCCTGAAAATCAGTCTGAGAAGCGGTATTTACACCTGTAAAACCCTCCTTTAGTAGTTCAATGCCTGAAAACAGGATTAATAGAGAAACAAAAAGGGCTATAATGTTCTCTGCTTTGTAATAACCGTAAGGAAAATGCTGCCCACTGTTTTTAAGGCTTATCTTAAGCCCAATCCAGACTGCTAGAGAGGCAAAAATTCCAGGCTTGTGTAGACAGCATCCGCAAGCAAGACTGTGCTTCCGGAGTAAATACCCACAGCCCCTTTAAGAAAAACGAGGAACACAAGTGCCAGAGTTGCATTCTTTGACGCCTTTACTCCGAGTTTCAAATTGTCCTGTATAATCATTTGAAGATCTGTTTAAAGACAAGCCATCGTTTCGTCTAAAATTTAGAGTATTGAAAATCTTTAGACGATTTAGAGATTGCTTGCACTCTCTGGCAGTAGTTTTGTAATTTCAGTGATGGTGATGCCCTTCTTGTCCATGTTCGGTACATGAATTCTCTGCAGTCGCATTCTGGAGTTTTCCTGCTTTCCAGGCTTCAAACGTGTCTTTTACTGTGCCTCCAGCTCCTACAAAAACTTTAATTCCATAGGATTCAAACGTATTTACAGCCTTGAACCCAAGCCCACCGCAGAGCATAATATCCACTCCATTCTGGTAAAGGTATTCAGGAGGAAGTCCTACGCCTCCCATATGTTCACTGGTGTTAGGAATTACCGTGACTTGGTCGGTTTCTGTGTCTATTATGGTATAGGTAGGAGCTTTTCCAAAATGTTGTTCAACAATCCCTTCCAGACCATTCATATCTCTTGTAGGAATACTTATTTTCATATAATCACCTATATTTTAATTATTTTTATCAATCAGTGACATTTATTGATTGTATTGATCTGTAATTCCTCTTTCCATACCGCTTCCTTTCATTCCTCTTCTTCCCATACCACTTCCTTTCATTCCTCTTCTTCCCATGCCACTTCCTTTCATTCCTCTTCCCATACAGTTTCCTTTCATTCCTCTTCCCATACCGCTTCCTTTCATTCCTCTTCCCATACCGCTTCCTTTCATTTCTCTTCCCATGCCACTTCCTTTCATTCCTCTTCCCATGCCGTCTCCCTTTCTCATGCCAGGCGCGCTATTAGGACCGCGGATTGATTGAAGTTCTCCAGCTTCGTACTGTCTGATGGCTTCCCGAACTGTACCCTTTGCTCCGACTTGAACATCAATACCAAAATCTGCGAAAATGGAAAATGCATTGGGACCTACATTACCTGTTAAAAGTACACTGACCCCTGCGTTTGCAATAAGCTCTGCTGCTTTAATGCCAGCACCGCCAGAAGCAATGGAACCTGCGTTTGATATAGATTCCACTGACTTGGTTTCAGAGTCATAAATTATGAAGTAGCTGCATCTTCCAAACCTGGGATCTACTTCTGAGTCGAGTCCCTTACCGCTTGCGGTTACACAAATTTTCATTCTTTTTACTCCGTCTGTTCCCTTTATGATTAAGTATCCGAAAGTTCTATGCTATATTTCCCTCATATGAGTAAAAGTATTTATACATTTCTATTAAACCAGAGAATTATTGCATTTATCTTGCACAGAATAGAACTAATGAGCTTGATTCAAAACTATCTTCAATCTCGCTGAACCGATATTCTGAAGTGAAGAAACCAAAATAAACAGATAAAATGGAACATTTATTTTAAACCAAATATGTCAATATTTAGTTAAAAGCATCAATAGTTGAGATTTTGAAACAAATTTAACTGTGAAAAGAGATACAGAGAAAACCAGAGATATTCGAGTATTATCAAATAAAAGATATAGGAACTCAGATCATCAGGAGTTTTTTATAAAATTCGAATCAGGTCTGTCTGTTATTGGGGAAAGAACTCAAAGCCTTCAAGCTCATAGAGATTTCGAACTTTATTTTCGGGAAGATTATATTTTCAATGGATATCTTAGAAAGAGTTTTTTGGAGGAATTGAGAACAAATAAAGCAAAAATCAGATCTATAGACAAGTATCATAGCATGCTCTACTCAATTATAGCATGCTCTACTCAATTCCTTATGTCTCAGAACCTGATCTATCCTTGGCCAGTTTCCCAAGAAAATATCCAGGCTTTGCAGCAACAATTTCCACATTAGCATACTGGCCAGGTTTTAGATTTGAATCACTTATGACAACAGGGCGGTAAGAGTCAGTGCGGGTGAGAACATCTCCTATTTCAGTATACTTCGAAACAAAGGCCCGACCTTTCCAGCCGATCATTGTCTGCTTGGATTCAAGCTTGATCTGCTCGCAGACTTTATGCAGGTCGCGGGAGCGCTGTACGGAAATCCGGGAGTCGAGGTTCCGGAAGGAAAAGGCTTTCGTGTGTGGACGAGGAGAGTATCTTGAAATATTGACTTTTTCAGGGCGATATTTCTGTATCCATTCAACCGTTTCTTTGAAGTCGTCATCGGTTTCATTGCAAAAGCCAACAATTATGTCGGTAAAAAGGGAAAGGTCTTCGAAACGGTCACGGAATTTTTTAATAACGGTGTCCACTGCATCCATTTTATGTAGACGGTTCATCCTCTTCAGGACAGAATGGGAAGCGGACTGGATAGGCAGATGAAGGAGTTTAAAGACTCGGTCAGAATCAAAAGCTTCCACCAGATCATCAAGAATTGGAAGGACAGAAAAGGGATTCATCATTCCAACCCTTACTTTGAAGTCCCCAGGAATTGCTGAGATCATGCATAGAAGCTCCGGAAGCTTGACACCTGTATCCATTCCGTACTGGCTGTCGTCCTGAGAAGTGAGCCAGATTTCCCTGCACCCTTCTGCAACAGCTGCACGAATGTCTTCGACTATCTCATCTGGAGGAAAAGAGCGCAATTTGCCTCTTGCATGTTTCACAATGCAGTAAGAACATGCGAAATTGCAGCCCTGAGAGATCTGGCAGATGTGAATATTTGGATTGGAGCGTTCGCGTGGAACATTGAGAAAACCCAGAAGTTCAGAAGTCCGAAATTCAAAACGTGCCTCTCCGGGCAAATTTTTTTCATTTCTTTTCTCGATTGAGGAAAGAAGCTCACCAAGTCGAGAAATTGCATTTACTCCCAGGATATGGGCTTCAGGATTTGCGTGAAGAATATCCTCAAGCTGAACCTCAGGCATGCAGCCAGAAACGATAACCTGTACACCTAGTTCACCCATCCTGCGGATTTTGTAGAGGATTTTCTGTTCTGTTGTATATTTTACAGTACAGGAGTTGCAGATATAGACTTCTGCCTGGTCGGCAGTCTCGGGACTCAATAACTTGTGCCCAAGTCTTTCTATGCTTGCCTTCATTATCTCGGCTGATGCCTGGCTTGCCGAACAGCCAAAACTCTCAAGATAGACCTTCATATTTACTCAAAAAGCTATGTTTTTAATTCTATACTTCTTATTTCTGAATTTCTCAATTCTATGTTTCTTAATTCTATAATTTTTAGCTCTATAATTCTATATTTCTTAATTCTGTATTTAGTTAGAAATCCATGTTTTAGAAAAGAATAAAAAAGAAAAGGATAAAAGGAGTTATAGATAGAGGGGAGTCTCCCGTTTATCCTTTATGTAGATACTATCTGTAAACTTAACAGCCCCGGATGCACCCATTGAAATAGTGTTTACTCTGGCTCCTCCGCCACCGAACAGATGGACTTCCTGCAGAAAATGACCTGGAGTTACAGCTGTTGCCGAGAAAATCACATCGTTCCCGGGTACAAGCTTGTTAGTATCAAGGATGTCCTTGAGATTTTCAAGAGTGATTCCCATTTTTTCGAGCCTGGGAAGTTTTTCCTCAATTTCTTCATTGATTTTATCTTGACTTTTTCCATTTGCAACCATGGGAAGTACAAGCCTTGCGAGGATCTTTCCTCCAAGGATTTTGATTGCAGCGGCTGTGAGCACAGCTTCGCCTGAGCCGCCAGCACCCATAACCATATGAATTCCTGACCCACGGATTGCAGTTGCAACCCCAGGCATAAGATCTCCGTCACTGACCAGCCTTACACGGGCACCTGCTTCACGAATCTCAGTTATTTTCTGGGCGTGTCTGGGCCTGTCAAGAACTACAACAACAAGTTCCTCAACATTTCTTTCGAGAGCTTTTGCAACTATCTTAAGATTATGACTGACTGGGGCATCCAGGTCAATTTTTTCATCAGGATGTTCTTCCTCATAGCGTACAACATCCGGCCCGACAACAATTTTGTCCATATAAATATCAGGCCCATGGAAAATTCCACCTCTTTCCGCCATTGCCATGACTGCAACCGAGCCAGGACCCCCATCTGCGGTAAGGTTTGTTCCCTCAAGCGGATCGACTGCAATATCGACTTCAAGGTCTCCCTTTCCTGTTCCTACCTGCTCCCCTATATAAAGCATGGGAGCTTCATCCCTTTCTCCTTCCCCTATTTTGATTATGCCTTTCATATCAAGCTTATTTAGCATTCTTCGCATGGAGGCGACCGCTACCTGGTCTGCAAAGTTTTTGTTCCCACGCCCCATCTGATAGGCAGCGGCAATAGCAGCAGACTCGGTCACCTGAATAAGTCTTGGCAATAACTCACACTCAATAGGCCCTGCACAATCAATCATCTCTTCTACGGTCTTTGAATAAGAAATAACAATCAACTCCAATTTTCTGCTTGAGGATAATCTGCTTCTTGATAACGAAGTTCTTTTTCGGTATTTTACTCTGAACGTTTATGTGATCTCTTAACACAATAGTATATTAATGAATCTATTGGCTAAAACCGGAGCTAGATATTATATCTTAAAGCATTCACAAAGGAGATCCTGTAGGTATGTAAAAAAACCTTCTTGTTTGATAAAGTTAAGAGAGATACCCTAGTTAAAGCCTGAGAAAACTCAAGAAATCTTGCATTTCTCTCATGGACTGGCTTGAGAAAAGTGTATTTAGGTGTTTTTCAGGACACTTTTTACTTCACAAAGTCTGCCAGCGCCACCCTCTCAATCACGAGTTCAGGAATGTGTTCATCACCTGAAGCCTCAATTTCGGCATTAGTAATACCAAACAACGAAAGGATTTCCTGCCTTTTGGAATCGGAATAAGCAAGTAACTCAGTGCAGGATTTTTCAAGGATTAGTTTTCGGATTGCAGAGAGAGCAAGCACCAGGTTATCCATTTCTCCAAGTAGCACGAATACGGCATTATTTTCACCTTGATGCAATCCTATTGAAAAACTTCTCTCAATTTGCCTTTCTCCGGATGCATACCGCATAATCTCTATACCCGGATCTTTGGCTATGTTTCTGCTCGCAGCGATTGCTCGAAGAGCTTTTCCAACTGCAAAATGAAGATGCCTTTCTCCAGCTATAAGGTCTGCATTTAAGCCCTGGATTATGACTTCATTTTCGGAGGCTATCGAGCTTATTGTTTTAAGAAAGCCTGAAAGATTTGGGATACTTATGTTCCCGCAAATTACTTGGATTTCCCTTTGCATTGTCATAGTCCTGCCATAGCGCTGGCTTTACGATAAGGATTTCGGTTATAGAAGAAGCAAAAAATAGAAAAAACGAGAAGAAGCAAAAAATGGAAAAAGCGAGAAGAAGAAAAACGAAGTAAAGAAAAAATGAATAAAATGAATAAAGAGGATGGAAAATTGAAATAAAGTGGGATGAACAAGAATCAGAAATAGAAGTAGAAAAACAGGAAATAAAAGAAAAGCCGAGAACTCTCAAAAATGGCCCTGAATTACCAAACATTTGAGAACAACCTCAACCACAGTTAGCCCGAGCATTGCCACTGAAGAAAGAATCAAGAGGTTAAGGATGGTCTGGCCGACTTTTACCAAAGGTTGTTGCCAGTTCATACACTCAGATTCCCATATTAAAATATGGATGGACGATATATAATTATTTGGGAACTTTTATAGATAATTAAATCCTCACTGCCATTATAGTATGCTTGCATAGTAAATACTCTATACACATCAATACTCTTTGCCTGACAACTCATTTAATTGGAGAATCGACTAATTCAATTACTTTGCTGCAAATTTTATTAGATATCTAATCAATTTTTATTAAATCACAGGCCTGTAATTAGGACTTACACACTTGAGGTGAAAAATCAAGCACAAATCCTACCATACAAATACCTATCAAAAATAGTTATTTAAAACACAATCTAATATTCTTGAGCAGATACTTCAAACAAAACTCTAAGACTTGTGTTTTAAAGTTTAATATAGGATTTGATTTTCAGTTCACATTTTTTGATTAATTCCCATCTAATTTTTACATCGAAATATTCAGTCAATATCTTTTGTTGTTCTTTTCTGATCGCCCTCATCAATAACTTTGACAAAATGCCTGTCTGAGAGGTCTTCCTTTCCAGACCAGAAGATTGCCTTATGATACTTCCATGCATTAGGATCAAGTTCAAGAATTCCTACATGAATTATAAGCTCAAGGACAAACCAGTAAGCTGCAAACAAATGCAAAAAACGGATCAGGCTCAGCCCATTAACATTGATCAGGGATGCAAAATACCAGGCTATAGAGAGAATCCATTCTGAAATCGGAATTCCAAACGGAGCCCAGGTATAACTGTAAAGCACTATTCCTGTGAGAGCTATCAGCAAAATTGCCAGGCTTTCGAAAACAAGCAGGATCTTCATCGCGGGATGAAGTTTTGTGACATAGTGCTCCTCACGCTCATCATAGATTGTAAAAGCTGGATACCTGCCTTTTCCAAAGAAGTTTTTAATTGTACCAATAAGGCGTTCTGCATCAGCTACCCCAAACAGGTAAGACTCTTTGAAATGGCCTATACGATCACTGAGGCTGCATTTCTCTCCTTTGCATGAGAATATATTATAGGGAACCAGAAGCCAGTTTGCAACCAGGAAAAAAGGCACAGCAATCATATGCAGTGCCCTGGCAGTTCCAAAGGACATAAAATCCCAGCCAGCATAGATTTTGAACCCTGTAATAAGAAGGACAAACATGGCAACAAGATGCACCAGATGAGTAACTCTCTCAAGCCATGTATAGCGTTCAACAATTATTCTTTTGGAAGCAGGTCTTTCAGCCGATCTTACCATATTTCCAGCCTCCTTTTAAACTACCTTGAGAATTCGGTCCGGACGTTTTCCGGTTTTATCTATTGTATGAATCGCACATGCAAGGCAGGGATCGTACGAGCGAGCTGTATGCATGATTCCGAGCGGATTTGAATAATCCACTCCAAGGGCATTTTCGGCAGCTGAAATTTTTGTGCCTATAAGAGCTTGCTCAACAGGGCTTGGAATCCCCTGTGCATTCCGTGGAGCAAGGTTCCAGGTACTTGGAACCACAGTCTGGTACAGAGTTGTCATGGAATTTGCACCTGCAGCCACCCAGTGTCCCAGAGCTCCTCGCGGGGCTTCCCACAAGCCCATTCCTGTGGAATTTTTTGCCATGGAAAGTTCAGTGTGTACTGCAACCTTTCCGCCTGCCTGGACATCCTGTCTGAGCCATTTCAACAGTTCGGGTATTACTACCAGGATTTCCTGCATCCTTGCAAGCATGCGGGTATAGTTGTTTGCAGGTGAGTAGCCGTTTTCTACAAAAGTTTTTGCAAGTCCTGTTACAAGAGGTTCTCTCATAACCAGAAGACGGGCAAGAGGTCCAACCTCACAGGGGATACCAGCATAATTAGGAGCCTTTACCCAGGAATAACGACTTTCTGAGCCTCTGGTATAATCAATTTCATCAGGATTTGACTCAGGCTCTGTAACCCCATTCCAGGGAGGACGATCTTCTTCTTGATCAATATAAAACGCATGAGTAATATTTTCCGAGATCTTCGTGTGATCAAATTTCTCAAGCTGCAAACGCCCGTTCATATAGCCTGATGGAATAACCCTGCTATCTGCAGGGCTTGCAGGATCATAACCATCCCCTTTCTCAGGCTTGAAAAAAACCCCATAAGAAAGAAAACCGATTTTATCAGGGTCTTTATAGCCCCCTCCACGGTCCAGCTTCAGACTAACTGGTAAACCAAGAAGTTTTTCTCCAACCAGCTCCGAACCAAAAGCCGCAAAAAGAGGAACATCTCCCCAGCCTGAAGAATGTGAAAAGTCGTTGTTTGTAAGAGACTTGTTAAGAAGTTCCTGCAGGTGTCCAATTACGAAATTCACAGCTTTTTCCGGGGAAGAAGCTCTATAAGTGTTTTCAATCCAGGTTTCCGGAGGAACCCCAAGCGTAAATGATTCAACGAATTTTGCAGTCTCGGAAATATACGCAATTAGCTGTTGAATATCTGCAACCGTTGGAGAGTAAACCACTCCTCCTACATGCTGTAGTACAGGGTGAGGCATCTTGCCTGCAACAAGAGAAATACCGTCATGAAGGCGACGGAATTCCCTTAGCGCCGCAACATAAGAAGAACCAGCTGGATAATGAGTACCGTTAAATTGGTTTACAAGAGGCATAAAACGTCCGGATAATTCTCCCCATACTGCATTTCCAACATTTCCATATTGAGTGAGGATATCGCGGTAAGCTGGGTTTGCAAGGTCCGGGCCCCAGAGTATATAGATATGGGCTGCGTGACTGGCTATGAAATTCATTGCCTGATGGATATTCCTCATAACAAGACCATTTTTGGGAACCTGGTCCGCTACTCCAAAAAGATCATCTAGAGCATTTGCAGCCGAGATACTGTGACAAACCGGGCAGACCCCACAGATCCTCATAGTCAGTAGGGCTGCATCTCTAGGATCATGTTTTTGAAGAAACCTTTCAAACCCCCTAAAAACTAGGCCGTTACTCTGAGCATCAGTGATTACGCCATCCGCACTGACTTCAGTATTGATTCTATAATGCCCCTCAATTCTTGAAAGAGGGTCTACAGTCACCTCTACCATTATTTTTCACCTCCGATCTCCTCTGACGCAGTATCTTCAGTGATGCCTTCCTTTTCTTCTGGCTTTTTCAAAACCGTTCTTCTTAAGGCGTGAGCCCCTGCAACAATAAGGCCCCCTGCTATCGCAACGCCTGCTATAGTATCAAGGTTAGTACCGACAATTCCAGCATCTTCAATTTCCACATAAAAAGGCCTTGTACTATCTGGAAAACCTGGCTGTACGCAGCCTATACATGGAGAACCTGCCTGCGGACAGAAACTGAGGTGACCATTCCAGTGGCGTGTAGCACAGTCAGCATGTGAATAAGGTCCCTTGCATCCAAGTTTCCAGAGACATTTCGATCCACCTACTGTTGTTTCAAATTCTCCCCGATCGTAATATCCGCGGCGCGGACAGTTTTCGTGCACTGTGTGATCCGGGGGATAGAAAACCTTGGGACGATGCCACCTATCCAGCACTTCAGGTAAATCGTCAGGCACTTTAATTTTTCCGAGAGCAACTGCCCCTATTGTCAAAAATACCCAATCCGGATGGGCAGGACAGCCATTAACATTGATTACTGGCGTTTCTATCCCAAGCAGGTCTACAATGCCTTTTGACGAGTCTTCCATTGTAAAAGCAACCCCACGGTGATCCAAAAGTCCAACTATATCACTTTCAGCGGCATTTACACCACTATGGGTTGCACACTGCCCGATTGCAACAATTACTGAGGCATTTCTCGCAGCTTTTTCGAAAATATCTCTATAGATTTTTCCTCCGAGGACCATGTATTTTCCAGAACCATGAGGTCCGTTTGCGATTGCGCCTTCAGCAATAAGGACGTAGCCTTTCTCCTTTTCCAGAATCTCTTCAAGAAGGATTTCCGAATTCAGGTCACTCGTATTTGCAGGATTTCCATCTACGAATATCCCCTGCTGCATCATCAGGACTTCCTGATAGAGCAGGTTGAGGTTAAAAAGCTGGAGGAACTCTAAGATGTCAGGGGTGCCTCCATCCAGCATTGATATGGTACATCCCGAATCCATTACGCCGTGAAGCCAGACTACTTTAGTTTCAGGCAGGTCGCTAAGAGCTTTTGCCATGTCACTTTTATAAGTTTGTAAAAATAAAGAAGCTCCAAGTGCCCCAGCCGCCTTTATAAACGTCCGTCGGTCCATTTTCATGAAATCGAGATTTTTAAACTTTTCAAGTAAACTCTCATTATCCGTTCTCCTTCCCCCATGTAACAAATATTATAAATATAGACATATAATGAATGGAATCTAATATATTAAAGACTATGGCATTTTCAATATTCACTTCGCAAACAGTATTCCTACGCAGAATATTCCTGTACAGCAAACAGTATTGTAACGACCAACAACAAGATGAAATAACAATAGTAGAATTTTCGAAGGAGTTTCGGACCTGTCAAAATAGAATTATTGATTAGTGAGATGTTTTCTAATACTAGTTTTCTAATATTAGTTTTCTTAATACTATTAATCTCTTAAATTTATCTAAATTATGGAAATGGCCTACATGCATTAAAATAATATAGTTTTTCTAAAAACTTATATATTTTAATATCACTACCCTGTTTATTCAATTTTTAAGGCTAGTTATATCAGAAAAGATGCTGCATATTTGAGGGAAGAAAATTATGCAGCAAAATATGGGGGATAGAATATGACTATTGGGGATGGTCACGATTTAAAATCGCCGAGGTTTGCAGGCGATGAGGCTTTAGAAGCTTGCTATGACAATGAAAGAATTCTCAAAAGAGGGGATAGCGGACCTGCAGTAAAGAAAGTTCAGCAGGCTTTGATATTTTTGGGTATCCCTATACCCGAAGTTGGAGCTAATGGTATTTTTGGCGGGGAAACCGAACTGGCTGTCCGAAGCTACCAGGAAGCACGCGGATTGAAAGTTGATGGTGTAATAGGGCTAGTTACTATAGAAAGCCTGGATGCAGAATTTTTCACAGGCGCACCTGAGCCCTCTATATCACCAGTACCTGAGCCTGAGGTATCAGAGGTCCCAACTCCATTATTCCCGGAATCACCGGTGCGATCACCAAGAGCGTCGCCGGTTGGACCGGTAAGAGCACCTGAAGCCCCATCATTGGAAGTGCCTCGGGCTCCCAGGGTAGAGCCGCCTGAAGTTAAAATACCTAGAGCTCCAGCTCCGCCTGTAGCCGAGCCTCCAGTCCTGGCTACGCAGGCAGTTCCGATTGAACAAACTCTGGTAAGTGCGACCAAACCGATAACTCCACCTGTAACCAGAGTACCCAAGGTTGATAGCAAGGGGCGCAAATTCCACACTGCTGGAACCTTGAGCGGGAATAATTTTTCTTTTGAAGCTGAAGCCGGAAAATCAGTACGTCTTGAATTAAGTAACCTGAATGTCAATGAGGCAAGCATTCGAATAATGACAAACACTAGAGAAGTCAAAGAAGCTATACTTTTACCTGATACTTCTGTAGATTTCGAATTCTCTTCGATAGTTGAGCCGTTTATATGGAGATTTTATATTGAATCCGATAGAAAGGACTCCTTAATCGAGTGGAAACTCTATAGCAACTGGGTGCCGGGAGAACCCAAACCCGTAAAAGGAAATGAGCTATAATAACACTAAGCAGGCTTTAAATAAAGAAAAAAAGTTGTATTAGCATTATAAAATCACCGAGGTTTACAGTCGATGAGGTAAAAGGATAGGTAGAAACAGGAAAAATAGAGGAATAAAAGAAATAGGGAAAGAGATAGGAGAAGAATAGGAGAAAAAGAACAAAACTAAAATCAAAATAAACTGACAAAACTAAAATTAAAATGAGGAAGAAAGTTCTTCCCTGATAATCCTTATGGCTTTGTCCACCCCTTTAAGGACATCTGGGCTTATTTCCTGTGTAATTTCAGAGGCAGGAGATCCTATTTCAATCCCGATGAGCACAATTTCCGGAAGTAATTGAATCTGTTCTCCTATTTTCAATACATCCGTAATTGTTACATCATGTACTGAAACCATTGGGTAAAACTCGGCATCTGCCAGTAAATCCTTGCCTTCTATACGGTGTACAGAACCTGGAGGGCTATTTGCCAGAACGGCATCTACTATAATGACCTTTCTAGCATCATCAAAAAGACTCAGGAGATCGAGCCCGCAGACACCTGCGTCCACGATATCAAGATCTTTGAGGTCATTAAGCTCGGTTTTGTGAAGAAACTCAATAACTTTGAGGCCAACACCATCATTTCCCATTAAAAGGTTTCCGCACCCAAGGATGCGGACAGGAGCATGTAATATAGACATATTCTCACTTAATTAAAAGGCGTACAGGATTTGGAATATGCCTATATTACCTTTTCCGTTAAGATTTTTAATTAACAATCTTTTTTAATGTTTTTACTGCCTGCGTTCCTTAGAGAGAAACTTTGGATTTGCTTTGTTGATAACCTCTACATAGTGAGGATCTGAGAGGTCTTCTTTTCCTGTCCAGAAGATAGCTTTGTAGTACTTCCAGACACGAGGATCAAACTCCAGAATACCAACATGCACCACCAGTTCAAAGACAAACCAGTATGTCATTAGCAGGTGGAGAGCTCTGAGGAACTGCAAGGAACTCATGCCAAACGCAGGTGCGATCAGATTTCCAGCCGAAAGAATCCATGATGCTATAGGAAGACCGAAAAGCGACCAGTCAAGCTTGTAAAGCACAATGCCTGAAACCGCAATTAAGAATATTGCTGTACCTTCAAGCACAATCAGGAACTTCATTACGGGGTGAAGTTTTGTGACATAGTGTCCCTTGCGCTCATCATAGATGGTAAATGCTGGGTATCTGCCTTTCCTGAAGAAGTTCTTAATTATACTACCAAGACGGGTTGCATCTTTAGGACCAAAAATATAATGGTCCGTAAAGTGTGAGATTTTACCCATAAACCCGTGACCTCCAGATAAAACATTGTAAGGGATAAGGATCCAGTTCATTGCAAGCAGGAACGGAACCGCAATCATATGGAGGGCGCGGGCTGAATGGAAACTCATAAAGTCCCATCCAGCGTATATCTTTAACCCAGTGATGATGAGCACTATCATAGCTATAGCGTGAACTGTATGAGCTATCCTGTCAGTTATGGTATAGCGCTCAACAACCAGAGGGTTGTTGTTAGATTTCATTGTGGGTCATCTCCTTACACTATTCTTAGGGTAACTGGAGCGTTTTTCCCGGTCAGGTCAGTGGTGTGGACTGCGCATGAAATACATGGGTCATAGGATCTACCGGTATGGAAGATACCAAGAGGGTTGGTATAATCGACACCAAGAATGTTCTGTACAGCATTGATTTTTGATCCGATAAGAGCCTGTTCAAGCGGGCCAGGAACACCTGCGGCATCTCTCGGGGATACATTCCAGGTGGTCGGAACTACAGCCTGATAATTGGCAACCTTTCCACTGCCGTCACATGAGACCCAGTGTCCAAGTGCTCCACGTGGAGCTTCCCACAGGCCCATACCCTGGGAATTCTTAGCCGCAGAGAGGTCTATGGGGACAGAGATCCTACCGGTCGGGTCATAGTCATTTGTTACCCAGTTGAGAAGGTTGTATGCTACAACAGCAGTTTCCTGGATACGAGCCAGCACTCTAGTGTAAACGTTAGCTGCAGAATATTCTTTCTCGTTGAGAGCCTGAGCAACACCAGTTACGAGTGGCTCTTTTGCTGCGAGCATGCGTGCAAGAGGACCAACTTCACCAGGAATTCCATCATATCTCGGAGCCTTGTCCCAGGTGTACCTGCTCTCTGAGCCTCCGGTGTAGGAGATTTTCTCAGGATCAGTAAACGGAATGGTCTCTCCCTTTGAGGGGTGGAGGTCGCCTTTGCTGTCATCATAGAAAGCGTGAGCAACACTTTCGGTAATCTTGCTCGGATCGAATTTCTGATATTCGAGGTTTCCTCCTACGACACCTGAAGTCAAGACGCGTTCCCCTTCAGGGCTAGCCGAGTCATACCCGTCTTTGGCACCGTAGAATCCACCGTATGAGACGAAGCAGATCTTTGAGGGGTCCTTGTACCCTCCGATGTTATCGAGTTTAAGGCTTGCAGGCAGACCAAGCAGAGTTTCTCCTACAAGTTCGGAACCGAAAGCTGCAAAGAGTTCTGCATCTCCCCAGCCAGCTTCTCTGCTGAAGTCATTGGAAGCTAGGGATTTGTCAACAAGGCTCTGGAGGTGTTCAACCACGAAGTTTACGGCTTTCTGGGGAGAACTTGCTTGATAAGTATTCTCAATCCAGGTATCGAAGGGGACCTTTAGAGTATAGTTTGATACAAAGTCCATTACCTTGAGGTAGTAAGAGGAAAGTTTTACAACATCTCCGACGTTTGCCTTATAGGTGTATCCTCCGGGGTAGGGTGTGACTGGACCAGGCATTCTACCTCCAATGAGTGCAATAGCTTCATGAAGGGTTTTCTTTGCAGGGATTGCTGCCATGTTGGAAGTTCCAGCAGGCACAGCTACTCCGTCAATCTTGTAGCCAATTGGAGCAAACCTACCAGCCAATTCCTTCCAGACCGCGTCTCCAGTGTCTCCCAGTGTTGCAAGGACTTTCTTGTAATCCGGGTTTGCAAGGTCCGGACCCCAGAGCACGTATATGTTAGTTGCGTGGCTTGCAATGAAGTTTAGACCCTGGAGAATATTCCTCATAACAAGGGCATCTTTTGGAACCTGATCTTCAACTCCGTATAACTGGTCAAGCGCATTTGTAGCGGTCAGGCAATGAGAAATTGGGCAGACTCCACAGATTCTCTGAGTAAGGAGACCAGCATCCCTGGGGTCTTGATTCTGCAGTATACGTTCAAAGCCCCTGAATATAACCGAAGAGGACTGGGCATCAGTTATGACACCATCAGCATTTACTTCAGTGGACACCCGAAGGTGACCTTCAATTCGGGTTAATGGATCAACTGTAACATTTACCATTTTTCACTCACTCTCCTTTCATTCTCCTTACAGCATGCACGCCTGCAGTTACTGCAGCTGCGCCGACTGCGACTTTAGATATTGTATCAATATTTGCACCAAGTAGCACGCCTTTGTCTTCAGCTTCAACATACAGAGGTCTTGCCATATCTGGGAAATCTGGTTCTACACAAGCAATACAGGGGCCGCCTGCCTGAGTGCACATGCTTACAGAACCGTTCCATTTGCGAATTGCACAGTCTGCGTGAGCATAGGGAGCTTTACAGCCTAATTTCCACAGGCATTTTTCTCCACCTACCTGATCATCGAATTCTCCACGGTCATAGAACCCGCGACGTGGGCAGTTCTCGTGCACCGTGTGGTCTGGGGGATAGAAAACTTTTGGCCTACCATACTGGTCCAGGACATCGGGAAGGTCTTCAGGAATATTGATCTTTCCAAGGATTACCGCGCCCAAAGTCAGAAGGACCCAGTCCGGATGAGCAGGGCAGCCAGGGATATTAATTACCGGTTTATCGATACCAAGCTCCTGAAGCATGCCTCCTTTAGAGTCTTTCTTTGAGAAGGCCACTCCTCTGTAATCCGTATCCTTGGCAACATCGCTGTCTGCAGAGGTAATTCCACCATATGCAGCACAGGCTCCGACTGCAACTATAGCATTTGCATTCTTTGCAGCTGCTCCAAGGATTTCCTTGAAAGTCCTGTTTCCAAGCATGAGGTACTTGCCTGAGCCATTCGGACCATTTGGAATTGAACCTTCAACGACCAGGATATAGTTGCCTTCTTCTATTAGCTCTTCAAGGAGAATTTCTGAGTTGAGCTCAGAAGTGTTTGCAAGCTTGCCATCTACGAAAATTCCCTGCTGAGCAAGAAGAGTCTCGTGATAAGCAAGGTTGACATTGAGCTTAGTGAGTGCCTGTGCAATGTCAGGGTTGCCCGCATTTAAAAGTGATATGGAGCAACCAGTGCATTCTGAACCATGCAGCCAGATAAGCTTGGTCTCTTCCAATTCAAGAGCACTTACAATCTCAGTCTTGTAGGTGTTCAAGAATACAGTTGCACCAAGTGCACCTACAGCTTTCATGAAAGTGCGCCGATCCATTTTTAAGAAATCCACACTGTCCAGTTTACGGACAAGATTTTTCATTCCAGTACTCATCTCTACCACATCTTGATTTTACCCAAATAATACGTCCGAAAGAAACCTTGAATAAATGTTTACCGTAATTATATAAATGTATACATAAATTTACCGCTAATGTTTCAATGAGTGAATAGTATATAAGGTTTTTTACACGATTCGGTAAATAATTAATTGGTTGCATCCGAAGCCTCTAATACAACTATAAATATAAAGGAATGTTTAAATAAATGAGGTAAAATGATGTACGAAATTGAACTATAATGTACATATAAGTAGAATTTATATATTCAAAAAGGTAGAAAATAGAATTAAAAAATCAACTTAATTTAAGGAGTTAAAAGTCCCAACAAAGTAGTTAATCATATCTAAAAATTTATTGAATCAGGGAAAAATACCTAAAAATAAGATAAAATGCAGAAGAGTTTTGAAAATCAAAGAAGATAATATTATTTTCAAGGGTTATTTTGATAGATTGAAGAATTCGATCTAGTCTACTTCTTAGTTATAGAGAGTCAAAGATATCTATTAAGTCAAAGGTATCTATTGATTCTAGTTGAGGTCTCAAAATCCCTGAATAATTCTGTTTCTGCTAAAAGTGAAGAGCTTTTAACCCCAGATTTTCCTTACAAATTCTTCTATGCAGCGTTCTGGATAGGACATTAAGGAAAACTCAGAACAAAAAGAAGTGCTAAAAAGCTTATTTTATTGCTTGAAGCTATAGAAGATAAGACTACTCAAGCCAAAGATATTCATATATTAGAATTAATAGAAAGTTTACTCTTGTAGAGGCAGCTTTAGAACTTTTACTAAAGCGCCTCTAAAACAAATTCAAGTTTAGCGAAGAGAACATCTTTAAATTATACAAGAGAAAGGAAAAAACAAAAAGAATATAAAACAGAACATTAGAATTTCAAAAAACAATTTTCGGCAATAGATTTATTTAAAACATAGAATTAGGTTCTTGTTCATGATATCTCCATTTTTTTGTTTGCGGCAAGTGGAGAAAGGAAAAACAAGCAGTTAAATGCAGCAGTAGAGAAATAAAAACAGTAAGGGGACGAAAACTGTTTAACCAGTTAGAGAAGTAAAACTGGAGGGCTTTTACTCAGTTGAGACCTGCAGATATATATATCTTACAAATTATATCTTTTATAAAATAATTCTTGTAAACCCCTCAATACAGAAATATATCTCATGAATTAATAATTCTCATAGATAAAATTGATAGAAGAAAAAAAATCACTCCGAGGTAACATGTGCATAGCTATTCCTGGAAAAGTAAAGTCTATTGTGAATGAAAGCACTGCGACGATTGACATGGGCGGAATCTGCAGAGATGTTAATATGGTCCTTATGGGAGGAGCCGATGAATCTATGATCGGAAAGCATTTTCTTGTCCATGTTGGATATGCAATATCTGAAATATCAGAAGAAGAAAGTGAAGAAACAATGCGCATCCTCAAACAGCTCGCAGGGCTTGAAGAAATCGATACTTTTGAAAGCGAATCTCCCTGAAAGCGGATGCTGATAAAAATGGAAAACGGGAATAATTCTTCAAAGCCAACGGTTCTTGAGCTTGAAAAAAAGCTCCTGGAAATAATCAGAGGCTCGAAAAAGCCGCTTCGTATAATGCATGTTTGTGGAACGCACGAGCGGACTATAGCAAAATATGGGTTAAGGAGTATCCTGCCAAACAATATCGAGGTAATTAGCGGTCCAGGATGCCCTGTCTGTGTTACCCCTGAAGATGACATAAATGTTGCAATCGCTCTTGCAAAAAGTGGAGCTACAGTTGTTACCTTCGGGGATATGATGCGAGTTCCCGGTTCAGCAGAAAGTTTGCTGGATGCAAAGTCCGAAGGGGCAGATGTAAGGATGGTCTATAGTATTGACGATTCAATTACCCTTGCAGAGAAAAAACCAGAACTCGAAGTAGTCTTTTTCGGAATAGGCTTTGAGACCACGGTTCCTGCAAACGCAGCTGCCCTTTTAAGAAAGACACCCGAAAACTTCAGCCTGCTTGTTTCCCAAAAGCGAACTCCCCCTGCAATTGAACTCCTTGCCAGAGATACAAGCGTTGATGCTTTTATAGCTCCAGGGCATGTGGCGACCATAATAGGCACAAAACCTTTTGAACCGCTTACTAAAAGGGGTTTTCCTGTTGTAGTTAGCGGATTTGAAGCCAGGGACATTCTCCTTGGGATAAATCTGTTGCAGACACAGGTAGAGGAAGGGAGCTCAAGAGTAGACAACGGCTACCCAAGAGCTGTAAGACCTGAAGGAAACCAGATTGCTCTGAAATTAATGGATGAGGTATTCAAAACTTCGGATTCTGAGTGGCGAGGCATAGGAAGAATAGAGAATTCCGGACTTGTGCTCAGGAAAGAATTTGAGGAAAAAAACGCAGCAAAGAAGCACGAAGACCTGTATGCTTCTGCCCTTGAGGAAGTTCGAAAGAAAGTAGGTAGAAAAGATAAAAAACACTGTATCTGCGCAGCTATCCTTACAGGAAAAGCAAAACCTTCTCAATGTCCGAACTTCGGGAAGGATTGTACCCCAAAAAGCCCTGCAGGTCCATGTATGGTCAGCCAGGAAGGCATGTGCTATAACTGGTTTAGATACTCAAGAGATGGAGGCAGCAGACTTGCATGAATTCTCGATTGCCTGTGAAATTTTTGAACAAGTGTTAGCTACCGCCAAAGCCCATGGAGCCACAGAAGTAAAGAGTGTAACTCTCCAAATGGGAAGGTTGTCTCATACAAACCCTGAACAATTGAGCTTTTGTTTCAAGGCTATTGCAGAGGATAGTATTGCAGAAAATTCAGATTTTCTTGTAGAGATGTTAGCCCCCTCTCTTGAATGCGAGTGCGGATATGAGGGAACTGTAAACGAAAAGCAGATACGTGAGAGCGATACACTTACAAGTGAACTTCTTGCTTATGTGGCAGCTATAGAGTGCCCTATCTGTGGAGGACAGGCCCGCATTGTAGGCGGCAGGGATCTAATAATCAAAAGCATTGAAATCGAAACAGAAGAAGACCAAACCACAGATAGTAATAATAATTAATTCCCCAAGAAGTGATGTTTATGTTAATGCATGTAATCCATATGGGACACGATGTTTACAAAGCAAATGACAAAATTGCTGAAAAGAACAGAAAGAAACTTGACAAACATCAAGTTTTCTCAGTGAATATTATGGGAGCAATCGGCTCAGGAAAGACCACTCTTATTGAGGAAGCAATCAGGCAGCTAAAAGATAAGTATAAAATAGCTGTGATTGCAGGGGACGTAATCGCAGAGATGGATTCCTCCCGTTTCAGGAAACTCGAGGTCCCTACCATTCCTGTAAACACCGGGAAAGAGTGCCACCTGGATGCAAAGCTGGTGGAAAAAGCCCTGGGTGAGATTGACCTTGATAACACAGAACTTCTGCTGATTGAGAACGTAGGCAATCTGATCTGCCCTGTAGACTTCAAGCTTGGTGAACATCTGAGGGTTGTAGTCGTTAGTGTGACCGAGGGAGATGATATTATTCTCAAGCATCCTATGATCTTCAAGACTGCTGAGCTTGCAATCATAAATAAAATTGACATTGCAGACGCAGTCAATGTCGATGCCGAAAAAATGCGAGAGGATATCCTTTCCTTAAACCCGAATGTGCCGGTTATTTTGACTTCGAAGCATGACTGGGAAAGCCTAGAAACCTGGATTGACTTTATCGAGCTTGGAGTTAAAAAAGCTCAGAAGAGATAAGACAAATAAATGAAATTAAGGCAGATTCAGGTTAAAAATAAAGTAAATTGAGAAGACCTAATGGGTTAGAAGGCAGAGAAAAAAGGAGATTTATATGAAATCCAGTACCATTTCTCTTGAGCACGGTGCAGGCGGGGAGGTCATGCAAGCGCTCATAGGAGAAATAATTCTTAAAAATTTTCATAATAAAAGTGCGGGCTCGATAGGGCTCGAATGTCTTGATGACGGGTCCACGATCAAGCTTGAAGGTTTTGATGCAGGATGCGAACTCGTGATGACCACTGACAGCCATGTAATAACCCCTGCCTTTTTCCCGAATACCAACATAGGAAGGCTTGCAGTTGCAGGCACTGTCAATGACCTTACAGTTATGGGAGCAAAACCGCTTGCCCTTACCTGTGCGGTCATAGTCCCTGAAGGTTTTCCACTCAAGGAGTTTGAGGAAATAATCAAAACAATGGACGAAACGGCTGCAGAAGTCGGCGTACCTATAATAACAGGCGATACGAAAACCGTGGAGAAAACTGCACTTGATTCAATAATCCTTAATACTGCAGGTCTGGGGATCACAAATAGCCCTGTAAGGGATTCAGGGCTTCAGCCGGGAGATAAAATCCTTGTCACAGGCACTATAGGCGACCATGGGATCTCGCTTATGGCTCACAGGGAAGGTTTTGACTTTGATACCGATCTGGCCTCAGATTCAGCCCCACTCTGGAAACTCATAGAGCCACTCCTAAAACTCAGAACTCCAGAGGGAAAACCAGTAATTACGGCAATGAAAGACCCTACACGCGGAGGGCTTGCAAATGCTCTGAACGAAATGGCAGAGAAATCCGGAGCAGGTATTCTTATTGAAGAAGAATGGATTCCTTTTAAGCCAGCCGTCTCGGCAGCATGTGAGATGCTGGGCCTTGATCCCCTTGAGGTTGCAAATGAAGGAAAAGCAATTATCGGAGTCAAACCTGGCTTTGAAGAAGAAGTGCTTTCAATCCTGAGGCAGCACCCTTACGGCAGGGATGCAGCTATTATAGGCGAAGTTACTCCAGATAACAAAGAAGTAATTCTGAAAAATCGTTTTGGCGGCATGCGTTATGTGGATGTGCCTGCAGGAGATCCGATTCCCAGAGTGTGTTGATCGGGTTGTGATTCGGCAACCCACCCCTTCTCGCTGTGCTCGAGATAACTGATTTATAGATATGAGACTGATTTAGCCCGTCCAAAATGACTAATTTTTCATATTTACATTTTAATTTAATTTTTTAATTTCAATTTTCTTTTTCTTTTAAGCGGTAATACAATTGCACGTATGGTCAGATACCAGAATCAAGACGAAGCTTCTATTTTTTCTTAAGAACAAAAATCATAGAAAAATATGATAGAAAAATATGATAGAAAAATAACATTTGAACAAGGTGAGAAATAATGATAATGAATTTTAAAGGTAAAAGCCCGAAGATTTCAGAAACTGCTTTTATTGCACATTCTGCGGATGTAATAGGAGATGTCGAAGTTGGAGATTTCTCAAGTGTATGGTTTAATGCCGTACTTCGTGGAGACCGGAACAAAATAAAAATTGGGAACAGGACAAGTATCCAGGATAATGTAGTAATTCATGCAGACCCTGAGAATGGAGTTCAGATAGGAAGTGAGGTAAGTGTGGGACACGGAGCTGTACTTCATGGGTGCAGAATTGGGAACAATGTGCTTATAGGAATGAATTCTACAATACTGAATGGGGCTGAAATAGGGAAAAATTCAATTGTAGGAGCAAATGCGCTGGTTCCGGAGGGAAAGAAATTTCCAGAAAATAGTCTAATTATTGGGGTTCCGGGTAAGGTTAAGAGAGAAATCGAGAAATCCGAAATTGAAGCTATATCAGAAAACGCTGCAGAATATGTGGGATTTGTAAGAGAGTACAGAGAAGAAACTAAAATAAACAGTAAAAATACATAACTGACCCAGTAAAGCAATACACAACTGACCCAGCAAACCGGATGCTAAAAACTGCCTGGCAATGAAATGACCACTGATGTTTATGGTAGGCGAACCCTTATTTGCGTGGATATTTCTCGTCTAATTTATTGATAAGTCCTTCAGCTTCGTCAGGATTTACTGACTTAAGGATAAGATCTAATTTTTCTTCTTTTCTTTCATCTCCTTCTTTTGATTGTGGAGATCCAATATATATCAGAAAAGCAAGCCCAGCTACCTGCCAGATAAGCTGTAGAAAAACTCTGACTGCCAATTTTCAAATGTGTCACGCAGCATCTGATTTGCATATTCACTAAACTCAATAGGCTTGTCGAACTCCTCTTGCTCCTGAACATAAGCCATCCACCCAAAAAAACCAGTGTCCACAGATTGATAAAATGAAAAATGAAGCTATAATCCAGACATAGGAATATTTCTTAAAAGTGTTCATACTAGCATATTTATGTAATGATTACTATATATTACCCATTATATAGATAGAATTTGGAACTTTTAACATACCAATATGATTCTGCATAGATGCAGGACTTGGCCAATTTACTCAGGCGAATTTATAAACAAATTGCGTTTTTCCTACTCTTAGGAGATTAACTTCAGTTAGATGGCTCTTGAAATTGATGTTTCCATTTATTACCACATGATCAATTATAATAATAATTACACGGGTATAATTAATAGTTACACGGATATTTACAATGATAACTACTTCAATAATTAAAGTAATAGTTCATAAAAAATAATAGAAGACAAAATGTTAAGTCAAATTATGAAATTAAGAATAAGATAGGTAATATTTCAGTATAATTATTTAAAACGTTCTGGTTAAACTGAAAAAAGTCAAGTTTCTCTTTAATTTTAACTTGTATGTTTCTCTCTAATCTTAACTTGTATAAGAGTATGCGAATTTTACAGGTGGATGAAAATGAAGAATATAAATATCTTGCATTACGGAAGGGTAAAGCAGGTAGACGTGTATGAAAGCATGTTTGAATATGTAAAAAGTTCCGGCACTGCGGATTGCGAGAAAGATTACATCGAGGGCCAGCCTGACTATTTTGTGGAGGAGTGGCAGGCAGTACTGGACAGCGAAATGTATTTTGAGTACGACCCGATGAGAGATGCAGGAGAAATCGAGATTGACGGGCAAAGTTATACCCGTATAGGCCGGGGGGTAACCGAGTTAAGTTATGTGCCAACTGACAGCCTGCCAGAAATTCTGTATGTTATTTATCACAGTGACCATAAAATGCGAAAATGTAACATCATCAATGAGATCTTCCAGACAAAAGAAGAAGCAGAAAAGAGAGCAAACGAGCTTAGAGAAAAAAGCAATCTTTCCTGAGTATTTATTCCCAGGAGTATTAAAAATAAACCAGTAAAAAAATCAGTTAAATTAGTAGAGACCTGTGGCCAGACTCAGAAATGGGCACATTCATGGGGCACATTCGCCTTGTTTGACCAAGTTTGAGAGTTTACCTCTGAACACAATCTACAGGAAACACTCTTACGACCTAATTTTACAACTTGCAGGAGATAAAACCTGAAGCATTGTCATAACTTTGCAGGTTTTCAAGTGTTAAAATTACACGTTTCCGGAGACTGCGTTCTGGAGGCAGGTTTCCCAGTCTTCAGGATGGTCTATATTGTCGCATTGCCACTCAAATTCGCGCCTTGCAAGCCTGATAGTTGCACGTGCTTTTTTGAGTGGAACTAACTCTTTTCCGACATCGCCGATTCCGCCAACTTCAAGGCAGCTTACAATATCAATCATAAAACTTTCCAGAATCTCTGGCGGTATCGGTTCATTCCTTGCATGGATTTCTGTACATTTTGCGAGATATCCTGCAAGTACTTTAATCAGTTTCGCGTCACGCATGATCCTAACTCCTTTACACTAAAGTGGCAATTCACCTCATTACCCTGGACTTTAATTTGATAATCGTAAGTTATGACTTTAATAAAAATACAGACATATCTTCCAGAATTCAGCCCAGGATACCCTTCAACCCATTTTCTACGGACAGTACTTCAAACAACAAATAAAAATATGTATTTCTGAGGCTTAAAGTTTTCTAAATAATCGTATTTGAGAGAAACTATTAACGTATAGAAGCCAGCCTCAAGTTTATAAGTCAAGTTTATAAGGCCATTATAGGATGCCTTTTATTAATTTATTGTAAAATAAACTCACAATCCTGATTCTTAGATCGACAGATTCTGATTCTTAGATCGACAGATTCTGATTCTTAGATCGACAGATTCTGATTCTTGGATCAATGGATATATCATAAATTTATTTTCAGAAAAGCAGTTGAAAACTTATTTTTGCTATTCTTTTAATTACGTCTAGATAAGAGCTATTAATTAAATATAATTCATAAAAATCGGCTCTGTAGAAAACCTATCTACATCAGATGAAAGAGGCTGAAAAAAGATAAGTATATTCAGATCTTGCTGCTCAGTTTAAATTTATGAAAATTCATTATTTTAGAGGATTTCTACAGAGCCTAAAAATCAGATACGTTATAATCTAAAAGAAGAGAGTAAGGGGCGTAGTTTAACTTTCCGATTTTATATCCCCTTCCTACCTTTCTTAAACAAGAATATATAAAGAATAGGTAAAATACCTACAGTATTCAAGATGAGTATAGCAATAAACCAGTATTTCTGGGATTCTCGTGCTGCTTTCCAGAGAGCTATACCTTTCCAGAAAACTTCCCATAGTACCAGAATGGAAAACAAAACTGTAAATCGTGGATTTGTTTGAAGTAATGTAAGAGAAGTGTCTACCATTTTCCCCCCTATAAAAATACTGTTTTTAAAGCTAAATAACTTCGCATTCAGTATTAATATAGCTTATTATAATTTTGTCCTAGCATAGCTTATTATAATTTTGTCCTAGTATAGCTTATTATAACTTTGTCCCATTATTGCTAACATTGCACATTAAGCTTAGATTTAGAATCCACAAGAAATGTTTATTTTTCACCCTGATCAAGATTATGAAGGATGGCATCTTTGAGAACTAAAGTATTTGGATCATTAGCGTTAATTCTTAAGGCGTTTTCTACCGCAGATAATGATTGCTTATATTTTCCAAGTTCAAAAAGAATAGACCCTTTGTTGAACCAGGCTTCAAGTTTGTTTGGATTCTTTTGTAGTGCTTTGTCAAATGCTTTTAATGCCTTTTCGGGCTTATTGAGCATATAAAGAGTAGAACCTTTGAAGCTCCAAACATTTTCATCTTTAGAATCAATTTCAAGGGATTTATCAAATGCCTCTAATGCTTCCTCATATCTACCAAGTATATAAAGTAGAGAGCCTCTGTATTTCCAGATTTCTGCACCATGAGGATTAATTTCAAGGCTTTTATCAAATTCTTCCAATGCTTTTGCGTACCTATTCAATTCATAAGCCTGTCTTTTTTCATACTTATAAATGCCAGCTTTTTCTGGATAGTTATATGGAAGAGTATTCAACTCCTTAGTCAGACTTTCATCTTCAAGCGTTTGCACCATGTTTCTATAATCCAGGATTTCAGAGTCATCTGGATAGAGCTCTAAAATCTCGTTAAGTGCGTCCAGTCCCTCTTTATATCTTTCAAGTTTGAATAGAGCAAGCGCCTTGAACTTAAGTGCATATTTATAGTTTATACCGTAGTTTTCTTCCCATAAAGAGCGATTTTCTTTAGAGACCTCTTTTGGTATAATTTCTAGAGCCCCATCAAAAGCTTCTATTGCCCCGCTGTACTTGCCGGTTTTATAAAGGACTGTACCTTTGATCAACCACGCCTCAGTGAAATTTTGATCTTCATTTATTTCTTTGTTGAGAAATGACAATACTTTGTTAATGGTAAAGCTGCTCTCATCTTCTAAGGAAAAATCCTCATCCTGCATTAAAGACCCTATTATATCAATGACTTCCAGATCGTTTTTTCTTTTTTCATTTAACCCTGATCCGAAAGATATCTCTTCATAAAGAGACTTCTCTTCATACAGTGAGCTTCTCTTTTCCGGTTCGAATTTACGATTGTCACTTGTCTCCACCATAATACCAAGACCTGACAATTTACACTTCAGAAATCGTTTATAAATCAATATCAAACTAGGTTCGTTGGTTTTAACCTACAAATTCTCTTTAACCCAATATATCTCCCAAGAATATATATTTGCAATGTAATATTAAAAGATACTTTTTGAAAAAAATCCTGGAGAAGTAAAGTGGATCGAATGCTGGCATTCAACCTTTCTCTTTAGCTTTTAACTGAATTTTCCTTTTTTGATACCGAATAATTGTATCCACGAATTCAGCATGGCTCCAGGTAAGGGGTGCAACAGAAAGTGGTTCTCCTGTAAGAGAGTCAATCTGCTCAGACATAATTCCTGTTTCAAGAGAACTGTCTGCAGTCCAGTTGATGAGTTCAAGAGCCTTTTCTAAGTCTTTGATTTCTTTTGCTTTTGCAATATACCATTTCGCAAGCCAGAGTGTACATATAAGCCAGGGGTTGCTATTAATCCTGCCTTCTTGACGATGGTAGAGATCATTTTCATATCTTGCCAGCCCGCCTTTTCCCGGAACCCAGAGCTTTTCTTCCAGATTCTTCATTGTTCTAATCACCCTAGGTTCATCTGCCGAGAGTAAATTGAACTCAAAGATTCCATATACACTACTGTCTACTGTCCGATCTATATTTTTATTTTTTATATCGTGATTTGTATAGCTGATACCCCTTAAAAAAACGCCTCTTTCATTGTCATAAAGCTCTCTTAATATTGCCTTTTTCAATTTTGAAAGGCGCAGTCTGCATATATCACGTGTTTTCTTATCTCCTATAAGACGACCCAGTTTTTCCCCTGAAAGAAGTCCTCTGTAAACGGCAGAGGCGGTAAAGGTAAAAATTCCCCTTCGCTCTTCCCATAGATCGTAACTCTCGACCGGGATATCACTTGGATATTTATATTCATTCATAAAAAAGACAGCGTCTTTTACCAGGGGCTCATAGACTTCTTTTACAAACTCAAGATCTCCTGTAGCTTCATAATATTTCCAGAGAGCATGAACAACAAGAGCAGTCTCGTCTTCCTGAATCGGAAGCGAAGGTTCTCCATACTCAACCCAAGGATGCCAACTGCTTCCCAGGGTTCCATCAGGATTGTATTTGTGCAATAAACATCCAGCCCACCAGATTGCATTTTTACAGAACCTGAAAAACGGTTTGGTAAATTCAGGAAAACCTGCATTTATCATGGCAATTGATACAAGAGCCCCATCTCTGGGCCACATATAGCTATAGGTGTCGCGGTTAAACTGAATATTATCCGAATCATTTGCAGCTATTATTGCCCCGTGAATATCAGCCTGAGTCTTTATTGTAAGGAGTGAACGCTTATACAAGTCCACAAGGCGGGGTTCAAGCTCTGAGAGATCAATAATTTGATGATGGACCCATTTCCTCTGATATTCCTCCGTATGCTTCAGAAGATCTTCAGGCCCCTTTTCCATAACAATGTCATTGAGTTCATAGACATCTTTAAAATCTTTTCCGGCAGTCAGATAATAGTAAACGACCTCTGTACCATTACCCTGAAGTTGAAGCTTAACTCCTACAGTTGAATCTATAGAACCATGAGCTACCGGATTCTTTGAGAGAACTCCATCTTCGGCGTCTACATATGTACCTTTTAACCCCTGGTTCTCAGCATAACCTATAGCATAGTCATCAATGTCGGAGATTATCTCGTCTTCTTGTCGATTTGACTTAAGAATGCCAATAAGGAAGTACCTGGCTCGTTTGTAATGAACAATTACATTGTGATCCATCTGATATACTGCAGTATCTCCTATGCCGTCCCCATAGAGATGGAAGTCTTGATTGAAAAACAGGCAGACTTCTCTCAGCCTGTCCTGCATATTCCTAACAGTTATTCTCCGAAGGAAGATATTATTCTCGCAGCAAACATTTTCTTCCAGAAGAAGTTCGATTCCCATTTCTCTGTTAACGGCCCGGTTTTCGGAAACAAGGGTGTTTTTCTTATATGCAAGTATTCTCTCCCAGCTTTCCTCATTAATCCAGGAGAGCCTGCCACCTGTATAAACTCCTATCCTGTGAGCATGCCCTCTCACATGATTTTCCATTCCAACATGGGGAAAGTAAATGTCTCTTACCTGGAGCCATTTGTCTATGTTTATAAGCAAAGACTGATTCCCAAGAACAATATGTCGGGTCATAGGCTTTCCTCTATGGAGCAGCCCCTTCATGGAGCAGTTCTTTCTGAAATTCTTCAGAACTCTAAGAATTTTATTCTAATAAGTCCAAAAGTAATAAAATCGGTATTAAGCTCGATATTCCCTAATATTCCAAAATACCTGTATTCTTAATGTGAGGCTGTCATTTTCCAGGAACAGCTATGATTCACCCATAATATTCCCCAAATATGTTGCATCCAGAGGCCTCTGGAAAATACCCATATAAGCATAATTCACGCAGGTTATAAAAATATACGATCAGAATATAAAAATTTCAAAAGTTTGGTTACTCTCGCTTGTTATCAAAAGAAGAATAAGATAATTTAAGCAAAAATAATTAAAATTTGGTGCGAGGGATGCGATTCGAACGCACGAACTCCTACGAGACTAGGCCCTCAACCTAGCGCCTTTGACCTGGCTGGGCAACCCTCGCATAATGATTATTTCTTTTTCACTATTTTTTCATATTAATTATCCGGCGTGCTTTACGCCTTGCACTCCCTCACAATATCATGGATAATATATAAACATTTCGAGTCATAAGATTCATTGGAAATAAGTTTCATAAGAGAATCGATAGGGCAGAATAGCCCCTCCAGTATTCAGTCGCAAAACAGCACAAAATAATGATAAATCAGGCATGTAAATAATGATAAATCAGAAATATAAAGTCCTGAGAGATGCTCTGCATTGAATACTCAGGGCCCTGGACAATCTTTGAGAAATGAAAGTTCAAAAATTGAGGGCCTGTAATCCGAGCTGCGGCTCAGAACTGGTCCAGAATGCCTAAGAGTTCTTCAGCCTTGCCTTTGACCACACCTGCCGCATTAAGAGCAAGGTCTCTGGCTGTATATGAACCATCAGACTCCATTGTAAACACAAAAGCGTTCTCATCGAATCCAATCTTTATTGCGTGAATATCACAGACCTGCTCACATAGCTTACAGAGCGAACATTTTAGGATATCATCCTCAGAAACCTTTGCCTTTGAATCTTCAATCCTCATAATACTTTTCGGACATTCGGTTATACAGTGCCCACATGCATCACAGTTTTCAATTTCTATAATAGGTACATTCTTGTAGCCGCAAGCGATTCCCGCCTGCCATTTAACACTGTCCCTGCCATAGCCCATATGAGCAATAGCTTCAAGCACAAGTTTCTGCCCTTTTTTCAGTTCAACAATTGGTATGTTGAGGTCAGCCGGCTGTATCTTCGGATCAGCGGAAATAAGATCCCGTGAATAAACCGTGCCCGGGCCTTCTGCGCTGAGAGTTAAGGAAACCTCGCAGGCAGGACAGCCTTCTCCACCGCAGTCGCATTCTGCCTGTGGCACATACGTCTCCAGATCCGTTACAAGCGGGATTAAGGACAGACGTAGAGCCAGCTGCTCATCATAGAGTACCGAGGTGTTTTCATAAAGGTTCAAATACTCGATTGCAAGCGTTGGTACATCTGCAATCATGGCACGCCGAATACCGTTGGCAAAAGATGTGCTAACTCCTGAAAGCACGAATTTTGCAGATCTATCCGATAACTCCAGAATGTCTACTTCCATCGTCATACCTTAATTTCCCTTATATTTTAGTACATTTAAAAAAAGAGAATTTGGGAAAAATCCCTGAAAAATTCTCTGAAGAATTCCCTTATACCCGTCTTCCGCCTTTTGGGCGAGTGCCGTCATGCGGGACAGGAGTAACGTCTTCGATCCTGCCAATCCGGATTCCTGCTCTTGCAAAAGCCCTGATTGCAGCCTGAGCGCCAGGTCCCGGGCTTCTCTGCTTGTTTCCACCAGGAGCTCTTACCCTGATATGGATTCCGTGGATACCCTTATCCCTGAGCTGATCAGCAAGCTGACCTGCCATCTGCATAGCAGTATAGGGAGAGCTTTCATCTCTTGCAGCTTTTACAACCATACCACCAGAAGACTTTGCAATGGTTTCAGCTCCTGTGATATCGGTTACAGTAATAATCGTGTTGTTAAATGAAGATTTGATGTGAGCTACGGCCCATTTCATTTCTGCCATGATTATCTCCTCCCTCTCCTCTTCCTTCCGCCACCTCTTTCAGGAGTTCTTCTCTCTCTAGCCTGTCTTGCTTCTGCAACAGCCTTCAAAGTAGTTGTGCTGTCTGCAAGCGCAGATGCCACCTGAACAGGTCTTTCGGGGTGAGATTCGTTAACAAGCGGAGAGGTTCCATAGTATCCAATATGCATCTCCTCTTCCTTGGAGATAAGCATTCCAGGAACAGTAGCCTTTCTGCCGTTTACTGCAATGTGTCCGTGTGTAATAAACTGGCGGGCCTGGACGACTGTCCTAGCAAGCCCAAGACGAAGAACCTGGGTCTGGAGTCTCCTCTCAAGGATATTTTCAGTTTTTAAAGAGAGAATATCGTCAACATTTGAATCCGGCTTGATCATGCCATAACGGATAAGCTTTGAAAGGATTTCCTCAGACTGAGTCTTTTCATGTCCTTCAAGTTCTCTTTCCTGAGAGTTTGCAGCACTTGCAAGTAATTTCCTGGCTTCGGTCCTGTACATCCTGAGCATACTGGCTGCTTTCCAAACTTCTCTTTTATTTCTGAGCCCATATGCCTTTACAAGCTGAACTTCAGATGCCATCCTGGCTTCCTGCCAGGGGTGCCTCGGAGTCTCGAAACTTTTACCTTGTTTACCTGGATACACCATTTAAAATCACCTCAACCAGAAAATCATTTCTTCCTGTTGACACCGACAGTTGACCCGCGGCGGCCTGTAGCTTTTGTTCTCTGTCCTCTGACCTTAAGGCCTCTTTCGTGTCTGAGTCCTCTGTAGGCACGGACCTTCTTCAGGTTGTTAATGTCTTCCCTGAAAGTCAGTATAATATCCGTTCCCAGCAGGTGCTTGTCCTGTCCTGTTACAGGGTCTTTCTGCCTGTTCAACATCCAGGAAGGAACAATCTCCTCAAACTGTTCGACAGCGTCGTCGAGTTTTGCCACTTCTTCATCTGGCAGGTATCCAAGTGTAGCAATAGGGTCTACCCCTGCGGCTTTTGCAATAAGGATAGCAGTGCGCCTTCCTATTCCCGGAAGACCTGTAAGGGCGTACTGTACGGGTTTTGCCCCTTGCAGATCGGTATTCATAATACGAACAAGATGCCTTAATTCTTCATTATTATTTTCTTCTACCATATACTTCCTCCAAGGGAGTGCATACAGCATCCTGTAGCCCCTGATCGAATACCCTTAAAGAATACGCGAGAAGTCAGGAGCAGCTCTATAAAAGAGCTTCATTACAGCATATACTGATGAGTTTGTTTACATGCAATTACGAGTATATAAGGATATCTGCACCTTAGAGTACTTGCACAGAATTCGTAACAGAATCTGGATCTCCTGTATAGGAAAAAAGAAAATATTACATGCAATGTTCATATAAACCTTTAAAGTATACAAAAAAAATCCAGAGAAACTTGCATACTTAAAAATAAAAAGGGTCTGACGCCGAGGGGGAGATTTGAACTCCCGAGGGGCTAAGCCCCACAAGCTTTCCAGGCTTGCGCCCTACCACTAGACTACCTCGGCATAAAGTTAAGGTACAACTGAATTGCTTTTAACCTTTGATCAAGCTTTCCTTTGGAATGGTTGTGGTCACGCCAATGCTAAGAGTTTTCGCTCAAGCCTTTTTTGAAAAGGCTTGTGATCATTCCTTTGAAAAGGTTGCTCGACATAAAGTTTATGGCACGGCTAATACCATAACGGAATAGTGGTATATAAAGTTTATTCTAAACATAGGAGATTAAAAAAGAGTTTTATAAGTTAGAGCTTAACATTGCCCTCTTTTTTGGTCCAGCCCCTAGGATAGGTCCCAGCTTCCATCATAACCCGAACCAAGGTCGCTGCAAGCCCTGTAGAAGCTTCAAGGATCTCTTCAGTATTCATCTCAGCCTTCGCAAGGGCTACGAGTTCACCTTTAAGAGTAAACAATGCTGTCAGATCTCCTTTCTGAAGGTTTGCATCCAGACTTGTGATACCAGAAACTGCCAAAGCCGCCCCAGAACAGACTGCATCCACAGCATTGTCCCGCAGAATAATTTTGGGAAGATGAGAGACAGCCGTTTCCATTGGCCTTATTACCCGCCTGAGTTCGGACTCATCCCCATCTTCTTTCCAGAATACATATGCATCTTTCAGGTCCTGAAGGGTGACAAGCGTCTCCTCGGTAAAAGGACCTGCTTTTGTCCTCCTCAGTTCCTGCATATGTCCGCCGCATCCCAGAGCAAGCCCTATATCATGACAGAGTTTTCTGATATAAGTCCCAGCTTCGCAACCTACACGAAAGAGCACCAAAGTGCCTTCAATTTCAAGTACTTCAAGATAATAGATTGTTCTTATCCTGATGACCCTTTTGACAGCCGATTTAATAGGAGGCATCTGATATATAGGGCCTGTAAATTCCTCATAGACCTTCCGGACCTGTTTTTGAGGTATCTCCTTATGAAGCTTCAGAAGGCAGACGTATTCCTTACCAGAAAGACGCAGAGCAGGGACGGCCTTTGTAGCCTTTCCAAGTAAAGTAGGTAAAAGCCCCGTAACCTTGGGATCGAGTGAACCTGCATGTCCTGCTGTACTTACTCCAAGAATGGCTTTTACCCAGGCTGCAACCTCATGGCTTGTCGGCCCCTTCGGTTTATCAATATTTACAACTCCTTTCTCAATATACTCGAGAATGGGGCGCTTTTCCGGATAACAGCCGTAAGAGGGATTTGTCCAAGCGCCGGACTTCCGGACCAGAGTTCTTTCAGCTTCGGATGGCAATTTGCCGGCAGATGACATAGTTTTTCAAAAACTCCTAAATTGAATGTATAGCGTAGATATAATAGAGAATTTACGGCGCAAATACTATAGATATGTAGTATGACTCGTAATTATGCAATATGATATGGCTTGTAATTATGCAAATAAGTCCTTAATAAGCATGTAAGCGAAGATGAAACTCTACGCTTATATAAAAATCCAGCCTTTGACGGAGATTACACGAAGTTATTCCGGTCCTACAAGAGAATCAATAGCAACTCTCAGAATATCAAGGATCTGATATTGGTTCCATTTTTCAGAATCAATTATAATATCGTAAATCGAGAGGTCATTAATATCGATATTGTAATAACTCATATAACGAAGGGCTTCGGATTTTTCCCTCTTGATTGTTCTTTCGAGTTCCTCGCCAAAAGATACTGATTTCTCTCGTCTGAGGATGCGTTTTGCCCGGACAGGTAATGGAGCCTTTATCCAGATTTTAAGCACGTTAGGAGCAGCTTTAGCCATATGACCTGCAAGCCTGCTTTCGAGAATCAGGTTTTCCTGACTGTGAATAACTGCTCTTTGATTATTATCAATAGCCAAATCAATTGAAGGGTCTTTTTCAGCTACAGCTCCAAATTCGGCCAGGCTTATTCCCTTTTCCTTTGCTATCTTCCTGAAAATTTCACCTGAGGAAATTAATTCAAGTTCATAGTATTCCGCAAGAAGTCTTGCTATTGTTGTTGTACCACTCCCAGGAAGCCCACTTAATGTTATCCGCATCAGACCCCACCGATATTTAAAGCCTTTCTGATAAGCTGGCTAACTCCGAGAGAAGAGATAAAGTACCAGTATATCCAGTGCTGGAAGGGCCCAAATACCATAGAGGTCAGCAGCTGTTCTCCCCAGAAAGGAAAGACCATGGTAGCATTTGCGTGCCCACTGATGTAATAATAAGCCCACATAAAGAGAGGCAGAGAAATGATACTAATGTAAGCCATAGGCTTGAATTGCTGCTTTGACATCTTCATCTGGTCTTCCATCATCTCCTTGCGCTGATCTTCAAGTTTCTTCAGCATATAGGTATTCTGAGAAAGCTGAGCCTCCCTGAACTCCTTCTGGAAAACCTTCATGCGTTCCTGGGTATTCCTCATAAGATCCCAGTCGATTGTATATTTCTGGATAAGGGATGCATAAACAGCAGTAATAGCCGCCATTACCAAAAGGATTAGATGGAAATTTTCCTGCCCGACCAGAGCAAGAACGGGATTCATTAAAACCCCTACGGCTTCCCCTATCCCGTTCCTGAACCCCTGCCCAAGAACCATAATCCCTATCATAAGGGAAAAACCAAGAGCAAGCAGGAAGCGGTCTATTTGATTTTTTAATGTCTTTGAAACCAAGTCGTCCTCACCATTCAGGTTCGATAGTTATTCTGAGATCTTCAAGTGTAGAAGAATTCCAATAAATAGAAGCTTGACAAGTTGAAGTATTATAAAATCTTGAAAACCATAAAATCATGATAAACCAGCTTAATTACAACTGATTTTAAACGATTACACAAGTTGTTCTGATTAATAAGTTTCGATGTATATAAGTTATACTATTCGATAAGACTCAGTTGAGCTGCAAGTGTAGGGCTGCAACCATTGAGCCGCAACCGTTGAGCCGCAACCGTTACGCCGGTTGATCACGCCGTTGCAAAGGGTTTTGATCAAACTTTTTTCAAAAGTTTGCGGTCAAGCCTTTTTTGAAAAGGGTTGTGATCACGCCGCTGCTAGAGGTTTTCGGTTTTGATCAAATTTTTCTCAAAATTTGTGGAAATTGGGTGGTGAAGTTGGGGGAAAATGTCTATAAATAAGTTCTCATAAGTTATCATAACCATGCATAATGGCCTGGTAAATTGAGGTAACGAATTTATACCATAGACCTCAGGAGAAATTTTAGAGATGTAGCTTCCAAACTCAAATGGTCAGTTCCCAAAAATAAGCAGCAAGGCATGGGTATTCGATACTGTCCTCATAGTAGGAAACGTAATTATCGAGGAGAACGTATTTATCGGGCCGAATGCCGTGATAAGGGCAGACGAACCCGAGTCTTCAATAGTCATTCAGACCGGCTGTAATGTCCAGGATAATGTAGTAATCCATTCCCTTTCTAATTCGGAAGTCAAGATAGGGAAAAAAACCTCTCTCGCGCACGGCTGTATAGTACACGGACCCTGTGAGATAGGAGAAAACTGTTTTGTCGGGTTTGGAGCCGTAGTATTCGACTGTATCCTGGGGGAAGATACAGTGGTTCTGCACAGAGCGGTTGTTCGCGGAGTCGAAGTACTTCCACATAGAATAGTACCTGACGGAGCCATCGTAACAGACCAGAAAACTGCAAGCAGGCTTGAAGATCTCACCACAGACGTTGCAGAGTTTAAAAAATCCGTTGTCAGAGCAAATCTTGAGCTGGTAAAAGGGTATAAAGACCTGCAATTTGAGGGCGAAATCCTGCCTTTAGGTATATCAGAGGAAAACGAGACCAAAGAATTTCAGAATCTTGAAAATTCGGAGTGAGAAAATATATTGGTTGAGGTTAATATTTCAATAGAGTTCTGGTCAAAACTACATCAATACTTCAATTCAGATAAGCAAGTCAACCAATACTTCGATTTACTATATCCAGTTTAGTATATCTGACTTAATGCGTCCATACAAACATATTAGGGAAATCAAAGCTTTCCAATTTTCAGGTGCTCCAGTTATATTTAGTT
>DALS01000067.1 GCA_002499445.1 Methanosarcina sp. UBA293
GAGTTTATAGAGTTCTTACTCATTGGAGAATTTGACGTCCCCCTTTTCGATAAGGAGCTTTAGATCTTCCAGACTCAATCGAGCATTTTTCTGGAGCTTTTCGCGAGCATCGATGTGTTTCTGACTTACTCTGTGTTCATCTTTGGTAAGCTGCAGATCTTTTAACCTATCAAGGTATAAGGAGAGTTCCTTCCGGTTATTAGCAATTCCGGTCTTAAGTGGGTCAATTTTTTCTTTAATTGAATTTATATTTGTGATTTTATCCGTGAGCTGAGCATGGTACATATTCGCTTCTTTTCGGATTTCGTCAGCTAATTTGAAATTTTCAAGCATTTCCAGGTGACAGGTCTGAGATTCATCTGAAAGAGCCTGGATCCTTTCATGAAACACATCTCCTTTTTTATGGATTCCTTTTGACTCTTTATAACTTTCCTGGATTTGTGAGTGCAATTCATTTGCTTTTTTTGCAGCCTGCAGACGTTTACTGAGGTCATTCAATTTTTGGAAAATTTTAATTTCCACTGCAAGAGGCAATTCTTTATTAAGAAAAGCGTCAAGTTCGGCTTCATAAGCTTTTGTGAGAGATTCCACGCTTCCGTGGGAAAGTTTGTTGCATTCGTCTCGTTGTTCTTTAAGCTCCGCAATTCCTGAAAATAGTTCTTGAGTCTTTGAATTTACGTCACTTCTTTTTTCCTTGTACTCACTTATTTCTTTGTTAATTTCATCCCGTTTATCTTTTAATTCCTGTGCTTTTGCAACCCTTTCCTTAACCTGTTGGTTTAGAGAGTCCCTCTTTTCTTTCAGTTCGTCGATATTGGTCCTGTTCATCCTCAGTTCCTTAAAAATCGAAGCTAACTGTCTTTCGCTTTTCTCTATCCTGCTCCTGAGCTCGTTTACCTTGCTCTTCAGCTCCCGTTCGTTAAGGTTTGAAAGGTCGGCCGTTGCAATTTCTGTGGTTGAAACGTCGTTGGTCATGTCTATCACCCGCGTGTTTTCGAAATGGGTTATGCTTTCAACTTTCCCCAGTATTTTAGGGCTTCCTGGTGATTTATCACTCTAGTGTTGAGCCACTTATGCTGGGACTTGCTTTTAGAAAGTTCTTTATTATTGTTCTCATCATCCTCTGTAAATTTCTTCTCAGACTGCACTATTTCTTTGAGTTCCTGATTTGCATTCCTAGCTTCCTCTATTCTGGCTTCGGTTTGCAGGAGAATATTTTCTTCAAGTCCAGCTTCCCGAACAACTTCGTGCAGTTTTTCCATAAATGAATCATTTAATATCTGTTCCTCTTCAGGGGTTATCTGGCTTTTCAGTTTCTTAAGCTCTTCCTTAAGTTTACTGCCAGTTCCATGGTCCAATTTCGGGAATACCTCTTTTTCAAGGAAGGTTTCTGCCTGATGGTAAAACAGCTGGCGTTTCTCTTTGAGAACTTCTTTTCTCTCTTCCATCTGGATTCTGAAATTCTTCGCATTTTTTGCATCTTCTTCAGCCTGGCTCAGCTTGTTTTCCAGTTCTTCAAATTCTCTTTTATTTTCTTCCAGAAACCGCCTATGTTTATCCACAACTGCGGAGATCAGCTCCCCTTCTGTCAGTATTTTGATTCCGGCTTCTTCAATGTTTTCATTCACTGTATCACGATCTTTTATTTTGTATGTATGTTATTCTATTCCAATATATAACCAGACCTGAAATCCAAGTTCTACTGACCGCCACTGGATAGTTTCTCCAGAAATTAGTCAATTTATCCAGAAATTAGTCAACTTCTCCAGAGGTTAATCTGACAGCGCCAGATCAAACCCTGAAGAACTGGGCATGAGGCACACCGTCAATTATTATCACGGAATCCGGATCGATTAAGCCATATTTTATGGCACAACTGATTGTTTTTTCTCCAAAAAGGTTTGCAGTCGTGGCCTCTTCAAGGGCTTTCTGGAGTTTCTCCTCGGAAACGCATTCTCCTTCATAGAAAACTCTGCTGATCTCCACTACGGCTTTGCCACGTTTCAGAGACTTTCCGAGCACTTCCTCATCACAGGCCGCAACAAGAACCTGATCCCCATTTTTATAAGTTTTTAGATACATAATCTCCCTTTTAATTACCTATTTGCCCTTTTAGTATTTACAGCTTAACCGTCCTCACATAGTTGTTATGTAAATTATTCTCACTTCTCGGAGTCTAGAAAACACATCCTCAAACTTTCAGCGCTATAACTCTTTCTTAATTAACAAGCCTGATGTGATTCTGATCTGGAGAAAGCAGGTCTCCTCGCTGCTTCATCTTTCTTATGTTATCTTCGGCTTGATTTCGATCTATCCCATGCTCGCTTTCAGCTACAGCATAGACCTCTTCCAGTGGGGCTTTACCTCCTGGATATTTCTCACTAACCTTCTTTATTATATCTTTCAGGATTTTTATCTTGTTTCTTTGGCTCATACTTGTGCCAGACGCAAGTATGTCCGCATCAAGGGCTCCGGTCTCGGGGTCAACACCCACATTTTTCAGGCAGTTCATAGTAATTCTGATAGTTCTTTTTGCATCATCAAGAGTGACTATATTGCTCAGGCGGACTCTTGCGCTCGCTTCTGAAAGACGGACAAGCGCTTCAAGCTGCCTTGCTGTCACAGGCACAGGTGTATTCTTGCCTTCTCCTGTTTTTCGAAGGTCTGTATAGAAGTTAATCAGGTAAGCCTTAGCATCGTCTTCCATTATTGGAAATACATTTTTCCGGGCATATGCGACATATTTTCGCATGATTTCGGCTTCTATAACAGGTTCAATCACGTCCATTTCGGCTTCGACGAAATCTTCTGTAACACTGGATCCAGGAAGTTTTTCTCGATGCTCGAAGAGTTCACCTGCGTAATGAGATTGGAGAATATGATTTGCAATTCTGGTGTCCAGAGCGTGGTTAGGGGTATCGAGCAAAACAAAGATAAGGTCAAAACGAGAAAGCAGGGCTGGAGGCATACTTATCTGCTCTGCAAGGCTTTCATACCGGTCGAAGCGCCCATATTTCGGATTCGCAGCTCCAAGGAGAGCACAGCGGGATTTCAGAGTCGCAATAATGCCGGCTTTGGCAATACTTATGGTCTGTTGCTCCATTGCTTCGTGCAAGGCACTCTTATCCTCGCTTTTCATTTTGTCCATTTCATCGACTGCAGCAATTCCCATATCAGCCATGACAAGCGCGCCGCCTTCTATTGTCCATCTTCCGTCGTTGAGGTCGTCTTTTACGGCAGCCGCGGTCAAGCCGCTTGCAGATGCACTTCGCCCTGAAGTAAACACACCTCTTGGAGAGAGTTTTACCGCATAGCGCAGGAGCTGAGATTTTGCAATTCCCGGATCTCCTACAAGCATAACATGGATATCGCCTCTTATCCTCGAACCATCAGGAAGGTTTTTCACAACACCCGAAAACAACTGAAGGGCAAGGGCTTCTTTTATGTCTTCATATCCGTAGATTGAAGGTGCAACAGAACCGATAATTTTTTCATAGATTTCAGGATCGCGGGAAAGCTCAAGGATCTTTTCTTCGTCTTGGGCAGTTATTTCAAGTTCATCATAGTCCTTATCCAGTCTTTCTATGGAATTTGCTTCGAGTACCAGGTCATAAAAGGTAGATTTCCCTTCTCTTAGAGTGCGCTGCCTGGATCTCAGGATCCCGTTAATTATAACTCTATCTCCAGGGGTAACATTTCCTGTCAGATCATCTTCAGAATCCACCTCAAGACTCTGAGGCTGGGAACCTCCTTTGAGGTTTTCGGGAGATTCCTGAATCTGAAGTTTCTGGGCGTCAATAAAAGTAGAATCCTCAATTATAACCTTAAAGGGTCCTTTCTTCCCACAGGTATCATTCTCACAGCCTGCAAACGGTTCCTCAAATTTGAAGCTATTTTGCTCAACCTCAGTAATATGCTCGCACCTTAGGCACTTGAAGGCAGCTTTAGTAATTCTTGGCCTCACTTCTGTCGCTTTTCTTATCATACCCTCAATTGCAACAAATCGAGTAAGATGTTTGCTTCTGAGCTCTCTTATAGATACTCTGTTAGGGATTTTTATTATTCTTACATGAGCCTGCTCAAGGCGTTTCTCGACAGGGAGGTCGATTTCCTTTAGAGCAGCTTCGGCTGCTTCTATGAGTTCTCCAGGACGCTCGAGAAACTCTTTTGAAAGCGCTCTGTCAAATTTCTCGATATCCGTAAAATCCACGCTAAGGCTCCGCTGGTCAGGATACTCGTTTGCAAGCTGGAGAATTTCATTCCAGTAGTAGTCTTTAAAAAACCTTTTTAGCTTTTCATCCCACTTGCTTTCTTTTTCAGTCATATCATTCTCTATCTAGCTTTGGGTAAAATTTCATTCTTCGTTACAAGATTTTCTATCCAAATCTTCGTTACAAATCCTCTGTCCAAAAAAACGATTTTAAAAAAAGTTAAAAATACGCATCATAATTTCTGATGTAAAAACAGGTTTATTCTCATATGAACTTTTCCATGTCTCTCAGAACTTGTGTTTCCTGGCTCTCTGATTCCTTTAATGCATATCCCATTTTTCTCTCGGTTTTTTTTATTATGCCTCTCAATGTCTGAACTTCCCTGGGAGTTAGTCCTGCTCTTCCGAATATTCTCCGTAGCATCAGAAAAGTTTTATCTTTTTTATGAGGCGGATAGTCGATTTCCTCCAGCAATTCTTCCAGATGCCTGTATAGAAGCTGGAGGTCAAATCCGTCGGCAAGCGGATTGTTCCCTCCTTCCAGTTCTGATAGTTCGTAAAGCACCACTGCAACAGTGTGTGAGAGATTCATAATTGGATATATTTCTGAGGTTGGGACCGTAATGAGCATATCAAATTTTTTGAGCTCATCATTCCGAAAACCGCTGTCTTCGCGCCCGAAAAGGATTGCAATTGTCCCGCTGTAAGTTTTAAGTTTCTCTTTGAGTTCTTTTGGGGTATAAAGCGGAAGGCGGATGTGTTCTCCGGTTTTCAGGCTTCCCACTCCTGTAGTCCCGATAAGCAGGTTTGCGCCTTTTACAGCTTCGTCAAGGGTTGAGGTAACTCTTGCTCCTTCAAGCACGTCTCTTGCATGGGACGACATGGCTCTTGCCTCCCCTTCGAGTTTACAGGGATTTACAAGCACCAGGTCAGTACATCCGAAGTTTTTCATTGCTCTTGCAACAGATCCGACATTTCCCTGATACATGGGCTCCACAAGTATTATACGAATCTCAAATGACAAATTTCTCAATCCTTTTTTAAAATCAGTTTTCAAGCATGATCGCATCTTCCAGACATACAGTTACACACATTCTACAGCCCAGGCAGTAAGATGGATCCTTTAGGATACAGACTTTCTTTCCTTGCTTTTCTTCTATTGAGTAAATTCTCGGGCCTTTCGGGCAGACAGCTTTGCACTTACCACAGCCTGTACATTTCTTCTCATCAATATATATTTTCATGCAGATTGTCTTTGTATATGTCTCAGTCTTTTATCTTTCTATGTGTCTCAGTCTTATTGTCTAGGTCTTATTGCCGTTATTGAATTCAGAAATCTTAATTATCTCCCCAAATATATCATTCTTAAGTTTGCAGATGGGATAGAAAAATCAAACCAAAGGATTAAGTATACATTACCCTCATTTAGCCTCATCAATCCTGCACTGTAGCTAAAACTTAAATCCAAAGACTGACCTATATTTAGCCTATTAATATTGTTAATTTAATAAACATAGCTGTTTTAAAAGAAATGGTGATTGAATGGCTCTTGAAAAGATTTTAGAAAACACTTTTAAAGGAGAGACGACTGAAGTTGGCTGGTATCTTGCAATGTCAAAGATTGCCGAGCGAGAAGGATTTGCAGATATTGCAGTTTATCTCCGCCAGATCGCCATGGATGAGGCCTGGCATGCTACCGAAGTGGCTGAAATTCTGGGACTCGTTAAAGAAACAACCCTTGAGAACCTGGAAATGATGTTTGAGGGAGAAAGTAAAGCCGAAGTCGAGAAAGCCGAGGCTGCAGAATTAGCTAGGAAAGAGGGAAATACAAAAGCTGCTCTTTTCTTTGAAAGGGCGTCCCTTGATGAGGCCAGGCACAAAGCAGGGCTTAACGGATTTCTGGAAAGACTGAAAAAACAACAATAAAGAAAAAGGATCTTTTGATCCTCTTTTTTACCTTTTTAATGTTTTTTAACCGGCAACTCTAATTACTATTATTTTCTGGTTCTAATCACTAATTTTCTAGTTCTAATCACTAATTTTCTAGTTCTAATCACTAATCTAATCGCTGATCATTCTCTTGATGTAATCCGGTGAGATTCCTGTTAATTTGTAGAATTCTGCAAAGTTTTAACAATTCTGCGATGTTACAGCAAATTTTGTGATGTTATGATAAACTCCATCAGGCATGCAATTTTATATCGTCTCGAGTGGATATACTCTTGGATCTAAAATAGGATTATTAGATCCAGTGATATTTAACCAAGAAAAATCTAATCCGGAAAAGTGCCGGAGTATTCGATTCTTCGCCATTTATATGGGGGGATCTAATCGAGGGGCTGGAGCAGAATCCGTAGTGTTTGCTATTGATTCAGGAGTCGATAGACTCTAGGAGTATAGCCTCCGCTTCCTGTTTTCCGACCCCTGTCTCAAATAATGAGATCGAAATTCAAAATGATATCGAAGTTCAAAACAAAAACAGTCAAATTCTGAGAAAAAACTCTGAGAGAAAACATTAAATCGAACAGATTTTGAAATGAAAAAATGGACGAGTTCATTAAATCAAACATAATCCTGATGTAAATTGGAATCAAATTAGTTGGAGGGTGTATAATATGGTAAGTCGCGAGTATGTGAAAGGTGATCTTCCTGAGAAAGCTGCAATCCTGCAAAGAGATGGGGAAACTTATGCAATTGCTCCCCATATTCCAGGAGGAATCATATATCCGGAAACTCTTAGAAAAATAGCTGATATCTCAGAGAAATATGGGGCAGCCGCCCTGAAACTCACCTCTGCCCAGAGGATAGCAATAGTAGGATTAAAAGAAGAAGATTTGGATGCGGTATGGGGGGAGTTGAATCTAAAACCCGGAGCTGCTATAGGACTTTGTGTTCGCAGCGTTAAAATCTGTCCTGGAACTACTTTTTGCAAGAGAGGTAAACAGGATGCTGTAGGACTTGGGTTAAAACTTGATGAGAAGTATCATGGGATGCAGCTTCCTTCCAAGTTCAAAATGGCGGTTTCCGGCTGCCAGAACTCCTGCTCCGAACCTATGATTAAGGATATAGGGCTTATGGGCACAGTAAAAGGTTTTACTTTATCTGTTGGAGGCAGTGCAGGACCACGCCCGAGGCTTGGAAATGTAGTAGCAAAAGACCTCACTGAAGAGCAAGCTATGGACCTGGTTGAAAGAATAATTAATTTTTATAAGGGATATCCGAGGCCAAGAAGGATCGGAGAAGTAATTGACGAAATGGGACTTGAGAAGTTCAAAGCGGAGGTGGGCTTGTAAAAACTTTTTGGGCTACAAAACTCTCTTAACTTTAAGAAATTCTCTTGACTTCAGAAATGCTTTTGAGGTGGCTCCATTATTTTTCGTTTTACTTTTTGCAGATTAACTTTTTTCTGCACTTTACTTTTTGCTATTTGATCTCTTATATTTTCCTCAGAACATTTTTATAAGATTAATTTATTATATGCTTATTATAATTTGGAATTTATTTTCTCCGTTTTACCTTTTGTCTCTCTTCTGTGTCACATCCATTTCTCTCTTTTTTGTGACTCAGTGGGCTTTTTTATGTGCTGTTAACAAAGATAACGTTTAAATATAATCGATACAAAGACTAACAGACTATTCAAACCTTATACAGACAGTCGCTACGGTTTTCATTCTGTCTTTACTATCATTGATGTTCTGTAATATGACAATTGTAAAAGCAATATCAACTCCCAGTTTTTGATATCCATAAATAGGAGGAATAAACTATCAGTGAAATGGCATACTTCTCTGGATTCTCGGATGCAATAAGACTCACGTTTGTCCAGATAATGATACTCAGCGCAATAGCTGTTGTGATTTTCTTATACGGTATGATAATTAACTTCCAGAAATGGGGAGCAGGAGCCACAGGTTACGCCCTTGAACCCCAGGAAGGAAAAAAAGGAAGTGCGATCACATTCTTGAAAACCTGGTGGAAACAGGTAACAGAAGAGTCTCCTCACGGACATGGAAAGCCTATCCTGGAGATTCTTATTCTTGATATCCTCTTCCAGAGGAGAATTCTCAAGAGAAGCCCTCTTCGTTGGTTCATGCACTTCACAATTTTCGCAGGCTGGATGACCCTCTTTGCCCTGTCAGGACTCATGTTTGCAGTCGAAATGACCGGAATGCTCGGAATTGAACTCCCATTTACCCCTGAGGCATTTAGAGAAATGCTCTCCCTTCCGAACTATATCTTCGGTTACGTCCTGCTTATCGGAGTCCTTATAGCATTAGTAAGAAGACTGTTTGTCTCAGAAGTCAGGGAAGCTTCCATTATGTATGATTGGGTTTTGATCGGAGTAGTTTTCTTAGTTACTGTCTCCGGTTTTCTTGCCGATGGAATTCGAACAGGATTTATCTGGAGCTTTGGGCTTGATCCCTCATTAGCACCACCGGCAGCACTCTTCCATTCCGTAATTTCCCTGCTCTTCTGTATCGCATTTATTCCATTCAGTAAATATATTCACATAATCGCCACACCGCTTGCAATTCTTGCAAATAAAGGAGGCGAATAAAAAGATGGCAAAACGTACCCCTTCAATCGATACGAAGAATCTTACCGCAGTTCAGCTTATGGAGCTTGATGCATGCGTCCGCTGCGGTGAATGTGTAAAATGGTGTCCGACTTATGCCGCTTCTGGCGAGAAACCAGGACTAGCTCCAAGGGATAAAATCCTGCGTTGGAGAGAATATATGAATAAATCCTATGGGCTTAAAGCAAGGCTCTTTGGCCCGCAGGAAATTCCAAAGTCTGAGCTTGAAGAATTCAAAGACGACGTACACGGCTGTACCACCTGTGGTATCTGTTCAACGGTCTGTGAATCAGGTATTAACACTGTGGAACTCTGGGAATCCATGAGGGCAAACCTTGTAAAGAAAGGTATAGGTCCTTATGGGAAGCAGAACATGTTCCCGAAACTTATTGGGCAGTACCATAACCCTTACATGAAGGACCAGAAAGACAGGCTTGCTTGGGTTCCAGAAGATGTGAAAATTGAAGACAAAGCAGATATTGTCTATTTCACGGGTTGTACTGCAGGGTACAATCAGCTCGCTTTAGCCTTTGCTACCTCACGTGTGCTCAACAAGCTGGGCATTAAGTTTGCTATGCTTGGAGAAGACGAATGGTGTTGTGGTTCAGCCCTTATCAGGACAGGTCAGGCGCACATCAATAATGTGCCTTTTGAACTTGCAAAACACAATGTTGAAGCTATCCAGAAGAAAGGCGCCAAAAAGGTCCTCTTTGCATGTGCAGGCTGCTTCCGTGCTGCAAAGGTCGACTGGCCCAGGATTCTCGGCAAAGAACTGCCATTTGAGGTTGTCCACGTTTCAGAGTTCCTTGCAGACCTGATCAAGCAGGACAAAATTAAATGGGAAAAGTCCATTAACAAAACAATTACTTATCACGACCCCTGCCACCTTGGCCGCCACGTAGGCGTCTTTGATGCCCCCAGATATGTGCTTTCCCACATTCCGGGTGTCAAGTTCGTTGAAATGGACAGGATAAAGGAATTCCAACGCTGCTGCGGAGCTGGCGGTGGTGTAAAGGCAGGTCTCCCTGATCTTGCTCTTGGAGTTGCACAATCCAGGGTTGAAGATGCAGTAGCAACCAATGCAGATATACTCTCCAGCTGCTGCCCATTCTGTAAGAGAAATCTGATGGATGGTCGTGACGCACTCCAAGTTGACCTTGTTGTTGAGGACGTTATTGAGCTGGTCGCAGAGGCTCTAGGCCTTGAGACTAAATAACCGAAATAATTAAAGGCTGGTTTATCCAGCTTTCTTTATTTCTCTTTTTTGATCTTTATTATTTTATAGTAAATCTTAAATACAGATACTTCCGTTTCCATGAACATGTACATCCCTTACGAATTCCTAGGAAAAGTATTTATATATCTGGTTCTTTTCGCTCTTGCTGGAACCGGAATAGCTTTGCTCATAGGGGCGTATTCGTTTAAAAATCACAGAATTGTTTTTCCAGGATTCGTGTTATTTACGCTTTATCTCTTCTATTCTCCTGCAAAATGGCTTTGTAAAGCCTTCAGGATAAGGGATACCCTTGTTGATGATATCCTTATTGATGTCCGAAACGCTGTTATGTGTGATGATTTTCTGCGTGTCAAAGGCAAGAAAATCCTGCTCCTTCCTCAGTGTCTGCGCCATCCGAGCTGTAAGGCCAGATGCAATCCAGTTTATGGGTATGAATGCAAGCGGTGCGGGCTATGTGACATCTCAAAAATTTCCGAGGCAGCTGATAGGTGTAACTTTCAGGTTTTTGTAATACCTGGAGGAAGCTTTGTCAAGAAAATCTTTAAAGAATATAATCCGAAAGCTTGCATCGGTGTTGCCTGTTATAATGAACTTTCCGAGAATATGCAGGCTGTATCGTTTATTCCTGTACAGGGTGTTCTTCTTCTCAGGGATGGTTGCTTCAATACTGAAGCTAATGTTGAAGAAATAATTCAAAAAATGGAGATGTGCAATGTATAATATTATTGGGAAGGCTCTTTTCCTTTTTGTTATTATCTCCCTTATTCTCTCTGGCATAGCTCTGATGGCGAGCAGACGAAGTCTCACAGGAAATGTTTATCTTGCAGGGTTTTTTGCAAATGTACTTGATTCCTTTTATTTGCCTCTAAGGCACCTTTTCCTTAAATTCTCTGATACCCGTATTTTGGATAAGTGGATGGCATCTCTGAAAAATAAGGCTTATAAATCTGCTTTTGCAAAAACAAAGAAAAGAATTATTCTGGCTCCACACTGCATGCGGAGTATTGACTGCCCGGCTTATTCTACTCAGACAGGAATACAATGTAAATCATGTGGGAAATGCGTCTTTACTCAATTGAAAAAGGATGCTGAGAAATATGGATATAGATTATTCATTGTCACAGGTTCCTCTTTTGTAAAGAATATCCTTAAAATGGAAGCTGCCGACGGTGTCCTTATGATCGCCTGCGACTACGAAATCAACAAGGTAATGCGTGCTCTCAAAGGAAAAAACGTTGTAAGTTATGGCATTCCTATGGAAAGAGACGGCTGCTTTGGGACAGAAGTGAATTACGAGAAGGTACTGAGTGTTTTTGAGGCTTTTAAAAGCTGAACAAAGAGAGCAAGAGATTTTGTTTTTATCTTCTTCTCTTTCCTACTTTTTATCTCCTTTTTATTTTTTCTCTCCTTTATCCTCCTTTCTACTTATTCTATTTTTTATATTTTCTATTCTTTTATCCTTTTCTGCCTTTAGGTTTTTTCTTAATTCAATCGTAATTTTGAACTAATAGCAGCACTTTACTTAGCTCCGGATAAATAAACATAAAATTAGAATAATTTCTGGATATCTCGAGGGTGCTACTTGTATGTATGACGTAATCATCATAGGCGGCGGCCCTTCCGGAGCTTCGGCTGCAAGGAGAGCAGGAAAACTCGGCCTGAAGACGCTGCTGCTTGAGAAAGAAAAGTTTCCTAGATACAAGCCCTGTGGAGGAGGACTTTCGGAACATGCAATCTCTTATCTTGATTTCGAACTTCCTAAGGATGTTATAGAGTGGGAAGTCACAGGGACAAAGGTTATATTCAGAGATCAGTTGATCAAGGCAAACAAGGACCGCCGGCTGTCTGTACTTGTCTCCAGGGATAAGTTTGACAATTTCCTTCTTGAAAAAGCAAAAGAAACAGGAATTGAAGTTCATACCGGAGAAAAAGCTCTTTGCTGCAGGGAAATGCCTGACTGTATTGAGGTGGAAACCAGGCAAGGAACATACCAGGCAAAATTCGCAATAATTGCAGAAGGGGCTCAAGGACTTGTCAAAACCTGTGTACGACCTGCGGATAATAAAGATGAATATGGAATCGGCCTGGTCACTGAAGTTCCTGCCGAAGAAAGAGAGATTAAAGAGCGTCTAGGAAAAAACCTAGAATTGCATTTTGGAGTTGCTGGGGGTGGATACGGCTGGATCTTTCCTCATAAAACCTATTACTCGGTTGGAATTGGCGGGGCTGTCAAGGGCCTTCCTCATCCAAAAGAGTCTATGCTTGAGTTTCTGCAGGAAAATGGCTTTTCCGGAGAGTACAAACTTCACGGGCATAAGATCCCCTGGGGAGGGCTTAAACGAAAAGTCATGGGTTCAAGGGTCCTTCTAAGCGGAGATGCTGCCGGGTTTGTAGATGCTTTTTCAGGTGAGGGACTTGCCTATGCGATCCGTTCAGGGCAGTTTGCAGCTGAAGTAATTGCAGGAATTTGCCTGCAAGGCAGAAGTCTCAAAGATCTGAGCAGGTATGAGGCTCTCTGCCGGGCAGAGTTTGGAACTCATCTTAAGTATTCACTTATGTTTTCTAGGATAATGCATCGTTTTCCAGATCGCACATTTAAGATCTTTACGTCAAGTGATAAAATGCTTGATAAATATCTTGAGGTAATAGATTTCAAGATTAATTATAAGGATTATCTGCGCTGGTGTCTCCTGAATTTCAAACTCAGGTAATTGAATTAAATAGAGCGCCTTGTCAGGCATTTTATTTTCTTTCCTCTATCTTTTTATCGTTCCAGCTTTAATCTAATTTAAGGAGCAGGTTATTCCTGTGTGTACATAGCTGCCCTTATACCATAGGCAGGTGTCTTAAACATGTACGATCTGATTATAATAGGGGGAGGACCTTCAGGAGCATCGGCAGGAAGGACAGCCGGGAAAAGAGGACTGTTGACCCTTTTACTCGAGAAAGAAAAATTCCCAAGATACAAGCCCTGCGGAGGAGCTCTTTCTTCTTATGGTTTATCTTGCCTGGATTTCGAGCTTCCTGAATCCGTAATCGAGAGAAATATCTCAAAGGTAAGGGTTCATTTCAGAGGCCATTTTGTAGAAGGTATGAAAGAAACCAATTTAGCCATATTGATTTCCAGAAGTGTTTTTGATAACTTCTTGCTTGAAAAAGCCAGGAAAACCGGAATTGAGGTTCATACAGGGGAAAAAGTTCTGGACTGTATTGAAAAAGAAGATCATGTTGAAGTCAAAACCACGGATAATACCTATCTGGGAAGGTTCGTTCTTATAGCGGAAGGTTCAGGTGGAACTCTTAAATACAAAGTAAGGTCAAGAGATAAAAGAACAGAATATGGGCTCGGTCTTGTATCGGAAATCCCTGGTGATAATGAGTTAATCAGTAATCGGTTTCCGAGCACTATAAATATTCACTTCGGAATTGCACAGGGAGGTTATGGCTGGATCTTCCCACATGCAGAATACTATTCTGCAGGGATTATGGGAACAGCTCAGTACCTTGAGAACCCGAAAAAAGTGCTTCTGGATTTTCTGCAGGAAAATAGCTTATCAAGTAACTTCCCAATTCGTTCCCATATTATCCCCACAGGTGGAATAAAAAGAAAAATTATAAGTTCAAGGTTGCTTCTGAGTGGAGATGCTGCCGGATTTGTAGACGCTTTTTCAGGGGAAGGCATTTCATATGCTATTCGGTCAGGACAGCTTGCTGCGGAGACTGTTGCCGACCTTATCATGTACAGCCTGAAGTTAAGCAACCTTAAAGCCTATGAATCGGGCTGCAGACAGGAATTTGGAAATTACCTTGTCAGCTCTCTTAAATTGAAGAAAATAATGCATAGTTTTCCTGAGATATCTTTTAAAATAGCAGTTGGCAACAAGGAGATTCTGGATAAATACCTGGATGAAGTAATAACCAACAGAAATTATAGAGACTACGTTCGCTGGTTATTGTTGAATTTCTGCCTGGCTGACCCCATCTCTAAAATAAAATCCCTTACATTTGAAGGAATTGACAAGAAGTGATGTAACGTAAAATTATGGGATAAAATGTAAAATTATGAGATAAAAGAGAAAAAACTAATGAGTTATGCGAGTGAGGCAAGTAAGCTCCCTTCTGTTCCTGCAAAGATCTCCTGCACCCATCAGTGGAGGAAATGGTCCTTGAGGACTCTTGCAGTGACGGCATTCGGCTACGCGTTTCCAAAAACAACCGGGAGATTCCGGAATGCTCTTTCTTCCCGATTTCCAACTTGCACCCACGAGGATTCGCCGTTTCATCCACTCTCCCTGAGACCTCAGCTTTTGCATCATCGCACTTTCAGGGAATGGTTCTCGTTTCTGTGCCAGGGCCCGGGCTCTCGCCCGACATCCTTTACAGATGTTCGTGTATCCGGAGCGGTGGGGAGACTTTCCTCAGACCTAAAGGCCCGTCAGCCGTCCAGCCTCTCTCGCACATAACCTTTACATTTAACCTTTATATCTCTCTTCTATATTTCTTTTTAATTATATAAATATTTTGGAAAATGACTTCTATAAGAAATTAGAAAAAAGCTTTCCTACAGGCGTGCAGTAATACTTTTAATACTTAATTTGATATTTTTAGAATTTTACTTTCTTTTAAGCAGAGTTCTACTTTCTTCTAGATACAGTTTAAGATAAAACTTATCCTTATGGCTTATATACCTTTTGTGTGTTTAGGTTGTGTCCAAATATTAATATATATGCATTATAATTCGTAAGTTATGGATGGACTTTCTCCATCTTCAAGACGTGTCCGAAAAAAGCTTATCGGTACTTTAATATCGGGCAGTAGCTATAATTTGTGTCAGTTTGCAGGCTTATTTTCAAGAGGTAAAACATGAGTGATTGTCTATTCGATTTGCATATTGGATATGTCCGTTTTAAAAACCCTATTGCATTGGCGCCTATGGCAGGAATTGTAGATAGTGCCTTTGCCAACCAATATGCAGACAATGCCGGGCTGGTAGTTCTTGGAGCCTTTAATCTGGATAAGGCTTCAATAGCTGTTGCTTCAGACCTTGTAGCCCGGGGTAGAAAAGAGTTCATCTCGGATGAACCTATGGAGCTTATAAAAAAGGAAATCCGGGCAGTAACATCTGGAAGTGCAGTTGCAGTGAATGTCAGGAGTACTACACTTGACTCTCTCATTGAGGCTGCGAAAATTGTCAAAGAAGAAGGAGCGATCCTTGAATTAAATGCTCACTGCAGGCAGCCCGAAATGCTCGAAGCCGGGCTGGGAGAAGCTCTTCTCCACGACCTTCCACGGCTTTCAGCATGGATCAGGGCGATAAAGGAAACCGGAGTTGTGCTTTCCGTAAAATTAAGGGCAAACGTCGTTGATGATATCGAACTTGCAAGGCTTATCGATAAGTCGGGTGCAGATATCATACATATTGATGCCCCAATGAAAGGTTTCGGGGCTGACCTTGATGCAATTCTTAATTACAGAGATGCTACAAGGCTATTTCTGATCGGGAACAATTCGGTTAAGGACTTTGAAGCCGCAAAGGATATGTTTACCCGAGGTGCCGATATGGTTTCAGTTGCCAGGGGAGTCCTTGAGGATCCAGGGCTTATACAGAAACTGGTAGAAAACGTAACTTCCTTCCAGCGTGCTATAGGCTGGTATAACGCTCCCAAGCACGTTTGCAGTGATGGGGACTTCAGGGCGCTGGCTTTCTGCTGCCTGCCTGTAAAACCCTGTCCTCTGCACAATAAATTCCGGAAACTCGGATATACCGCAGAAGAGTTTGCCAGGACAAAGCTTGAATTTGCGAAAGGCACGATGCTGGAATACGGAGGGGACACGTGCTTCGGGAGCCTTGTCTGGTGTTGTAAAATCACCAAGCCCTGCTGGATTAGAGATGGAGTGTTAAATGCAATCGGCCTCTCTGATTCAGAGTATATGAAACTTAAACAGCAACTGGCAAAACACGTACTGGATAATGCCAGAATTCCGGTAAATGAATCCCATTAATCATGGTTTTACCTGCCCAATACCTGAATGGGCAGAAAACCCACAGATGTCAAGTTTTATTGCTCGCTGTGCCCAGCTTGCTATGCTGCTTGAGGTTTCAGCTTCCCCAAAGCCGGGAAACGTGGATAGGGAGCATGACTATCCTGATACCTGTTTTGAGCACTTTATAGCCTCATCGGTAAGCGTTTACCCTGTCATCGAACTAGCTGCAAAAAGTAGAAACGGCATAGGTGCGCTAATCCGAAGTGCGGTTTGTGAGAGCTCTGCCTGGCAGAAAGGTGGAAATACCCATTTCGGCGCTTTTCTGTTACTTGTTCCTCTTTCAATGGCTGCAGGAGAACTCTTCAACTCATTCGGGAAAGCCACTTGTAAACTCTCACCGGATGAATTTGAGACCCTTGCTGCGCATGCACATGCTTTTGTCAGGGCAACGGACTGTGAGGATGCTGTCGAATTTTACAGGGCTTTCGAAGTGGCAGGGGTTAGAGTTAACAGCGTGGATGAGTTCAGCCTTGGAGATCCTGAGTCTACAGCCGAACTGAAGGCGCAGGAAGTCACCCTTTACAAGCTTATGGATATTGCCAGGGGATACGACCTGATTGCAAATGAATGGGCCTCAGGCTTCGGGTGCTGTCTTGAAGGAGCAAGAAGTATAATTGAGTTCATGCAGGCTCAAAATGAAGGTGCCGAAAAATCAGTTTTCAATTGCTCGGGCACGGGTATTAATGAAGCTATTGTGTACACCTTCCTGAAATTGCTGTCCCGGCACAGGGATACTTTCATTCAGACTAAGTTCGATGAAGACACTGCGGACTATGTTTCATCAAGGGCAGGCGAAATTCTCTCAGCCTGGGAGGAGTCTTCAGGTGATAATACCAGAGAAAACACCAGAGACTTTACAGCTTTGCTTCCTGCTGTACAGGAATTCGACTCCGAACTTCTTGAAAAGAAAATTAATCCGGGTTCAACAGCAGATATTATCATAGCTGGACTTTTCATTGCTCTTCTGGGGGGACTGCGCTTTTGACCGAATTTCTCCCTGAATGCAGAAAAAGCGAAAATGAATTTTCCACTGTCGATCTTTCTTCCTTTGGGATCAGGGAAGGAATTTCCGAAACAATCGTTAGCACAGGCCTGGAATCTCCTAATGCTGCTCCCATCGGAATAATCGTAAAGGGCGGAAGGCCTTTTGTCCGGCTATTCAATGGCACTCATACCTGGGCAAACGTCTTTAAAGAAAAGTACCTGACCGCAAACGTGGTTTATGACCCATTACTTTTTGTGCGTTCAACTTTTTTCGACCTTGAACCTTCAGAATTTGACTATGTGCCTGTTCGCGAGCTAAATTTCCCCATCTTAAAAGAAGCCACAGCCTGGGTAGTTTTCGAATGTATTAATCTCAAGAATACGGATCATGCTCTTGTAGCCGATCTTATTCCTATAGAAGCAGGGTTCAATGAAGCTAATCGGAGAAGCCTGCCTGTTCCAAACAGGGGATTCAATGCGGTGCTTGAGGCTACTGTCCATGCAACCCGCTACCTGCTTACTGGAGAGGAGAAATATCTCGAACTGATCCGTCATTATGAGTCGCTTGCTTCCAAGTGTGGGGGAGAATGCGAGAAAAAAGCCATGAAGTTGCTTTATGAAGTCCTGGGGCTGTGAATAGCTTTTTGGCTGTAACCGGCTCCTCAATTTAATTCATGTTTTCTTTGGCTTGCGTGCTCATACCTTTAATTACCCGAAATTTTTATTCCTCGAACCTTTTACTACATGAACTTATTATTACAGAAACTTTTTATTACCCAGACCTTTTTTAGAAAATTATATTATCTTCCTCAGGTATGATTTCTTCTCATGAGTTTTCAGAGAATTGCATGGGGTATTACAGGCGCAGGGCATTTCTTGGACCGCAGTTACCAGGTCTTTAAGGAAATTAAGCTCAGAAACCCCGAAGTTTCCGTAAATACATACATTTCTAAAGCTGCAGAGGAGGTACTGCGCATGTACGGGCTTGAGCAAAAGCTTGTTAAAATCTCGGGAGGGGATTATCTTGAAGAAATCTTCCGGGAAAGCGAGCAGGGTTCGAGTTCTCCGAAGGTCGGACGCTTCCTGCTTGACAGGTACGATGCCCTTTTCGTTACACCTGCAACCTCAAACACAGTTTCGAAAATTGCTTATGGAATTGCGGATTCCCTCGTAACCAACGCCGTTGCCCAGGCTGTAAAAGGAGGAGTGCCTGTCTATATTGTGCCCGTAGATATCGAAGGTTCGATTATCTCGGAAATGCCCTATAATATCGACCGGAAACAGTGTAAGCACTGCGAGAAATGTCCCCCACGAGAAAACTGTCCTCATGAAGCAATAACTGAAAAAAACGGCTTAACAGACCAGATCGAACTCCTGAAGTGCAAGGGCTGCGGAATCTGCAAGGAACTCTGCCCTTATAACGCAATCAAAGGCGGGCCCGTTGAAGTCCTGGTCAGGGATGTGGACATGCACAATGTTGAGATTGTCAAAGGTTTGCAGGGAATTACTGTGCTTGAAAGCCCTGAGAAAATCCTTGAGTTTTTTCAAGATTGAAATGGATTTTTAAACCTGAAAGTGGTCCTTGAGAAGTCCCAAAATGAATTTTAAGCTTGCTTAGAGTTCTTTATATCCTACTTTGAGTTCTTTAAATTTAGATAGGAGCTCTTTAATCCCCGATAGAAATTCAAAGCAGTATTTTGAAAGCTTCTTAATACCTTTCCTTTTCTTCTTACTCCTTTATTTTCTTTTCTTTAAGTCCGTATACTGCAGGGCTTTTGATTACCTCTCCTTCTGCGCTATAACGGGAGCCATGACACGGACAGTCCCAGGTCTTTTCTGCATTATTCCAGGAAACGATGCATCCCATGTGCCTGCAGGAGGGGTCAAGCGTGTGGAGTATTCCTGTCTTGTCCCTAAATGCTGCAACCCTTTCGCCTTCAATTTTGACAATTGCACCTTCTCCAGGCAATATCTGCGAGGCTTTCTCATGAGTAGGAGTTATCCGATCTCCCACAAGACCTTTAGTTGCTTCAGCAGCCTGTGAAAAGAAGGTTTTAGCGGACTCTACTGGTTTGAACCGTGAAGGATTATATACTTCCTCCCAGGGATTAGACCGTCCAAGGATCATATCTGTAAGAATCATCGCTGCAGCCGTGCCTGTAGTCATTCCCCATTTCCTGAACCCTGTCGCGATATATACATTTTCGTTATCTGAGGTTAGCCTGCCAATGTAAGGAACATGATCTACGGTTATGACATCTTGGGTAGACCAATGGTAATCTATAGAATTGACTGAGTAGACTGACCTGACCCATTTCTCAAGGTTCCAGTAATGGTCAATTTCGTTTCCTTCTCCAGTCCGGTGTCCTTCCCCTGATACAAGTATCAGTTCGCCTCCTTCGGCAGGCTGGGAGCGCAGGGATCTGACAGGTTCCTCGGCATTGATAAACATTCCTTGCGGGAAAGGTTCTTGAATACGAACTCCTAGCACGTATGAGCGGGACTGATATAGCCGCTGAAATAATAATCCAGGTTTATCGTGAATCGGAAAATGCGTTGCCTGGATAACCTTTTGTGCTTTTATGGTCCCCTTATCCGTTGTTATAATTACTGGGCCATCCCCTTCGATCTTCAAAGCCCTTGTTTTCTCAAAAATATAGCAACCATCTCCCTCAATCTCCCTTGCAAGAGCACAGAGATATTTTCTGGGATGGAATTGCGCCTGATTGCTGAAACGGACTGCACCATACGTTTCAAAAGGCAGTGGCAGGTCAGCTTCAAACGAAGCCGGGAGCCCAAGACTTTTAGCTGCATCGACTTCGTTTCGGATTTTTTCAGCGGATTCTTCAGAGCCTGCATAAACATAAGCCGGCTTACGGGCAAAGTCACAGGCTATGCCTTTTGAGCTTACGATAGAAGCTATCTTTTCTACAGCTGCCTGATTTGATTCTGCGTACTGCTGTGCCTGCTCTTTTCCGAATTTTGAGATGAGGCGATCATAGATCAGGCTGTGCTGAGATGTAATTTTCGCAGTCGTATGACCTGTTACTCCTGTAATTACTCGATCCGCTTCGATCACTGTTACGGACGGTACTCCTGCTTCTTTTAAAAGGTAGGCAATTGTAATACCCACTATCCCGCCCCCTAAAATTGCCACATCCATGCGCATATCTCCGGAAAGAGGAGGGTATTTGGATTCAGGCATAGTTGCCATCCAGTAAGATTCTGCCTTTCCAGGCAGGGCATAATCAGTTTCCTTGTAGTCTGCCATAATTTTCACCAGTATGAAAATTTGGGAGAAGTTCTCCGTACCTGAGTCCTTTTAACAGCCTTGCCTTTTAAACGGCAGACTCCGAGATTGCTCAAGTTTTTTAAACCCCTTATTCACAATTCTCCCCTATGTCCATTCTCAAATAGATATCATAAAATTATCTAATTAAATATTATAAAAATTAATAGTAATATTAGCTCAGGTATCGTTAGCGCGGGAAGAGTTAATTAAAACCGGACTTGAAACCTAAATGTCGAAAATCGAAGCAAAAAGTCAAGCTCAATAATTAATCAACATTCTTCAAGGTTGATAACTAATCAATATCTATCAGATTAATAATTAGTCAAGAACTGATCAGGATTAATAATTAATCGATATCTAATCAGGAAACAGAAGAGGTATTGAGGTAAGATATGAGGTATCTGGTATTTTTGAGAGGAGTGCCTGGCTCCGGCAAATCAACTTTTGTTAGGGAAAATAATCTTGAACCTTATACTATTTCTTCGGATAGTGTCAGGTTGCTCCTTAAACCACCTGTACTCTCAGTTACCGGAAAGCCTGCGCTCTCTCAACAAATTAATCCCAGAGTCTGGGGGCTAATTTACTCTCTCATTAAATCCCGTATGGAGGACGGGGATTTCACAGTTCTCGACGCGACAAATGCAGCAAACACAGATATTGCCAAATATAGGAAGCTTGTCAGAACTTACAGGTATACGGCTCTTTGCGTTGATTTTTCGGGTATTCCTCTTGAAATTGTAAAGGAAAGAAACAGGAAGAGACCTGCATACGAGGTTGTGCCTGAAACTGTAATTGATGAGATGTACTCAATAATAAGAAGGCAGACGGTTCCATCATTTGTCACTGTAATAAAGCCACAAGAATTCTATGAAAAAATCCAGTACAAATCTACTGACTTTTCCCGCTACAGAAAAATCCATCACATAGGAAATGTAAACGGAAATTACGCGGCTCTCATGCAGTATTTTGCATGCGGGTTAAATGAAAGTGACCTGTATATTTTCCTGGGAGATTACACAGGCAGCAGAACTGAAAATAATGAGAATATTGAAAAATGTAAAATTTTTAAGATTCTGATCTCCATTATGTGCAGGGATAATGTGATCCTGCTCGAAGGTGACCGTGAAAAATATTCTTACAGGTTGGCAGAAGGCAAGGAACAAACTCAGCTTTCTGAAGTTACTGATATTCCGTATAACGTGGCAGAAATGGGGCAGGCAGGGATTATAAAAAACTATGCCCTCGACCTAAGTAGAAAACTGGTACCATGTGTTTATTATAAATTCCACAATAGGCATGTGCTTGTAACTCATGGAGGCCTGAGCAATCTTCCTGAAAATCTAATTTTTGTCGGAGCTGATCAAATGATTAACGGCGTGGGTGAGCCCGAAGATGCACGTCTGATTGCTGCGAGCTTCAACAAAAATACGAGTGAGAATACATGCCAAATTCACAGCCATAGAAATCCTGAAAATCTACCCATTGAAAACGGCAGAACATTTAATTTATGTTCTGAAGAAGAAGGTTTCCTGAGAACCGTTACTCTTGATAAAGATGGATTCCATAGCCAGGAGATCAAAAATCATGAGGCTTGAGCTGCTGACTTTATTTCCATGTTATCCTATTTTAAAATTTTTACGTTCTTAAGCTAATATAGGTTACCTACGCTAGTTATTATAATTCATCTTGCAGTCTATATTATTATTATTATTATTATTATTATTATTATTATTATTATTATTATTATTATTATTATTATTATTATTATTATTATTATTATTAATTTCTGGCTCTCTTGTTCTAGTTAATTCTGAAATTTTACGGAAGAAAAAACTAGTTTAAAGAGTCGTTTGGATTCAAGGTTAAGACTAATAAATGAAAAGAAAGTTTATCAATAAAGCTGCACTAATTAGAAGGCAAGAATAGTGAATAAATTAGAACCTAAGATGATAAGGATATATCCTAGTTAAAATATAGTCTGCCAATAAAATAATATAACAACTTAAATCCTGAAGGAGAGAGGTCATTATTACATTTTTAATAATACGAGCTATTTATTCCTTTTGATTTTTCAACAATAAGTTTTTGACAGTTAATTAAAACTAACAAATTAAGGAATTTATTGGTACTGGGAACTTTATTGGGGTTTTTGCCTTGCGGAAAACAAAAAAAATTATGCTAATGATATTAACGGTATTACTTGCACTTCAAGCTATAGCTGGCAATGCCTCTGCTGCAACTATTTATGTTGAGCCTGGAGACTCAATTCAAAAGGCAGTAGATAATGCACGTTCTGGAGATACAATAGTTGTAAAGCCTGGGACTTATGCCGGAGGCATAAAGGTTTCAACTGCGGACTTAACAATAATGTCAAGCAGTCCACATAAAGCGATAATTAAAGCTGAAAATAATGCCTTTGATGTTTATGAAAGTAATGTCGTAATAAAAAATTTTGACATAAGAGGGCCAGGAAAATCCTCAGGTGTTTGTTTTTCGTTTAGCCG
>DALS01000028.1 GCA_002499445.1 Methanosarcina sp. UBA293
TAGTCAATGTGCCCAAGTTCCATGGTATCGGCACCAAAAGCTCTCTCGTGCATCATGCAGCCAACTAAACGGCTTGAGGGGATTCCAACCCCGCTGTTACCCTGGTCACCATCAAGCCTGAGGGTCCCGATGTCGTGAGTAACAGGGACTTCCATGCCATGCTCAACACTGACAGCCTTGCCTGGCATCATAAGGATTTCTGCAAGCTTGTCAAGCTCATCAGCACTGAGGTCAGGAATCTCACCAAGATCGGCAGCATTGGCTATACCGGCTTCGAGTTCCTCCATAATCTTCTCTTTTGTCAGGAAGATACGTTTACCGTCTCCCATACGCAAAGCATATTCAGTTGCCATTTATCATCACCTTTTTATTGTTTTTAATATTGAAATTTAAGAAGCTGTGTTTTGGGATTCAGAACTTTGAGACAAAGGTTCTGGCCTGCCAGAGGGCCAATATCGCCAGAATCAGGATTAAAACCATCCACATGACATTGGCTTCCGGAATGAAGGAATTTGCCCAGTAGCCATTGTAGGCTTCCATAGCCACTGCTGTTTGTGTCATTTTTATTCTCCTGAGATTACAGACCTCTAAGGCAAGCATCGGATGCCCGGACTTTCCCGAAGTCAGTTATCGTGTATCTGTGCAGAAGGAAATCTTTTTTGTAGACTCCTTCTTCATCGACTTTCTGCTCCACATCCTTTAGCATCCCTCCAGATGCCAGTTCAAGGATGTCAAAGTTGATGCTGTCCCTATGGAAATTGCTCTTCATGCCATACTCTTCCTGGATCTTTGAAACTATTTCATAGTTCCAGTATTCCTTTCCATCCAGGAGAAGTTCAAGGATTCTGAACTTGATCGGACGATTTTTACCCATCTCATTCACCTCTTAGAGTTTCAAGCGCACTTGAATCTTCAGTAAACATAACAAAACTCCCAACGATACAGAAAGTACCGCCTATGAGGATAGTCCAATCCGGAATATCTCCAAAGAAGAGGAAAATGAAGATGATTGCACAGAATCCGTAAAGGTTTCCGATACCCTGGCCTCTTCCGACTCCGATAAGTGGGAAGGATTTGTACCAGCAGACATAACAGAAACCAAAAGTTATTCCTGCAAAGACCAAGATCAGTAGAGTTAAGGGTTCAAATGCCTGGAGAGCAAAGGAGTACATTGGAAAGCCAACTATTGCCAGGGTTGGCACGATAATTATCCACCAGATGATGTTTTCTCCAAGGAACCGGAGGGTAAGCCCAACATCAGGTTCGGAAATATCTAATCCTTTGCCTGCAATTGCACCTTCAATACCCCAGCCTGCAGCAGCCATTAAACCACCAAGATACCCGATCCACTGGACATTGCCTGAAGAAAGTTCAGTCAGAAGCCCACCGCCAAAGATCGTAATCCCTCCAATGATGATGATTCCTATGCCCATTGCCGCTCTTCGGGAAATCTTTTCCCCATACCAGTAATAAGCAAGAATCGAGCCTATAACAGGATAAAGAAGGCCGGCAACAGCTGCAAATGCTCCTCCGATAAAACCCATAGCAATAAAAGAACCGAGAATTGCCATAGGACCACCGAAGATAGAGGCAAGAAAGAACCATTTAGAACAGGGGTGAAATTCCCTTAGTGTTCTACCCAGTTCTCTGTATTTTCCAAGCACTCCATTCCAGAGCATAAGCGCAAACATAACAGTTAGTGCATTGAAGGCAGTGATCAAAACCGCAGTAATAACAAGGGATATACCATCTCCACTTGTTTTAGCAATAGAGCCATACATTCCGTCGAATGGATTAAGCACCCAGACAACAGTTCCCGGCAGATACCAGATACCCCAGAACACAGCACAGAAAAGGGCCCACATATACCCTTTGCTGATTTTTCTTTTGCTTTCCTGTTTTTTAAAAGTTTTCAAATCCACAAAATTCCCTCCTTTTTTTCAGTACTGTGGAACTCCCTCAGAGAAAGGAGCTTCCCAGTCTCTATTCCACAGCCTGAAAGTGCAGCCTGCGAACTATTCTGTGGGAATTATTTGATAATCACTTTTAAATCCAATTTTAGCTACTTTGACAATCGTCCCTCTTATTGCCGTTTTTATAAGATTGTCATTTAGCTAAGCAGATTAACAGTTATATTATAATAATTCAGTATGATGTGATCTGCAAGATGTTTCTTGTCCATGTACACATCAGGGGTTGGCAAAACTGCACAAATAAAACTGTGACAGAAAATGTATTCCAGAGAACACACTTTCTACAGTTTAAACCGTTTGCTAAGTCTGCTTTATCAGGCTTAGAGAGCTGCTTTTACCTTGGCAACGGCATCGTTAGCGCTTTCACCGTAGATGTCTGCGCCGATCTTGTCTGCCCAGTCCTGAGTGACAGGAGCGCCTCCGACCATTGTTTTTACCTGGTCGCGGAGACCTGCCTCTTTGAGTTGTTCCTCGAGCTGGATCTGGTTGACCATTGTGGTAGTCATAAGGGCAGAGGAGGCAACAACCTGGGGTTTGAATTCCTTTACAGCATCGACATAGTTCTTAATTGGAACATCTCTTCCAAGGTCCACAACTTTGAAACCTGCAATGTTGAGCATGGAAGCCAAAATGTCCTTTCCGATGGAGTGGATGTCGCCCTCGATGGTTCCAAGAACAACGGTTCCGAGGCTCTTGGTCTGAGCCTGGCGCTTTTCCATCTCTGGGGTGATGACTTTTATACCTGCATTCATTGCCTCAGCGGCTGCAAGTACATGGGGCAGGAAAAGTTCACCCTGTCCAAACTTTTCACCTACTTCTTCCATGCCTGCAGTATAGCCTTTCTCAATAAGCTCTACAGGGTCAACTCCTGCAGCAAGAGCTTCTCCTGCGACTTCTGCTGCAAGTTCTTCGTCAAAATCAGTAATTGCTTCTTTTGCTTTTGCTATAATTTCTTCTTTGCTTGCCATCTTTAGATCTCCTGAATATCTGAATATGTAATTACATGCCTCTGAAGGCTTTGTCAGCTCTGTCTACGACTGCCTTCATGTCCTTGAGGATGTCTGCATCGATTGGGGTTACCTGGTGGTTTTTAAGAACGTCTACGACCTTTTCGTGTGCGGCTGCTGCAAGGTCCTTTGCACCAGCTGCTTCCCAGTCTCCGTACATGCGCCTGTCAATGAGCATGGGGTCAGAGGGGTAGTTCACAAGCTGCCTGGTCTGTTTGAGAGCGAGGAAGTTATTTCCAATGCCTACTTTCTGGATGGATTCAACAGCAAGGGTTTCTTCAGAAACTGGAACTCCCTGGAGGGCTTTCTTTGTCATCTTGATGATATCGTTGTCAATAACGAGCTGTTCCATTGAGAAGGTCATACCAAGCTCAAGCATTCCGGCTCCGTACAGGGTGTTTGCTCCTGCAAGGGCTGGGAAAAGAGTTGTCATTGTTTTTTCGTGGCCTGCCTGATTGTCCGGGATCTTTGCATCAGACTAGGTGCCTGCCACATAGGAGGGTAGGCCATAGAACTGGGCAAGTTTTGCGACTGCAGCGCTTATCAAGCCGAGTTCAGGAGATCCAACAGGAGCAGTGCCTTTCTTCAGATCAAAGGTTGTTGTGGAACTTCCGTACCATACTTTGCTTCCTGGGACAGTCAACTGGGCAAGCACAATTCCCGAAAGGACTTCGGCGTTGTGGGTAACAAGGGTTCCTGCAAGGTAAACTGGAGAAGAACCACCTGACATTGCCATACTCAGGACGTTTACAGGGATTCCGAGACGGGCACCCTTAATGATTACCTGGCAAGCATTGACACTGAGTTCAAGAGGACTGGTTGGGCAGAGCAACATGGAAAAGATTGGTTTCTTCCTGGCTTCTTCCTCGTCGCCGCCGTAGTAGGCTTTTGCGATGTCCCAGTAGTATTCGACGTTCTCGCCGACAGGGTCAATGTGGTGGAAGTGCTTTGCAGTGTTGGTTAGAGGAGTGAATGTCTCGTGGACGTCCTGGGCACCGGTGCCCGCAACGTCTCTTGCAGAGACAGGGAGAGCAAAATAGTCGATGTTTTCTGCCCAGTCACAGAGTTTTGCGATGTCTGCAATGTCCTGTTCGACAGAGTCAACGGTTACATATTTGCCGTCCTGATACTTGCAGACCTTTACACCAGTACCGAAACAGGTCCAGTGAACCTTGCCGCCTGCTTCCTGAACGGTATTGTGCTTCTTGTCACGGCCCCAGAGGACAAATCTGGAGGGGGCGAGCTGAAGGGCTCTTCTTACAAGATATTCAGGGATCTTTACAATATTGGTCTTTTCATCAACATCACAACCATTTTCCTTGAAGATCTGCCTTGCTTCGGGGTCAGAGACCTGAACACCAGGGTTCATCAGAACTTCCATGGTTGCGTAGTGAATTGCTTTAAGTTCATCAGTGGTAAAAAGGTTTAATTCTACACCGTTAAGTGCGTTAAATCCAGCAACTGCATTATTTTTTGCCATTTTTATAACCTCCGAAAAAATAATTTAAACCAGCAATTCTTTTGCTTTTGTAACAGCTTCGCTTGCGTTTTCAGCGTAACAGTCTGCACCGATCTTGTCAGCCCAGGCCTGGGTTGCAGGGGCTCCGCCTACCATGACCTTTACTTTGTCCCTGAGCCCTTCCTCTTTGAGGAGCTCAATTACGTCCTTCTGCCCCTGAAGAGTTGTGGTCATAAGGGCAGAAATTCCAATCATATCAGCATTGACTTCCTTTGCTTTTTCGATGAAATTCTTTATTGGGACATCGCGACCGATATCGTACACTTCAAAACCAGCGGACTGGAGCATTGTGGAAACGATGGCTTTTCCAATATCATGGACGTCACCTTCTACAGTACCGTTTACGATAACACCGAGCTTTGAGCCGGAGGCTCCTTCAGGCATAAGGTCCTTCAGGGCATTGACTCCTGCAGTCATTGCATCGGCAGCCATCATAACGTGTGGCAAGAACAGTTTTCCTCTCTCGAAGAGGATACCAACCTCATTCATGCCTGCTGCAAGTCCATTCTCTATAATTTCGGAAGGTTCCAGTTCTCCTTTAGCTTTTTCAACTACAGCGAGTACTGTATCCTTCTTGCAGGAGATTATAGCACCTGCAAGCTCCTGAAGCAATTCTTCTTTGCTAATTATTGCATCCTCCATTTTTATTTTTTGAATGCAGAGACACTTTCCAGTAACCATCACGAACAATCGTGATAATTAGGCTGAATATTCATGTCTTCGGGGAAGCCATGAAATATAGAAAGAAACTCACGATCATCATGGGTGGGAACCATGATCAACTCAAGCAAGACAATGAAACCGTAAAGTATTCATGACTACGCTTACCGGGTTCATGAGTGTTTTAGCAGAGGGGGTGTTTTTGTGCCATTTTAAAATCCCGTCTGATAACCATCTTTCAGATGTCTCCGATAGAAGGTTCATTTTACTTATATATATAATTTTTCGAAAAAACCGGATAAAAAAGGAGGATAGATAAATAGTTTGTGGTATGTGAAGCTATATAAGTATATTGAGGAAGAAAACAAAATAGGATTATCAAAAATTATAAATACTAGACACTTAAAATGGCTTATTATAATGTTTTTTAGTTAAAATAAAAACGATTATATTTACAATAATTGCAGGATTTAAGTAAGAATTTAGATAAGAATTAATTAAGAGATCATTTTCGCCCAAACTTTTTTGAAGTAAGCACGAGGCGCTTCTTACTGATTTTAAATAAGTTTTGATTTTATTTTTAGGTATTATTTTCAAAAATGATTTGAAGATTTACTTACGAAAGAGTCTGTATCTCACATCATCAATGCTTCCATTCGTCCAATGGAAAAAACAGAGAAAAATATATATGCCTGAATATTCCCCAGATAGAAAGGGTACTAAGGCTAAAAAACCCTTCAGAAACCCAGCTCTGTAGAAATCCTCTAAAAAAAGAAAAGCAAAAATTATGTGGATTATGGCAAGATCATAAGCCTTTAGATTCCCCATAGTCCGAGACACACAGCCTGTAAGCCCTGTTAACGAGCTCAACCATTCTGGAATCTTCCCTCTTAATCTCTATTCCGCAGGCAAGAGAAAGGTATTCAGCAAGGTCAAAAATTTTTATTTTTTCCTCCTTTTCGGCTTCAGTGACTTCCTTTCCGGCTTCAATTAGATTCTGCATACATCCCCCACAATTTGTGACAATTATATCACAGCCCAGTTCTTTGGCAGCCATGTACCGGTCAGAAGCCACAACAAGGGACTCAGACGGGTAATTGACCCTTACCCCGCCTCCAAAGCCACAACAGGCCGAGTTTTCCGGGGTTTTATTGGCAAGTTCGGTACCCTCGATGCTTTCAAGCACATCTCTTGCTTCTTGATGTACTCCCATTCCCCTAGTCAGATGGCAGGGATCGTGATAAAAGACTCTGTGCTTGAGAATAGCCCTGGGAACAAGTTTGTTTTCTCTTATAAGAAGCTCAAGGTACTGGGAAACGTGCATAACTTCAAAATCAAGTTTCCCAAATATTCTTGGATAGATATCTTTAAATGCCTTAAAACAACCTGGGCAAGCTGTAATAAGAGTTTTTGTCCCTCTTTTTCTGATTTCTTCGACATTCCGCGATCCATTTCTGCGAATAGGCCCCATATCCCCAGCACCTGCGGATACAGCTCCGCAACAATATTCAACCCCGCTCAGGACAGTATAATCGACTGAAGCTTTCTCAAGCAGTGCAACTGCAGCCTGTGCCATAATCTTGTTGATATATGTGCCTGCACAGCCTGGGAAATACACTACCGAGCCTGAACTTTCCTTGTATGTAGGAGTTTCATCCATCTCAGCAATTTTCTTAAAAAGATTATTTTCAGCTTCAGGATCTACCATTGTCTGCCTATCGGAGAGTCCATTTTCACTCACCCATTTCTGCCTGGCAGGAGAAATAAGCATTTTAATTCCTAGCCCCTCGGGACATGCAGCGGGACAGAGCCCACAGGTCAAGCAGCGCAGTAGAGATTCTTCATCAATCTCCGAGCTCCCTTCAAGATACCCGTACAACCGGTCAAGCAAATCAAGGTCGTTATAGCGAGGACAAAATTGAAGACATAATCCGCATTTTTTACATTTTGCCCTGTGCTTTTCCACTATATCCATTTTTTAACTCCATATCATTTTAAACTGGTGAGACTTTAATCTACCCTTTAAGCTATAAAAGATGATTAAAACCTCTTTTTTGACAGAAAATCCTTAAAGATCCCTTTTTGATGGTTCCTTCTCGATAAAAATCACTAAAATTTTCTTCATTACAGGTTTATCTTATCAACCCTGCATTATATACTTGAATCACATTACTGCTTTAATACTTGCATTACATTTCTACTTTATATATCTAAATTACATTCGGCCTGAAGAACCGTGACTGAAACTGCAGGAAGCCCTAAAAAGGAAATAAAAAGCCTGGGCAGGATTTTTTCCAAAAAGATAAGCTAATGTTCAACCATACTATCACTATATAAGTAGCTAAGTAGCCAGTAAAAGGAAGGGATTTAAAATTTTCGATGAACTCAAAAACAGCGCAAGAAAGCTGATAATTCCAATTGCTCGCCTGATTCCCTTATCTCCGAATACTCTTACCTTAATGGGGTTTGCCGTAAGCGTCGTTGGGGGAGGAGCGTTTGCGCTAGGAGAGCCTTTTGCAGGCGGGCTTTTGATCCTTTTTAGTGGGGTCTTTGATATCCTTGACGGAGGAGTCGCAAGGGCAAAAGGCAGGACAACGCCTTTTGGAGGAGTGCTTGATTCGGTTTGCGATCGATACTCCGACGGCCTGATGTTCTTAGGAATAATAGCAGGTTCAGTTAACGGCAGGCTGGCTCTACCTCCAGTTGTACAAATTGAAGGCTGGCTCTGGGCAGGTTATGCCCTGATAGGTTCCTTTCTGGTTAGCTACACTCGCGCTCGCGCGGAATCCGCAGGCTGCAGGAAACTGTCAGTTGGAATTGCTGAACGCGCGGAAAGAATGATTATCCTGGCTCTGGGTGGGCTTTCAGGTTTTCTGAGCTGGGCTCTCGTACTCATAGCGGTATTTTCCCATATTACTATTATTCAGAGAGTCCTTCGGGCAAAAAGCATATTGAGTAAGCCTTCAGAAGCCGATGCTCAAAAACCTTAACTCTCATTTCTATGAGACAAAAAATCGAGCCTCAAAAAGTTAGATCGGCATCAGATAAAAGGGTTAGAGCTCAATAAAAATAGTAAAAATAATGTCTGGACTTTCTTCTACCGATACTCATTTATACTACATATATAATTACAATAGTTGATGATGGCAAACGCAGTTAAGAGATTTGCCATTGAAAAAGTAATCTACTCTGCGGGGCCGTAGGGTAGCCTGGTCCATCCTGCAAGGCTGGGGGTCTTGCGACTTGAGTTCAAATCTCAGCGGCCCCACCAAATTTTTATCGATACTCAATTTTACAGTTTTATATCACTATGTATTATTTTATATTGTTTTGCATTATTTTTGGCATTATTATGTTTTTATTTTTAGTCTAATTTTACATTTTAGTTTCAGATATTTTATTATGATAGTGTCTTTTTGAACTCACACCCAGACTTTTCATTAGCTTTTCTGGCTTAGAACTCTCACCGGCTACAAAAATAGCCTTTTGAAGAAAGAATATAACTTTAGGATCTTTTAGACCTGAAAAATCGCCTAGCCAAATCATTAATAAAACATATTGAGATCCTAATAGAAATAGAAAAGTATTTGCACTACTCTGTGAATAATACTGTAAATAATATATTGACTAATATTACCTTTTTTCTCAGTTGATCCAATACGTCAGTTCGTATTACTCATCGCCTTCTTAACACTTCTTGTGTTTAGCTTTCCCAGGCTTCTGCCAAAGATTCTTGATAAAAATACTTCGTTCTCTGACTCATTCAGTTATACTCTATTACTTATGATTTTGCTTGCAGGTTCAATTTATTGCTTATGGCTTCTGGTGCTACCAATATATCCAATTAAATTTCTTCATTTCTCAAATGGTTTGATTATAGTTCTACTTTTACTTACAATATTTAAATCACTGTTAAACAGAACAAAAAATTAAATTAAGATTCAAACAAACGATAGCTTATCATAAATATTCTATAGCTTCAAATTTCATAATCTTTTTGAACTAAAATCTTTTCAGATCAAAAGAGCCGAGCTTGATCATCCCAGGACTGATTCAGAACCAAGTATAATTATTATTGATAATCGTAATACTACTATTGATAATAGTACTACTATTGAAAGTATCAGAATAAATAATGATGATATTATTAGAATAAACAGCGATGATAATATTACAACAAATAGTAAAGATAACAATAATAATCAAGAACATAGTTCTGATAAAAAAATCACGTCTTTTAGATTTTATTGAGACCCTCACTAGTGTCATTGGAATTCTAGTCATTATTTGTGGAATACTTGTCGCAGTAACGAAAAGGGTATCTAAAAAGTAAGACAGATCTATACAGGCGAATTACTGATCAGGCAGGATATAAACAAGGTCGTACACTGTTACTTTTACTTGAATGATATTAATCTAAAGCACCTTGACAATGCCTGATTTATACCTTTTTACAATCCAGCGAGTTATAGTAGACCTGCGTTATACACGAAACATAAGCATTTCTAACTTATACGTAATATACTTCTAATATCATCTTTATCAATAGCCGTAATTATTAATCCACAGCGTCATAGTTTTGTTGTTTATACATTTTACCTATACATCTTTACCCAATTCGTAACCTAGTCCATGATGGAATTTTTCTACTAAAAAGGTGAAAATAAGTATGCTTGAAATTTATTGTGACTCTTCCTTTAATGAAGGTGAGGACTCTTATATTGGCTGTACAGTGCTCCGGGACGGAAAGCAGATCCACCAGTCCACAACAAAGGTTCCTGATGCCCCTCAAAATAACCTTCATTGTGAGCTTGCAGCCCTTAATTTCGCTATAACCCTTTCCAAAATATTTTTCGAAGGGGACCAGGATATTACTATTTATAATGATTCGACTGAAGCCGTAAAAGCTTTTCAGAAGGAAAGTCAGGAAAACAAAAAGAAATTTTCGGGGCTTAATATTAATTTTGAATATATTCCACGTGAAAAAGTAAATCAGGCAATTGCGGACAGTTTGTCTAAAAAATTTCCGATATTTCTCCTGAATATTCCTACCTGTAAAGTAGAATCTTTTTCCCGGAGACAAGATATACTCTCCGATATAGCCCAAAAAAGGCGCAATATCCTTTATCTTGAGAAAGTCGAAGAAAAATCCACGAATAAAAGAATCTGCTACAGACTGATAATCCGTACATTGGACAAAGTTCTTTCAGATGACAGGCTTTATCTTATAAGAAAAGGGGGACCTGGAACCCAAGTAAAAGCTGCAGAAGAAATAAGAAAAGACCTGTCCGACCCAATGATACTCTCCTCGCTGGAAGCAAAGGGGATCAGGCTTGAAAACTCCTACTTCCTGCTAACGGATGAAACCTGGGGACTTCGAGGCACGGACAATCAGACTTGTTCCATTCTCCCAAGCTCAATCCGCCACAGGATTATTTGCGACGAAGTGGACCGGTCCCCTCAAAATCTCTTAAGACGAGCTGAGCGTTTCAGATAACTTTCCATCTAGATCAGATCAAGGGTTTTTGGATCAAACACAACCGTTGCGCCGGTTGATCACGCCGATAGGGTTTGGGGATAAGGCTTTTAAATCCAAACGTTACGCTGTTTTTGATCAAACTTTTTTTGAAAAAGTTTGCGGTCAAGCCTTTTCCCAAAAGGGTTGTGATCACTCAGCTTCTAGGGATTTCGATCAAACCTTTTCCCAAA
>DALS01000063.1:0-58269 GCA_002499445.1 Methanosarcina sp. UBA293
CAATAATCTCTGTCGTAAAAAGGAAATTTGGAGAAACATTAAGAGCAAGAAAACTTAGAAATCAATTAAAAGAAGTAAAAGTTAAACTGATAGTCTATAACATAAACAAAAAAGTTGTGCAAAGAATTTGCGTAAAACTATGGATTTCTACAGAGCCGTTAAAACTCTTTGCTAAAACTCTTTGTTAAAACTCTTTGTTAAAACTCTTTGTTAATTTGCTATATCAAATTAATAATCCTCAAAACCGAAGTGCAGGAAAATTATTTCTTTTTCTCTTTTTTCTTGGTTTCTCTTTTTCTGGTCGTAATTTTGTTAGGCTTGCCAGCTTTTTGCTCATTCCCTGCCCATACGCTCTTCTCACTTCCCTTCCCTTTTTTCTCTTTTCCCTGACCCGAAAATTTCTTCATAATCTCGCTTGTTGGCTTTTTCCTTGTCCATACGCTTCTCCTCATCTTCGGCTTTTCTTCTTCCAATTTTTCTTCATCCTCATAAAGGTCGATTCCGAGCTTGGAGTTTACGGAAGCTAGGGCTATTTTAGCAGTGGCGTAGTCAGGATCGAGCCTGAGGGATCTTTCAAGAGCTCCAAGGGCTTCTTCGTTTCTCCCTAAACCGGAAAGAGCCATGCCTTTGCAGTACCAGGCTTCGGGATTACTAGGTTTTATTGAGATTGCTTTGCTGCAGGCAGCAAGGGCTCTTTTAGACTTGCCAAGCTTGAGGTGGACAAGACCTTTTCCAACCCAGGTTTTTGCATTATCAGGATTTATTTTGAGGGCAGCGTCATATGCTATCAGGGCTTCCACAGGTCTGTCCAGGCTGTAGAGGGCAAAGGCTCTACCTTCCAGGGTTCTTGCAAGATTTGATTTGAGCTTAAGGGCAGTATCATAGGCTTTTATAGCGTCATCGTATCTACCCAGATCAGCGAGAACAGAGCCTTTTGCATGCCAGGCCCCTGTAAGTTTTGGATTATTTGCAAGAGCTTTTTCAATTGCTTTCAGGGACTTTTCTTGCTGCCCAAGCCTGCAAAGCACTGATGTCTTAAGGTTCCAGGTTTTATCGCTATCAGGGTTTATTTCGAGCAGTCTGTCAAAAACTCGTAATGCATCTTCTTCCTTGTTGAGCTGCAGGAGCACAAAACCTTTTTCATAAAGATAACCAGGTTTTTCAGGCTCGATTTCAAGAGCTTTTTCAATTGCTTCCAGGGAGTCCCTGTACATCCTATGCCTTAGAAACACCGCTGCCTTACCTGCCCAAGCAGTTGCCTCTTCCGGGTTCTTCTCAAGAATTTTTTCATAGACTGCAAGGGCTTTATCTAGTCGACCGTAAGCAGTCTCGCGAGCCTTACTTGTGCTTTTTCCAGCAGTTTTGCCTTTCCTGTCTTCTTTTCCTGTTTTTTCTGACCAGCCTGTTTTTTTTATCCTGTCAGCCTTTTCTGTCCTGTCAACCTTTCTTTTAGAATTCTTTTCCATAATATCAGTCCGGAGTCATTGTTAGGGATGATGTTTTTTTGAGAAACTGAGTATACTCCCATCCTTTCTCCTCCTGGCGGTAAATCAAGGAGAAATCTTATTTTAGACTCCTTTCTCTTACTTTAAGCTGATCGTGCTAACCTATCTCAAGCAGCCGAAAACATAAGACTTCTGGAAAGCTAACTTCTGAACAGCAGTTCTCAGAACAGAATTTTAAAAACGGAGATGCTGCAAACGACCTTGCAACCTGAATTGCAGGTTTGATTATGACTTTTTTAGGTTATCGGAAATTTGTGTACATTCTCATCTGCCACTGACCGTTCTGTATTCTTTTTCTGATAACCTCTTTTGCTACTCTAACATAAATTTCCCGAACTTGAGGTATTAGCATGGAAAATCCTATTATATCGGACAGGAAGCCCGGAGTTAGAAGGGCGAAGCTGCCAATTAACACGAAAAGCCCATGAAGGAGTTCATTTCCGGGCATATATCCCCTGCTCATTGCTTCCTGGATCTCACGGAGCACGCGGAAACCCTGGTATTTTGCCAGATAAGCACCCATGCTTGCAGTTATCAGGATAATAAGCACAGTATTTAAAACCCCAATGACTCCCCCTATCTTGATAAGCAGATAAAGCTCAATAATCGGGATAACCAGGAAAATGGAAAAGAGTTTAAAGAGCATGTTGATCATTTTAATATTCTAAATATTTATTACTTTTGAGGCATATTAATTAAAAACTATTATTATTAAAAACTATTATTATTAAAAACTATCAATATTCGTTAGTGTTAATTTAATTATAAATACATACTAACAGTAGTTTATATAAGTAATAGTTTAAGTGTCAGTTATGTATCAGTTTTGTGTCAGTTTTGTATAAGTTTTGTATAAGTTTTGTATAAGTTTTGTATAAGTTTTGTATAAGTTTTGTATAAGTTTTAAAATCTTATATTGAGAAGCTACTGCCCTTCATATATATCTTCTTTTGGTCTAAATTAATTTTTAAGGGGTTTAAAACTCGATTGACAATTAAAAATGTGACATGAGGAAAAGTATTCTGAGTTTGGAATAGACTCTATACTAGCTGAGGTGTAACAACTCAATTTCATTTTCAATAAATAATCTTAAATGTATGAATTCAAAGACTTACAAAGAAGTGTTGAAAGGTGGAATATTAAATAAGAACATTAGAGAGGCTATAATGAAAAGTAAAATCATGATTTCTATAGTTTTATTGATTATTACTATGGCGGGCCTTGGATGTATTTTGCAACCTGATGAACCATCTCCAGATAATTTACAACTAAATAATACGCATAATGAAAGTGTTGCAGATGACGAGGATATAGAAGGCACCTGGATGGGAAATTTAAGAGTTCCAAGCGGGTTAGAATTAAGAATAGTGTTCAATATTTCTACCAATCCAGATGGATCTATCAAAGCCAGCATGGACAGCCCTGATCAGGGAGCACGTGGTATACCTGTTGAAACCGTTAGTTACAAAGATGGCAATTTGAACCTTGAAGTCAAATCCATCCAGGGGAATTTTGAAGGAATATATAAGGAGGACAGCAAAACCATAGAAGGAAAATGGAAACAGGCAGGTTCAGCTTTGCCGCTTGTACTTAGCAGGGTTGAGAAAGCTCCTGACACCCACAGAAAACAGGACCCTGTAAAGCCTTATCCATATATTGAAGAAGAAATTGTTTATGAGAACAAAGAAGCAGGAGTAATGTTAGCAGGAACGTTGACTCTTCCACAGTCAGAGGGACCTTTCCCGGCAGTCTTACTCATAACCGGTTCAGGACCGCAAAATCGTGATGAAGAAATTATGGGACATCGCCCATTCCTTGTACTATCAGATTATCTGACACGCCAGGGTATTGCCGTGCTTCGGGTTGATGATCGAGGTGTAGGAGAATCGACTGGAAATTTTTCAGAGGCTACAACTGAAGATTTTGCAGAAGATGTACTTGCTGGAGTTAATTATCTCAAAAATCGGAAAGACATAGATTCAAGCCGAATAGGATTGATTGGACACAGCGAGGGAGGTCTAATTGCACCCATGTTAGCAGTAAAGTCTCCAGACATTGCATTCATTGTACTGATGGCTGCTCCTGGGCTGACAGGTGAAGAAATTCTGTACATGCAAAGTGACCTCATTGCCAGGGCTCAGGGAATAAATAATGAGACTATCAGTGAGAACGAAGCCCTAATGAAAAGAATGTTTTCTGTAGTAAAAGAAGAAGAGAATAACACAATTGCTGAGGAGAAGCTTCTTAATATTTTAAGGGCTGAGATAGCAAATATGAGTGAAGAGGAAAGAGAAAGTCCAGGCTATTCCGAAGCTGCTATTGAGGCTTCTATTGACGCTCAAGCAAAAGAACTTACGTCACCGTGGATGCGCTTTTTCCTTACATACGACCCTAAGCCAAACTTAATGAAAGTCAAATGCCCTGTACTTGCCATAAATGGCGAGAAAGACCTTCAGGTTCCGCCTGAAGAAAACCTGTGTGCTATAGAAGAGGCTCTTAAAGAAGGAGGCAATAAGGACTATACAGTCAAAGAACTGCCAGGACTGAATCATTTATTCCAGACCGCTGAAACGGGTTCTCCTTCAGAGTACGCAAAAATAGAAGAAACAATTTCTCCGGCAGCTCTAGAAATTATAGGAAATTGGATTTTAGAGTATACACAGCAAGGCTAAAATAAGTGAGAAAGAAATAAAGTCTATACTCCATGTTTTGTACCCTCACCCCTGTCTGTTCTACCACAGGCAGGGGCAAAAGGAGTTTTCAGACATTTGATAATTTAGGAGGCGGCTTAATTTTGTGTCTGTCTTTGGTAGAGATATTTAATTATATTACTAACTGATATTTAACACTTTTGTCAACATCCTTGCTACTCCATATTAAGTATTAATAATATATTATTACATAAAATTGAAACTAGAAAAACATTTTTTACGATTATATAAAAGGTTAAACAATATGCACTTTACTGTAAATTCTTTGCAGAATATGGTCGAACGAACATTTAAGTCAAGCCAAAGAATTAAAAAGCTACATTAGAAGGAGTATCTCATGAGAGCTTCACGAAGTCTCCTTTTTTTCAGCAAGCTTGAAATTAACAAATCTGGAATTCTCCTCAAAGTCGGTTTTTTCGCTGTGACTATTTACCGGCGATGACTGTTTTGTACTTACTGATAGTTGTTTTATACTTACTGGTCGCTTATTTTCGGGTTTTGAACTGTGCCGTCTGAGGAACTTAAACTCCTTTGAAAGCATAACCAGAACTACCAGCGTCATAATGTACTCCGTAGCCGGAGATGCAAACCAGACTCCGTCCAGACCGAAAAAAATAGGCAGGATAAAGAGCAGAGGAAAAAGAACAATAAAGATCTTTCCCAAATTGATGAAGAGTGCTGCCCTGACTCTGTTTATTGATTGGTAATAGATAGCAGTGAGAAGCACAATACCTTCAACAAGCAAAGAGAACATGAAAAATTTCATTCCTTGTAGGGTGACTTTCAGAAGTTCGGAGTCGTCCTGGCTGAAGATCTGCACTACCCTCTCAGGAAAGAGGTAGATTAACACAAAGCCGAAAATTCCTATGAAAATACATGAAAACATTGTCAGTTTCAGGGTCTTTGAAACCCTTTCGTAGTAACCAGCTCCGTAATTAAAGCCTATAATCGGCTGCACTCCAAGGGCTATTCCTTCGAAAAGCATATAGAAAATTGAAAAGGCATACCCTATAATGCCGTAGGCTGAAACTGCAAGCTCGGAGCCGTATCTGAGCAGCATGTAATTGTGTGCAAAGAGCACGAGAGCCAGTGAAAACTGCATCACAAAAGATGGAAGACCGGCTCTAAGGATCTTAAGCTGGGTCCCGAGCTTGAATTTTAAAGCTTTAAGTTGAAGTCTTAATTTTGCCTTGCTGCCAAAAAGGTAATACATAAGCAGCACTGCCGGTAGAGCAAAAGAAATTATTGTGGCAAAGGCTGCACCTGACATTCCCATGCCCATTCGCATGACGAAAAGATAGTCAAGCACGAGATTTACAAGTACTCCTGCAACCATGATATTCATACAGAGTCTGGGTCTTCCGTCATTCCTGACCAATGGATCAAGGGCAATTGTAAGGATCATAAAGATCGAGCCAATGAAAATGATCCTGAGGTACTCACCGGCAAAAGCAAGGGCAGTCCCGTTGGCTCCAAGGATTTTGATCGAGGTTTCACAAAAAATCAGCCCGGCTACTGTAATAACTGCTCCTGTAAGAAGGCAGAGCGAAAAAGCATTATGTACTATATCCAGGGCTCCCCTGAGGTTTCCCTTTCCAAGGTTAAGGGCTGTTAAACTTGACGCACCGATCCCAATAATTACCCCCAAGGCGATTATAATCATATAAGCAGGATAGGCAAGAGTCACTCCTGCAAGCCCCTGGCTTCCTATAGCATTCCCTATAAAGAAACCGTCAATTATCCCCTGAACTCCAGCAGTAACAACTCCAACAACGGTCGGAAGTGCAAACTTTAAGAATAAATTTAATATATTCCCAGACCCCATCTCTTCGTCATTTACCATTCAAGAACCTCCATAAACAGCAAAGCAGCTTTTTCGGAGGTCTGGTTTTGAAGCTCGGGAACCACTTTTACTGTTGTCAGGTAGAAGAACCTGTTCAAAACGAGGTAGGCTATATCATAATTTTGTAGGTTTTGCAGAGGTTGGGATTTTCTTAGAGTTTTATATATTTTTGAGGGATCAAAGTAATGAAACTTAATTCTCTCAAATATTTTAAACAAAATCATATCTCATCCTGGATAAAGCTTCAGGAAATATTAAAATTCAATTAATTCAAATTCAAGTACAGCTGCCTTGTTGCATTGCAGAACTGATAAGCCCAAGCATGCCAAGCCGGCACCCGTAATATAAATCTGCGGATTACTTTTGTTACACTCCTTCAACACAATTCATTTAGAAGCTTCATCGTTTATTATAGCATAAAAGGGGATTCAAACAAAATCAAGAATCCTTTGGAACTATGCAACAAGACAAGTAAAGTCTATGATCAAATAATAATTATATAATTATAGTGGATTTTATATACTAATTATTATTTATGTCTATATATACATTATCATTCTTTTCTTATCATTTATTTCACTTTAAGGGTTAATTTAACCTAAACCCCAAAGTTCTGTAAAATGTTATCCAGGAGTAGGTCAATTTAATGAATGACCCTGGAGATATTTCAGATTTCCAGGGGCGTTATCAACCTACTGAAAAAGGAATTACTTAACCGAGAGCCTTTCTTATTTTTCCCATTTTGGTGAGGGTTGAGCACACAAGCTGGGAAACTTCCTCATCCATGCAGTCCCCTCCATTTCCTGCCTGCAGGAGGTCAGGCTGCATCATTTCCAGCAGGATACGGTAGGAGGGTTCGGGCTGGACTTTAAGGCTGAAAATATCCCGCAAAACCTCGATATCTTTACTGACTTCTTTCAGGCAGGCTCCTGAAAGGAAGCGAGAAGCTACATTAAGGTCCAGGTACCCAGATGCAAAACTCAGGTCGCTAGCAAGGGAAGGGAAATATTTCGTAAGCAACCTTTCACAGGCATCATCGCCAAGTTTTTCCCTTGCTTCTTCGAGAGCAGTACCTGTACCTATGAATTCTGGAGGAAGGCCAATCGAGTAGAGAGCGCCGGTGAACTTGATGGCACGTGGGAGGTGTAATTCTTCTACAGGCATGCTGGAATTTAACTCTTTTCCAATGTCACTATGGCAGAGTTTTACCAGGCCTGAGATATCAGGGGTGCTTCTTGAATAGCCGCTACTTCCCATGTGCATCAGGCGGTCCCTCTGCTGGGGGAGGAGACCGGCAAGCTGATTTATGGTGGGAGACAGTTCGCGGATAATTCGGCTGTATTTAGTCCCAAAAATTCCTATAAGGTTTACAATCTCTTCTTTTTCTTCACTGGAAAAGATCTCCGGAGTTTCGGGAAGCTTCTCCTTTGCAAAGCGTACCAGGGCTTCAGCATCCCCTTTTCCATGGCTGTACCTAAGAGCGGACTGGAGAGTAATGGTCCCTACTCCCTGGTATTCCTTGAAAAAATTTTCCGCATTTTTCAGGTTCAGATGCCCTCTGAAAGGCAGAGTCCCTGCTCCGAAGATTATGCCTGTTTTAGTGTCGAGTTCTGAATTCAGTTCGGAAATTCCGTTTATAGCATATTTGCATGAGAGCGTGCTTGCCACATGTCCGAAAGAAAGCGCAGAATCAGATTTGCCAAGGAAGACCCTGAATTTCTCAGGAGCTATCCCGAAGCGTTCTTTCCAGGCAAGAAGCGTATTTTCTGCAAGTTCTTTTGCATGCAGCAGGGCAGGGGTGTCTTCAATAAGGGGGATTATGCGTGGAACCTCCATTGAAATCCCGAATTCCTTTTTTGCAAGCTCGCTCACATCTACCATGTGCTGCTGCGCATCAAGGATTTCTTTTACCGTCCCTGTCATGGGATGCACGAATTCGTTTATTGCCTGGATATCCGAATACTCGAGAGCCCCGTGATTGGCTTCGGCAATTGACATCATGACCATAAGCTGCCTGAACCGGTTTTCCTGAACTGCACTTGGAGCCCTTGGAGTGATGAAAATATCTTTTCCGGGCACAAGGTCTGTTTCTTCTATGAGTTTTGATACGATCTGGACGTTCTGGTGATAAGGTGTGGCTTTCCCCTCATAATCCGGCATGTATTCGTCACAGCCAAATACCAGTGCAGCTTCTATAGCTTCCTCCGGCTCTTCCTGTGTCGCAATATATTTTGACGCCGAGTCTGGGTGCTGCGTACATATTACTTTTGGATAGGTTGCTTTTCTGCTCATGAAATTGGACCCTCACTGCTTACAGACTAGTCCTTAAAATTTGCTGCTGAATTGTTACTGAATTTATTACGGAGTTCGCTACTGAATTTTTTATTGAACCTGTTACCGGGTTTATTATTAAACTTGTAATTCTTTTAGTGAATGGCAGGTAAATTGTGTTATTGTTAACCTTTAATTTAATCCAAATCGACATCGAAGCATATCGTTTACTCTATGATAAATGTTTCCGTTTACAATAGGTTGACATTTAAAATTTGACTTTGAGACTATTTGTTATTTATATGAAGAAGCGTAAAACCCGTTAAATCTTTAGATTTAGCGGGGTATAAGCATCAACTTCCTTACGTTCTCTTGTTATTGATTCTGCAAGTATTATTGTATTTTGAAGTATTGTATTCTGTAGTACTGTCACCATAACCACACTGTCACCACAACCCAAAATACGAAAACCAAGTTGCGGAAGTTGGAGAACAGGGTACACTACATACCGGAAGAGATCGGAAACATTAAGGCAGGGAAAGCCGCAAGTGTAACAGCATCTCAATTATATCATTATCATAATATTTCACCTGTGGTACGCGGGGTAGAGCCTGTATGACTTGTCCTATTAGGGAATAGATGACTCAGGAAGCCGCTAAATATTTAGTTTAGCGATAGTTAACTCTCCAACACTCCATCCTTCAACCTTATTACCCTATCAACATATTCCATGTGCCATTCTTCATGCGTGACCATTACAATCGTCTGATCCTCCTCTTTATTGAACTTCCTGAATAACTCAAGAATCTGCTTTGAAGCCAGACTGTCCAGGTTTGCACAGGGCTCGTCAGCGAAGAGAACCCTGGGTTTGTGGGCAAGCGCCCTGGCAATTGAAACTCTTTGCTGCTGGCCACCGCTCATTTTGGAGGGAAACTGATCCAACCTGTCTTCAAGCCCGACAGAAATCAATACCGCAGACGCTGCTCTTTGATATTCTTCTTTACTCTTACCCTGCATCATGAGAGGCAGACAAACGTTTTCAATTGCTGAAAGTTCGGGCAGCAGAGCATAGTCCTGAAAGACATAGCCAAGATTGTGCAGACGAAAATTTCCTTTTTCTTTTTCGGACATTTTGGAAGTGTCGATAGAATTGATAATAACGGTTCCTGAGGTTGGAATATCAAGAAGACCAAGTTGGTTCAGGAACGTAGATTTGCCACTACCACTTGACCCCATTATAGCTACGAATTCTCCACGTTTGATCTTAAGGCTCACACCTCGGAGGGCCTTAACTTCAACTTCCCCCATATAAAATATCCTTGTGACGTCCTTCGTTTCAATAATAACATCACTTTTGGTATTGTTTTCCATATAACACACTGTCCCTAACTTTATTTGCCCCATATCAGTTCAAGAAGGCTTTTTTTAGACAAGTTATAAGCCGGAATGAAAGAACCTATTACAGCTGCCAGAAAGAGGAGGGCCGCTCGACTAAAAGCTTCGAAATTCTCCAGTATCAGGCTGATAGGACCTACGGCGATCTGGAGGGGGTGAACGATAGTGTAAGGACTTATTATATAATGCATGATTAAGTAGCCCAGTGTAATTCCTATGAAAGCATACAGCACGGCCTGGATAACAAAAGAGGTAACGATAACTTTTTGATCAATGCCAATAGCTTTCTGAACTCCGATCTGCCTTTTTTTGTTTACAATGTTTACATAGATTACAACAAAAATGATTACGAATGCTATAAGAAGGCCGATTGCACTGAAAGCGTTTCGGAGCATTGTAAGGGTACTTTCTATTGTCTTCAGCATGCCTGCAAACTCATGCCATGTCCGGATTTCTTCCTTTATCCCCAGAGAAAGCAACTTCATTCGAGCATCTTCTTCACTTATATCTGAAGTGGTTTTTACGGCAATTTCATTTGCCCGGTTCTTTACACCGAGGATTTCTTCCATATCTGCCTTGTTAATATAAGCCGAAGAGTCGGTATTGGAATAGAGAGTACTATAGATACCTTTTACTCGAAATTCTCTATTTACGCCTTCAATTTTGACGTTTACAGTATTTCCGACCTCTACCCCGCCAAGGGATTTAGATTCCATAAGTGCTCCGTATCCTCCAGAAACCTCCCGCCCAAGTATTATCTCTCCCCTGTCTGGGCAGCTTATAAACTCTCCACTGAGCATGGCTGATTCCAGATGGGTAACCTGGGACTCGTCTCCTGGATCAATCCCATAAATAACGGTTCCCACTTCTTTTCCCTGATGACTGATGACTCCTGAACTTCTCAAACGGGCTGAAGACCCGATAATTTCAGGAAGGCCTTCTATTTTTTTCTGAAGAGACGAAGTATCTTCTATATATTTTTCATTTTCCACAGGCTCTATAACCAGGTTTCCTGTTTGATAATCCACCATCAGCTTATTGAACTGAACCGTAACTCCGCCAAGAATACTTGAAAAGAGTACAATCTGCAAAAAGATAAGGGTCATGACTAGAATCGTAAACGTCGTGATCCCTTTATTGCCTCTGATAATGGAGCGGCTCGCAAGGAAAAAGGAGACTTTCCCTTTTTCAAGAATAATCATACACCTCTTTCAGTTTTCTTCTCGGACTCTTTTTCTTTTACTTTTTTTCTTTTATTCCCAAAATGGCTAGCGATAAAACCCATACATCCCCATGGGCACACCTTTCCCTGAGAGCAATTTTTCCAATTGGGACATACCTTCCTTTTCCTTATTACTAAAGTTATTATAAAAACCGGTATGGCAAGAATAAAAAGAGGAACTTTCAAGGAAGGAATTTTCGAATTATTCCCCAGTACATTGAGGGTAAGGTTCTCGCTAAGCTGGTGTTCTCCGAAATCGTCCTCGTATTTTACTAAAAGAGTTACTCCCTGCTCGCCTGCTTTCTCAGGAACAAAAGTAAAGACTGCAGGCGCATCATCGTCTTTATCCAGGCGACCAAGGAAAGCATTTGTATTACCACTGCCCTCAAGCCCTTCAAGTTTGGCTTTCACGACATGGGCCTCACCTTCTCCAACATTCTCAAGCCGCACGATCATGGATACCTGCTGGCCTTTCACAGGCACTCCCTGATCAAACTTCAGACTTGAAATATCGATCTTTGCCCGATTAAGGACGTTAATTCCAATCTCCTGGGTTTTATCTATCTGGAAGGTTTCAGCGCCATTTGAGGCTGTTATCCTTAAGGGTATCCTGTAAGGCTGAACAGGTGCATTGCTGCCTAGAAGGAGTTTGAATGATATATTTTCAGAGCTACCTGCACTCAAGTTTTCAATAAAGTGAACATTGTCTTCGAGCGGGATCAAAGGCGATGAGCTATTGAGGTTAAGCATTACCCTGACGTTTTTTGCGTCCCCGTTTCCGGCGTTCTTAACTGCTGTCTTGAGGTAAAACTCCTGCCCTGGAACTATGGCTCCTGAAGACGAATTATCCTCATTTATAGGAAGAATTTCGGTGCCTGTAAGTACAAGATCCGGGTTTCCTTCCACATGAACAGGAATTATTTTAGAAAAACTTGTTTCTTTATTGTCTTTTATAGTGAATTCAAGCTGATAGTCTCCAGATTCAGCATTTGGATCAATTCTGAAATGAAAATTCAGCTCTACCTTTGAACGCTGTCGAATATGATCAATTTGAAAGAACCGTTCTGTGTTAGTCCCGGAACCATAAATCTCTGAGGTGCTGTACTTAAAAATAAACGGAGAAACTTCCTCAATTCCTACTATAACGTTCTTTGCAGGATCGTCTCCGACATTCTCTACATTTACTTTTATGAGTAAATCTTCGCCCGGCCTTGCAGGGTTAGGGGAGATTTCAGAAACTTCCACGCCAAGATGAGTGTTTCCTGAAACTACAATTGCAGAAGTTGGGTTTGTCAAAAGGATGACTATTATCAATAAAGAGATCAGGAAACGGAAGGCTAATGAGCAACCTGTATTTTGTTTTATAACCCGTTGTTTTTTATTTGGATTAGTGGATTTCATAATTAATATCGAACCTGAGTTTGGTATATAGCCGTTATACTCAGTTTGCAACTTACATTGGGGGTATTAGTATAAATCCCGGAATCGGGGGCATGGTAGTTATTCAAAAAGAAATATTCCAGTTTTCGTGCAATTCATGGCATTCATTGCCGGAGATTGCAGGTAAATGAACAGGGAAATACGTAAAGAAGATAAATGAGGCCGTTTCCAGAATATGGGATTCTGAGGCACTATCAACGATAGTTAAGAGTTCAAGAGTGTATCCAACTTTTTACCGGCATATAGAGAAAGAGGATAACGACTTTTTTTTCCAATAGCTAATGCTCGTCTAACTCAGAAGGTTGAGGGGGGTTTACTGAAGCTCTTTGAAATTGTAGGGTTTTGAGAAATGGAGATATTTAAGCATGAGGCGTCCAACAGGTTATTGTATAGTCTGAAAGAGACATATGTGAAATCCAAATTAATTATTCATTCCGCAGCCTTTTCTTCCAGCTCAAATATCTTCCCTACTTTCCACATTATATCAAATTCTTTCCGAAGGCTTTTGGCAAGATCAGCATCCCAGATTTTCACAACTGAAATGAGCCGGTTTTTATCTAGGGGATGAGGTTGAAGTAATATCACCAGATTATTGTCAATGATCCCAAAATGCGAATTAGTGTTTCTAACGGCTCTGATTTCCAAGTTTTTTTTCAATACTTCTAAAGTTTTTTCATCTTTTCTGGCAAGAAAAGAAACAAAGTTGTTAAACTGTGGGGAAACCAACATTTTGACTTTGACCCCTCGTTCAAGGGATCTTACAAATTCATCAAATATTACAGTCAATACTGGCATTCCTAAAGAGTGAGGAACTACACATGACGACTCTCTTGCTTCGCTGAAGAGAGAAATTACAACTTTTTTAATATCAGTTTCAGTGACTGCAGTTGTCCAGAAGATCTCGTTTTTTGTTTTAAGAGATGAGGTAGTCATTAGTATCTTTTTTAATTCATCAGTCTTAAGCTTCAAAACCTCCAGTTCTTTTTCGACTTCAGACTCCTTTTTTTCAATAACTCTATCTAAAGCAATGTCTGGCTTGACTCCCCTGAACTTTTTGGGTCTTGAACGCTGGACTTCAACAAAACCCTTTTCTACCAAGGAATCAAGGGCGCTGTAGACTTTCCCATAGGGTACCTCTGCGTCCTTATAGATAGTACTTGCTTCGGAAGCGCCTAATTTCAGAAGAGAAAGATAGATAGCCGATTCATAAGCACTTAGGCCGATTTCTTTCAGAAGCTTAGTCTTTTGCATATTGAGATTTAAATCTTTTTGAGATTTAAATCTTTATTCCTTAAAGTAGTTTCTAAAGGAAAGCATAAATTATAGTGTGAAAACCCACAAACATTGTCAAAAATGCTCCCATGCTATGCAAAAATAGATTTACATCTTATTCAAAATCATGAAGCAGTAACTATGAAATCCAATGTTCTATCTTGATTTTATCTTGATATATTGCAAAGCACGTAGAACGTACTTTTTATGACAGCAAAAGCTACACATGTACAATAAGACATACAGTATTCTTCTATGATAAAGCTCTTCTTTGCAAGATGTTTCAGGAGTCTTCCAAGATAAGTAAGAATCAAAAATTATTTATTCAATTGGCCGTATAAAATTATTAATTCCAGATTTGTGTAATTTGGAATTTTAGTTTGATTTCTCACATAAAAACTAGAGTAAATTTATCAAGAGGGGGTAATGCTATAAGAGCACGTGTTATGCTATTTACAGCATTTTTGGTTATCTTGGGAATTGTAGTTACGACACCTGTAAGCGCACATTGTGATACTATGGACGGCCCGGTTGTCAAGGCAGCCCAGGAAGCATTGGAAACGGGAAATGTAAACCTAGTCTTAATCTGGGTTCAGGAGAAGGACGAAGCCCAGATTAAAGAAGCCTTTAACAACACCATCGCTGTCAGGAAACTGAGTCCGGAAGCTAAGGAGCTTGCAGACATGTATTTCTTCGAAACTCTGGTACGTGTGCATAGAGCAGGAGAAGGAGCGCCTTATACCGGCTTGAAACCTGCAGGGCTTGATCTGGGACCTGCAATCCCTGCGGCCGATGAAGCTCTTAAAACCGGTTCGCCTGATAAGCTTGTAAAGCTCTTAACCGATGCAACGGAGAATGGAACTCGCGAAGAATTCAGTAAAGTAATGGAAAAAAGGAATTTCAATGCAAATAACGTCAGTGCAGGCAGAGAATATATTGAAGCCTATGTCCCGTTCATTCACTATGTGGAAAGAGTCTACGAAGCTGCTACAGCTCCTGCAGAAGGCCACTATATAGAAGCAGATAACGAGAGTGGAGAAATGCAGATCCATGCTGAAGAAGAGGAGATGGCCTATGCTAAATGAACAAAGCAGTTCTATGAGGCTCTTGTATAAGTATATTTAAAATTGCAGTACCGTAATCAGAAATGATGCTGCTGGATATTACAGACCTATTGTAACTTTAAAACGCGCCTTTATTGACTTTTCAGATAGGCTCTAAGATACCAAAAGCCAAAAAATGTTATTACATCATTTGGAGGGTCACGAATCCTCCTTCCTTTACAGTTGTCCGATAATTCAATTTTGGGGTAAAAAGATCACAAAAAGGATGGCAGACCAAAATTTAATTTTTTCGCATTGAATAATTTCCCGGTACCCACTTCGAAACTGTCTCCTATATATTAGCTGGTATCGTCTATTTTATAATATACAGATATCAAAATGATACTATATATTAGAGATCTAAAAAGGTCTAAAAGCAGCTAAAAATTTTGGAAAGGAAACAGGAAATCTCGTGCTAAAACATGTTTGAGGTGAGAAAATATGTTCTGTAACCAGTGCCAGGAAACGCTTAATGTAAAGGGCTGTACGAAAAGTGGGGTATGCGGCAAGAAAGGAGAAGTTGCAGATCTTCAGGACAAATTGATTTATGTCCTTAAAAGCATCTCGTTCTATAACCTTAAAGCAAGGGCTGCAGGTCTGAATGAAGAAGCAACAGACAGGTTTTTACTTGACAGCTTCTTTGCAACCCTTACCAATACCAATTTTGACAAGCGAGAAATGGAGATCCTTCTAAAGAAAGGATTCGAACTCAGAGATCAAATTAAGGCAAAGCTCCCCTCCGAAATGATACCTCCGGAAAAAGATTTGCCTGCTGTGGCTACAGTTACTCCTGAAAACATAGAGAATATAGATGTTGCTGTTCATTCCACTCAGGACGAGGATATCCGGTCTCTTCGGGAACTCCTGACTTACGGCCTGAAGGGGATGGCTGCTTACGCCCACCATGCATATATCCTTGGCTACAAAGACGAAACAATTTTTGAATTCATAGAAAAAGGGCTTGTCTCAACAACAGACGACAGCCTGGGAGTGGAAGCCCTGCTTGGCCTGGTGCTGGAATGCGGACAAAAAGGCGTATCCGTCCTTGCCCTGCTCGATAAGGCAAATACTGAAACCTATGGAAACCCGGAACCGACAGCTGTTAATATCGGTGTTAGGGACAGACCAGGAATCCTTATTAGTGGGCACGACCTGCGGGATCTGGAACAACTCCTCGAGCAGACAAAAGGCACAGGAATTGATGTTTACACGCATGGAGAGATGCTGCCCGCAAACTCATACCCCGCTTTCAAAAAATATGACAACTTCGCAGGCAATTATGGGAATGCCTGGTGGAAACAGAATGAGGAGTTCGAAAAGTTCAACGGCCCGATCCTCATGACCACAAACTGCATAATCCCTCCAAGAACGTCATATAAAAACCGGATTTATACCACAGGTGTAGTTGGGTTTGAAGGGCTTCCCCATATCTACGAAAAAGAAGACGGCACAAAGGACTTCACCCCTCTCATCGAGCAGGCAAAAACGAGCAAGCTTCCCGAGCCGATAGAAAGCGGAACTATTACTGCAGGCTTTGCTCACGAAGCCGCTCTCTCAGTTGCGGATAAAATCATAGATGCCGTAAAAAACGGAAAGATCAGCAGGTTCATGGTCATGGCAGGCTGCGATGGAAGGCATAAGGAAAGAGCTTACTACACCGATTTTGCAAAAGTCCTTCCGAAAGATACCGTGATCCTGACCGCAGGCTGCGCCAAATACCGTTACAACAAACTTGACCTTGGAGATATCGGAGGAATTCCGAGAGTTCTCGATGCCGGGCAGTGCAATGATTCCTATTCGCTTGTGGTAATAGCCCAGAAACTTGCAGAAGCCTTCGGGCTTGAGGACATAAACGACCTGCCTGTATCCTACAATATAGCCTGGTACGAGCAAAAAGCCGTGCTTGTGCTGCTTGCTCTCCTGAGTCTCGGCGTAAAAAATATCATTCTCGGCCCCACACTTCCGGCTTTTCTCTCCCCTAACGTTCTTAAAGTGCTGGTCGAGAATTTCAATATCAAGCCTCATACAACCGTTGAAGAGGATATGAAGGTGCTTATGAAACAGGCCTGAGGTTAGACTGCCCTTATTTAGCCTCCCAAGTCCAGCTTCCTAAAGCTATCTAGGGAGGATGAATTCTTTTCTTAACACTTTATTTTGCTTAAGTGGACTGATTTATAAAAAATATGAATTTGTCAAGGGGGAAATTTTGAGCAGGGTTTTATGGCTTGCATCTTAATTTTTTGCGGCAGCTCCTCCTAATAAAACTTTTCAGAGGAACTTATTGTTATCCTGTTGTTATTTTCAAAATATAGTATTGGACTATGACGGGCTCAAAACTATTAAATTATTTTGAGCCTTTTATTAAGCCTGATTTCATGGTAGCCGCAGTTTATGCACTTAAAATACCTGATTTTCTTTTTGAGAGCGTAGTTTAATACATCAATATTTCTGTATTCTTCTAATGCATGCTCTTTCCCGCATTCCTCGCAGATATCGTCCTCTAAATTGACCTGTCTTTTCTCGTGGCGGTGATCTATTGGTTGAGGTTGGACTTTTATATCCTTATGCCCGCAGTTTCTGCAATGCCAGTACTGTGTGAAAGTTTTTGAGTAGGCATCGATTTTGCTTACTTCTTTTACAAGGGGAGCTTCAAACTCCTCAAAAACGAAATGCTTATTGCATCTTTCGCAGTACGAATCCGTACAATAATTCACTATGGACCTGTAATATCCAAACATGTAAAGGAAAACAACTTCTGATACAATTGCTACAAACCTTCCGGCAGATAGAAAGAAGCTCTCGGATTTTGCAGAAAAATAAGCAGGAAAAAATACCAAAAATAAGAATAATAGTATTGAGAGAAGAAGAAATATTAAGAATAAGCGGGCTCTCTTTTGAATTTTTTCTACTCCAAGTTTATTTGCCAGATTAACAGCCTCTTCCCTACTCTCAGAGTTATATCTGGGATTTAGTCTCTGGGTCATTTCCACGATGTCATTTTCAGGGTCTATTTTGTAGCTGATGCCCTCATAGAAAGCCTGATATGAACCTGATGGAAACCTTATGCGTTTGTCTTTTGTCAAGAGATAAGCGGCCCGTTTCTGGTTAGGTTAGCTGTTATTAATGATTTTATATATCTCAGAGGATGATAAATATTTTCCGCCTGGTCCTTTATAGGGGGACGCTTAAGTTAGCTTCAGAGTATGTTCGTCTCACCCGCTCAAGTAAACCAAGGCAAAAGAAAGTTAACGATAATGTCAATGCAGAAAATTTTCCAGCCTTTTCTGATTAACATGATCATTTTAACATGGTCATTTTATCCTGAAAAACCCGTCTTTTGAGGATAATGATATTATTTTTATCGAGCAAATGTCTTATTTAACAGAAACAAACCGGCATTCAGTTGCATAATCGCTATAATGTTATATCAATGATATAACGGATAATTAATGAACTAATGTAATACTTGTGATTTTATACACTATTCACGCACTAATATATTCTATCAAGTATTGAGTATACTCCGGATGTTATACAGATTGTAATACTAATCTTCTAAAAAAGGCGTTTACTTTCTGAGGTGCCGGATGTATATGAACTTTGAAGAAGTTGATGATTTTGTTTATAAGGTTATTGGAACAATAGGATCCGATCAGAAGAAATTGTCCTCTGCAGTTAACTTTACCATGCAGCTTGCAGAAGAAAAATCCATTTCTCCCAACACCCTGCTTGACCTTTCCAAAGCCTGCAAGCAGCAGAAAATGGTCATGGAAGAATATGTTTTCGCAAAAGCCTGTCTCATCCAGGCTTCCGGAAAACTTCGTGAAGCTGCCTGCTTTGCACTGGGTACTGCAGCACATGTTCTGGGCTTTTGTCTTGAAGCAAAAAAAAGTTATCTAGAGGTTCTAAAAGACAATCCAGAGAACGGAGATGTAAGGTGTGCGTATGCCGAGCTTCTTTTAGATCTAGGAAAAACTGAAGATGCTGAGAAGGAATATAAAACAGTACTTGGATTCTCTCCAGAGCATGTAAAAGCAAATGCAGGGTATGCTTACCTCCTTAACGAGTATGGGTGTGCAAGTGAGGCCGAAGAACATTACTCAAGGGCACTTGCAGTTGATCCTAACTATGTCCCTGCCAGGGGAGGATATGCAAACCTGCTTTTTGAACAGGGAAGGATCAGAGATGCAGAAAAACAATACAGGCTTGCAATAGAACTTGACCCTGAAGACCCAAGCCTCCACCATAACTGTGGAGTTTTGCTTTCTTTCCTGGGACGCCTTTTAGAAGCTGAAGTTGAATATAGAAAAGCTCTCTCTCTTAATCCAAGGCACAGACGGACTCTTTTTAACTATGGGAATCTCCTTGCAAGAGAAGGTAGGGTCTCAGAAGCCGAAGCTCAGTACATAGAAGCTCTCGTCCTTGATCAAAACGATGCAAAAGTCCATTCCAATTATGCAAATCTCCTAGCCAGATTTGGAAGACGGTATGAAGCTGAAATAGAATACAAGAAAGCACTCAGTCTTGACCCAGAAAGTGTTGAGGGACACTACAGCTACGGAAACCTTCTTTCTGAGATGGAGCGCTTTGAAGAAGCCGAGAAAAAATATAAGAAGGCTATTGCCCTGAACCCCTATTATCCTCCTATTCACTACAGCTACGGTCTTCTATTAACAAAGATGGGGCACTTTGACGATGCGAATAAAGAACACAAGAGTGCCATGCAGCTCGATCCGGATATAGGAAGTAAAATGACAGAAACCTGGATTATCCTGGACTAAAATTCCTGGACTGAAATAAAAATCCAGAGATTATTCAGGGTTTATCAAAACCTGTTTTAGGATTATCAAAACTTGTTCAAGGATTAGAATAACATCCAACTTCGGCACTCTCTTTTTACTTTGATTAAACCCTGGATATAGATAGATATGTTAAAAATCTCTTGGTGTGAAGTTTTAGCAAAAAGACGGTTCAACCAAAGTAAGCTTTCCTTCTGGGCAAATTTTCTGAGTAAGCTTTTTTTTCACTTCTGCCGGCTCCCGAAGACAAACAGTTTTATCTCTTCTTTTTCAAGCAGGGCAAAAGCCGCTGCATTCCCAAGTCCAACATAATCCGGGCAAGAAAATAAGGAGAGTAGTTTTCCGTCAAACCACCATTTATATCCATTTTCAAGGGCAGTATGACCTCTTACTATCCTTTTCAGGTTATTTGTATCTAAAAAACCTTCTACAATATCTGGCCCAAATTCCTTTACAGTTGAACCTCTGGTTGAGGTAGTGAGTCCTGGACGTTTCGAAGGATCATTCCAGAGATAGGAAAAGGCTTCTTCCTTCCTGATATTATCAATGCTGCTGGTTCCGTTAATCCCGCCATGTACACAAAATGTATGTCCCGAAAGTACAGCTGCTATTGGCATTTTATCGTATGTTTGGCTGACTCTCAAGAGAAACTCCAGATCTAAACCTACTTCCTCAAAAAAACCATAGTAGAGATTCATATCCACAGTTTCGTGATTTCCCCTAAGCAAGAATATATGCTCAGGATCTTCAAGCTTCAACCGGAAAAGCCTTACAAGAACTTCGGTACCTTGTGGGCCTCGATCCACATAATCCCCAAGAAAAAGAATGTTTTTACAATTCATTTCTTCCCTTTTTCCCATTACGAAATTAAGAGCCTGAAGATTTCCGTGAATATCCCCAATAATCATTACCGGATCAGCATTAATTCGAAGCACGGTTTGTTCTGCTCCTAAAATACGATCTATTTTCGGGAGAAGAAGAAGCAGTTCTTCTTTTGTGGCAGTTTTCTTGGAAAACGTTCCTAATACCTTTCCTGACACCATGGGCTCACCCCATTCAAGATTCTCTTTAGAGCAAACAAGGCTCTTTTTGGGAGCAAAGCTGAGTATTTCAGATGGTTTTCTTAGGGAAGCCTATTGAAAAAACCATTACATATGAAAAGGAATTTTCAAGCAATAAACTTTTTCAGGCCTCAAAGAAAATTTTCTAAGCATCCATAGTATGCCATTAGGTTCCGAATTTTCGTTTGTAAAGGCAAGCTTATAAGTGTCAAATCCTAAAACCAAGTATTTATAGACTTAAAAGTTAAAGCAATTAGAAGTAAAACGATTATAAGAAAGCAATTAGAAATAAAGCATAGAGTAAAGTGATTGGAAGTAAAACAATTAGATGTCTAGAGAATTAAAATCCCGAAACTAGATAAATAATAAGGCTTTATCCAGCATATATTTGTGGCGGCGGGGGCAGAATAGTGGAGCTTGATATCAATGAGCAGGATCCTGAAGACATGGATCTTACAGATATTGTACTTGAATATGATGATGTTGTTTCTGCAATTTCAGTTCTGGAAAAGCGCAGAGAGGAGTTGAGAACTCGTATCTTAGATGTTCTGGCGGAAAAAGATATTGATGTATTGAGAATAGGGAATGTGGAACTCAGGCGACAGAAGGTTGAGTGGAAGCTCTGGCGCATTAACAGGTTAAAATCTTATCTCATGAAGAAGGATCTTTGGGATATAGTTGAATCAGTCGATAGGAGAATTCTCAGCCGGTTGATAGAAAAAGGAATCCTGACTGAAGAGGAACTTAAAGGTACATACGATATAGAGACACGGTACAGCCTGCATGTAAGCAGGGTCTGAATGAAATTTTTTAGAGGAGTAGTCTATCTCATCCTCTCTTTCCTCTTTCCTGATTTACCTTAGGTATGGTTAATTGATTGTTTTCAGTATGTATGAAGAATTGATTATTTTTAGTATGTATGAAGATCACCTTTATAATTTTATTATCAAAGGTTATAAAGCGAGTTATTTATATCCAGCCGGGTAAACTCTCTTTAGAAAATAGATTTCTGGAGGTTTTTAGGTATGCAGTTTGATGCTGTAGACAAGCTGGTTTTCCATATAATCGAACAGGTCGCAGCCGATAACTGTGACCTCGATAAGGCCGTTGAGTTTGTCGTTTCCTTCTCAAACGAGCATTCACTTTCCCAGGAAATCCTGCTGAAACTTTCATCTATTTTTGATAGCGACTCAATGTACAGGGAAAAGTATGTAATCACCAGAGCTTGTGCTTCCCTATTTTCAGAAAGAATCCGGGAAGATGCGCTCATTGAGGCAGGAAAAACAGCTTTTCTGCTTGGACTTGATGAGCTTGCTAAGCGGGAATTCAAAGAAATGTTAGAAGAAAGTCCAAAAAATATTGAAGCTCTTTGCGGTTATGGGTCAGTTCTGGCAAGAGAGGGGAAAACCGAAGCTGCAAGGCTCCACTACGAGAAAACTCTGGAAATTAATCCTTTTCATATAGATACACTTTGCAACTATGGCTGCCTGCTTTATCGCCTCAAGAAAATGGACGAAGCCGAAGAGGTATACAGAAGAGTTTTGATTCTTGACCGGGAAAATGTGAGAGCCCACTGCGGATATGGAATTCTACTTTCCAAAAGTGGAGAAAGGACTAAAGCAAGCTACCACTATACTCAAGCTCTTAAGCTTAACCCTAACCATGTGGAATCCAATTTTCGTTTTGCTCGCCTCCTTGAAGAAATGAAAGAACCCCTTGATGCTGAAAAACATTACATAGTAGCCCTCAAAGCTGATTCTGAAGATCCACGTCCACATCTGTTCTATGCTCGTTTGCTTGCAGAATACGGGTTCATTCGTGGGGCAAGAGTACACTTCAGGTATGCTCTAAAACTAAACCCTGAAAATGTTGAAGCTCATTGCGAGTACGCCAAGCTGCTTGCAAGATTCGGGCACAGGCACGAAGCTGAAGTCCAGTACAAAAAAGCCCTTGAGCTTGACCCCGAACATTTCGGAACTCTGTGCGGATACGCGGATTTGCTAAAAGAAAAAGGGCGGTACGCAGACGCAGAAGAAATTTGCAGGCAGGCTGAGTACTTTAAACGGAGTGCTTGATAACCGAGTACTTTAAACAGAGTGCTTGATAACCGAGTACTTTAAACGGAGTGCTTGATAACTGGGTTAGTACAGCCTCACAGTAAACGATCAGTACAACCTCACAGTAAACGATCAGTACAACCTCACAGTAAACGGTCAGTATAACCTTAAAGGTTCAATTTCCATTTTTTCCATCAGGCAGGCAGGGATATCGAGTATCTTCAGAACTGAATCTATAATAATTCCGTCTGAAGTAGCCACAATTACATTGTTTTCTGGATCTCCTCCCTTTGCTTTGAGCTCGAAATCCGCAGTTTTTGAGGTTTTTGCCTCGCCTGAGATTCCATATTCTTTCAGTTTGTGACGGATAAAACCTGCAAGCTCTCCGCTCCGGCTGACCTGGGCGTCAAAAAGAAAAATGACCGACTTTGGACCTGTTTCGGAAAGAAAGTCTAGGATTGTGTTGAGGGCTTCCTCAATATCTTCTGCCTGTTTTACCTTGCTGAAATAATATCGGGTATCTCTTATGTAACCATCATCACAGAACCACATGGGTTCTTTTTTTAACAAGCTGTCCACACTCAGCAGGACATTGTACCCGTCAAGGAGAAGGTTCCTATCTTTTATGTCTGTACAGGCCACTTTTTTATTGATCCTGGAAACAATCCTGTCTGGGGGCATAATTACCCTTGTGAGGATATGTCGTTCTTCCAGGCTGAGCTGAAAGTGGTCAGCCACGAACCGGATAGTTGAAAATTTGGGATATCCCCATCGGAGTATGCTTCGAATATCTCTTGCAGGCCTGAGTAATTTTTCTTTGAGTAAATCCTCTTTTAGACAGGAGCCGGAAAAATTAGCTGAACTTTCATGCAGGTCTCTCATTAACGGTTGTCTCCTTTTAGGAAGGAAGTTCTTTAAATCAGTGAAGATATATGTTATATATACATATTTGCGCAAATAAAAATAATATGTGATCTCAGGCGTTTAGTTTGCCTCTTTGGTTTGCCTTTTTGGATTTTCCGGTTCTGTTCAGTTTTATCTTGGTTCTCAACTGTGAGCTAACTCACGGTTCCGGCTGGAGGGTTAAATTATGGAAGTATTATGGCTGGCTCAGGAAGAAGTAAAAAGTGTTATGGATATGAAATCTGATATGCAGGTGGTGGAAAGGGCTTTCAGGCAGCATGGGCTTGGCAGGGTCCAGATGCCTCCTAAATCCTACCTTTATTATACCGCTTATAACGGGGATCTGCGGACAATGCCTGCATATCTTGAAGAAGAGAATATTACTGGTGTAAAAATTGTAAATGTTCACCCATCAAATCCAGCTCGTGGGCTTCCCACTGTAATGGCGCTTATTGTTCTTATTTCCCCGGAAACAGGCGCTCCTATAGCAGTTATGGATGGGACCTATCTAACCGATATCAGGACCGGAGCCGCTGGAGGAATAGCCGCAAAATACCTTGCAAGGAAGGATTCAAAGGTTATAGGTATGGTTGGGGCCGGAAACCAGGCAAAAGCCCAGCTCCGAGCTCTTTGTGAAGTTTTTGAGCCCGAATTGGTAAAAGTTGTTTCCAGGAAAAAAGAGAGCTCTGAACAGTTTATCCGGGAAATGGCAGATATTACCCCTTGCGAAATTCGCCATGAAGAAAAAATAGAAAAGGTCTGCAACTGCGACATCCTTGTCACGACCACTCCTACCAGAAAACCCATCGTAAAGGCTCATTGGATCAAAAAAGGTACTCACATAAATGCGATAGGAGCCGATGCGATAGGAAAAGAAGAACTTGACCCTGAACTTTTAATTCGTTCCAAAATAATTGTAGACGACATGGTCCAGGCGCTCCATTCTGGAGAAGTAAATGTTCCTCTCTCCAAGCACTACATTTCAGAGAACGATATCCATGCCCAGCTCGGCGAAGTGATAACAGGCCTTAAACCGGGCAGGACAAGTGAAGATGAGATTACAATCTTTGACTCTACAGGTCTTGCAATTGAGGACGTTGCAAGCGCGCACCTAGTTTATGAAAGGGCTATTAGTAAAGGACTAGGCAGGCAGATCCGGATGTTTTAAAACCACGGGTCTAGCAAATTTTTATAAAAAACGCTTGCTCACAAACTTTTTCAAAAAAAGTTTGATCAAAAACTCGTAGCAACGGCATAAAGGCGTGATCAACCGGCACAACGGTTGTGTTTGATCAAAAACACCTAACAACGGCGTAACGGCGTGATCAACCGGCGCAACGGTTGCGGCCCAACGGTTGCGATGGAATGGTTGTGTTTGATCAAAACCTGATGGGGAGAAATCGGAATTGATAGCTGGGATTTAATCTGCCAAAAAGCCTTATGGAAAATTTGAGTATAATTGTTTGAATAATATTATAAAGTTGGATGACTAAAGCGGTCCAGAGAAATTAAGCGCAGATCTGGTGCTTATTCGTTATTGGTGTAACTGGCTTTAATTATCACTATTATTATTATTCGATCGACAATTCAAAAAACGTTTTTTACAAAAAGTACAGGATTACAGGTAGTAAAATGACTCCCATTGCATGGGATTTTCTGACATTCATAAAGGACGAGAGCATGCCTATAGGAGTTGAGATCACAAAAATGAAAAAACCGAAAGTCCCTGTGAAAAGATAAACCATCACTCCAAGCCCGATAAGAACGCCTGCACAGAGTTTATTATAATCAACTTTCTTTAGAAGGAGATGGGCATTGTTTCCTATCCAGACCGTGGAAAAGTAGGAAAAAATGGCTGTTAATACCATAGTGGCAAAAAAGAGCAGCAGTACAGGTAATTCAAGTATATTTGTTCCTAGGATATCTTCTATGGCAACCATTGCTCCGCTTCGGGTTCTTCCTATTACTACAAAGGCTACCAGCCCAAAAATTGCATTAGCCGTATTCACTCCGGAATTTGAAACTATGAATTCCTTTGAACTATCAAGCGTTTCAGGGTTACTGGCGTAAGGGTCAGAATAAAGAGAGGTTCTGAACCTTCTAGGCTCAGGCTTGGAGGTTTTTTTCTTAAGTGGGATTCTGTCAAAATCGACTTTTGCAATAAGACCTGTCAGAAGTGCTGCAACTGCTGAGGAAAGACCTGGCAGCCATGCCATAAGCGAGCCTGCTGCACTACCTGTCAAAATCCCCCTGAGGATTCTTTTTCGAGAAAGCCTGAGTGCAGAAACAGATTCCTCGGGGATTTTCGAGCTTGTGAGGAGGCTTATAATTAGTTGGGATGCCCCAAAAAGCCCGCTCAGCAGAGGCAGGAGGATAGACGGCTCCCCAAAGTTAACAACCGGAACCATAAGAGATTCTCTTGCAAAAGCGAAGAGCCCAAGTACGCCCGTGATCAAAAACAAAACCAGGGCAAAAGCTTTGTGTTTATACTTTGCAAGAGAGCCTTTCTTCTTTGAATCTTCACCCTTTTCAGTTGCAAGCATGAGAAACACGATAAAAATAAGAATCCATGCCATACGTCCTTCAAGATAAGGATAGATAGCCTTAAAGAAAAGAGAAAGCGGTAGCACGAAAAAAAGGGAAGCCACTACAGAGCCTGCGCTTCCGAGTGCTGAAAGACGGACTGCTTCAGCCCCTGCTCCGTCAAGCAGAAGCCTGTGTCCTGGCAGAACCATGAGCGCGGTGTCTCCATCCGGCGCCCCTAAAAATATTGAAGGAATTATGTCATGAAATGTTTGAGAGAGCGCATTTGAGAGGATAATCACAGCTATGTAAAAAGGTGAAAGCCCTCTTTCAGCCAGGAAAGGCACAAGGGCTACAAGAGCAAGCGCAAAATTGTTATTATGTATTCCAGGCAGGAGCCCGGAAATTATACCAAGCAGGTAACCTCCTAAAACTGAAAAAAGGAGTAAGGGCAATGAGATATCTTCCACTACAGCCAACCATCCAGAGCTTGACCTAAGATTTTAAGATTTCTACTGATAATTGTGATTATTTCTATTTATAGATATTTTAAGTGTCCGAATGGAAAGAGATTATTTATTGTCAAGATCAACATTGAGAAAATAATTAGTTATTATTAGAAAAACGATTAGTTAGCAGTGAGAAAATAATTGGAATTTAAGAAAAGGGAGAAAAAATGGTATAAGGGAGAGAAAAATATAGAATGAAAAAATTACTATTCAATGAAGTAAATTGCGGATAACAAGTATGGATTTTATACTGCAAAAATTGAAGGATCAGTTTAATTGTATTAAATCCTAAAATTTTAGTTTATATTGTGTAGAACTTATACTATAAATATTTTTTGTAAGAATTCAGACATTTTTTATGAAAAGTTAATAATTCGAGATAATCTTAGTTAATCTGAGCGATAAGCCGCTTAAAATTTTGAGTGTTTCTTATCACATCAAAGAAGAAGAAAAATCATTTCCATTCATGTTTTATGTATGGCCGATATTCTATATCATGCAGACTTAAATGCTAATTTTGAACGGGGTTCATGAGTAGCATTTAGCGAAAACGCAGGGCAAGGAAGCTGAGGTTCGCCATTCCTCAACCTACCCTGGTAAAAACAATGCCTCACCTGAATAAGAAAGACATTGAGGTTTTTGCCATTCCTCAATCTTTAAGTCCAGGAGAGGTTTCCAAGAGGAAACGGAAATGAGGTTTGCCATTCCTCACTCCAGTTTCCAGATTTCAGAAGCAGAAAGGAAGTGAGAGACAAATCCCTCTCTATACTTTTTTACCTCTCACTTCAGCTCTCTTCTAACTGTATAACAGTTCTGCTTTTAATAAACCAGTTTCTCTTGAGTTAGCCTTTAGTTTCTAGCCAATTCTCTACGTTGGCTATTATTGTCTATTAGTCACTTCCTCTTCTTGGTTGTTCTTCTTTTTTGTCACTTCCTCTTCTTGGCTGTTCTTCTTTTTTGTCACTTCCTCTTCTTGGTTGTTTTTCTTTTTTGTCACTTTCTCTTTCAGGCTGCTCCTCTTCTTTTCCTTTTGACTGCTCTGACCTTCCATCACTTCCTTTTTGAGGTATTCCAGACGCGTTTAACGCCTCTCTTTATTTGTCTTGTTTTTCTATAGCTAATTTTTTTGGCTTATTTCCTTCATTTTAAATATTTTTCACGACTTGCAGGTACGTCAATCAGTATGAATTCTGCAGAAAAAGCTGCCTCCAAACGAGAGATTTTTCGGTTCATAATGATTAGAAAAGGAGAAAAGAAAAATAAGCTTTTAACCCTGCCTTTATCCGAATATATCTTGCTTTTGCAGAAAAATTCTGATTGTAAAGCCCCTGCGGTTACTTGTCCTTATTACTACTCTGGTTACTCCTGCTTACATGTTACTCCTGCTTACTCTATGGTTACTGCTCAAATATTATATGATGTTTGAATAATAAGTAGTTATTATTAGCTAAAATGGATAATGTCCTTGGAAACAGAGTTTCTGAACAATTCTCCTAGTACCTTAAAGGAATAAATGAAAAACTATAACAACTATTTTCTCCGGAAAATCGTAAAAAGCCATATATATGAGCGGTTCCTTTCCTAAAAGAATCCGGGCGTAATTATGTGTTAGATTATCAGGTTTCAGTTTTTCAGAAAACTTCCAGGCAACTCTAAAAAAGGATTAAGATGACAATCAAATGCAAAAAATGCAATCATGAAGCTATAGTTTTTCAAAAATATTCCGGTATGCACCTTTGCAAGAGGCATTTTGTAGAGGACGTTGAAAGGAAAATCAAACTGACAATCAGGAAAGAGTACAGTATCCAGAAGAATGATGTAATAGCTGTTGCAGTGAGCGGAGGCAAGGACAGTTCGGTCGCTCTCTATGTAATTCACAAAATCCTGGGAAACAGACCTGACATCAAAATCGTGGCAATTTCAGTAGATGAGGGAATAGATGGGTATAGGCCAGAGTCTATCGAGCTTGCAAAAAACCTCACTGAAATGCTAGGAGTGCAGCATATTATAAAGTCCTTTAAAGAGGTTCATGGAGTGACTATGGACGAACTGGCAGCAATGGATAGGGAGAAAGGCGCATGCAGCTATTGTGGCGTCCTCAGGAAAAATATCCTCAATAAAGCCGCGCTTGAGATTGGGGCAACGAAGCTTGTCACAGGGCATAATCTGGATGACGAAGCCCAGACAATCCTTCTGAACCATTTCCGAGGGGATATGGAGCGTATGGTTAGACTTGCCCCGCCTGCAGCTGTTGAAGGCCTGGTCTTGCGGGCAAAACCTCTAAAGAATATCCCTGAAAAAGAAGTGGCACTCTATGCTCTTGTAAATTCCCTGCCAGTGGACTTTAGCGAATGCCCGTATGCAGGAGAAGCCATAAGAGGGGAGATAAGGGAGCTTTTGAATGATTTTGAAGCAAAACACCCGGGAACCAAATATTCTCTCCTCAGGGGTTTTGACAAGCTAGTAGGAGCCCTTGCAAAGGAAATGCCTCCCGCAAAAATCGAGAAGTGCAGAGTCTGTGGAGAGACCTGCACTGAAGATATATGCCAAGCTTGTAAATTGCTCGGCCGAGCTTAAGCAAATTAAATGTAATATTTTTATATACTAGCCATTTATAAAGTGCCCTTCAGAAGTTATCCGGGTAGGAAAGCAGATTTGAAGGGTCATATAGCTTTTTTCCATTTCTTGTCAGGTAGAGACGTGTCCACAGGACAGCTACGAGAGGCTGCAAAACCACAACTGGAATCAGAGTTGTAATCACCATTGCCTGGTAGCTTCCTGAACCTATAAACTCACCGACAAAGCTAATGATCAAAGAAATCCCGATATAGATTACCCAGATAAAAAAGACATCAAGCTTATTGTTCATAAAGAAGGAAAATCCCGCACTCAAAGCTTCAAGGGGCCCAAGCTCGTCGATTACAAGAGCATATGTGCTGAGGGAAAATACTAAATTTACTATTATTATGTGTACTATCCAGAGAATTATTCCTATAACCAGCGCGGTCATGCCGTTTACTGAAGCTTCCGGATTTTCAACCAAAGCACTAAGATTCCCTACTGCAAGGGCTCCAGGTACCAAAAATATAATTCCTACAAGCAGGAGCAAGCTAATTAGCAAGACTGCCAGGAAAAACCTGGTGACATTTTTTGAGCCCGAAGCCAGCATGTCTGAAAGCACGGTATCTCCGGTTTCAGAGGCTTTTTTTGCCATTCCTATTGCTCCTGCTGTGAAATAGGACTGTACAAACATAGCAAATAGGAAAAACCCAAGAATTAGACATATGGATAATGCAAGGTTTTCATAAAATCCTTCCCACATCATTGCAAAAGTTTCTTGATCGGAAAGACTACCGGGATCAATAACACTTCCGCTACTTGAAGTAAAGAGCAACAAGCCCATTAGTCCAAAGAAAAGGACGTAAAGAATCAAATTAATAAGAAAATTAAGGATGAATGGGATACAAATGTTTAGATTTCTAACCCAGCTTTCGAATCCTCTATTAAGTATTGTTCCAAATTCTTCATGCATGTGGTATGACCTTCCAATATAAAGGCAGTTTTCCTGAGCCTTTTTCCAACCATACCTTAACAGATCACAAAAGCATAGCTGGTATACAGGCTCACAGATACAAATTTCGGATACATATGTAGAAGACAAATATATAATCTCTTATTTTCGTACTAATAGACAAGGTGATTAGGCGAGTATAGGTGATGACATGAAAAAGCTGGAAAAATCCAAGTATTCTCAGGTTCCAGAAAACCCCGACACCGGCGGCGATATAGAAGAGGTCCTGGTTTTAGGTCACTGTCTGCTCAACCCCCTTGCAAGGGTAAAAGGGGTAAAACCAGCCCAGCCTGTGGATACGCGGGGCGCAAATGTTATTCAGCTTCCCTGCCCGGAAGCTACATTTTTCGGCATGAAGCGCAGGGAAATCACTAAAGACCAGCTCGACCACCCTGCCTACCGGCGCTTTTGCAGAGAAATCTTTACCCATTTTGCAGACCTGCTCGAAGATCTCACAGCCAACGGCGTGAAAATAAAAATCCTCGGTGTCCCGAAAAGCCCCTCCTGCAGCGTGGAAATAACATCCGTCGGCGGAGAGCCAGGCAAGGTAAAAGAGTTTCATCACAGGCATGAACCGGGACCCGGCGTGTTTATGGAAGAGATCATGAAGGAGCTTAAGAAGAGGAATGTGAGGTTTGATATAGAGGATGCGGGAAAGTAAGAATAAAGGGATTAGTAGAATATCAGCGAGGGTCAAGGTCAATTTTTTATTTCATCTTCCAGAACCATAAGAGTGAACAGGTTCTTAAAAACCCCATGCACTCACCGGTCGTCGCAGGCGACCGGCTTTCTTATAAAAACACATAGACAAAGACGTAAAAAATGAAGGTGCTAATTTTCAATTGATCTAACTCGTATCACATAAGACGAATCTGAATACAGATCATTTACCGATTTTTTGATTTCTTACTTTTTAGGTATATCCTCATTATTTCGTTTAACCTTAGACCAAAACCACAAAAATTGGGTTCAGCCATAACAATTTTGTTTAACTTTTCTAACCGTGTGTCTTCAGTATCAGATTCTTCGTCTACTTCGTGTAGTTTTTGAAGTACTTTCAGTAACTCGTCTACATTGCTCCGATTCATATCCGTTATTCGCAGTATTTCTTCCAGCAATGCTCTTTCGTTATTTCTATTGATTACTGTTCCAAGAAGATAACTTACGTTATACTCATCATCAGAGCCATCGGGCATGTAAGTTTCTCGTCCCTTTAACTCCAGTTTGATTAAATGATCATAGCTTACAGTTACTTCTGGATTATCAGGCAATGGAATTTTTTCTGTTACTTTTAATTTTTCAAAGCTGTTGTTGATTTCCCGAAACATCTGGAGGATAACGGAGAAATAATCCCTCCTTTGATTCCCATTTACATAAATGCTTATTCTCTTTGCTTCAACGTCTGCTCTGATCACCGCAGTCGAATGATAACCTTTGTTTTCCAGAACCACACCAGTACGCCAGCGAAGAACGTCTTTTATATCCCTGCTCATCTTAACGATGAAACGCGGCATTATCGAAGGAGGAAGGAAATCATAGTCTATTACAAACCTTAGACTTCCTTCGTAATCAAATTCAAAATCAGGTTCTTGAATTTCCAGCGAGGCAGGAAGGAGAACAATGTTATTATCAAGATCATACGACAACTCAAATTTTTTCATCAAACTAATAAAAAAACCGTATTGATAAGGAGGATAATAGAAATCTGTTTCTGTTTTTTGTTTTAAGATCTCAGGAAGCATAACATCAGGTCTTAGAACTCCTTTAGATTCGGCAATTTCTTTTGAGTTGACAATTTTATAGACGGCATTAGTCACCCACTCTGGTTCAAGAACATATGTGTTCAAAAGAGGAATGTCCCTAAAATGGAGTATTACACCTAAATCGTGGAGGAAATCAACAAGGGTATTCTGTTCTGACTCGTCTGTTATCCCTTCCTCATCGCAAATTGCTTTATATTCCTTATACTCAATAAAATTACAGTACTCGCAGTCATCATTGCCCTCAATCGAAGAACAATTAGGGCACATTTTTTCAAGTCTATTTTTTACATTAAACCAGCTTTTAGGCCACTTGATTTCAAGATGTTTTATCTTCGCCAATTCCTCTTGTAAAGCTTTTGAGAACTCTTCAACTCCTTCGTTCGACTTGCAGGACAAACGGTAAAAACCTCTGATGGAAGGATATTTTTCCCGAAGGAACTTCCTGTTCATCTCAAAAGCTGGATTTTCATCAATCTTATTGATGACAACTAAAACCGGAGAATCTCCACCGAAGTTTTCTATGAGTTTAAGCCAATATTCGGGCTTTTCATCCTTTCTCCCATCAAGCACAAGAATGTAAAGACTCCTTTTTGACAAAAAGAATTGGTGAGTGGCGTGCATAATCTCCTGCCCGCCAAAGTCCCAAAAATTAGCCTTGATTTCTCGATCTTTGTTATTTATTGATAATTTCCTGATATTAATTCCCTGTGTCTGTCGCTCATTTCCATCAACCTCTTCCCAAAAAATCCGCTTTACCAGCGAAGTTTTACCTGCACCGCCATCTCCTACCAGTAAAACTTTAACTTCGTTTAGTGTTTTTTTTTCGCCCTCCGACCTGAAATAGTTGAGAATTGCTTCTTTTCCCTGTTTTGCAATCTCTACAGGAGGATTTTCGAGGGGATTCTCTTTTATAAAAATTGTATAATATTTCCATCTTTCTTCCCATTCAATTTCCAGTTCCAGTTCCAAAAGTTCCGGTGGCAGCGAAGGTAGTTGATTCCCAGAAATGTCGAGTTGAGTAAGATTTGTCAACTCTTTTATCTCCGGCGGCAGTGAAGTCAGTTGATTCCTAGAGATATCGAGTTGAGTAAGGTTTTTCAACTCGGAGATTCCAGGAGGCAGAGAAATCAGTTTATTTTCAGAAATGCCAAGTTCTTTAAGGTTTTTTAACTTGGAGATTTCAGAAGGCAAATAAGTCAGTTTATTTCCAGAGATGTCTAATTGAATAAGATTTTTCAATTTGGAAATTCCAAAAGGCAGAGAAGTCAGTTTATTTCCAGAAATATCTAATTGAGTAAGCTTTTCCAACTTGGAGATTTCAGGCGGCAGCGAAGTCAATTTATTATCAGATATGTCAAGTGTAGTAAGCTTTTCCAACTTGGATATTTCAGGTGGCAGTGAAGTCAATTTATTAAAAGATATGTTAAGTGTAGTAAGATTCTCCAGTTTGAAGATTTCAGGCGGCAGTGAAGTCAATTGATTGCCAGATATGTTAAGTGTAGTAAGATTTTCCAGTTTGGAGATTTCAGGAGGCAGAGAAGTCAGTCCCTTGAACGAAAGGTCTAGTGTAGTCGTGTTACTTTCTTTAGCTTTTATAATCAGTTTTTTGATTTCTTTCTGTTCCATGTTAAGTTCCTGCCTTAAAGAAAACAATAAAATCTCAACAAGTTTTTGAGACCGCAATCCCTGGATAAGTATTACTAAATAATAACTTATAAAAAAACAGATATATTGCTATCTAAATAACTTTCGATTTTAATCGATAGTGAGAAAGTAATGAAAAAAGATATGGAATAAAAAGCAGAGAAATAAACTCTATTAACCTGATGTTCCGAAAATTATCCAAATTGTGTGATTAAATCTGAGCTCATCCCAAAACTTGATTTAACCTCATTATTGCTGCTAACATTACAACTCCAAGGTATGATATTTCTTTGACTTCATATCTTGGAAAAACTTTCTTGTATGACTCTATCCAGCTAAAGAACCTTTCTATTGCACTTTTCTTTTTTAACTCTTCCCAATCTACCTTTATTGGTCTTCCTTTCTTCTTTTTCTTTCTATTTCTTTTGTTTACTGGTATATTGGACTTTATTCTTCTTCTATTATATTTTCTGATATCAGCTGTATCATACATCGCATCAGCTGTGACTCTGGAAGGTCTGTTTATAGGTCTTCCTCTAGGTCTTCTTATCTTGAAGTTTTTAATTGTAGGGATATAAAGCGTAGAGTCATTTTGATTTGCAGGGACAATAATAATGGATAGAGGTAGCTCCTGTGAATTCACTAAAACACTTAATTTTACTCCTTTTACTTTTTTGTAACCATCATATCCGATATTTCCCCTTTTTTGGCAGGAATATCCTTTGTATCGGTAAAACAATGAGAAAGATCTATTTTATTCAAGTCATAACCTTTGTTTAAAAGTTCATTAAAGATTTCCTGATAAGTTCCATGTTCACACAGATAGAGATGAAATCTATGAACTGTTGATTTAGAGCCATATTTACGGGGAACATCTTGCCAGGTACAACCTGTTGTAATAACATACAAAATCCCATTCATTAACTTCCTTAAGTCAGAACGAGGTCTTCCTGTATGTGGTTTCTGTGAAGGAAAATGACGTGCTATGGATTCCCATAGAACATCATCGATTTCATGGAAAGATATAATTCTAAATTTATAATTTCAACATGATATTAGTTTCGGGATAGGCTCTTCGTTTAATGGTTAGATTTCCCATATTCAAGAGACATAAAATAATTTATAATGGTCTCTCTACCTTTTTTTACAATCTCAATTGGAGGATTTTCAAGAGGGTTTCCTTCGAGAGATATTCCTTTCTGTAGGAAATGGTACTTCCATTTAATATCCAGACCTAACTCTAATATTTCAGGAGGCAGAGAAGTCAATTGATTGCAAGATATGTTAAGTGAAGTAAGATTTTTCAGCTTGGATATCTCAGGAGGTAGAGAGGTCAATTGATTGTCAGATATGTCAAGTGAAGTAAGATTTTTCAGCTTGGAGATCTCAGGAGGCAGCGAAGTCAATTGATTGCAAGACATGTTAAGTGAAGTAAGATTTTCCAACCTTGAGATTTCAGGAGGCAGAGAAGTCAGTTGATTGCTAGATATGTCAAGTTCAATAAGATTTTTCAGCTTGAAGATTTCTGGAGGCAGAGAAGTCAATTTATTGACAGATATGTTAAGTATTTTAAGATTTTCCAACCTTGAGAGTTCTGGAGGCAGTAAAGTCAATTCATTGACAGATATGTCAAGTGCCTTAAGTTTTACCAACTTGGATATTTCAGGAGGCAGCGAGGTCAATATATTCCTATGTATGAGAAGTGTCTCAAGATTTTCCAACTTGGAGATTTCAGGAGGCAGTGAAGTCAATTGATTGCCATATATGTAAAATCTCTTAAGATTTCTCAACTTTGAGATTTCAGGAGGCAATGAAGTCAACTGATTGTTAGATATGTCAAGTGTTTTAAGATTTTCCAACCTTGAGATTTCAGAAGGCAGAGAAGTCAATAGATTGCTATATATGTAAAGTGTCTTAAGATTTACCAATCTTGAGATTTCAGGAGGCAGTGAAGTCAATTGATTGTTAGATATGTTAAGTGTTTTAAGATTTACCAACCTTGAGAGTTCAGTAGGCAGAGAAGTCAATTCGTTGCCATATATCTCAAGTTCAGTAAGATTCTCCAACTTGGAGATTTCAGGAGGCAGTGAAGTCAACTGATTGTTAGATATGTAAAGTGTTCTAAGATTTACCAACCTTGAGATTTCAGGAGGTAGTGAAGTCAATAGATTGCCAGATATGTTAAGTTTTTTAAGATTTTCCAACCTGGAGAGTCCTGGAGGCAGTGAATTCAATCGATTGTCAGATATGTCAAGTTCAGTAAGGTTTTCCAACCTTGAGAGTTCTGGAGGCAGTGGAGTCAATTGTTTTGGAGTCAATTGTTTATAAGATATGTAAAGTGTCCTGAGTTTTACCAACTTGGAGATTTCAGGAGGCAGCGAAATCAATTGATTGCAAGATATGTGAAGTGTCTTAAGATTTTCCAACCTTGAGAGCTCTGGAGGCAGTGGAGTCAATTGATTGCCATATATGTAAAGTGTTTTAAGATTTTCCAGATTGGAGATTTCAGGAGGCAGTGAAGTCAACTGATTGTTAGATATGTAAAGTGTTTTAAGATTTTCCAGATTGGAGATTTCAGGAGGCAGAGAAGTCAATTGATTTTCAGATATCGCAAGTTCAGTAAGATTCTCCAACTTGGAGATTTCAGGAGGTAGAGAAGTCAATTGATTGCAAGATATGTAAAGTGTCCTAAGATTTTCCAGCTTGGAGATTTCAGGAGGCAGAGAAGTCAGTTTTTTACATGAAAGGTCCAGTACAGTCGCGTTACTTTCTTTAGCTTCTATAATCAGTTCTTTGATCTCTCTCAATTCCATTGAAAACCCACATCCCTAAAAATAATTAAAGTCCAATATTTGTAATAAATCGTAATCGTTGTAATTAAAATATATAAAATGATATCAAATTTTAAAATATGAGTTTTAACTTAAATAAATATCTATTCTTATTAGCATTAGGCGATAATTAGAAAATATAAGGCAAAAAGGACAGGAAATAAAGTTCTGTCATCTGGATATTTCGGAAATTATCGAGAATATGCAGTCACTTTTTAATTCAGTTTCTTATTTTTACTCATAGACCCTATAATAATTCTCATATCCTCAACCGTATTAATATTAGCAAAAGTCCTCAACTCAGGATCAATCTCCCTAATTTCCGAAACATCAACAAACACTACATCCTTCATTTCAAAAACCGGCGCAAGTACAGATCTTTTTTCTCTCTCAAAGGCTTTTTCGATTTCAGGAATCAGTTTCTTTGAATAAACCGCATGTAGAGGTTCGAACTCCTTATCCTCCCATTTAGGAAGGGCAGCATCGTGTCCGCTTACTTTCTCAAAAAGCAGGTCTACAACTCTGGAATCCACAAAAGGCATGTCCCCTGCGCATACAAAAGAATATTCTGCACTGGATTCGAGCAGCCCAGCCCGGATGCCTTCAAGCGGGCCGGCGTCTTCAAGAGTATCAAAACAGAAACGGATCTCACGGGCAGGGAATTTTTCAAGCACAGGTTTAAATTTTTCCTGCTGGTTTTTGTCCCTGACTGAGAGAATAACCTCGTCCACAGCCCGGAAAAGGCTTTCAAGCAGGCGTTCAAGAATTGTCTTACCCTCGAATTCAAGAAGGGCTTTTTCAACCATGCCCATCCGCCTGCCCCTACCTCCCGCCAGGACGATGGCACTTCTGAATTTTATATTACTTCTCTCAGGTTCTGTTTCATTAGGGTCTGTCTCATTAGGGTCTGTTTCATTGGGGTTTATTTCATTAAATTTCATTTCATTAAATTCTGTTTTTTCGCCCATTCTATCATTTCCGGAGTTTTTTATTCTGGTCTCATACCTGCTTCCTATCTTGTTCTTTGTCGTGGACCCAGAATTCCTCTTTTTCCGTGAATTCCTTCTTCCAGATCGGAGCTTCAGCTTTTAAGCGTTCTATAGCTTCACTGAGGGCAGGGAAGAGTTCGGTCCTGTGGGCGGCTGCGATAACAATGTATACTATATCTTCTCCGGCTTTAATGACGCCTGTTTTGTGGTGGATCAGGACTTCAAGGATGCCTTCTTTTTGTTTGAGATCTTTCCTGATTAGGTCAAGGGTTTTTGAGGCTTCAGGTTCGTATTTTTCAAACTCAAGCCAGGAGGTTTTCTCGCTTCCGGTCAGCTCGCGGACGATGCCAGTAAAAGTTCCGATTGCGCCTGCTTTTCGGATGATTGGATTTTTCCTGGCTTTCTTTATAAGGGCTTCCAGGGTGTAGCGGTCAGGCTGGGCAAGGATCAATCCTACAAGGGAGGCTGTCAGTTCCTCGTGCAGGTCGACATTTTCCGGCATCCTGAAGAAAACGTTAGAGACGCCTTTAAGATCCCCAAGCGCGATTTTCGGAAGGTTGCTTTCCTTAAATCCTTCTACCACAGCAAAATCAAGCCCCTGATCGCAAAGGAGGTCAAGTGCATGTTCAAGGTCGGAATTCCTAGAAAAGCTGACAAGCTCGATACCAGTTGTTTCTGTGCCTGTTATTCCTATTACCATATCAGCCCCAGCATCGAATTGCCTGCCTGTATCTGTTTCTGCCGGATTGAGCCGCTGCTCTCCCATGTGTTTAATGGTTCCTACTCCCCCAATTTCGGAAAGTTTCCTCACCAGAGCTGAAACAAGGGCTGTCTTGCCTGAATTTTTATACCCGACAACTGAAATGACTTTCATCAAAGAGCGTTATGCACTTTCCGATATAAGTAGAAGCCGGCACTCTTTATTTCATTTTTTAATTTTGTAAAATGCTTTGTGAAATGCTTTGTGAAATGCTTTGTGAAATGCTTTGTGAAATGCTTTGTGAAGATTCAAATATTGAAACTTCTATCTAATCTAAGGGGAGTTTAGTCAATTAAATTTGGACTATTGTGCAGAAATCTTCTATTATATACACAAATTTCCTACATAGATTTTCTGTGTAGGCATACTGTCTGTCAACTAAAAATGGGAAAAACATGAGAAAGAGAAAGAAGGAATAAACGGCCAAAAGATGGGAAAAGGGGTCAATTATGGAAATAAGTAAAGTTAGAATTCATGATATTCCTGAAGAGGAACGCCCAAGGGAGAGACTTATTCGCAATGGACCGGAATCACTTTCAAACGCAGAACTCCTTGGGATTATTCTGAGGACAGGGTCAAGGAAAGAGAACGTTGTAAATCTGTGCAGCCGGATATTATCAGAATACAACATCAAACAGCTCAGTCTTGCAAATGTTTCAAGGCTTATGCAGGTTCATGGGGTAGGAAAGGCAAAAGCTGCTCAAATAACTGCAGTTTTCGAGCTATCTCGCAGGCTTGAAACTTTTGTGGAAGAGCCGAAAAGAAAAATCGCCTCGCCAAAGGATGTATACACACTAATGTATCCCAAAATGCGCGAACAAAAAAAAGAAAAATTTATAACACTTTATCTTGATACAAAAAATCAGATCCTCAGAGAAGAAGTCGTATCCATTGGCAGTTTAAATGCAAGCATTGTCCATCCGCGTGAAGTTTTCAAGTCTGCTCTTATGGAATCTTCGGCATCGGTAATTATGATTCACAATCACCCCTCAGGTGACCCGAGTCCTAGCAGGGAGGATATAATGGTTACCGAGAAACTGGTAGAAGGTGGTAAACTCCTTGGAATTGACGTGCTTGATCACATCATAATCGGGGACGGCAGGTATATTAGTCTTAAAGATGAGGGTTTCGTGAAATAAAGTACAATAAATTAAAACATAAAAACAAAAGATTTTTTCAGACAGGGAGCTCTTAAGAGCATGTTTGTTAAAAAATTTCCAATATATATATCATATAGATAAATTTAATAATTTCATTCTATGAATTATTCCTCCTATCGAGAGTTCCTATCAGAACTTTCAGTAATGTATTTATTTAATTAAAAACTGGAACTAACCTTTACTTTCAATAATGTAGCAAAATATAGTTGATAATCTGTACCCAGTTAATTGATGATTTGTACTCCATTAATTGACAATTTGTATTCCATTAATTGATGACTTGTATTCCATTTTGATGATTTGTATTCAGTTTATTGACACAATACAATCTTCTAATATAACTTACTAAAACTACGATATTTATATATGTATATAAGAAATGGGCTCTTTAGATCAAACGAAATTCCCTCCCAGTCTATTTCCCTTAAAAAGGTCCCTTAAAAAGGAGGTCTTCTGAATTACAAAACATATAAACGCCTGTGCACTTAACAATAGAAGTATTGAAGAAATAACCCTGGATGACCCTTATACTGTCCCTTATAGGGGCATTTACGCAGTCTGTGACGCGGCAAATGAGTACGCAGAGATAATTGAGCACTCAAACTGTTACAGCGGGGCCGCCTGGTCCCTTTATCATTACGCAAAAGCTCCCCTTGTACTGAAAACCCATTCGATTGGAAATATGATCCGCTATTTTGTTAAAACCGGGACCTCAAAGCTCGAACTCAAACCTTCAGTCTCAGCTGCAGGTATCGAATCCGTGATCGTGCAAGAAGATGAAGTAGAGATTACCTATGCAGGATTGGGAGGAGGAGGCGTGGGCGCAACCCGCTGCAGAGCATTTGCAGACGGAGTTCTTCGTTATCAGATATCTGAATCCGGAGGAGGGAAACGCGCAAAAGGAACGATTACAGTTCCGCGCAGGGATCGAGTCCTTATAGGCATAGATGATACTGACTCAAAAGAAGTAGGAGCTACCTGGACCCTAACTCATAATATTGCAAAAGAACTGGACTGCCAGGAAGCGGTTTATCTTTCTCAGGCTCTTGTCCAGCTTTTCCCGGTTCCGGAAAAAACGCAGAACTGCATGTCTACGGTACTTGAATTCGGTTGTATAAACGAGAAAGCTAAATCAAGGCTGGTAAACGCCTTAAAAAGTGCACTTGAGAAATACAGTGCTTCATCCCAAACCGGAATGGTTGTCCTTTCAGATTTCTATGCAAAAGAGATGTATGAGTACAGTAACCGCAGTCGGACTGAAAGAATTTCAAAAGCAGAGGCTTTACAGTGTGCCAGAGATAAGAATGTAGAGGTCATGCTTTGTGGCAACGGGGTAATAGGCGCACTTGCTGCTTTACCCTGGTTTGCAAGACCTGAAGAATCAATTATTCCTGGTACCCAGATCAAACCTCTTTCTCTGGAGAAAAATTAAAACTAAGATTTAATTTTAGGTTATAAGGAATAATTTAGTTCATAAGAAATAACTTTAATTTATAAGGAATTTTGAATTTAACATCCTTAAGTTAGGCATCCTTTAGTCCAGCAGTGTGGGGTCAGTTTGAAAGAAGAAAAAGAAGCACCAGAATGCACCGGATTTGAAGCCCTTTACCTTTCAGCCTTCGATAGTGATGTCAGCCTAATAACAGGTGTCCCAGGGTACCCTGTTACCTCGCTCATGGAACTTTTTTTGAGAGAATCTGGAGAAAGAGAGTTTTTAGAAGCTTCAGAAATAAAAACCAAGATTTCCGGAAAGACATTTTCTGAAATAGAGCGTAATTATAGTGCCAGATGGCTCACAAATGAAAAAGTTGCCCTTGAAATCGCGCTTGGGGCTTCGGCGTCTGGCAGAAGGGCGCTTGTTCTTGTAAAACATGTAGGGATGAACCTGCTTTCTGACCCTCTTATAACCTCAGTAACACACACTATAGGAGCCGGTCTTGTAATAATTACAGGGGATGACCCTGGCGCAAAGGGTTCTCAGAATGAGCAGGATTCCCGCTGGTACGGCCGTATAGCAGAGGTAGCCGTATTTGATCCAGCTAATCCTGATATTGCATACAGGGCTCTAAGACGGGCTTACGAGCTTTCGGAAGAAACCAGGACGCCTGTCCTTCTAAGAATCACTGCAGGCCTTGAAAAGAGCAAAGGGAGAATAAAACGCCTTCCAGTTTCTTCAGCTCCTCATCCTGAGTTTGACCGCTCAATCTGGAAAAACCGGATGGTTGAAAAGCACCGGCGCTTTCACTCCAAAACCTATCCCCTATTGGAAGAAGAAGCTGAGAATACTGACCTGAATAAGATAAGGGAATGTATAGTCGAAAATACACGACGTGGATCAAAGTTGGGACATGGACAGATAGGGATTATTTCCTCAGGTTTCACATCCTCGACTGTTGAGGAAGTATTGAAAAAGCGAAGAGAATATCCAGAAATCTCTCACCTTTCCCTCAATCTTGTAAACCCACTTCCAATTGGAAAAATAAAGGTTTTCCTGAGGAATAACCAGAAGGTTCTCGTTGCTGAAGAATCTGAACCCTTTATAGAAGAACAGATCCGGATCGCAGGCAATGTTTATGGGAAAAAAACAGGGCATCTTCCATACGGGCAGGTTAGGTATGAAGATCTTGAATTTGCACTTGAGCACATTGGAGAAGAAATTTTAAAGCCTGCAGATGCTTCCTTCCTCAAAGCTGGAACCAGAACTTTGATCTGTGACAATTGCCCTTATCTACCCCTTTACCGCTTTCTCAGCACACTTGACGTGCGGATTGCAGGCGATATGGGCTGTTCTGTCCGGAGTGCACCCGAACCTCTTGCTGCGGTGGATGTTAGCTTTGCCCTCGGCTCAGCAGTCTCGGTTGCGTGTGGTTTTGAGAGTAAAGGTATAGCTGTGATAGGTGATTTTGCCCTGGCACATTCGGGGATTCTCGGACTTCTGAGTGCTGCGACCACAAGCTGCAATGTGCTTGTACTCGTGCTCCTGAATGAGGTTGCAGCCATGACCGGAGGGCAGGCAGTTCCAGATCTCAGGAAAGTTGTTGAGGCAATAACTCCTGATGTTTCTGTCTTCAATATCGATGCCGTTAAAGAAGAAGAAGAAGCGGATGGAACTGAGAAAATAATGGATATAACTGAGAAAGTTACAGGTAGAACTAAGGATGAGAAAAAAGCAGGGCATGAGATTGAAAAGCAAATCTTGAATCCTAAACTCTCGGAACTAATCAGGGCAAAACTTGCACTTCCTGGGCTTTTTGTAATATTCATAAAAGGAAAGTGCCGAAAGTATTAATCTCAGTGCCTTATCGTCGTTTTCGGTCAAGCCTTTTTCATATTGCCTCGAGATTGGAAATTAAAATCTTTCGTTTTAAAGTTCAAATATACCCCAATTTTAAATACAGAAATTTAAAAGTCCCAATTTCAATGCTTTCAAAATTTTTATATAAGTTCCCTCTGATAAAGTAAATAACGAAGAAAAGTCAATTAAGAATAGGGAAAAATATTAGGTGTTTTTCATCGCTTCAGTCTATGATTGAAAAACGATTGCTCAAAAAGGGAAGCAAGGGGGTAAAAAAGTGGAGAGAAAATTTCGAATATTACTGTCAATAGGCACTTTATTGCTGGTAATAGGCGCGTTCTTGAATCTTACCAGAGATCCGCTTTTATGGGGGACAGGGACTGTAACTGCATTATTCATGATCTTACTTTTCAGGATAGATCCTCTTAGTCCAAATAATTAATTAGTGAAAAAGAAAAAACTCCAAAAAAGCTAATCATGAGGAAAGCGTAAATTTGCTTATATGTCTGTGGCCTCAAAGTATGACCGAATCGCGCCCATATACGAATTGATAGACCTACCTCTTGAGCTTCTCTTTTTTCGGAAATGGAGAAAAGAAGCGTTCTCAAGTCTTAGCGGGAAAATTCTGGAAGTTGGGATAGGCACAGGAAGAAACCTGAAATTTTATTCTGCAGGCTGTCAGGTAACAGGAATCGACAAAAGCGAAGGCATGCTCCAGAGAGCTCGAGAAAAAGTAGAAAATACTAAAAACGTCACTCTTTATCCTATGGATGCCGAGCACCTTGAATTTCCAGATAACAGTTTCGATTACGTTGTCACGACTTTTGTTCTCTGCACAATCCCTGAACCTGTGAAAGCTCTTAGGGAAATGAGAAGAGTCCTTAGACCATCAGGGGAGCTGATAGCTCTTGAACACGTGCACAGCAGCGACCCTATTATCGCCCTCATTGAAAATTTAATAAATCCTTTTCTGTTTTTCCTGCTTGGGGACCATACAACTCGGAATACCGTGAAGAATATTGAAGAAGCCGGTTTTACCATAAAGGAGGCAAAAAAACTGGCTTTTAAAGACGTTTTCAGGAAAATTAGGGCAAAGCCGTAAAAAGTTTCATTTTCTTATTTGGATTGGTTATTAAGTCATTCGAAAAATAGTTTTACCTATCAATAATTGACTTTAACGTCTAACTACGCTTAATGTGGTATAAAGAAATTCTCTTAAACAATAACAACCAATTCATAAATGGATGCTGGGGAAAACAAAGAGGTACCTTGAGGTTACTAGGGTCCTTTTAAAATACAATCTTATTCCCGAACTGTACCGGGATTTGCGCACTGACTATATTTCAAATCCTGAATGCACCTGTGCTTTTGATCTCGAAAACAGGCAGACGGCTGTAAAACTCAGGCAGGCTTTTGAAGAGCTAGGGCCGACATTCATCAAAATGGGGCAGACCATGAGCAAACGGCCTGATCTTGTTCCCCAACCTTATGTAGTAGAAATGGTAAATCTTCAGGACAAAGTCAAGCCGGTGCCTTTTGAAGAAATGGCTGAGTCCCTTGATCTTGCCTGCGTTTGCGAGTATCAGACGCGTGAGGAGCGGAATCGGAAAAAAACGACAGAAGAACTTAAGGCTTCACGAGAGAGAAAAGCAAAAGCTTTTATTGAAATCTTTGACAGCTTCGATCCGGAACCTATTGCTTGCGGTTCGATTGCACAGGTTTATAAAGGAACTCTGGAAAGCAAACCAGTTGCTGTAAAAATCCTTCGCCCGAACCTTATTGATACTATAAATATTGACCTTTCTATCTTGGACGATTTCAAACCTGTTATGAGAAAGGTTCTCGGTTTAGGAAGTAATTTTGATATTGATGCCTTTTTACTTGAGATTCGGGAGATGCTTACCCACGAGGTTGACCTGAGAACCGAAGCTGTTAATATGAGGCGTTTTGAGGACAATTTCAAGAACGTGAAAAATGTAACCGTACCCAAAATATATTCCGATTACTGTTCAGCCAATGTCCTTACAATGGAATTCATCCAGGGAATCCAGATCAAAGACATAATTAACATGCCTGTGCCTCAAAGCAAGAAATCGGAGTATACACGTACCATCACCAAAAGTTATCTTAAACAGGTCTATATCGACGGGTTTTACCACGCCGACCCTCACGGGGGCAATATGCTAGTTCAGGAAAACGATACTATTGCCTTTATCGATTTTGGGGCTGTAGGCAGCATCGATGAGGAGCTCCAAAAACACATGCTGGAGTTTTATTATGCCATCAATAACAGGGATGTGGAAGGGGCAACTCAAGGTTTCCTGAAAATAGGGGGCGCAGACGCACGGGAAGTAGATATCCACAGGCTCAGGAAAGATATGGATAGCCTGATTGCAAACCAGAACTACGGATTTGAAGGCAGACAAAGTGACAATTATGCAAAGCTAGGCCTGAAATATGATATCAGGTTGCCTGGAGAATTTTCGACTCTGCAGAGAGCAATCCTGCTTATAGAAGGGGTGTGCCTGGAATTAGACCCTAGATACAACATTAAAACCATTGCTATCCCTGTGCTTATGGATGCTTATAAAAAACTTAATGCTCCAAAAGGTCCTGCTCTTCATATTGAATTTTCCACAGAGCCTGTGGACGAGAAAGCCGAATTGAGGGCTGCAATTCGAGAAGTTGCCGATAAAATGGAAGGAATGGGGGATCAGTTCCTTTCCTTAAAACAGGAAGAAAACAGGAAAACTATTTTTTCAAAAGAACTTTATCTGGCTGTTCTACTTATTGTCTCGACTTATATTCTATTAAACGGAAGTACTTATTCCTGGGTCGGTCTGGCTGGATTTGCAGGGTCAATCTTGATAGTCCTCCTTTCTATAATTCGGAATGACTGAGTGAATATTTGAGCAAATATTTAATCATAAAATTGCTTGATGAGTGAGAACCTAACTAAGTGAGAATCTAACATACAATATAACAGACAAAACATAAAATCAAGATAGATAATAATATAAAAATTAAAAATAAATGATATATTAAAAACAAAGCTGACAAGACTAGTATAGACAAAATTAGGATTCATTGACGGAGGTTGAGTTTCCTGGCGCATGAAACCTTAAAAATTGAAGGCATGGAATGTGATCACTGCGTTTTAAGAGTTGGGAGAGCTATTGCTTCCGTGCAGGGTGTAATTGAAGTTGATGTAAATCTGGAAACAAAAGAAGCAGTTGTGGAATTTGAAGAGGCAAAAACCGACTTAAAAAAAATCAAGGCTGTTGTTCGAGATGCAGGGTATGAGCCCTTATAATTCCGAGCCCTTATAATTCGGTTGAGTCATAATTCTGCTTTCTCTTTTGCTTATTGCCTATTTTGACTATCCGGTTAAAGAAGGGAATAAAGACTTAAACTGGACCTGGCGACTTAAACCAGACCTGGTTTTTGTTTCTTTTGCCTCATTTTGTCTCTCTTTTTTGATTATATGTCGGAACAACATCCTGGCAGTCGGATAGTAAAAGAATTTTTTTGCTTGTATTTTTACCGCTGACCGTTTGAATTCTCAGAGAGCCCTCTGGTAGTACAACCTGACCTATATTTACCAAAAGCAGGGCTGCCATAAAGCTATGGGAACAGCACCAGCTTCAGGCCCAACAAAAATATAAAAACTGCCACGAAATTCCTGAATTTTTCCTGGGGGGTTTTTCAACTCCTTTTTTCCCCGAGCATTGCCCCAATTAGAGATACGGGTATAAAGATCAAAAAGCCTGATAGAAGACAGGTTCAAGCCTGACGTCTCCGCTGACATAGGTTGTTACTATCCTTGTAGAATCAATCATAAAAGATATGGCGCCAGAGTTGCAACATAAACGGCTTTCTCCAGGTTGAAAGCGCTCAAGGCTACAGCATTTATTTCCCTCTATGCCAAAGATACTTGCAAAAAATCCGGTAAGGACTCCACTGAATACTGCAACCGATAATTTCTGGCTTAGTTTGAAAGTTCGGTTAAAGACGATGAAGAGCACACAGGCTATAAGTTTGCCAGTAGCGTCAGCAGAGATATATAGACAATACCCTCGTAGATAGATAACCATTATTACTTAATATATTTTATTATAATAATGGTACTATAATAATGACATAAATAGAATAACGTACTGATTTTTTGTAATATCACGATATTTATTACGAGGCATGGATAAATTATCATGAGTTTTCTGAGCAGGATATAGTAGGATATATTATCAGAATTCTTTGAGCAAGAATTTATTGGAACGATATAATAATATTAATGTCCGTGAATAATATTAATATCGTTGTTCAAATAGACCTGATCCGTGAGACAGTTAAATTGAAAATCTCTTAAAGATTGCCTCATTTATCGAGAAAGTTTTTCTAATTGGCTATGTCTTCACCCGGCTTTAATTTGATTTTAGGGCAGGAACCAAATCCCGTTACGCCGACTATATATTTCAGAGACTTTGAAAAAAGGCAATATGGGGGACTTTAAATTCCTGAGGAATCAAACCGAAAACAAATATTACCAGATATATATAAAGGTCTGGCTTTACTTTTAATTATTACCAGCATTGCCCTGGCGTACGAAAACTGGATAGGCCACGCCCTGATAGCTATTATCAGTCTATCGCTGGTGGTTTATGTTGTCATAACCGGGGCCATGCTCAGGGGAAGAATAAAGCGAAGCTCAGGAAACATATTTAAGCTTCATAAAAAGTACGGCATTTACTTTGGAGCCTTCATCCTGGGATCGTTCATATATGGTTTATGGATAAGATTACAGCACGGAGAATCCATACTATTATCTGTTCACGGGAGGCTGGGACTGGTTATCCTTCTCATTGTAGCTCTTCAGGTTATTCCAGGCCTGACTTTAAAGAATCGAGCAACATACAGAGGGTTGCACAAAATAATGGGATATGCCCTGGCCCCAATCTTGATCATTGACGCCAGCTGGGGTCTTTACAATGGTGTAATTGCCGGTACAAAAAATTTAGTCCTCTTGCATTCGATATCTGGGGGCCTGGCTGCCCTTTTTCTTACCTGGATCATTCTGGAAATCCGGTACCCGACAAAGAGGTCACTCTCCAGGGCGAGGGTAGCAAGTTACGTGACAGTATTTCTTGTAACTGCAGGATGCTGGATTGCAGGAGGTTACAATTATTTAACGTCTTATGGCTTCCAGGTAAAACCCGTGATCTTGGAAGGTCCTTATCCCTGGGCGCATGATATTGTAATGGAGCTGAAAGAGCACATTTTCGTCTTTTTGCCCATAATTGCTCTCGCCCTATCAGTCACTCTCTCCACCTTAGACAGGGATATTTTTCTGGATGATACCAAATCTAGGCGCGCTTTGACGATGATTGCCTACCTTGCTCTGTTCATAGTGCTGCTAATGTTCCTGATGGGAGCGGTCATATCCAATGCTGGACAGACAGGGACGGAGGCCTTAAAATGAAAGAGTCAGCGATTTCCATCGCATCAGCTACGATTGCCATATTTTTAACAGGCTGGGTCATCATCGCTCATGATCTGTCTCCCGATTTCAAACAATCGCTGGCATCACTTACGGGCAATCATTGGATGTCAGTGAGCGTGATAGCAATAGTGTTATTTATATTATCCTTGGAGCTTTTGATAGGCTTTAAGAGCGCAAGAAGGTTCCTGAGGGTGTATGATATCAGCCTGTGGTCGACTTCTCTGGTGGCTGTGACTCTAATCATGGTGCTAGGAATTCTCGCAGTGCTAATCACTCAATTTCTATCACATTGATATTCGTTGCCAGGATTAAATCTGTACAAAATGGTTTAACATCTTCTCTCGCAGCCTGGAAAACGTGCTGTATAAGGTACAGAGGAACTATGAATTAGCGATTACAAGGCCATACTCCTATGTTTGCCTCAATATGATGTCTTCATACTTGTTATGCTGGAATTTCTGGTACAATTTGACCCGCAATATTAACTTTGATTGTGTTTTCAATCCTCATATGGAGATATAAGAAGCTGGCAAAAAGTGAGGAACGAGAGGCATTGGCAACGTTTGGAGACGATTATTCCAGATATATGTAAAAATGGCCTTGCGTTTGTACCAGAAGTCGGAAAATTTGTAATATCCTAATTATACGCTTAAAGTGCAGGTTGTGTTTATAAATAAATTGGCATACATTTAATTATCGGGGTATTATTGCGATCTTGATTTCATTTACAAGATGAAACGTTATCTGTCGCCGTTGGGAGCTCGGCTTAGATTGTCAAAATGGAGCGCAGTAATTTGCTGGAACTTCTTTCTCTTAAATGGAACTACCTCAACCATTTCAAAAATCTGTTAATTTTTATTTAATCCCACTGATTGAATGGGTTTCGTATAACGTAAAGTTTACAAAAAGAATTAAACCGAAAACTGGACAGACTCATTCTGTTGTTGAAGCGTTATACTTTGAGTAGTTTAGTGGATTTGAGTGAAGTTTTTATCCAAACTATAGTCAGACAAGAATCAGTTGTTATGATTGGATGAGAATATTTGAGCAGCAAATAAGAAATGCAGTTAACTGCTAACTTGACTATAAAACTAATTTGGGGGAATCATGGCAGACAACAAAAATATCATAATTGGCCTGCTAGTATTGGTAGTAATAATACTGCTTGCTTTTCTAGCCTTCAGGCCAATAATGTATAGTTCAACCTACGGCACAGGTAGTTATCAACCAGGGCATATGGGACCAGGTATGATGCACAATCCAGCCTATAACTATAGCTATGGCCCAGGAATGATGGGAGATATGATGGCTCTCTATTATCCGGAAGCTAAACCTATAGCTCAAGAGGAAGCCAGGCAGAAAACCGAGGATTTTGCTAAACAATATGGATCGAATCTGGAAGTAGACGATTTCATGGCTTTCAGCAGCAATTATTATGCTGTTCTGAAAGATACAGGTAGCAACCAGAGCATAGCCGAGATACTGGTAGATCGATACTCAGGGTCTGTTTATCCCGAACCAGGACCGAATATGATGTGGAACACACTTTCTGGCGCTGGAAGAACGAAGGCGGAGGGTGCAGACTATGATCTGGCTGGGGCAAAGAAACTAGCAGAAGAGTTTTTAACAGGCTATCTACCCGGAGCGAAGGTCATGGAATCTAAACAAATGCCTGGATACTACACCTTCGACTTTGGACGACAGGATATTGAAGGCATGTTGAGTGTAAATGCCTATAATGGCCAAATCTGGGTGCATACGTGGCATGGGCCCTATCTGGGTGGAGATAATGCAACAAGCTGAGTTTCGATGTACAGTTTGACTTCAGTTTGACTTGATAAGTTATACCTTTCCTTGTTTTGACTGAGCTAACTTATTAACTTCAACATTTCTTATCAAATATAATAATTTTTTAATTAAGCCACTAGTATTGAAAATAATTTCCACAGCCGATGTTATTATGATAAACCATTTATATTAATCGAATGAATAAATATTCACCTATGTATTAATGCTGTATATTTAAGCTTTTTAAATAGGTATATAATGGGGGGAGAATAGGATGACTAAATCAGGAACACTGAAACCAGCATTACTGCTAACATTAGCAGCAATAATGGTAGTCGCACTTGCAGAGCCCATCGCTGGAGATATGATGGGTAGGGAGAATATGATGGGTCAACGGGGCATGGTGATTGATTGTCCTGACAATCAAACATGTGCAATAGAGCAATCTTGCATGGTAAATTACCCAGCCAACGAAACCATGATGGATTATGCTATGGAAAATTTTTCGGTTAACGAGACTATGATGCGCTGTATGATGGAAAATTACTCGATGAATGAGACCATGATGCATCGCATGATGGTAGGTCAAATGATGAATGAAAGCTGCTGCATGATGAAAATGGATCAAAATGCTAGGGCAGCCCAGGAAAAGCTAGGATGCGCCAGTTTCTGGCTGGAGAAGGCTATAAAACTGCATGATATGCATATGAAAAATCCTAAAGTAGCAGCCAATAAATCCTCTCAGTTAGAATTAATGGATCACATGCAGAAGGGCTACGCATACCTTAAAGAGGAAAATTTGACAGATAATATGACAACTGGGATGATGAATAAAACAAAAAACGCTTCAGCACTATCTACTCAAAACGCTTGTTTCTGTTCAGCTGAGGCAAGACTTGAATATTGCTCTTTCTGGCTGGGAAAGGCTATTGAACTGCATAAGATGCACCTTAAGAATCCGAGCGCTGCAACCAATGAGTCTCAAATGGAAATGATGAGACAGATGATGCGAGCTTATGCAGGTATTGGTAGAAGTAATATGGATATGAGAATGGATCAAGATATTAGTTCAATGCAGGCTAGGCTTGACTGCACTCAGTTCTGGCTTGAGCAGGCTATTGAGACACATGAGATGCACCTTAAAGACCCAAGCACTGCAACCAACGAGTCTAAACTGGAGATGATGGACCAGATGATTCGGGCCTACGAATGCATTTTAGGGAGAGATATTACAGAATACATGACAGAAAACATAACCATTAAGACGGCTAATCTAACAGCTGCCAATAAATCGGAAGGTTGTTAATAACTCTCAGGCTTAATAGGCCAATCTATAATTTAACTAGGATTGAACTGGGGAGCGAGCTTCCCCAGAAAATATTTTGATTTCTCATCTACTTTTGATCTTTCATTTATTATAATTGAACCAGTCCCAACTCAGGATATATCAGGCTCAAGATTATAGTGCATGTCGGAAGCAGTGGGAAAACGATACTTGAAGAAGACTGCAGGGCAGTCTTTAGGGAGATATTTGAAGAACACAGGCTTTCTCCTGGGGCGATTGACACTTTTGAATTTTTTAACTCCTCAAGGTTTATGTGAAACTGCCTAAAGTATGTAAAACTGCCTGAAGTTAAACAATTCTTTACTCTACCCCAAACAACCTTATTAGCTACACTGAACCTTTCTTTTTATGCTTGGCGTAGGAGAGCGGCCTTTCCCAAAAAGAAGAGAAAAATAGAGAAAAAAAGCTAAAAGTAAAAACCATAAAATGAAGACAATAGATTTAAACGATAACTAACCTGTAAGAGTCTTAGGACACAAGATTAATTTTGGGCAGGGCTACAAGGCAAGCTGTCGAAGGTTTTTGAGATTAAAGGAGCAAAATCGGTTTTCCAGAGTAAGATCAGAGTAAGATAACTCAAATTTTATTACTTTTCTTTCTATGCTTCCAGAGCCTTTTGTCTTTTTACAAACCTTGCTCCCATCTCAAAGGCTTTCTGACAGTCCTGTGGAAATACTTCCTTTCGCCTTTTTTCCTTCTCTTCGGGATTAAAGATCGATGAGAGGTATTTTGAATAATCGTCAAACTGGTATGTGTCGGTACTCCATAACGATTCGGAATATCCGAAGATCCTTGTTGCAAGCCTTTCATTCAGCTCAATAACCTTATCAAGACAAAACATACCAAAATTTTCTTCCTTGATATTCATGGTGTAAATGTAGCCAACCGGGATATTCTTCGGATAGAATGTCTGAACGTCAACCGAGTAAGTGATATACGGAAATATATACCGCTCCATGAAGGACCTCATTTCGCCTGTGGAATTCCCAAGATATATAGGCGATCCTAGGATTGCCGCATCGGCAACTTCCAGCTTTTCAAGCACAGGGGTCAGTTCATCTTTAATAGAGCATCTAGCAAGGTTTTTTCCACCTTTTACTTTGCAGGCAAAGCAACTTATGCATCCCTTGAACTCAAGGTCATAGAGATGAACAATTTCCGTTTCTGCGCCCTCTGAAGCTGCACCTTCAAGAGCTTTTTCAAGCAGGGTCGCTGTATTCCAGTTCTTTCTTGGGCTTCCGTTTATTGCTATTACTTTCATAGTTTTGCCTCCAGGCGTTCAAGTTTTATATAAATCTCCAAACAGGATAATATTTGCTGTAAATAAGAAAAAGAAGAGTTAAAAGAATGTTGTGGGAAATTAGGGACGTAAAGTTCAGTTTAACCTGAACCTGAGTTTTTGATTCTCTAAATTTTGATTTTAATTTCAGGTATATGGCTCTGATTCTTCTTTCCTTTCCTGTAGCACTTGGAACTTATAAGCAGACTCGAAAGATGGTCAGAATCTTAAAATGGGCACATCTTTTGTGAATTTAATGAGTACAACCGGACCAACTTCAGTTAATAATATAAGATTTTCAATCCGACCTAGTTTAGCAAAATTGCTGTAAAAAAAGACTGAAATTCTTTCAAATCCTCCGGATAAATGTCAGATGTAATTCTGGATAAAACTGAGAGGAAAAAGCAGGGTTGGATAAATAGAAAAAAAATAATAGGGGAATTTGCGGCTCTGGTGGGTCGTTATCCCCTATTTTGCATTTGTTAAAGTTTATGTATTTTTTCAGTGCCCATGCATTACTTTCAATGCTTACGCGTTGTGCACAGGTGCGAAATTATTTCCTGAACATGACGCTACAGGCCTGGGCAGGTCAATATCCAAGGCTTCTTTCAGAACCTCTTCAATGGTTTCTACGGGTACGAATTTAAGTTCATTTCTGGCATCTTCAGGCACATCCTCAAGATCCCTTTCGTTCTCCTTTGGCAGGATTACCTTCTTTATGCCTGCCCTATGAGCTGCCAGGACTTTTTCTTTTATGCCGCCCACAGGCAATACGGCTCCACTTAGTGTGACCTCACCCGTCATGGCGGTTTTCGGGTCAACCACTCTGCCTGTAATCAGAGATGTCAGAGCAGTAAAGAGGGTAACACCTGCAGACGGGCCATCCTTTGGGGTTGCACCCGACGGCACATGGATGTGAATATCACTTGAAGTAAAGTCAAAGCTGTTTGCAGTATTTACAAGCCGTGACCTGACAAGACTCAAAGAGATCTTTGCAGATTCTTTCATCACATCCCCAAGCTGGCCTGTAAGCGTAAGCTTTCCAGTGCCTGGCATAAACGTACCTTCTATGAAGAGAATATCCCCTCCTACAGGTGTCCAGGCAAGTCCTGTAACCACGCCAGGTACATTCTCTTTCCTTGCCTCTTCCTGTCGGATCAATTCTTTTCCGAGGACTTCTTTGAGCATGTCTGCCCTGACCACATAAGGAAGGTCGGCTTTGCCTGACACGATTTTCTCGGATACAAACCTCGCAGTCCTGGCTAGCTGCTTTTTAAGCCCACGAACTCCGGCTTCACGGGTATATTTATCAATGATTACTCTCAGGGCTTCATCTTCAATTTTGAGTTTCTCGGCATCAAGTCCATGATCTTCCAGGACATTAGGAATCAGGTGGTCCCTTGCAATTGCAAATTTTTCATTCTTTGTGTAGCCTGAGATCTCAATTGTTTCCATTCTGTCAAGAAGCGGCCAGGGGATACTTGCTACAGAGTTGGCAGTAGCTATGAATAAAACATCAGACAGGTCGTATGGAACTTCCAGGTAGTGGTCTGAAAAGGTACTGTTTTGTTCAGGATCAAGGACTTCCAGAAGGGCACTTGCCGGGTCTCCTGAGTAGGAAGCTGAAAGCTTATCAACCTCGTCAAGGATAAATACCGGATTTTTCGTGCCTGCTTTTCTCATGCCCTGAATAATCCTTCCTGGTAGAGCTCCTACATATGTCCGCCTGTGTCCCCGAATTTCGGCTTCGTCTTTGACGCCTCCAAGACTGGCTCGGATATATTTTCTACCCAAAGCATCGGCAATACTTTTTCCAAGACTCGTTTTTCCGGTTCCTGGCGGACCCGTAAGGAGTAGAATTGAACCCTGTTTCTCCTTTTTTAGTTTCATTACTGCCAGATGCTGAATAATTCTCTCTTTGACCTTTTCCAGCCCATTGTGATTGCTCTCAAGCACACGCCGAGCTTCAGAAATATCAATGCTCTTTTTCTCTTCTGTTACCCAGGGAAGGTCAAGCAGGAGGTCAAGATAATTCCTTATAACATGAGCCTCAGGATTATGACTACCTCCGGTTTCGAGTTTCTTTAACTCTGCCAGTGCCTTCTTTTTTACCTCATCAGGCATCTTTGAGTTTTCAATTTTCTCCCTGTACGCGGCATCGCCTGAAGCTGAATCATCTCCTTCGTTAAGTTCTTCCTGAATCACCTTGAGTTGCTCGCGGAGCATTGCTTCTCTATTCGACTTGCTTATCTTATCAGTAACTTTCTTTGCCATTTCTATCTGGAGATTGATATTCTCTTTATGTTTTGTCAGAATGTGGAGGAACAGAAGGTACCGCTCACGAACCGAAGCAAGTTCCAGTAGCTTCTGCTTTTCAGCAAGTTTTACAGGTATGTACGGCATGACAAATCCTATAATCTGATCAATAGAATCCATCTTGTCGATTGGGCGGGTGAACTGCTCAGAACCCTGATATCTGCTGCTTATCTCATGAATTGTCTTTTTTATATTTGCCATCACCTCAGCTTCAGTATCCTCGTCAAAGTCCCGCAGATCATGGACAGGCCTGTATGTTGTATAAAATAGCCCATTCTTCCTGTATAGAGAAACCGCCTCTACTCTTTCAATGGCCTTTGCGACAATGAGATATCCGTCATCAGCAGGCTGTACAAATGTGATTTTAAGCAAATTCCCGGTTTTATACAGAGTATCTTCGGAGATGTCTGAAGTCTTTGTGCCGCTCATTACCGTAAGTCCAACCGCGTTCACGAATTCGGAGTTTTTCATTTCATTTATTAGAACTTCGCCGGTAACTTTGTCAGCCATGAGTTTTGTCTGGCTTTTAGGATAAACCACTATCTCAAAAAGGGGTACTACCAATTTCTCTCTGTTATCGTCAGCTTTTTGTGAATACATTGTTAATCGTCTCAATATAATCTCAAATCAATCTCAAGTATTTAGTTTGAATTAACCTAACTGTTCTTGTAAACAAAAAATATCTTAGCATTCTTTTCGCGGACAAAAATTATCTTAATTTCCCCAGAATACTGATAAGCATGTCCAGCTCATTTTCATCCAGTGAATTTACCATTTTTTCAATGACCTGCAACAAAGCGTTCTCTTCAGCACGGGCTATCATCCGCCCTTTTTCTGTAAGACGAATGTAAAAAATTCTGCCATCATCCTGGGATCTTTCTCTGTACACACATTCCATTTTGACAAATTTGTTGATCATCTCAGTAATGGTGGGCTTTGAATTTCTAGTGATTTTAGCAAGCCTGCTAAAGGTCACTTCTTCATATTCATCAATAGCTCTTAAATATTCAACTTGTTTAAGAGTAATATCTGATAGCCCGCATTCAGAGAAGATCTGACAGGAGCATTCGCTTTTGATTTTGATCAGGTTCTCAAAAACTAGGAACAAATGCTCTTTTTTCTCCATCATATCTTGATCTGGCTTGTTAGTTAGGGTTCACCTAATTATATAATTTTCGGTCGTGACAGATTTACCTTATTTTATTTTTGTGTGTGAACAAAATCCGGGAAGATCAATTCAGCTAAAACTCAATCTCTTTCCCATCAATCAATAAGCTCTTAATTATGGCATTTCCATATTTATCAACAATAACCTTTACATCAACTCCTTTACTCCCAGCCCTCTGCTCCCTTTCTATCTCTATACCCCTGCCTTCGGGAACAAAATAGCTCTCAATGCCGTAATGGATTCTAAGTTCTTTAATGGTTTCTTCTGTCGCAAGATCTGATTCATCGGTTTCCCATTCGTATAAAACATCTTTTACCGTGCCCTTGATGTAAAACTCATTCTCCGGCGGAGTCCTGTAAATTTTTTTAGGTACACCGTACCCGTCTTTCAGTTCCAGTGCCAGATATATCCTATCATTATAAGTAAAATAAGAATCTTCAGCCGGAATTTTTTCCATATCCAGGGTACTTATCTCGTAATTAAGGATCACGTAATCCCCCCTGAAAAGATCCCTTGGGTCTACTGGCAAGGTTTTGAGCATAACCTCAGTGCCGGTCCTGAGAGTATATTCCTTATAGGCAATAAAACCTGAAAAAATCAGGAGCCAGAAAATCACGGTAAGGTAGAGGATTTTCTTCTGGTTCATTCGCAGATCCTCCCTGTTCCTGGAAGATTCGTGGTTCCACAGTCCCTGGCTCTCAAACCACAGCTTTTCATTGTCTCACCCCGGCAAAGCGGACTTTCAATTCTCTTCTTTTCCTTTCCAGCACCACACTTATAGCCAGCAGGACAAGCCCTCCAAGTATGAAAAAGAATGACCTTGGAAGAAGTTCCCAGAAAAAGTCAAAGTATCTCGCAAAAATCAGAGGTATAAACCAGAACATTGCAGTATTAATTATCCCTATATTTTCGGTATTGTACCCTGCATACAGGAGCAGGATCAAGAACCCCAGGAAAATAATGTTAAAAAGTCCCGTGTAAGTTTTTTCCGATAATGGACTGTACACCGCTGTGAGAGTAATTCCTGCTACTAAGAATGAAATTACGGCCATACCTGCATCTACCTGAAAGCCTGTAAGCTTTGACCTGAATCTCTCCAGGCACAAAACTGCCAGGATAAGGATTCCTAAAAAGGCGTAAATTACAGGAACGACTTTTTCAACTTTGTACCCTCCCAGATTGAAAGTATGTATGAATAATGCAAAGAGTACAGCCTGTAGCCCCATAAACTCAAAAGTCTTTTCAGCATGTTTTACATTTTCTGCCAGCCCGTGCAAAATGCCAGTAAAATAGAGTGCAATACCTGATACAAGATAGAGGTCCCATATGTTAATCAATTTATTGAGGTCGGTACGTTCTCCATACAGAATGCCAATCCAGAGATAAAAGAGCAGGGAGCAAAGCCCGGCTATCGGAGCCGACCGGTAGCCATAGATCAGGGGAAAAACTCCAAGGAGCCAGACCAGAACAAGCGTACTGTTGTTGGCGTTGATGTTGTAAATCTGGGCAATTAAAAAGAGGCTGGCTCCAAAGAGCAGGGCAGAGAGAAGAAGCAGGGCAGAACCCAGCCTTGGATATTTCCGGTTCTCGTATTTTAAACGATGACCTGTATAATGTATGCCCACAGTACTTCCTGCAAGCAGCAGAACCTTGACAGTATCCCCGATTTTTTCCCAGTTGGACGCCACAAAGAGAATGGCACCAATCCCGATTAGAATCGCCCCGATTGTCGAAAAGGCGATAATTTGCTTTTTTGACCTGTGTTCCTTTTTATACTCCTCGAGGTCTGCCCTCATTTTTTCGGCTTGGGCATGATTAATTGTGCCTTCGTCCAGCCATTTCCGGATCAGGTCCTGGTCAAGCATATGTTAATTCTATCATCTTTACTATATAAATATTTCACTGATGATTGTTTCCGGAATCCTTGCCTTCATCTAGAATCCTTGCTTTTATCCGGAAACTTGCCAGATTACTGTTCACATTCAGTTCATTTCCAGCTTCACAGACTAATGTTTAGAATCATTGTTTCAAAAGCAGTTTGAACCCAAATTACATACTTTTCCTATCAAACAAATTGGGGTGACATAGAATGAACTGCAGTGAATTAAAAGAAGGTCAGGTTCTTGTTTGTGAAGGGTGCGGGTTTGAACTGAAGGTAGTAAACGCATGCGGAGAAGCCTGCTGCACTACGGAAGCTTGCTGTACCGGCAACATAACATGTTGCGGAGAACCGATGAAATTAAAAAAAT
>DALS01000063.1:58309-81468 GCA_002499445.1 Methanosarcina sp. UBA293
CATAACAAATACAGGAGTCCGAAATCTCAATAGTCTGTTTTTTTGCTGCCTTTTTCCTTTTATTTCCCCAGTAAACCCTGGATCAACCTTATTGCGGCATATGAGCTGAAAAACCAGACAATAAGGGCAATAATAATCGAAAGGCTCCAACTTTTAAGGTGTTCCATGCAGAAGATGGCAGTGAACACGCAGATAGTGCAGCCCATCATCCCTGCACTGGCTCCAAGGGCAACATCAGAAGCCTGCTCTGAGGTTCCGAAGTGTCCTGCCATTATCACGGCAGCTGCCATGACAGCTGGAAAAGCGGCAAAAATTCCTGCAAAAGATTTTGAGGGAATTATCTGCAGCATGATATGACAGGCAGCAACAGCAGTTCCCCCGAAAGCGAACCTGAGGGCCAGGTCCCCGAAATTAAATTTCATGATATAACTCCTTATTTTACTCTTTTCTGCTTCAGAAATTTGCAGTTTTTCAGAACCTGAACCAACTGAAGTAAATTGTCGGGGCAAGCACGGCCCAGAGGAGAAGTGCGTAAGCCAGCCCTCTTTTCCACCCATACCTGAGAATGAAATAACTTGCAGCAAGGGCACAGCAAATATCTGCTATCATTCCCACAAGTGCACCTTTTGAAAGCTGTTCTGAGGCAAGAAGCAGTTCACTGCCTTCATAATCCATACTCAGGCTTAAAACTGCTGCAAGATACACTGCAGGGAAAGCGGCAAAAATTCCCCCCAGCCTGCCTCCGAAATTCTTTGCAACAAGTGTGGAAATCACAACTGCGCTTCCCCCAAAAAGAAAGCGGAGGAGAACCGGGAATATCTCAAGATTCAACATTATATCCTATCCCGTATACTGAGCGCCTTAGATATACGGTAACATAATCCTTCTATGACCCTTTTAGATAATCAGGCTTGTTTTATCGTTTTTTTAACGTTAGTGCCCGTATTTTTCCCTTATTTCAGATTCTTTAAGAACCCTGAGCCCCAGTTTCTCAAGGACTCTGAAAATCCTGTTCCTGTCTTCGCTTTTCATGGATTTCCGGTCAAAATAAGCAAAATCAGCTTTTGATTTCTCGACAGCCTGCTTTATTAGGGCTTCATCCACGAATTCCAGCTGGTACTTGGGAAAATTGTGCCCGAAAGAGATCCCGGTTTCAAGCAAAAGCCCTGTCTGGCGCATGGCATAATGCCCGCCTCCAAACCCGAGAGCCACAGGCACTTTTTCAAGGGATACTGCAAGGATAGCTTTTGCAACAATCTCGCCGGCATCAGGATCTATCCACTGCGCTTCAGTGCTTCCTATTTCAGCATAAAGTGAAGGGACTGAAAGTTCTGTAGGCCCGTGATGAGTCACTTCAAGAGTAACATCATACTTCAAGCCTTTTTGCTCAACCAGGCGCTTTATTTCCATAAGAATGGATTTCATGGCAGCCGGAGAGGATACTGCAAGGGATTTAGGGCAGCCTCCAAGCCTTGCCTCATCCGAGGGATTTCCTGTGCAGTGTACAGTAAGAGAAGAAATTTCTTCTTTACTCCGATGTTTGGATGCGAAAATTATAAGGGAAGCTGGCAGATGCAAATTCTCCAGTTTCTTATCAAGTCCGTCCTGAAAGACGTGCATTTCTTCAATTTCAATAAGCCTGAATTTTCCGTCCAGCGATTCCCTGGCTGCAGAGAATTCGGTATTCTCAGGAAGCTTAAGGAATTTCCATTCCTCAAGGTTCAAAAGATGGGTTTTTATGTTCTGGCTGGCAAGGTCTGGAGCAGAACAGATGATTGTTATTTTGGGGCTTGGATTTTCAGAGAGGATTTTCTCTTGGTTACTAGGTTCTTCTAGATTATTGTTATCTTTCATTTCTGATCAATTCGGAATCCTTTATCACTATACGTTCTCTATAGATTTCGTTAAGATAGATAAAACCAACCCCGATTCGAAACTCTGGATGTAAAACCTGAGAGGATGGCGGGAAGTAACTTTGAAAGATTAGAAAGAATAAAACCAGAATAATAAGGGTAAAAACTGCAAAAAATGTTTCGGGAAGATAATTTCAGAATAGACTTTAAAAGTTTTTTAAAAATAGTATTTTTAGAAAATATTTTATGAAAATATATTTTTGGCAGACTCTCCCTTCCTGAGAAGGGGGGCTCTGCCTTTTCGTGGTGGAGGAAGGTTCTTTAAAGTGCCGAAACAATATCATCCAATGTGGATATAAGAGTCGACAAGGTTTTTGATCTCTTCAGTTTTACCATAGAGTTTTTCACTAAGCTGGTAATCATCATAGGCTTCAAGACTATGGATAATTCCGTCAAGCATACCCTCAGTAAACACATCGTATTGCATAAAAATATCCTTCTTTTCTTTCAGAGCCTGAGCTGACTCATAGCAAGAAGCAGGTAAATGTTCGAGTTCGGCAAGTCTATCTTTGTGTTCGTCCTTGAAGATGTTTACACTAATATAAAGTTTCTTAGAAAGATCGAGAGCTTCATTCATTTCGAGCCCGTGGCGGGTACCAACACAAAGTCCGGCAAGGAGGAGATAGACGTCAGCAGAGCCGTCTGCAGCCCGAAATTCATAGGTCTGCTTGCCATAATAATCCTTGAGATCTTCAGAATAGTTTGGGTTTGCGATTGTAATCATTTTACTCGCGTCCCCAGACCAGCCAAGAGGCACACGAATAAGGGCTGAGCGATTCCTATCTCCCCAGCAGATATTTGTTGGAGCTTCCTGGTGAGGGACAAGGCGCAGGTAGGATGTAGGAATCGTGTTCCCAAAAGCAGTAATTGCTGGGGCAATGTCCAGGCAGCCGACGATTGCTTTCTTTGCAGCATCACTCAATTCCCCTCCATTTTCGACGGTCGCTGTCTTTCCATCTTTCATGAGCTTCATGTGGATATGTAATCCACTGCCTGCCTTTCCGACGGTAATCTTCGGGGCATAACTAACAGTCACCCCATATTGGGATGCAATCATTCTGAGCATCCACTTTCCAATGAGCAGACGGTCAGCAGCGTCCTCAACATTTGTGACATCGAATTCAATCTCGTTCTGTTCATAGTAGTGTGCATCGTCAGTAAAGTTTCCGACTTCAGAATGCCCATATTTTATAAATCCGCCTGCTTCGGCAATAGCGAGCATGGTATCTTTCCTGAGCTGCTCAAATTTTGTGAAGGGACCTGCTTCATGATACCCTCTCTGGTCAACAGCCTCAAAGTCAATGCCAATCTGAGCTTTGTCGCAAATGATATAATACTCAAGTTCGGCCATTGCATTTAACTCATACCCAGTCTTCTCCTTAAGGGCAGTATGAGCCTTTTTCATGATATTCTCGGGAGCGCTTGCAAGGGGATTTCCATCCTTGTCAAAGTATGAGCAGAGTAAGTCAAGAGTCGGGATCTTTTCAAATGGATTTACAAAAGCAGTACGATATTTAGGCACGACATAGAGATCACTTGAATCAGCCTCAATATATCTGAAAAGGCTGGATCCATCAACTCTTTCTCCTGTGGAGAGCACTGTATCAAGATGTTCCTCACTCCTTATGATAAAATTGAGGGCTTTGAGCCTGCCGTCTCCGCCAATATAGCGGAAATTAAGCATCCTGATGCCGTACTCTTTGATAAACTTTATAATATCCTCTTTGGTGAATTCGCTTGCTGGTTTATTGAGATACTGAACCAATTTATTAGGATTCAATTCTATAGAAGATGTTTTCATAATTGTCCCTTCTTTTTACCGCATATTCGGAGTTTTAATACTTTATTTCAAACTCGAATATTTTTCAGGCTCAGGGTAACCACACTACCCATGTTTTTGTCAATTTCTGCCTGCTAGAAGCCTGATCGGAAATAGATAACTTATTGCTGCCTATATAAAGCTTTCTCTTGTCGATTTTAAGAATAACTAAAAATGACAGAATAATTGCATGTGTGTTTTCCCCACAGTTGTCTTTTGCTGATTGAGTTTAGACATCAGTTAAGGTTAAGATTTTGTCAGTAAAGGGTTCTGCCTAATAAATATATCGGAAGAATGCAATATTAGGTATTAAATAAATCCAGTTACCGAATTGGCAGAAGCAGACAGAGATTTATCTGCTTTTTATTTCAAGCAAAATTACTGCATCGGGGAAAATGGAGGGAAAATATGGAGATTTACAGTATTCCTGAAATTGTCAGAAATGTATTCTGGGTTGGGATAAAAGACTGGAACCGCAGAATGTTTGATGCTTTGATTCCGCTGCCTCAGGGGACAAGCTATAACGCTTACCTTGTGAAAGGAGAGGAAAAAACAGCCCTTATAGATACCGTAAATCCTGGTTTCGAAAAGGAGTTTGAAGAGAAAATAAATCTAGTTTCCAGCCTGGAAAATCTGGATTACTTGATAATGAATCATGCCGAGCCCGACCATGCAAGTGCAATTCGTTATATTATGGATAGGGCTTCTAGCTCGGTGCTTGTTACGACGGAGAGAGGTGTGAAAATGGCAAGCCTCTACCACGAACTGCCCGAGAGCAGGATTAAAGTGGTTGCCGAAGGCGATACTCTTGACTTGGGAGGGAAAACTCTGCGCTTTATCGAAGCTCCCTGGCTTCACTGGCCTGAAACCATGTTCACATACCTGCCTGAAGATAGGGTACTTTTCCCATGTGATTTCTTTGGGTCTCACACAGCCCAGGGTGTTTATGACGAGGATCTGGAAGACTTAGTTCCTCTTGCAAAACGTTATTATGGGGAAATTATGATGCCTTTTGGAAAAATGGGGGCAAAGGCTCTTGAAAAAATAAAGGATCTTGATATCGAAATTCTTGCCCCGAGTCATGGACCTGTCTATAAAAATCCAAAGCGGATACTTGAACCCTATGCGAAGTGGACTGCAGGAGAGACCGAAAATAAAGCCCTTATTGTCTATGTGAGTATGTGGGGTTCCACACAACTTATGGTCAGGACTATTGCCGAAGTGCTGATGAAAGAAGGTATAGATGTCAGGATGTATGACCTTGCAGTCTCGGATACAGGAGATATCGCAAGGGAACTGGTTGATTCCCGTGCTATTATCCTCGGGGCTCCCACAGTCCTTGCAGGCATGCACCCTCTTGCCGTTTACGGCACTTACCTTGTAAAAGCACTTAATCCACCTGCAAAGTATGGGGTTATACTCGGATCCTTCGGCTGGGGCGGAGGAGCTCTAAAGCAGGCAGGAGAAATTCTAGTTCCTTCGAAGATGGAAGTTGTGGGGACGCTTCAGGTAAAGGGCAAACCAAGAAAAGAAGATTTAATAAAGGTTGAAGAGATTGGCAGGGAGCTTTCACAGAAAATGAAAACATAACCTGAAAAGCTTTTCTTTAGATCTAGAAAACCCGTTTTAGTGTACATATAAGGCTCCTTCGGACCCGTAAAGCGCGGTTACCCAGCCAGGAGACCTTACCAGCCTTTTTTGGCAGCCATTTACAGCGCTTATATAGGCAGACCGAAAACTCCTGATTTTTATTTTATGTTCTATTTATGCAGATTTGACAAATTTCTGATGAATAATTGCATAAATTCCTGAAGATTAGGATTACAATTTATTCAGACTCTCTACAGACATAATGCCTGAGCTTAAACTTTTTTCAGGAAACTAAGCCTTTTATTGGAATTAGAGCATTCTATAAAAGGGTAGTTTGGGGAGAAGGGTAATGGAGACTTGATTATAGGCTTTCAGGAAATAGTCTTTCCAACAGGTCTGTCAAGTTTTTAGATTATCATGTTGTCCTGAATTTCAAGTTTTAGGCGCTGGGATTTCTTATGAAAGAGGGATCAGAACTAAAAAATGAACTGAATTTGCTTGAGATTACTCTGATAGGGATTGGAAATATTCTCGGGGCCGGAATTTACGTGCTTATGGGAAAAGCTGCAGGGATTGCAGGCAACATGGTCTGGTTTTCTTTCCTGTTTGCCGGGGCTACTGCCGCACTCTCTGCCCTGAGTTATATGGAACTTGCTTCCATGTATCCAAGGGCAGGCGCAGAGTACGAGTTTGTAAAAAGAGCTTTTGGAGAACGTGTTGGCCTATTTGTGGGGCTGCTTGTCATATATTTTGTGGTAATAACGAGTTCTGCGGTTGCGCTTGGGTTTGGCAGGTATTTTAGCACTCTTTTTGGAAGTGGATATTTAACAGGGACAATTGGCCTGTTCGTTTTTCTGAGCCTTATCATAGTTTACGGAATAAAGGAATCAGCACGGCTGGCCATTCTAATAAGTCTAATAGAAGTTTCCGGGCTTTTAATTGTTATTTACTCAGGTCTCCCTTATCTTGGAACAGTAAATTATCTTGAATTTCCAGACCTGTCAGGAATATTTGAAGCCTCGACTCTGGTTTTTTTCGCATTTCTTGGCTTTGAAGATATTGTGCGGTTATCCCAGGAAACGAAAGAAGCAGAAAAAACAACTCCAAAAGCCTTGCTTATTGCCATATTTTTTACGGTTTTCCTGTACATATGTGCAGCAGTAACTGTCGTAAGTGTGCTTGACTTTCGAGTCCTTGGAATTTCAGAGGCTCCAATTGCCGATGTTGCGGAAGTTTCCCTAGGGAATGATGCCTTCACCCTCGTGTCCTGGATAGCCCTTTTTTCCACGATGAACACCGTACTGGTGGTTATGCTCGGTGGGTCAAGGATCGTTTACGGCATGGCATATTCAGGGTCGCTTCCGAAAAGTCTCTCACGGGTACACCGTACTTACCATACTCCATGGGTTGCAATTCTCGGCATTGCCTGTCTCTCGATTTTGTTTGTTCCTTTCAGAGATATTACAATCGTGGCAAACATTGCTAATTTTATGATTTTTATTGTCTTTTTTATGGTCAATCTTTCCCTGATAAAGCTCCGTTATACTGACCCTGAGAGAAATCGTTCTTTTAAGGTTCCTCTGAATATTGGCCGTTTTCCCTTGCCTCCATTTCTTGGAATCCTCTCTATTATATTTCTTTTTTCTCGGCTAAGTTTGGAAGTCATAACTTACGGTTTTGTGCTTACAGGAATCGGAATACTGATAACGCTACTCAGAACTAGAAAGACCGCTTGCTAGTTACATCTATAAATATTTCTGAAATCTCAGTTTTAGCCATCTAAGAAGACGACTTGAAATAGGTTATATATTGAAAATATTGTGAAAAATGGTTTTTTTAATCCTTTAATTGTTTAATCCTACCTCTATTCCAATTTAAGTTCTTAATATTAGTTTTTTGGGTAGAAAAACACTCATACTGATTTTAACGAGACTTACGATTTCTCGTATCTCTGTAGATATAAAAAGGATTATTAATGCCTTTAATTCAAAAAAATGATTGGATTAAGCTTTTTTCTACAATATGTTTATTTATAATAGATATTTGCAGATTTAAATTAGTTTTGAATCTTAATATTCACCAATAATTAGTTTTATATATGTTAAATCCTATTTGAATCGCTTTATTTCACGTATTATGAAAATAATTGACTATAAACTTAATAATCATTACAGATTACTAACATGGTAAAAAATATCAACTAGTATTTGCATAAGTTCGATTATGAATCAGTTATGAATCAGTTATGAATCAGTTATGAGTCAGTTATGAATCAGTTATGAATCTGTTTTAACATTAGAAAGGAGTAGATATGAGAAAAGAGCGCTACGAATTTCCGCTGGAGGATTTTGTTTTAAGAAACGACTTTAATCGAATTAAAAAATTCTCCCGGGATAAAGAAACCCCATTTTTAATCGTTGATCTACAAAAAATAGAGCAAAGCTATGAAGAACTGGTAGAGCACATGCCCTTTGCAAAAATTCACTATGCTGTAAAGGCTAACCCCATGGATGAGGTTGTACTTGCCCTGAAGAATAAAGGCTCGAATTTTGATATAGCAACAATTTACGAGCTTGATCAGCTTCTCAGACTTGGGGTAGAACCTGAAAGGATAAGTTACGGCAATACTATCAAAAAAGAGAAGGACATAATGTACGCATATGAGAAGGGTGTGAGGCTTTATGTTACGGACTCAGAAAGCGATTTAAAAAAGCTAGCAAGAAAAGCCCCTGGCTCAAGAGTGTTTTTCCGTGTCCTAACTGAAAGTGATGGCGCTGACTGGCCCCTCTCAAGAAAGTTTGGTTCGCATCCTGACCTAATACATAAGCTTATCCTTAAGGCTGAAAAGCTCGGACTAGAGCCTTATGGGCTCTCTTTTCATGTTGGCTCCCAGCAAAGAGACATTGGTCAGTGGGACAATGCTATTTCCAAATGCAAGTACCTTTTTGAGGCAGCCGCTGAAAAGGGCATACATCTGAAGATGATCAACCTTGGAGGAGGGTTTCCTGCAAAATATCAGTCCCAGGCTCATAATCTTGAGACCTATGCACGGGAAATTCGTCGCTTTTTGCATGAGGACTTCGGGGAGGAGCTGCCTGAGATTATTATAGAACCTGGACGTTCTCTAGTTGCAGACGCAGGGGTAATCGTAAGCGAAGTTGTGATGATCTCTAAAAAAGCCAGATTTAATCAATATAAATGGGTCTACCTTGATATCGGCAAATTCGGGGGTCTTATAGAAACTCTCGATGAGTGCATAAAATATCCCATTTTCTGTGATAAAAAAGGTTGTGCTGAAGAAGTAATCCTGGCAGGTCCGACCTGTGACAGTATGGATATTCTCTATGAAAATCACAAATACTCTTTCCCTCACACAATGCGGGAGGGGAACCGTGTATACATTTTTACGACAGGCGCCTATACCCAAAGCTACAGTTCTGTAAGTTTCAATGGCTTTCCGCCGCTAAGATCTTATCTTATTTGAAAACTCATTTGAAGACTTATTAGGAGGGATCGTAATATTGAAAGGGGCAGAATAATCCTTTCCTTTTTAATCCCCTACTGTCGGAACTACAGCTTTTGCCTTATTATTGTGAGATTACAACTTAAGTTGAAGTATATTGTTAAGTTATATTTTTACTGAGTTGAAATTTTCAACGAGCAAAAAAACATACATCTATTTAGTAAATTCATTCAGAAACTATTTTTTAAAAGGGTTATGATATATATCACAAAATACTATAACAGAGTGCGGGTTGAGAGTTATTAAGTTTTTCTCTCAATCTCACGGGGTTGGGAATAATCGATAGGAATCCACGAATGGGCCAGGATTCCTATCATTCCTCTTATGATAATGCTTTCCGAGTTTCTCGCGAAGTTTACTCCTCAAAAAGGCTGATCTACGTACAAGAAAAATCCTCTTTTAACTTACCAAAACGGGCTAGTTTATAAAAGTGGTCGTATAAATTCTATAGTTGGAAAACTGGAATTTTGGACTGCTGGCATTTCAATGTTACTCCACCTTGTTTTAGTTATTCTGCGCTCACAGTGATATGGAATTTGAGTAAATTCGTAAAGTTCCTGAATTATTTCTGAAACTAAAATCTATTTTCTCTACCATGATAAGATTTTCTTATTTGTTAGTTCCAGAATTTTCAATAGCATTATAATTTCAGAAAAGGAAAATTATTGCGTAATATTAAAACTTTGGATGGGAGCAGACTTTTTAGGTCGGTTATGATATATATCCCCAGACCACTATAAGGGTATAGATTAAGAGTAATAGGGTTTCCTCTTAATCTTTGGGTTGGATCGCAGGTAGGATTCGAGAATAGGGACTCGAAATTCCTACCATCTACTTCTAGACTAATAAGTTACTTTTAAACTACTTTTAAACTACTTTTAAACTACTTTTAAACTACTTTTAAACGGTAAATCAAAGTTAATTAATTTTCCTAATTCTGAAAAAGTCCCTTGTTATCTGCTCTTTAACTTCTGAACATTATACTCTTAATTTTCAGAGTTTTTCGAAAAATAAGTTCCTAATATAATTGTCGTATTTTATATTTTTAAACTTTATATTTTGATTAAATATTTTAATGGTAACCAAAGTTTTGTTGTAAAATGAATGTAACATAGATTTAAAAATTTAAACTATAAGCTATTTTTTAGGTCGACTATGATATATACGTCTAAGTACGTATAAGTGCTTGCAGATTAAGAGTAATAGGGTTTCCTCTTAATCTTTGGGTTGGATCGCAGGTAGGATTCGAGAATAGGGACTCGAAATTCCTACCATCTACTTTTGGATTGGGATTAAGAGTAATAGGGTTTCCTCTTAATCTTTGGGTTGGATCGCAGGTGGGATTCGAGAATAGGGACTCGTATTCCTACCATCCATCTACTCCTAGTCAAATAAACTGCTTTTAAATGAGTGATAGTTTTCTGCACTTTCTGCAAATACTTTTAAAAGCAATTTATAATAACCTCTCTTTTCCTTAGAATGTACTCAGCTTTAATAAAGCTTATGATTGGTTCCAGATTCACACAGCTCCAGATTCACATATATCCTGGCTTGCAATCAACTGCTCACAGCCTGTAGAGCTTTATGCCTCAACATTTATTTTGTGATAAAGTATGTCTCTCAATATGGTTTTTCAGAAATTTATTTTTCTCCAGTTTTCTCCAGAACACTTTTCTGCGCAGGATAATCAGAAAAACAATAAATGGGACAGTTAACCATAGAAAAAGGCAAATTAGCTGAAGATTGCTTAAAACTACTTGAGAATTACTGAAAAAAAGTACTGTAGGTAGAGAGAACTTTTCCCTACCTGCTTTTTACATAATTTATTTCCTTTTGAAATTCAGTTTTCCTCAAACTCCAAATTTGAATTTCAAATTTCAATCTCGACTTTCAGATCTCTAACTCGCAAACTAAGTCTTCTCAAGCCTGAGTCTTCAAACCTTAAAGTCCTCAGATCTTAATGTTTTCTCTTGCCCACTGGGCTCCGGCTTCGAGAACCATCTGGTTAAACTCTATGACTTTGGGCTTCCCTGCGAAGTTTTCGGCAAGAGCTTTCTTAAAGACTTCCTCTTCTAAGCCAGTTGCGTTAAGACCAACCAGGACTCCAAGCATGAAAGAATTCGCGGCTTTCTCAGAACCGGCTTCCTTGGCTTTCTCGGTTGCAGGGACTGCCACGGTTTTTACATTCGTAGGTGTTTTGGCTTCGCCAATAGATGAATCGTAGAGGATAAGACCTCCTTCTCGGACTGCCCCTTCAAACCTTTCAAGGGAGGGACGGTTCATAGCCACCAGGATATCCGGGGTGTAGACCGTAGGAGAGCCTATAGGCTGACCTGAAATCACGACCGAACAGTTCGAGGTACCTCCTCTTTGTTCTGGGCCATAGGAGGGGAACCAGGATGCATTAAGGTTTGCTTTCACCCCAGCCTGAGCAAGGATGATACCCATGCTGAGGACGCCTTGCCCTCCGAAACCTGCAATCTTGGTCTGGATTGGGGCAAAACCCTTTCTTGAAGGTTTTTCCTCGGCATCGGCCTCAATACCATAAAGCTGCTCAAGAGTTTCAGTTGTAAAGTCACTCACTCCACGGTTTAGTGGTTCGACCTCTTCGGATTTATCCCTGAAGTTCTTAAGGGGGAATTCCTTTTCCATTTCCTCATTTATGAAATTGATCGCCTGTTCTGCATTCATCTTGAGGTTAGTTGGGCAGGCTGCAAGGACTTCAACAAAAGCATACCCTTTTCCATCGCGCTGAATTTCAAGTGCTTTCCGCACGGCTCTTCTGGCTTTTCTTATGTGGGAAATATCCGAGACTGAAACCCTTTCAATAAAAACCGGAGCCTTAAGGTTGTCCAGTAATTCGCATATATGGAGAGGATAACCTGCAAAGTGGGGGTCTCGGCCCTCTGGACATGTCGTGGTCTTTTCACCCACAAGGGTTGTAGGCGCCATCTGTCCGCCTGTCATTCCGTAAACGGTATTGTTCACGAAAAAGACTGCAAGCTTTTCACCCCTGTTTGCAGCTTGGAGTGTCTCGTTCAGACCTATGGAAGCAAGGTCTCCATCTCCCTGGTAGGAAATAACCACAGCATTTTCTTCGGCCCTTGAAACTCCTGTTCCTACAGCAGGGGCACGCCCGTGTGCAACCTGGATATTACCTGCATCAAAATAATAGTAAGCAAAGACCGCACAACCCACAGGGCTGATCATAACGGTCCTGTCTTGGATTCCCAGGTCATCAATTGCCTCAGCAATAAGCTTGTGCAGAACCCCATGCCCGCAGCCAGGGCAGTAATGAGTAGCTGTTGTGGCTGCCCCTCCTTTGCGAGGGTAGTCCGCATACAGGGCTTTTGGCCTTCCTATTACTTTTTCTCCATTAATGATCTCTGCTGCCATTTTCATGCCTCCCCTGCAATTTTCCTGATTTTGTCCATAATCTGGTCAAGGGTAATTAGATTCCCTCCCATACGATTTACAAGCTCTACAGGCTGTGAGCAGTTGATTGCAAGCCTGACATCATCTACCATCTGTCCATTGCTCATTTCCACGGAAATAAAGGAGCACCCTCTGTCTGCCAGGGCTTTCAACTGCTCCTCAGGGAACGGGAAGAGAGTTTTCGGCCTGAAAAGCCCGACTTTGATACCTTCCTGCCTGGCAAGGTCTACGGCTGACCTGCAGATACGGCTGCTGATCCCGTAAGAAACAAGGATAATTGAAGCATCATCAGTCAGGTACTCCTCGTAATCAACTTCATTCTGTTTTACTAGCTTGTATTTTGCCTGCAGTTTTTCATTGAACTTTCCAAGCTCATTAAAGTCCAGAAAGATAGAGGTCACTAGGTTAGGCCTGGTTTCGGCTGTACCGTTGACTGCCCAGGTAATATCGATCTCAGGGACCAGCGCCTGCTTTGGGAATTCAAGCGACTCGATCATCTGTCCGAGCACACCGTCCGCGAGCACTACAGCAGGGTTCCTGTACTTGAAAGCAAGCTCAAAAGCTTTTATGGTAAAGTCGCACATTTCCTGCACTGAATTCGGGGCAAGTACGATGTTTTTATAATTCCCATGCCCTCCGCCCTTTACTACCTGGTTATAGTCAGCCTGCTCAGGTCCTATATTTCCAAGGCCTGGACCTGCTCGCATAACATTTACAAGCACGCAAGGAAGTTCGGCGCCAGCAAGGTAGGAGAGTCCTTCCTGCATCAAGCTGATTCCAGGGCCTGAAGAGGATGTCATGACCCTATGCCCTGCCGAGGCTCCTCCATAGACCATATTAATCGCCGACTCTTCGGACTCGGCCTGGACGAATTTTCTTCCGATTTTCGGGAAATATTTGGATGCATCATGCAGAATCTCACTTGCCGGAGTTATCGGATATCCAAAGAAACAGTCACACCCGGCATAAAGTGCACCAACGATTACTGCAGAATTGCCTTTTATGAGTTGTGTTGCCATAATTTTCCTCCTTTCCTGCCTTACCTTGCTTCCTCAGCTTTCAAAGGAATATGAATCTCGATTGCAAGTGGTTCAGGGCATGTATAATAACAGCTTGCACAGCCTGAGCAGCCCTCTCCTTTGTATTCCACATAATTGTAGCCTCGAGCATTCAGGTTTTCACTCATGAAAAGCACATCTTTGGGGCAGGCAAGAAGACAGCGCCCACAGGCCTTACACTCCAGAGTATTAATAACAGGATATGGTTCTTTTTTATCATTTTTTGACATATGAGATCCTCATTTTGCTTATCATTCAGTTGCCTTCAGTTGTCCATGTACTTTACACTCTAAATCGTAATTTAATACTATATAATATATTTCACAATGTAAATTATATAATCTGTTACATGCCGAGCATTGGCGGTAACACTTAGATAACGCTAAAAATGAAACCAGAGCATGATCTGCTCAAAGCAAACTTTTCAGATGTTTAAGGTACTTATTTCTTTCCTTTCTTTTCCCTTTTTGATTTGACCCTAAATTTATTGCTCTTTGGATCAAATCACATCATGTTTGCTTTTTGATCGAACCCGAGTTTTTAGGAGCGTTTTTAGGTTATTTTTCGGACTTAACTCTGGTCTTTATCCCGGATCTCGACCCTGCGGATTTTTCCACTAATGGTCTTTGGAAGATCGTCAACAAACTCTATAATGCGCGGGTACTTGTAGGGAGCAGTGACTCTTTTTACATGTTCCTGAAGCTCTTTTTTAAGTTCTTCACCAGGCGTGCACTCTTTTGTGAGCACAATGGTCGCCTTGATAACCTGTCCTCTTACAGGGTCAGGAGCTCCTGTAATTGCACATTCAAGCACTGCAGGGTGCTGGATAAGGGCACTTTCCACCTCAAAAGGTCCAACTTTATATCCTGAGGTCTTTATAATATCATCAGCTCTCCCCACAAACCATAAGTAGCCGTCTTCATCCATCCAGGCCATATCACCTGTGTGATAATAGCCGTCGTGCCAGGTTTCCTTAGTCTTCTCAGGATCCTTCCCGTAGTGAGCAAAGAGCCCAACAGGCTTTCCATCCTTTGTGTTAATTACGATCTCTCCTTCTTCCCCGACCTCACAGAGCCTGCCGTCTTTATCCATCAATTCAATTTTAAAGCCAGGAGAAGGCTTTCCGATAGATCCAGGCTTTGGTTCCATCCAAGGATATGTCCCGATAGTTACAACGGTTTCAGTCTGTCCGAAACCTTCCATAAGCTTTATTCCAGTGAATTCTAGGAATCGGTTATATACCTCAGGGTTAAGGGGTTCACCTGCAACTACCGCATATTTCACGTTACCGAAATTGTACTTAGAGAGATCTTCCTTAATCAGGAACCTGTAGATCGTTGGCGGGGCACAGAAGGTTGTAACTCCGTATTTAGTGGCTTTTTCAAGCATATTTTTGGCTTCAAACCGGTCGTAGTCGTAGACAAAAACCGCACATCCGGCTATCCACTGCCCATAGAGTTTTCCCCATACACACTTTCCCCAGCCGCTATCTGCAACCGTATAATGCAGCCCGTTATTTTCTACGTTCTGCCAGTATTTTGCGGTAAGAATATGGCCGAGAGGATAGGTAAAGTCGTGTTCCACCATTTTCGGAAAACCAGCAGTCCCTGAAGAGAAATATACGAGGGAAATATCGCTATTTTTTGTAGCAGCTTCGCCAGAAGGACGTTCAAAATCGGGGGAAGCTTCTTCAAGCTCATTCCTAAAATTAATCCAGCCATCCTTAACTTCTCCTCCAACAACTGCTTTCTTGAGCGGCACATCCCCGCATTCGGAATGGGCTTCATCCACCTGTTCGGGAACTCCATCTTCCGATATACAGACAATCATTTTCAATCCGGCTTTTTCGATCCGGTATACAATGTCCCGTGTCTTGAGCATGTGGGTTGCAGGTATAGCAATAGCTCCTAATTTATGCAGTGCAAGGATACAGTACCAGAACTCATACCGGCTCTTTAAGGTGAGCATTACATAGTCACCTTTACCTATCCCATGCTTTGAGAAGAAATTTGCAGCTTTGTCACTGTAATACTTCAGGTCTTTGAAAGTAAAGATTCTCTCTTCCCCGTTATCGTTACACCAGATCATTGCAAGTTTTTCAGGAGAGTCCCTTGCATAGGCATCGACTACATCATAGGCAAAGTTGAAGTTTTCAGGAACAAGAATTTTGAAATTTTCTTCAAAATCTTCGTAGGATTCAAAATCAGTTTTAAAAACAAATTGGTTGAGCAAGGAAGTCATTCTGGACACCCGTTTTATCTACGTATTTTTATATTTTCTATATTTTTGAAGGCTTCAGAGCCTGGTTTAAATTAAAAGTTTTCAAAGCTTTCGAGATTTTACCCCGGATATCGGGTTTTACCGGATTTGAGATCAAATTACGTTAACTCAAATTACATTAAATCCGATTTATTATATTGAGCTAAGTTTAATCATAATACATCAAACTAAAGATTTCACTTTCTTGCGCTTCTGCATTAAGGAATTATATTATAGCTGCCAAAAATTTGGCTGGCTTTCCTTCCAGAGCTTCCATTGCGTGTTCGTAAGTAGAGTCAAAATAAATGGAATCTCCTTTATTCAGAACAATCTCATTATTGTGAATATAGACTTTCAGACTTCCTTCCAGCACATAGTTAAATTCCTGCCCTGGGTGGGAGTTTGTCTCAGACTTATTCCCATTAGGTTTGGGCTCAACTGAAACTATAAAAAATTCAGCTTTTTTGTGTATGAATTTTTCAGCCAGGTTCTGGTACCTGTACTGCTTCCTCCTTTCAACACTAACTCCATTTCCGTCCCTTGTAACTGTAAATATATTCATGCGCGGCTCTTCTCCTGTCAGGAGGATAGCCATGTCTACGCGTAACTTCTGCGCAATTTCAAAAAGTACACTTGCCGGAATATCCTCAGTTCCATTTTCGTAATTCTCATAAGTTTCATCGGATATATGCAGATATTCTGCCATGTCTTTGACCGTAAGATCCGATAGTTCACGCAGTTCACGAACTCGAGCTGCAATTTCTTTTATTTTTTCCTGCATGATACGACTTCTCCAGCTGGATTTTTCAAGAATTAATTAATATCTACTTAAAAACCTTTGGCTTTACAGTTTTTATGCCTGTCTGAAAGGTGATTTATTCTTCCAGAACAATTGAAAACTATAATTAATATACGTTATGGATTTGTATCATATAAGTCTCATTATAAAAAGGCTATAGAAAAATAAGCAGGCTATAGAAAAATAAGCAGGCTATAGGAAAATAAGTATAGAGAACTTAACTTGTGGCTTTAAAAATAAGGTTACTTATATTGCGTCCAGAAAAAAATAATAGAATTGTGAAGTCCCTAAGTCTTAGCTCAGAAGACATAAGCATCAGCTTAACATTGTCATTTCTATAATTACCTTTTTAGAGCTGACAGAAAACGATAATACATTATAATTTTTTCTATATACGAATGAATTCTGTATACAAATAAATTGTGTATACGAATAAATTGTGTATAATATTAATTTATAAAAAATGTAAGAAAGATTATTGAGATCTTGTACATAAATATAAAGAAATTTATCAAAGCATTAAATTCGTATTAAATTAGCCAAAATAGGAAAATAGAATTCTCATACAGTGATCAATTGATGAGAATTCCTGCACAAGGTTTTTGTTCGCTCTTGTTCGCTATGTTTTTGCACGTAAACATCAGCTAAAAAAGATATATAATTACCTAGAATTAATTTTTGAACTCGGATAGATATTGATCGGCGTTAAAAACTTTAATGTAAACAATTATTTTTAAGCGCCTTTAGTATTTTATAGCCGGGTAGACTATTTAGAGGGAAAGTGCAAAAGTTGAAAAAGAATGAGAATAAGTTTATCCATAATTATTAAAATTTTTTAATACGTATTAGTCTAACTGTATTAATCTAACTGAAGGACATAAATCCGGACATTCAGGTAACTTAATGAAAAAATGCTTATCCAGAAAATGGACGATGATACCAGCACTATCTAAGTTCCAGTGTTGTTCCGGATTACATCTCCCTGACCACCCTGAACCCAAGGCCGTTTAACTTTTTATCCTGGGCCGCAAAAAGTCTTTCCGCCGACCGGCAGCAGCCTGCATTTCCATTCCAGCCCCCGCCTCTTCTTATCCGCACTGGAGTAGATATACTTGGGAAAAGGTTTTCCCAGGCTCCGCCATCTGTCGGGGCGCCTTTGTAACAAATATGGTACTCGTCCTGCACCCACTCTCCTACATTCCCATAGATATCGTAAAGCCCCCAGAGGTTTGGCTTTTTCAGGCCGACCGGATGGGTTTCAAATCCAGAATTTCCCAGAAACCAGGCATATTCTTTAAGTTTCGATTCATCGTCCCCAAAAAAATAAGCAGTTGTAGTCCCTGCCCTGGCTGAATATTCCCATTCGGCTTCCGTAGAGAGACGGTAGAAACAGTTATTTCCATTGGTTTCTTCCAGTGAATTGAGTTTCTGGAAAAAAGTCTGAATCTCAACCCAAGAAATATTTTCAACCGGGTGTTTTTCACCCTTGAAATACGAAGGGTTATTCCCCATGACTTTCTGCCACTGCTCCTGTGTAACCGGATATCTGCCAAGGTAAAAAGGTTTTTTGATCGTTACCCTATGCACAGGACTTTCCCAGAGTTTTCTGCGCTTTTCATGTATTGGAGAGCCCATATCAAACTCCCCGGCAGGGATTGGGATAAACTCCAGTCCAATAGAATTAATTATTAAGTTTCTGGGCAAACTCTTGATTGAATTATCATCCGAGTTATTTGTCGAGTTATGCATTGAATCATTATCCAAGCTATTGATTGAGCATTAAATGAGTCATTGGTTGAGTTACTAACTGAATTATTGACTGAATTATGACTGAGTTATGATTGAGCTACTAACTGAATCATTGACTGAGCTCTTTATTGAGTCATTGATTGAGCTACTAACTGAATTATTGACTAAGCTCTTTATTGAGTCATTGATTGAGCTACTGGCTGAGTTATTTGTCGAATTATTTTACTGCCTTTACTAATCATGATTTAATAAATAGTGATTTAATAGATTCATCTCGAACTTATAGCTTTTACAGGATCAAGTTTAGCTGCCTGCTGGGCAGGATAAATTCCAGCAATTAGATTCAAAAGAAAAACCGCAACAATAGTGAACAAAATATCTCCAACCCTGATTATGATGGGAATGGTTGTAATGCCGCCGTAAAGTTCTGAGGAAGCAGCTGGCATTTCATACTGGCCTATTGCCAGCGCTATTATAACACCTGTTAGAGTACCGACAAGGGCACCCAGCAGACCGAGAATCCCGCTCTGAAGAATAAAAATTGTCCGGATACTTGAAACTGTAGCGCCCATAGCGCGGAGCATACCTATCTGGCGTGTTGCGCCGATAACTGTCAGATTAAGAGTGCTGACCACGCCAAAAGAAGCGATTACGACAATAAGACCAAGCACGACAATATTAGATGTATTTTCAATTGCAATCGTCCTAAGGATTTCAGGATTGGTTTCAGTCCAGCCTTTTGCCTTATAGCCTGTTTTTTTGATCTCGGCAGCAACTTCTCTATCCCTGTTAAAATTCTCAAGCCTGACAGAAAGACCGTTGATTACGTCCGGAACATTGTAGAACTTCTGAGCGGTATCCAGGGAAGTATAAGTCAATGATTCGTCCAGAGGAGAGCCGGTATGAAAGATCCCGACAACCCTCAAGGAAAGAGGATTCGCATTAGGAAAAGACACATCAACCGAGTCGCCAAGTTTCACTTCAAGTTTATCTGCCAGCTTCGAGCCAATTACCACGGTGTTTCGCGAATATTCAAGTTCCCTGAAGTCTCCTTCCACCATATCGGCTTCAATAGCGCTGATATTATTTTCCTGTAGAGGCAGAACGCCTTTCAGCTCGACATTAAGAGAATTTGTCTTGAACCTGAAAGAAGCTTCTCCAGTAAAAAAGGGAGAAACTGCGGAAACCTCCTCGATTTTATCGATCTCGTCAATAAGGGTCCTGTAAAGGTAAATATAATCTTCACCTTCCTGTGGCGATACTGAGACATGCGGAAGTTTATTTACGGTAGTGTTATAGAGCTCGCCCGTAAAACCAACCATAAGCGCCTGGGAAACGGTAAGTACCATCACGGCAAGAGCAATAGCTCCAACTGAAAGAATTGTCTGAAATTTTCTTGCCCGAATCTGCCTGAGCGAAATGAAGAGTTCGTAGCGCATGGGTTCACAGCTCGGTTTCCAGGGTTTTCCTGTTACCTTTAATTTTAAGATTCTCTTTGTGTTTTACGTTTCTTTGAGCTTTATGTTCTTTGAGCACAAGTTTCTTTGAACTTTATTTTGTATTGTATTGTATTGTATTGTATTGTATACATTGACATTGGCGTACGGATACGAACTTCAAATTACCACGAAAGTGAAATTACAGGATTCACCTTCGAGTTTTCCTCAAAAAAAACGACACAGCAATAAACCCTGTAATTCCTGCAATTGAAAGAAAGCCAGGAATGCCATTTTCACCGTCCTCTCCTGGAGTTACTATTCCGATATCAGTATTGTTTTTCTGGCTCACATTTGAAACCGGAGAAAGACTAGACTCGATTATATTTTCCCTGCGCTCAATAACATCATCATCGTTTCCCAGAAGCTCGATCTCAAGTCTGTAAACTCCTTCCGAAAGCTTCTGTTTCCATGCAACTTCAACGGTCTCGTCGTCGTTGTTCAAAAGTACTGGAACTCTTACTCGGGTAGATTCTACTAAGCCGGAATTTCTGTTTCCAATAGTCCCAGTCAATTCATATACAGAGAAAACAAGATCTCCTTCAAAGGGCACCTGGGAACGTCCGAAAACCGTTGCACTCGCGCCGGTTTCATCTTTATAGATATCGGTAATCTCGGCATTGTCTCTGGCAGTAAACCACTCGGTTGAGCTTATAACCTCCCTTTCAGGAGAATAAATCTGAATCTTGATCCTGCCTACATATTCCTTATTATTTTCAAGAAGCGTGCCCCAGGGAGCGGAAAAAACATCTGGAACACTGGTAAGCGACTGTTTTTCAGCTTTTGTTGTATAAACCACATCCGAGCCATTTACAAGCATATATTCGATATCAAAAAGAGAGGCTTCTTTTGGAGAAAGCGCAACACTAATTCCCTGGGAGTTAGGAACCAGGTCATTGACAAGAAGCCTTGATGCAGAGTTGCTGCCGTAAGCAAAGTTATATTCAGCCTCTGAGAGAACTCGCTCCTCCTCAAGAAGCCTGGCCTTTAGCTTATAAGCTCCACGTTCAGGATTGCTGACCTTCCAGAAACCAACCTTCGTAACTCTGATATTTGCTGGAAGACTGCTGAATAAAAATTCCTGCCTGTCAAGTGTCTTCTCACGCGTTCCTTTGGAACTTATAAGAAACACTTCAAGGCTTAGGTTTTCCTTAGGCTGGGTGGAGTAAAGAGTCACATCAAAGGACTCGAGGTTGCTATAAAGCTCGGCTATGTTAGCCGTATTCGCTTCTCCAGCAGGAGAGCTATCTGCTGCAAACGCTGGAGGAGCTAAAATAATAAATAAAATAAATAAGAAAAACACAGCTTTCATTGTCTTTTTCCCTGATTTGTTTACCAAAAAGATTGTTTTGATGTTATTTAAAAGAAATGTAACCAGATTTAAAAGAAATGTAACCGGATAAAAGGACAATTTTCCCGGTTTAGAGAAAAGATAAAATCAGGCCAGTTTTTTAAAGGAAATAAACAAAACCTGCAGTGAATCCGAAAGTATTTATTCTTTAGTTGAAGTATAAAAGGATAAATATTAAAGATAATCAAGTTTACTTGATTTACATACTCAGGAAAAAACAATGGCTAATTAATTGAAATTACAAAAGTAAGTGCTAAAAATAACTGTTCGAGCAGAAGGTGTGGTAAAAATGGAAAAGAAAAGCGTCTTGATCCTGGGAACCGCCTCCCATGTTGGGAAAAGTTCAGTCGTGACTGCCATATGCAGGATCCTGTCGAGGAAATACAGGGTTGCCCCCTTCAAGGCTCAGAACATGAGTCTGAATTCCTGGATCACAAAGGACGGAAAAGAAATCGGAATTGCCCAGGCAATCCAGGCAAAAGCCGCAGGCACCGAGCCCACTGCTGATATGAATCCTGTCCTTCTAAAACCTAAAGGAGACTGCGTTTCCCAGATAATTTTGCTGGGAGAACCTTATGCTGACAGGAGCGCAGGCCAGTATTACGATTCCATTGCAGAAATGAATGAAGTCCTTGAAGGAGCTCTTGAAAGGCTTTGCAAGGAACACGATATTATTGTCATGGAAGGAGCTGGAGGAGCTGCCGAAATTAATCTCTACGAAAGGGATATTGTAAATATTGGCACTGCAAGGCTTACGCAAGCTCCCATAATCCTTGTTGGAGATATAGAGAGAGGGGGTGTTTTTGCAAGCCTTTATGGCACAATTGCGCTTCTTCCTGAGGATGTACGGAAAAATGTCAAGGGATTAATAATCAATAAATTCAGAGGCGACCTGGAAATCCTGAAGCCAGGCCTGAAGCAGCTCGAAGAAATGACAGGAATTCCTGTACTTGGAGTCCTTCCTTATTTCAAGCTTAATATCCCCTCGGAAGATTCGGTCTCGCTCGAAGATAAAGAAGGCGAAAAAAGCGAAAACGAAATAGAGATTGCAGTTATCCGCCTGCCAAGGATCTCGAACTTTACAGACTTCGAGCCCCTGGAAAGACTTGCTAAAATCCGCTACGTAGATCTTGACGGAGACCTTGGAACTCCGGATGCAATCATGATCCCGGGCACAAAGAATACGATAAACGACCTGCTTGACCTTAAAGCAAGCGGTATGGCTGGGAAAATTCAGGCTTTTAAGGGAAAAGTCCCAATTTTCGGGATCTGCGGCGGCTACCAGATGCTTGGCAGGACTATTTATGATTCCGGAGTAGAAAATGGAGTAGAAGCCGAATTTGAAGGCCTGGGACTTCTGGATATAGGAACAAAGTTCGGAGAATATAAAAAGAGAACAATCCAGGTCACGAAAAAAGTGAACGCTTACGGCCCTATACTTGCTCCCATAGACGGAGATGACATAAAAGGATATGAAATCCATATGGGTGTAACCAACTCCCTGGATATAAACACCTGCCAAAACATTTTCGGGGACGATGGTGCAATTGACGAGACCGGCCTGGTAATTGGCACTTACCTGCACGGGCTCTTTGACAATAAAAATCTAAGAGATGCCCTTATGCGATACCTCTACGAGAAAAAAGGACTTATGTACAGGCCTGAAAATGTCATGACCGAAAACGAAGCCTACGAAGAACTTGCAAACGTAGTTGAACAGAACCTTGACATTGAAAAAGTCTACGAAATTATTGGAATTTAAGAATAGATATCTGAAAGCTACAGGCACTAGAACCTTCAGGTGCTGCCAGGCAGAACGCTAGGCAGAACACCTGATTTGAGTAATTTTTAGAAAAATTATCAGGCATAAAGGCGTAAGAAACTATTGAGCATAAAAAAGGCATTGAGCGGTTTCAGGAGAGCATTTGGAATAGTCGGAACTTAAAAACTTATAATATTGTTTGGGGTAAGTACAGTATTCACGGAGGGTATAACCAGCCTCCAGATACCACTCAATAATAAATGATTTATTACTAGTTATTTATGCATTGTGAATTTATTCTATTATAGTTTCGAATTTAATAATTTATGTCAAACTCTCTTTCTCTATGGGAAACAATACCTGCAACCTGCCGTACTGCAATCGCTGTACTGCAACCGTTGGGCC